>CAJMOB010000007.1:0-134626 GCA_905214925.1 uncultured bacterium | reverse complement strand
AGCGGCTTGTCCGGTACTTTACTTGTTGCATGGGTATGGCGGTCATGCTAAGACTTAATCTCCAAATTGATCATCAGAAACTTTTCCAATGAAACCAGCCTTTAACCCATGTTTTGTCACTCCTACTGCAATGTTAGCAGGAGAACCACCTACAAACTTTTCAAACATATGTACATCTTTTAATGGTTTAAATTCTTCCTTTACTTGGTCGTTATAGGCTGGATTAAAATCAATTGCAACCCTTCCTAACAGGAGCAGATCAAACTCTCTATCTTTGTCAAATTCTATATACTTCATAACCGCCACCTCCAATGTGTGCTTTTGCGTGTTTGTTTTATACTATTTTATCATATGCACGCAATTATATCAAACATTTTAGCTTGTCGTTTTGCATTTTTTATATTTTGCACAATTTTACCGCTCTATTTTCAGACAAATCAACCAATAGTCCACATTTTCGAACGCAAAGCACGCAAACAAAAGCACACTTTATGTAAACAATGAGCAGAAAGCTTTTCTAACTTCTCACGTTGGTGGGCCACATCATACACAGGCATTTCTGCTTGACTATGCCTTTAACCAAAAAAAAAGAATATCAATTCTTTGTTATATTTTCTTGATATTCTCTTTCGTATTCTATTTTCTAATAATGCTGTCCAGTTCTTATTTCAAACTCTCTATAGATTGTACTTTGTTTTAATATTAATATCTGTAAATAAATATTCCTCTTCCACTTTTTCTCCTTTTAATAGGATATCTGCTAAAATATGTGGAGGACGATATCCTTGTATATAACCATTTTGATCAATCAAAAAATCAACAATATCCTCTCTTAATAATTGTTCATTTTCAGGTGTTTGATCATAAATAATAACATATGGTCGTTGCTCTAACTTTAACGATTCAAAAGCTTTTTTCACTCCTGTTTGTCCTCCTGAAACAACAAGAATTCCTTCAATACCTGCCGTATCTTTAAGCACTCTCTTTATAATCTTCTCAACTTCTTGTGTTTCATCAAAACTCCCATGCACTCCTACGATCTCCATTTGTGGATAAGAACTTTTCATTTCTTCTATAAAACCATCGACACGCTGATTATCAACATGATTACTGAAATATCCAGTGATCACTAAAATTTTCCCACTTCTTTTCATTAACATGCCAAATAATCCAACCGCTGTTCGCCCGCTTTTTCGGTTATCCATTCCTACAAAACAACATCTCTTTGTTCCCACAATATCCGAATTAAATGTTACAACAGGAATCCCTTCTTGTTCTATGACTTCATTTAATTTCATGCGCACCCGTTCACATTCAACAGGCATAATGGCTAGTCCCTGTATCCCTAATTCTAATAATTCTTGTATTGCTTGTAATTGTTCTTCCTCATCAACATAGTTACTTTCTTTTAAGATCACTTCAACTCCTCGATATTGTATCTCATCTTTTGCACGCGCAATTCCCCGATTTACTTCCACCATAAAAGGAGAATTTGCTAGTTGTGTGATCACTCCAATCTTAATTGTATCGGTTTGTTTTCTCTTCCTCCTTTCTTTCTTTACATATCCCATCTCTTTTGCTATTTTTTTAATTTTCTCCTCTATTTCTGGATTGATTCTTCCTCTATTATTTAAAGCCCTGTCTACGGTTCCTCTTGATACTCCTACCGCATCAGCAATTTGTTGTATTGTTACTGCCATCAAACACTCACCTCACCTTATCTTATAACCATCATAACATACACACAAAAAGCACGCAATATTTCTTCGCTCTTTTACTATAATATACTAAAATTTATGGTAATAAAGATTATAGTGTCTGTGAACACAAATCCAGATGGTTTTTTCTTTCTTACACCATGAAATTATTATAAGTAAAAACAGATCGAAAAGGAGGTTTACTATAACTTTTATTATTAATGCCTATCACTTATATTGCTTTTCTACCCTTTTTCTTTTCTGCCTTTAAAATACAGGCACTAATTGGAAGCATTTTAATGACTACTTCACCAGAATTAACATCATAGACCTCTTTTTCCATAGAATAAGTCTCTTTTGTTGTTACAATCATTCGCTCTAATTGGTATTCTTCTAAAACGCCAATCTGCCAAACAGGTACGCTTACCTCTTTTTCTTCAAAATGATTATTAATAATAACGATATATTTTTCTTCTCCTAAAAAACGGCTATAGACAATAACTCCATACTCCCCATAAAGCAACTTTAAAGAACCTCGTTTCCATGCCTTTGACGATTTATGAATCCGTATCATATCTCGGTGAAAAGCAATTAATTCTTGATCCTCTTGTCCCCATGGATACGTTCTACGATTATCAGGATCTGTCCAACCACAAACTCCTGATTCATCCCCATAATAAATAGTAGGTGCTCCAACCCACGTCATCTGTATCACAACAGCCTCTTTAAAAATACCTTTATGAATTCCATCACTAGCAGATTCTGGTCCAACGGTTTGCGTTCTTCCAACTCTTCCATTGGTTCTCGTCAAAAATCTAGAGTGGTCGTGATTGGATAGCTCATTCATTGCCACTTCCAATGATTGGGTATGAAATCTTGACATATGGTGGGTCATAGCCCCTTGAAAAGAATCATAGTTATTTTTTAAATCTTCTCGATATTCATCACTATGCTTTTCCATTCCTGTTAAAAACCAAGAAACTGGCTCCATAAACGCATCATAATTCATGACAGTATCCCATTGATCCCCTTGTAACCAAGAAGCTGCATCCCCATAATGCTCGGCTAATATAAGGGCATCAGGATTTGCCTCTTTTACTGCCTTTCGAAAATCTCTCCAAAACTTATGATTAAATTCTCCCGAATGTCCAAGATCTGCGGCTACATCAAGACGCCAACCATCTACATTATAAGGTGGGGATACCCATTTTTTGGCAATATCCATAATATATTCATAAAGCATATCCGATGCTTCATAATTTAACTTTGGCAACGTATCATGTCCCCACCATCCGTCATAAGAAGAATTATATGGCCATGCATTCTCATTAAAAAACTGGAAAAAATCTCGATAAGGGCTATGTTCATCTACATAAGCGCCTTTTTCATAACCTTCTTGACGCTCATAAATACGCTCTCTATCAAGCCATTTATTAAAAGAACCACAGTGATTGAACACACCATCCAGAATAATTCTCATTCCTCGCTTATGAATTTCCTCTACAAGCTTTATAAAAAAGGCATTACTAGCCTCTAAGTTTTCTTTTTTTGTAACACGAGCAATATATTTTGTCGCTTTTGTATTGTCTTTTTCCCAATCAGGAAGGCATTCTCCTTCTCCGGTGACAATGACTCCATAATGAGGATCCACATAATCATAGTCTTGAATATCATATTTGTGATTGGATGGAGACACAAAAATAGGATTTAGGTATAAAACTTCGATACCAAGATCTTTTAAATAATCTAGCTTTTCCATAACTCCTTTTAAATCTCCGCCATAAAACTCACGCACTCCCATAGAGGCAGGATATTTGTTCCAATCCTTTACTCTTACACTATAATCTCCAATGTAAAAATACTCTCTATCTTCTACATCATTGGTACTATCGCCATTATAAAATCGATCCACATAGATCTGATACATAACAGCCCCTTTTGCCCAGTCTGGAGTATGATAACCAGGGGAAATCCGAAAATTATAATAATCCATAGGCTCATCCATAACACCACGACGGTTATAATAACAAGTTGCCATCCCTGCATGGATTTCAAAATAATACTCTGTCTGATGTTCACTCCTTGGAATCACAGCTTCATAGTAATCAAAGAGGCGATCGTGTTCCACTTTTGATGCCTTGATTTTATGTTCTATTCCTTCATTTTTATAAATAAGAAAAACAGTTTCCACATTCTCTCTTTCTGTCCGTATACGAACACGCACATCTTCATCAATAGAAGGTTCCTGTGGGATACGATAACTGATAGAACCATCAGAAAAAAGGGCTAAATCATTAAGCATTGGTTTTATACTAGTTGTATACAGTTGCACTTTTTGACTTTGATTTAATTCACTAAATGAAAAATCCATATCCATTCTATCCATCTCTCCTACTTTTTCTTCTTACTATTATCCAAAATACTCTTTTACTACTATTTTATAACAGTCTATTTCTTTTCACAATGATTTTTCACATAAATTGGAAAATTTATACATTCTCATATCTTTTATGTTTAAGGCAATAATTTCATTTAATCTATTATATCGGAAGACAAAGTATGCGTTGCATATTTTTCGCTACTTTAAATTACTTTTATCAATGCACACTTTGCCACGACCATATAAAAAAAAGCCCTATGAGAAAAAATTTCTCATAGGGCTATTCGCTGCTTGACTCGTTGCCTCTACGCAAACAATGAAAAGCGCGCTTTGCGGACTTTTCACGTTCATAGGCAGTCGTCAAATATCTCATTTTAGAAAAATTTAAAACTTCGTTTTTATCTTTCTAAATTCGCTGCTTGACTCGTTGCCTCTACGCAAAATAAAAAGGACAGCTTCCGAACGCTGTCCTTTTTGGAGAAGGTATTTTTGTTACTTATGGGGTGTAGCAAAAACTATATAATGTATTGGGGGGGGTTACATTCTTTATTATAGCAACTTTTCAAATTAAGTGTGCACAAACTTCACAAAATTCGATTTCATTTTTTGTGCGTTTTGAATATAGCCATTTTTTCACTATATATTTTTCACAAGAGATACTGTTGATTCATCTCCATCACTACCCATTGTGAACAATGATTCAAATTCTTCTCGATCAATTCTTTCTTTTTCCAATAATAAATTCGCGCATTTATGAAGAACATCTATATGATCCATTAAGATTTTTTTGGCATCTGCGTAGCAAGTATCAACAATTGCTCGGATTTCTTCATCGATTACAGTAGCCACCGCTTCTCCATAAGAACGCTGATGACCAATTTCTCTTCCAATAAAGACTTCATCACTATCTCCATCTGCGTAATTAATCATACCAATTTTATCAGACATACCGTATTCAACAACCATAGCTCTTGCTGTCTTCGTAGCCATTTTAATATCTTGGGATGCTCCTGTTGTCACATCATCAAAAATTAATTCTTCTGCAATTCTTCCACCAAGGCTTACTTTAATGTCTTGAAGCATTTTATTTTTTGTGTTAAACACATTATCATTTTCTGGTAACGGCATTGTATATCCCGCCGCTCCAACACCTGTTGGAATAATGGATACAGTATAAACAGGTCCTACATCTGGGAGTAAGTGGAATAAAATCGCGTGTCCCGCCTCATGGTAAGCAGTAATTCGTTTCTCTTTTTCTGGAACAAGACGACTCTTTTTCTCTGCTCCAATTCCCACTTTAATAAATGCTTTATCCACATCTTCTTGCTTAATATATTTTCTATTATCACGAGCGGCATAAATAGCGGCTTCATTCATTAAGTTTTCAAGATCGGCTCCTGCAAATCCTGCAGTTGTTCGAGCAATCTGTTCTAAATTCACATCTTCACTTAACGGTTTTCCTTTTGTATGTACTTGTAAGATCTCTTCTCTTCCTCGTACATCTGGTCTTCCAACAGCTACTTTACGGTCGAAACGTCCAGGTCTTAAAATCGCTGGGTCTAAAATATCAACACGGTTTGTAGCCGCCATCACGATAATTCCTTCATTGACACCAAAACCATCCATTTCTACAAGAAGCTGATTTAATGTCTGTTCTCTCTCATCGTGACCGCCTCCAAGGCCTGCACCTCTTCTTCTCGCCACTGCGTCAATTTCATCAATAAAAATAATACAAGGGGCATTTTTCTTTCCTTCTTCGAATAAATCTCGAACACGGGAAGCACCAACACCAACAAACATCTCCACGAAATCTGATCCAGAAATACTAAAAAATGGAACGCCAGCTTCTCCAGCAACCGCCTTTGCTAATAATGTCTTACCAGTTCCTGGAGGCCCTACTAATAAAACCCCTTTTGGAATTCTAGCTCCAACGTTCATATATTTTCCTGGGCTTCTTAAGAAATCTACAACTTCTTTTAACTCTTCTTTTTCTTCATGAAGACCTGCCACATTGTTAAATGTCACATTGGTCTGCCCTCCTGTTGTCATTTTGGCACGGCTTTTACCAAAATTCATCATTTTGCTGTTGCCACCACCTGACTGAGCTGCCATCATATTGAATAATAGTAGAATAACACCAAATCCAAGTAAATATGGTAAAATGCTAAAAATAATACTTGGACGATCCTCATCCTGTACTACTACTTTATCACCAATTCCATTATCATAGGCATAATCGGTAACCTCTCTCGTATCTGGCCAATAGAAACTTTCCTTATCTCCATTTGTTAACTCTACATCGATTTTACCAGAAACAGATTCCTGATTTGGTCTTACCGTTACTTTTGCCACATTTTCTTGCTGGACATCCTGTTGAAAATTATAAAATTCATATCCTGAACGCAGATTTTTTGAAATATCACTAATAAAGATTGTGACAGCAATAATCAGGATGATAAATAAATAAAAGCCCCAATTGCTTCGTTTTGTCTTATTCACTTTCTCTCTCCTTCCATTTTTAATTTATTTTTTCTCTCTTATCTTACTTTCTATACGATAAAAGTAAAACTTCTTCTTTTTATCCCTTCCAAGAGACTATTCTTCTACAACACCAATATATGGAAGATTACGGTAACGCTGTGCATAATCAAGACCATAACCAACAACAAATTCATCTGGAATTTCAAAACCTGTATAGTCTACCGTTACATCGTGAGTTCTACGATCTGGTTTGTCAAGCAATGTACAAAGTTTTAAGCTCTTTGGTTTTCTCTGCATTAACACTGGCATTAAATAGCTAAGAGTTCTTCCAGAATCGATAATATCTTCCACTAAAATAACATCTTTTCCTTCGATATTTTCATCTAAATCTTTTGTAATTTTAACAACGCCTGAAGATGATTTTTCATTTCCATAACTTGATACACACATAAAGTCCATTGTAACAGGAACTGTTAATCTTTTTGCAAGTTCACAAGTAAAGAATACGCTTCCTTTTAATACACAAAGTAAATGTACTTCTTTTCCTTCATATTCTTTGCTGATGAGTTCCCCCATCTCACGAATTTTCGCATCTAACTGCTCCTCTGAGATCATTACACGAATTTTATTCATTTTCTTTCTCCTTTATCTTCTTCTCGTATTCAACAAGTAGAATCCTTCTTGTCGTAGTATCAACTTTATATTGGGCTCCAATTCGATAGCCAATTAACCAAACAACGCCTTGCTCGTCTAAAAGGACGGGAACTTTCTCTCGTTCCTCTCTTGGAATTTTTTCATCAATAAAATATCGCTTTAAAGATTTTTTCATGCCCTCTTCATTTAATGTTAGCTTATCTTGGCTTTTCCTCGTTCTCAGTTGAAGTCCACCTTTAATCTTATCATAATCAAACATTTTTTTGTAGGTATCTTTTGAAATTATTTGAGCAATTTTCTCCTGACTAGAAAATTCCTGTGAAATGTCTTGAATCTCCAGTCGTATTCGATCCCCAGATGGCTCAATGATCACTTCTTTTTTCCCTTTAAATCCCAGTTCAATTTCATAAGAAAAAGAGCTAGAACTTGGCGCCCTATTTTGATCTTCCCACGTCAATTGAAGGCTTTGATAAACTTTCTTTGCTACAATTCCTTTTGGAAGATGAATTTCTCTTCCTGTCTCTCCTTCTAATAATTCTTTTAAGGACTCTATATGGATGGACTTTATATCTTTCTTAACCTCTTCCTTCCCTCCTTGCTTCTTTTCTTTCATTTCTAGAATACGAATAAAGGCTTTTCTTAAAACTTCTAATTGCATATACCAATGGTATTTTTTTATCTCCTCTTCCTCAATGATAATCTTTCTTTTTTCCTCTTTGACACACTGGACATAATACTGCCCACAAGTTTCCTTTAGAAATTCTGTTACCCCTTGTAAAAGTCTTGCGGTAGTTCCAATATGAGAAACTGCCTCTTCATTCACTTCGTTAAGCATCGGTATCCATTGATTTCTAATTTTATTTCTCGTGTATATCGTCTCTTCATTTGTCTCATCAAGTTCATAAGAAAGATTTCTCTTTGTAAGATAAAAAAGCACTTCTTCTCTTGTTAGACAAAGAAGTGGTCTTATAATACGATCTCTTTTTGGCAAAATTCCGCAAAGACCTTCTAAACCACTTCCCCGTACAAGATGAAAAAGCACTGTTTCCGCTTGATCATTTTCATGATGCGCTACTGCAATCACATTTGCATCTGTCTCTTTTCTCACCTGTTCCATTCGCTCATAACGGCAGAGTCTTCCCGCCTCTTCTACACTCAATTTTTGAAGTTTTGCTCGCTCATTTACATTTTCATGAAAGCAATAATAAGGTACTCTTAAACGCTCACATAACTCCTTTGTAAACTCTTCATCTCGATCTGCAAAAGCTCCTCGTAATCCATGATGAATATGGACAGCCAATACTTGAATTTCCTCTTCTTCTCTCATTCGACAAAGCATATCTAATAGGCATACGGAATCAGGTCCTCCTGACACCCCTACGATGATTTTGCTTCCTCGTTCGAACATTTTATGTTGCTTGCAATATTTTTTCACTCTATGGTACATATCAATTCCTTTTTCCTACAATTTCTCTTCATTCTAAGTTTTTTCTAATAGTGATTCGTCTTCTCATCCATTGTACTAAAATATTATTGAAATAACAAGTCATATCATACTTCCTTTTTCTTATTCTCGCTTCCATATTCCAACTGTCAAAATGGTAATATCATCTCGATTCCTTCTCCCTCCTAACTCCTGCACCCTTGCCATTAACTTTGTGGCCGCTTCTTGAGGGTTTAATAAATCAAGCTTTAAAATTTCATCTGCTATAAATTTTTCTTTGTCAACGGCTGGCACCGCTTCCATCACTCCATCTGACAATAAAAAAATCATATCTCCATCTTGTATTTGCCACTCATAGGAATTATATTCTAAATTAGGAAAAATTCCTACTGGAATCGCTCCTCCTTCTATCATTTCTACTTGATTTCCTCGTTTAATAAAAGAGGACGCTGCCCCTACTTTACAAAAGACACAATTTCCCTCATATAAATCTACCATACAAAGATCAAGAGTAGAGAAATTTGCCTCTGAAATCGGAGTAACTAACACAGAATTTAATAATCTTAAAGAGTCATCTTTTGAAAATCCAGCCTCTAGTAACCGTTCTAGCAATTCTATTAACAATTCGCTCTTATCGTTGGCATGTTGCCCACTACCCATACCATCAGCTAACATAATCGCAAGTTTTCCAGGTTCGTATTCCAAAATTGAAAAATTATCCCCTGAGATATCCTCTCTTCTTCGGCTAACTTTCGCCATTCCTTGCAAATAATAAAAATCAGCCTCTTCTAAAAATCCATAGCTTTGAGACACTTTTCCAACAATGGTACGATTCCCACTCTTACTACGCACACGATATCCAAGGGCTTTTGATAAACATCTTGCCAATTCTCTCACTGTGAGCATCCTTCCTTTTTCAGAGTGGACAGTCACATAAATTTCTTTTCTTCCCTCTTGATTTTCCACACCAAGAATCTCTGATATTTGCACATGATTTTTTTTCAATTCCTCTACAATTCTCATCTGCACTTTTTGCGGAATGACCACAGACTCATGAGTCACATGAAAGAGATCTTCAATCATATTTGAGATCTGCTGAAATTGCCCTGCCATAGCTTCTCTTCCTTCAATAATTCGCTCATTATAGAGCATTTCTAGCTTGTTCATTTCATATCCATGTTGAACTTCCGACAAAAAGGCTTCTTGTTTTAAACAATGGCTAAAAAAAGGGTATTGGGATAAATTTTCAACTGTTCCATTTTGTTCTGCCAATTCTAAAACAGCTCCTGCCTCCTCATAGGCAAGCCTTGCTTCTTTATCCCAGCAATATCCATTATATTCACAGCCTTGGCACACCTTTTGAACCGTATGCTCTAAAATTTTCTGTCTTTGTTGTTCTCCCTGCCATTGTTCTGGCACACTCACTAAGGTTGTCCGAATTCTTCGAAAAGCCTCTGAAAAATCTCTTAACTGATTTCTCGTCTGTAACCATATCATCTCTTCCATTGATTCGCTCTTTTGTTGCGGTTTCGCTTGTAGTAGAAAGGTTCTGGGTAAAGCAAGAAAAAATGTCATAGAAAGAACAAGCCCTTTCCAAGCCCCACTTTCCCAACCATTAGTCTCCCATAGAAAAATTCCAAACACAAATGCCATTCCAAGCATACTTCCAAGTCGTCCTGCTTTTCTCAAAATACCAGATCCAATTCCAAATAAGGCATAGAGGGCAATCCCTTGAAATAATGACTCCATAGGATAACCACAATAATAAAGTGTCCCTCCTAAAATCATACCAAATAATGTTCCCTCTGCCATTCCGAATCGATAAGAGCTATAGAGAATACAAAATAACACAGCCCCTTGTTTTATAAGCAATTCCCATTGATTTGGTATCGTTACTCCGTATAAAATACCAGCGCATAGCAAGATCCATCCCATTAATTCTTCTTGTTCAATTTTTTCATGACGATGGTTCTCATATTCCATAGCCTTATTAACTAAAATAACTAATCCGGTGCAAATCGCTCCTTCTGTCACCGCACTAAGAATGACATTTCCATCATCTATCGTCCAAAGCAATCGGATCAACGTGACTCCTGCTACTACAATTCCCATAATTCCAGATTTTTTATGTATGGACTCCATATGAAGCCCTTCCATCATTTTATCAATGATATAGGCCGTTCCCATAATACAAGCATATCGAATCGCCTGTTCTGTTCCTAAGCGAATAAAAATACCTCCTATAATGCAGATAAAAAGCACCACTTTCTCCATGAGCTTTCCTCCCACCGCCATAAAAAAAGAGGGCCCTAATGGATTAATTCCTGAAAAATTACAAAGGCCTGTTAAAATCCCTAAAAACATACGGGTGCTTGTCCCCATAAAATCCTGTTCTGCCACAAACTCTCTTTTTGTTTCTCTTCTCACCTGTTTTTGGTTATTTCGCTTCATTTTGCTTTCTACCCCCGTTTCGTTATTTTCCATCTATGTTCGTAAGAACGAATACACATCCTATCGGATCGTTTTTCATCATCCATTCGTACTGCATTATAACGAACTTCATAGGAGGGATTTTGTCAAAACGACGGATCGAAAGGACAAAAATTTATCGACAACTTTTTCTACCATAAAAACGACATATTTCTCTTGACAAAATTCAACGAATTGGCTAAAATGAACCAAGTTCATTTCAAGAAAAGGAGTAGTTGTTATGAAACGTTTTTTTAATTTCGCCTTCCTTTATTTTATTTTAGCAATGGTTGGGGGTGTATTCTATCGAGAATTTACAAAATTCTTTAACTTTTCTGGACGAACCACATTAGCTTTTGTCCACGTGCACCTTCTTGTTTTAGGTACTTTCTTATTTTTATTTTTGTCACTGTTTTCCATTAATACCAACTTTTTGGAGCAAAAAGGTGTTCGTACTTTCTTAATTCTATACCAAATCGCTCTTCCTCTTATGGTTGTTATGATGGTAATTCGTGGTATCCTACAGGTTTTAGAATCCCCCCTTTCTAACAGTATGAATTCTGCAATCTCTGGTATCGCTGGTGTTTCCCATATTTTAATGGCGATTTCATTTATTGTGTTATTTTGTATATTAAAAAAATGCAAAATAACAACCATATCACAACATTAGGATAATTGGCTTTGTGAGAAATTTCTTATCAAACGATGAGAAGCTCTCTCTTCGAACTTCTCACATACAAAAACAATGAGCCATCTGTGAGCATCAATGCTCACAGATGGCTCATTATCTTTGTGCAACAAAAAAAGCTGTAACAAATCGTTACAGCTTTTCTTATTTAGTAGTAGCGGAAGGGAGATTCGAACTCTCGACACTACGGGTATGAACCGTATGCTCTAGCCAACTGAGCTATTCCGCCGCACCAACGAATATTAGTATACCCGATGGATTTTATTTTGTCAACATTTTTTTTAATTTTTTATTCTTTTGCTTTAAAAACAATTTCATCTTTATCTACTAAGTTCAATTTTTCCTTAGCCATCTCCCTTACATACTCATCCGTTTCCATATAGTCTTCTTGTTTTTCTAATTCTTTTTTTTGCTTTTCTTCTTCTTTAATCTGTTTTTCTAACTTGGCTATTTGGCGTTCATACTCGTCATTTTTCTTATTTAACTCGGTACTTTTAAATGCAACACCTGCAAATAAAATGACAATGACAAAGACAATACAATACACACCACTAGAATTTTGTCTCCTTCTTCTCTTTTTCTTTGCCATAATTTACACCTTCTTTCCTTTCCACTTTTGCCGTCTTTTCCTATGTACTATTTTCCTATATACTATTATGAGGCCTTTTTTACACTTTCTCAAGACCTTTTTAAAGAAATTTCCAATTTTTAATGCGATTCTAACAAAAAAAGGGCTTACTGCCATTCCATAAAAGATCATTCCCATTCCCATTCCTAGAATACAGTATGCCCGAATACTGCCATTATTATATTGATAAAGCAACGCAAAAATTGAGAATCCTGTAATAATCCAAAAAATAAGATCTTCAATTGCAATCATAATATCATGATGGGGAATCAATCTTCTAACGATACGAAACCAATCATAGAAGAATAAAATCATTCCTCCATAGAGAATGCTAAGATAAAAAAGATGCGCTTCTTTTAACAAGGATAGATTCATAGCTCCTCCTACTTAAATAGTCTTGATAAAAATCCTTCAGAAGAGCGTTTCCCGTTTTGAACTTCTGAATAGATAAGGCTATCGATTCTGCCATCGATCTCTACTTCCCCTTTTTCTACCGTAAGACGTGTTACATGAAGCTCCATCCCTTTCATCATTAACATTCCCATCTCTGTATCTAATATAATTTCATTGGCATCAAAAGATAATACGTCTTTTACCCCTGTAATGATCCCATTACTCCGATTAACAAAAGATATTTTATGACTACCTACAACCTGTCTTTCTTCCACGTTCTCGTTCCTCCTTTTCCCACGGTCTTCCGTTATAACTTAATATATGAGGAACTATTTTTGAATATGTTATAAATATTGATACATTTCTTTGGCTAATTCTTTTTTCACATTATCTTCTACCGATAACACTTCTACTGCTACTGTTTTATTTCCAAATTGGATTTCAATCTTATCTCCTACTTTCACAGCTACAGAAGCCTTTGCAGGTTTTCCATTTACAAGCACTCTTCCTGCATCGCAAGCCTCATTTGCTACCGTACGGCGTTTAATCAATCGAGATACCTTTAAATATTTATCAAGTCTCATAAAATCTTTCCTTTCTAACTTATCTTCTTTTTACAAGCTATCCATCGCTTTCACATACTTCTTTTTACAGGGTGAGAAACGAAGTTATTTTATACAAAAACCGTGAGAAACATGCTTTACTAGTTTCTCATATTCACGGACAATCACCATATGTGAGCATAACCGCTCTCATATGAGTCGTTATCTCCGCGTAAAAAAAGAAGCTGCCGTTTTTTCGGCAGCCCTGATACACCCATTTCCTATGCGTTGATAGCATCTTTTAAAGCTTTACCAGCTTCAAATTTAGGAGCTTTAGAAGCAGGAATTGTCATAGTTTCTCCTGTTCTAGGGTTTCTTCCTTCTCTTGCTTTTCTGTCAGTAACTTTGAATGTTCCAAATCCAACTAACTGAATTTTTTCACCTTTTGCGAGTTCTTCTGCTACTACGTCTGTGAAAGCTTTTAATGCTTTTTCAGCGTCTTTTTTGGATAATTCTGTTTTTTCTGCAATTGCTGCAACTAATTCTGTTTTGTTCATCGGATTAGCTCCTCCTCTAAATGAATTAATATAATTATCATTATCACTACTGATAATCTCGAAAAGTCTTACACCACTATTTATAAACTGATATACTCCTTTTGTCAAGGATATTTCGGGTTTTTCCCTATATTTTAAAGGTTTTTAGGCATTTTTCCCTTCTTAATATTGTATACAAAAACTACGACTATGTTCCTATGTAAACTCCCCCCATTTTTTGGACATATCGAAACGATAAGTGGTCGCCCAGCTAATAATTTTTAGCTAGGCGACCACCCTTTATTTCCATTTTTTCTCTTTAATTTTCCAGTTGTCCACTTAGAAAATATACCATCATTTCTGCAAGCATCGCCTCTTGTTCAGTAATTGTTTTTTTATCCTCTTCTTCTAAAAATAGAACACACCCTGTCACATCCCCTGCGGATATAATAGGATAGGCAAGCGCTACTTCTCCCACTTGGCTTTCTCCGATAAAATATCGTCCTTTTCTATTTCTAGCATCATATCGTCCTCTCTCCTCCATCAAATGCTTTAAGCCATTTCCAATCATCATATCATTGATTTGCTTCGCATATGCCCCATAAGCGGCAATAATGGTATCTCTATCACAAATGGCAACCGTACGTTTACACGTCTTAGATGCCGCTTGACAAATCTCCTTAACGACATTTAAAAGATCACCCATTGGAGAATATTTTTTTAAGATAATCTCTCCTTCTTTATCGGTAAAAATTTCAAGCGGATCTCCTTCTCGGATTCTCAATGTTCTTCGGATCTCTTTTGGAACAACAACACGTCCTAAATCATCAATTCTTCTTACAATTCCTGTTGCTTTCATATAAAAATTTCCTCCATTTTACATTCTATACTATACATTCATTCTCAAGTCTAGTTTATACTAAAATTGACGTTAAATGTATTATCTGTAAAATGAAGGAAAATATTCATAAACTATTTGAAATTGTTTTCTTACTGAGCTGTTGTAGCCTCTCCTTCTGTGCTAACATTCTCACTTGCTGTCGTAGAAGAAGAACTTTCTGTTGTTTCTTCAGAAGCTGTTGTAGATTCTTCTGTCTGTTTGAATGTAATCTTAGCAAATGCCTTTTGATCCACATCTTTATCAAAATCCCATTTTGCTTCTAAATCCTCTGTCATTTTGCTATATTGTTCTGAGAAATATTGATTTTGTTTTTCTTGTAATAACTCTTCTTTCTTTTCTTTTGTTGCTTCTTTATCATTTGGATTGATCATCTTAATAATGTGATAACCAAATTGACTTTCTACAATACCGCTAACTTCACCCTTTTTTAACTTCATAGCAGCATCTGCATATTCTTGTACCGTTGAACCATCATCACCAAATGTATATTCAGAAGATTTATCAGCCTTATATTCTTCTGCCATAGCCTTTAAGTCTTTTACTGTATTTTCTCCAGCTTTAATTCTTGCCAAAGCTTCTTCTGCTTTTTTCTTTTGACTGGCTTTTTTCTTAGCGCTATATTGTACTTCTTGTCCATTCTCATCTGTTTTGAATGTTTCAAACAATAAGTTATAAGTTTTATACTGTCTAGCTTCACTATCTTCTACTGTAATATTCGCCTCAGAAATCACTTGTTCATGATATTTTGTTGCAAGAGCATTTTCTTCATAGATCTTTTTCAAAGTCTCTTCTGTTACCCCTGTCTGCTTTAAATCCGCATCACTGATAGATTCCATAAAGGATTTCACATTTGTATTAATCTGTTCTTGTTCTTCGTCACTTAATGTTAATTTTGCTTCTTTTGCTTTCTTGGATAACACTTTTACCATTTTAATTTGGCTGATTACATCTTTCTTTGTAACCTCTTCCATTGTTGCTTTTTCGCCATTTTCATCATTTACTTCATAATCCCATACAGAAGAACCATACCATGCTTCATATTGGCTCTGAATCGTCTTTGCATAAACCCATGCTTCATCTAAATAAACATTTTGTCCATCATATTTAAATAATACGGTTTCGCTATTACTCTTTGATCCACTGCCACAACCAACGAGCAAGGCACCTGCCATGCACAGGCAAAGCACTCCTGCTAATTTTTTACTAATCCATTTTCTCATTTTTACTCTTTATCCTTTCTATTTTTAGAATAACTGAGATCTATTATATCTCACTCTCTCCTAATTCGTCTAGTATAGATTGTATTATCTTACAGTTTCCTAATGATAATCTTCTTTTGAAGGTTCATTTTCTTCACGAAAAATCAGACTATCGATATCATCAATCACTTGTTCCACTGCTAATAATAACTCCTTCTTTGTTCCACCTTTCCAAGTATAGACAAAAACGGCATCTGGCATTTGAAACTTCATTTTATTTCGATATTGTTCTCGTTTTAAAAGGGGATCAATTTCTTCTACTTTTACTCTTGCATTCTTGTTCATTCCAAATAGAATATGATTTCCTTTTTGCTCAATTTGGATTAAAAATGCATGATGTGCTTTTGCTTTTAATAGCGCAACTTTTAACAAGTTCATAACCGCCATTGGTGGCTCTCCATAGCGATCGAGAAGTTCATCCGACATATCCGAATACTCTTCCTCTGTTTCAATACTTGCAATTCGTTTATAAAGCTCTAATTTTTGCATTTCATTTTTTACATAAGTGGCAGGAATAAACGCATCGATCATAAGATCAATCGTCGTTTCAAACTCTTCAATCTCATCCTTTTCCCCTTTTAATTGTTTCACCGCATCATTTAACATTTTACAATAAAGGTCATATCCAATGGCTTCCATATGCCCTGATTGCTCTGCTCCTAATAGATTTCCTGCTCCACGAATTTCTAAATCTCTCATAGCGATTTTAAATCCAGAGCCAAGATCCGTAAATTCTCGAATGGCTTGTAACCGTTTTTCTGCCGTTTCTCTTAACATCGTATCCCGTCGATACATTAAGAATGCATAAGCACTACGATTGGAGCGTCCCACCCTTCCCCTTAACTGATAAAGCTGGGAAAGTCCAAGATAGTTGGCATCATGAATAATCATTGTATTCACATTGGCAATATCAAGACCTGTCTCGATAATCGTTGTAGAGACAAGAACATCTAATTCGTGGTTAATAAACTGATACATAATTTTTTCTAACTGGCGCTCACTCATTTGTCCATGGGCAAACCCTACATTTGCCTCTGGTACTAAGTTGGCAATATGTTCTGTAATCTCGTCAATATTATTCACTCGATTATACACATAATAAACCTGTCCATCCCTTGCCATTTCCCTTCGAATCGCTTCTTTAATCATCTCTTCGTTGTACTCTAATACATAAGTTTGAATAGCTCTTCGATCGACTGGTGGTTCTTCTAGTACACTCATATCACGGATTCCGATCATACTCATATGAAGCGTTCTTGGAATCGGAGTGGCACTAAGAGCTAATACATCCACATTCTTTTTTAACTGTTTAATTTTCTCCTTATCGGATACACCAAATCGTTGCTCTTCATCGATAATTAAAAGCCCAAGATCCCGATAATTCATATCTTTTGATAGCACGCGATGAGTACCAATGACAATATCCACCATTCCATTTTTTAAGCCTTCAATCGTTCTTCGTTGTTCCGCTGGTGTCCGAAATCTTGACATCATGTGAATGGTAATTGGGAAGTTTTTCATACGCTCTACAAAGGAATTATAATGCTGTTGCGCTAAAATAGTAGTCGGCACTAAAAATACGACTTGTTTCCCGTCAGCAACTGCTTTAAACGCTGCACGAATAGCCACTTCCGTCTTTCCATATCCAACATCTCCACAAATCAGACGATCCATAATCTTTTTGCTTTCCATATCCGCCTTTGTAGCAGCGATGGCATCTAGCTGATCCTGTGTTTCTTCATATGGAAACAGCTCCTCAAATTCTTGTTGCCATACCGTGTCTTTCGAAAATGCATATCCTTCTTTTGACTGGCGAATGGCATAGAGTTCCACTAATTCTTTTGCAATATTTTTAATTTCTCCGCGAACACGACTCTTTGTCTTCTCCCATTCGCTTCCCCCTAATTTATTGAGCTTTGGCTTTCGAGCAGAAGAAGAAGCATATTTTTGTATCAGATCTAATTGAGAAGCTAAAATAAATAATTTACTTCCCCCTTTATATTCAATACAAATATAATCTTTTGTGATCTTATCCACTTCGATTTTTTCAATGCCTTTATAAATACCTAATCCATGCTTTTCATGTACAACATAATCACCGATGGCAATATCCGCAAAACTATTGATCTTGGCACCTGTATATTTGTTCTTTTTCTTAGCACTTCTTTTTTTCTTATCTTTTGCTGTAAAAATATCACTTTCTGAAATAATAGCAAATTTTAATAGGGGATATTCAAACCCATGGCTTAACCTTCCTTGGGTAATAATAATCTCCCCTTTTGATACAAACCCTTCTAATTTTTCTTGATAAGTCACAGAAATTTCATTCTCTCGAATATCCTCGGATAATCGCTTTGCTCTCGTTGAAGAAGGGGATAAGATTAGCACCTGATATCCTTTTTGACGATACATTTTTAAATCTTTTATTAATTGTTCAAAACTATTGTTATAAGGATTCACTGACTTCACTTCCATGTGAAAACTGCTCTTTGGAGAAAAAAATGGAAATCTCTGAATGAGCATACTCAGTAAAACACAAGGTCGATTGGCCGCTTTTGCAAGCACTTCTTCATAGGAAAAGAGCACTTTTGCCTGAGAAGGAAGAATGTATCCTCCTTCTAATCGACTCATCATGCTCTCCCGAAATTCTAACTCATAGGCACTTGCTCGCTCCACCATTCTAGCTGGCTCATCTAAGAAAAAGATCGCTTCTCCTTCTTCAAAATAATCCAAAAAAGAAACGGTCTCTTCATAAAAGAAAGGAAGATAACTATCGATTCCAATGACAGAATGTAATTCTTCGATCTCTTCTTTTACTTCCTTTATCATCTTATTAAGACGACTATATGCTTCTTGCTTTTTCTCTTTTTTTAGCTTTAACTTTATGCTGTCAAATTCCTGCTCCATGCGAAGAAATCCTTCTTCTAACCGTTGTTTTGTCAATACATATTCATTTGCTGGATAGAATTCTATCTGTTCCATATTTTCAATAGACCGTTGGCTAGAAGCATCAAAGCTTCGAATAGAATCCACTTCTTCACCCCAAAGTTCAATTCGATAAGGAGTCTCTTCTGTCAATGGGAAAATATCCAAAATCCCCCCTCGAACAGCAAACTGGCCATGGCTATCCACCATTCCTACCCGTTCATATCCTAGTTCAATGAGCTGCCTTTTCATCTTCTCCATATCAAAAAGAACGCCAACTCGTACCTTAATAATATGATCCCTTAATTGCTGGATTCCTGTTAACCGATCCATAAGACCATCAATTGTCATAACGATAACAGCTGGCTCTTTTTTCGCAATTTTTTTCAAGATTTCCATACGTTGTTTTACAATGTTATTGCTATGGATATCCGCACTATAAAATAAAACGTCTTTCGCAGGATATAAATATACTTCCCGATCAAAAAAACGATAGTCTTCGTAAATTTCTTTTGCCTTTGTTTCATTATGGGTAACAATAATGCGATAAGGATAGTCTGTTCCAATGGTGTGGATCAAATGACATTTTTGTGTATCAATACACCCAGTAACTACCATAGGCGTTTTTTCCTCTTTCAAACTTGCCATCATCTCTTGACAGATCTCTCCTGTATAAAGCATTGTTTGCATCAAGTCCATCTTATTCCCTCCATTCTTTTCCAGACTCATCCCATTTTAACTATTTCTGTTTTCCATTATACGCATTCATAGCTTTATCTATACCATCTTTTAACATCATAAAGACTGCCTCACAAGCGCGATCTGTGGAATCTTCCACCTCTTGCATTTGTGCTTTTGGGAATCGACCTAATACATGATCTGCCAGATCCTGTCCAGCCATTTTCTCTCCCACCCCGATCTTCACTCTTGGAAATTCATTGGTTCCTAAATGTTGAATAATACTTTTAATTCCGTTGTGACCACCAGCACTTCCTTTTTTACGAATTCGGAGTTGTCCAACATCTAAGCTAATATCATCAAATACGATAATAATATCTTCTGGAGCAATATTATAATAATCGGAGATGGCTCGAATACTTTCTCCGCTTAAATTCATATAAGTTTGTGGCTTTGCAAGAATGACTTTTTCACTTCCCATCATTCCTTTCCCCAAAATAGCCTTTTGTTTTTTATCAAAATCCATAGGAATTAAAAAAGCATCTGCAATTTTATCAATTGCCATAAAGCCAATATTATGTCTTGTAAGTTCATATTGTGATCCTGGATTTCCTAAACCTGCGATTAATTTCATTTTCTTTTACTTCCTCTTTTCTTTTTTTATACAATAAAATCCTATTCGTCTTTTACTATACGGTATTTAAGGTTTTGGTGCAAGGTCGTTTTCTTTGTCTTTAAACTGTTTCTCACGTTTAATTTCTCCCCATTTATTTTTCTTTTTACGATATCCAATAAAAGCGGTAATTCGAATAAAAGTTAACAAAAAGCGGAAGGTAACCCCTTCTAATAAACACATAATAATGGCTTTTATTGCATCTCCAAAAGAAATTTCTAAACTCTGGGTATAAATTCTTAAGAAGAATGCTGTAATCGTCATAACCGCACTATATAAAGCGTATAGAAGGAAAAATAAAATCATAAAGGGAACATTAATGAGTCCTAACACCCCCGATAGGATAACCGTAATCAAGCCAAACAACTCAATGAAGGCAGAAAATAACTCATAGAGCCAATAATAGGGATAAGATAAAAACCCTAAGAAACCAAATCGAGGATTGAGACCAATTTGTCGGTACTTCATCATGCTTTGGAACAGCCCTAAATGCCATCTCCTCCTCTGTTTTGACAGATCACCAATAGTAAATGGAGCTTGGCTCCAACAAATAGCATTTGGAGCATATCGAATGGAATACTTAATTTTATTATTTCTACAAAATACATGAAGTTTTACAATTAACTCCATATCCTCTCCTAATGTATTGGTATCATACCCCCCAACAGCAACGACCATATCTTTCTTAAATAATCCAAACGCTCCTGATATAATTAAATTTCCGTTGAAACTATCAAGAAATATTCTAGATGCCAAAAAGGAACGCTCATACTCCATAATTTGCATACACTGTACAATGTTCCAGGGCAACTTAAACTTTTTCACAACACCATTTTCGAATACGGCACACTGGGAGATTCGGATTAATCCACCAACAGCAATTACTGATTGATCCTCCATCAGCGGTTGTACGATTTTTTCTAAAGAATCTTTTTGTAAAAAGGAATCAGCATCCATACAGACAAAATACGGAAATTCTGATGCATTGATACCCATATTGATGGCATCCCCTTTTCCTCCATTTTCTTTTTTAATCAATGTAATCTTTACCTTTTCACTTTCACATTCCCAAATCTCTACCACTTTCTTACAAGGGATCGTAAGTCGTATGGGGCGATCCACACGGTGCATTTGAAATGCATCTACCATAACCTTTGTCGTCTCATCTTTTGAACCATCATCTACAATGATAATTTCA
The DNA here is from genome assembly GCA_905214925.1 of uncultured bacterium. Lineage (GTDB taxonomy): Bacteria > Bacillota > Clostridia > Lachnospirales > Lachnospiraceae > Scybalomonas. Next base: position 113,080 of record CAJMOB010000007.1, on the reverse strand, counting down.
TATAAGCGATATTCCAAATTCAATAAAGAACGGACGGTATCCACAACCGTAACCTCTTCATTATAAGCTGGAACGACAATGGAAACGGGAAAATAATACTGATGTTTTAATTCATTTTTAAGAAGATACATTCTCCTTCTTTTGTAAAGATAAGTCGCTCCCCCAATAACAGATGCAAATAAAAATGTGGCATATCCCATCAAATAGAGAAGAAAAAAAGTTCCAACTCCCTCTAGAATCCTCTCTACCAAAAGATTCATACTCATTTCCCCCTTTCTTCTCTCTCTAAATAGTACATCAATATTTCTTTTGCATATTGATCTCCACCATGGAAAACATCTTGCAAGCCTTTCCGATCTAATCCAAGTGCCATAAGCGACATGGCAGCATTTTTTCGAATATACCAATTCCGATTAGAAAGGGATTGTTTTAATAAAGAGATTGTCTCCTTAGATGGATAATTAGCCAAGGCACTCATACTCACTGCGCAAATCTGCCAATCCGTTTTATCAACGCTTTTGGCATACCCTTTTAAAACGGAATCCATTGGCTCAAAATAATGAGTTCCAAAGTAACGAATGATAGCAATCTTTTCTTCTAACGAAATCTTATCTTTCATTAATTCTTCATAAAACTCTTTCTTAAAATTTGGGGAAATCATTCGAATATACTGGATGACTCCAAGCCGTAATTCCACTGGAAATCTTTTCTTTTCTTGAAACAGTAACCTTGCTAGTTTTTCTTTGTCCCCTTGAAACGTAAGAAGACCATCGGAAATCAATTTATTATGATGGAACAATTGGCCGTTGCTCACAGTTAAATATCCTTTTAACACCGCTTTTTCATTTCCTGATGCATAAAGAGCACATAACACATTTTCTCGACAATAGACCGTTCCTTCTGGAAGATAAGAAATTAAAATTTCTAATAAATTCTCCATTCCTTTAATGGCGCCAACCTGATATTCTGCCATTAACTTGGCATAGTATCCTTGTTGGATAGAATCTCTCTTTTTATAAAACAACGCTAAGGAAATAAAGACTTCCTTTTGTTGTTCCAAATAGATATTTAACTCTTCTTCTCTTCCATCAAAAAACTCCTTTAAGGCCTGTTCATATGCCATAAGCCATGAAAGAGACTTAAGTCGTCTTATCCAATAGCGAGCGCGTCTGTTTTGCCCGTCTTTTTGTTGCTCCAAAAGCTCCATCTGTTTTTCTATCTCTTTTTTTACTTTCTTTTTATAGGACTCAATAAAAACTCCTTTTCGTTTATTTTCCAAAATATACAGCACATTAAACAAAACCAAACATAAACTAAGCCCCATATAAAAAATAATCATGACTTGTACATTATCTAGCATAATTTCTTCCTTTTCTAATGGTTCCAATACTCTTTTACAATAAAGTAAGATTCCTTAAATCTCTCATGGTACTCCTCTTTTTTCAATGGTTTTATTTTTACTTCCTCTAAATGCATTCCATTTTTCTTTTTCTCTTTTTCTATAATGCCTAAATAAAAATGATCCATTTTCCTCGACTCCACTCCATAATTTTCATAATAGTCATCATGAATCTCCATATTAGTCGGATCGGATACATTTAGCAATTGCCAAGGAATTCGAATTTCTACAAAACTATCTCCATAGCAAAAATCCGATAGTGAATTATAATTTTCTGCATTTGGATTTCCATTTCCATACGTCAATTTTCCTGTTTCAAATGTTTTCATTAATCTTCGAACTGGGTTTCCCTGCTCATCAAACTTTTGCTTTTCCACTCCGATATTTTTTAGAATCATTCGAATAGCAACAAAATTTTGTCCATCCTTTTTAGGAACGACAATAAAAGGATCTTCATCTTGGATTTCCATCAAGTAATTTTCTCGAACCGGGTCATAACGCTCTTGCACAAGCAAACGGCTTTCGTTTCTTCCGTTTATTTCTAACAAGAAATCTACTGGACGGTCAAATGCTAACTTTTGTCTTTTCGCATACGTTGCACCAGATTTTTCTGTTAAATCAAATCCTATGTAAAATGGATCTTCCCTTGTAAGTCCCTCTTTTTCCACTAGAAAATAAAGGGCTTCCATATCCTGTTTTTGATAAACTTTCATTCCATTTTGCTCTAGAATAAGTTCACTTTCTTCCCATTCTCCTTTGTCCCCATCGATATAACATACTTTCTCTTCTTTTCCTGATTCAAATGTTATTAAGCCATATCCCGTATTAGCAGATTGGACGTCTTTCCACATTCTTGTGCGAAGGATATCTACTGCATACATGGTATTCCATGTTCTCTGTGAAAATATATCTTTATATCCTTTTATAATACCACCAGAACACCCTGCATTCTTAATTGTCTCATAAGTTTTCACAAGGCGCTCTCCTTGTTCTTTCTCGGTTAAATGATATTGTTCTTCTTTTGTTGTTCCATAGTTGTTATCGCTTCCTCTTGCACTAGAATATCCAAAGGAAAGAATGACAACTGGCATCGTATGATACTTCGCTAATAGTTCCACATAGCCATCATACATTTCTTTTTTATCCACTTCTTTTAATAACGGTTGTAATTGCTTTTTTTGTTCTTTTGATAAATATCGATAAAACTTAGGACAAAAGTCATATAAGGCATAAGAAGCAAAGTAACCAGAATCTAACTTATCAGTAGATAAAATATGCTCCATATTAAGGCTTACATATTTATTGAGTTGCCTTACATACTCCTCCTCATATTCAAAGGGATCCATAGATGGATCGGAATAAAAGGTTACAAGTCTTTGCTCCCCATACTTACTTGTCTCATAAGAAACTAATCGTTCCATCAGATCGGCTAACATAACTTCAAAAGCATTCGCCTCGCCTGTCGTTTTAAAATACTCTCCCTGAAAAGAGTTTCTCTCGCGTTCATTATGGTTTGTGTAAGCAATTGTTCTCACATCCCATTGAGAGCCAATGGCGTATCCAATGACCCAATCGGAAATATCTTTTCGATAAATACCATATCCTTTTATTTTATTTGTCATAATATTTTTATGCCCGTGAATCACATCTACAATGTCTCTTACATCTTTTTTCAACTGCTTATAAAACTCATCTCCATAAGCATCCTCAGAAGAATTAGAAGCATAATCGCTGACCCAAAGTCCTTGTAATAAATACAGAGGAGATTCATTTTCCTCATTATATTCATACAAAGCATTATAAAAATCATCGTCCATAATCGTTGGAACTTTTACCGTATTAGCACCAAGCTCTCCTATTCCTTGTAACCAACGTAAATAATCTTCTTTTGTAGGCTTAAAATCCGTTGTGTAAGCATAAGGCATAGAGCTTTCTAATTCCACGCCTTTTATGATAAGTTCTTCCTCTTTATCCCCTTTTTTTATATAAATCTTTTTATTTTCTGTTATAAACTCAGCTTTTACTTCTTTACCTCGATTCCAAGAAAAGTAAATTCCATGATAAAAACTTAAATAATATCCAAAGAAAACGAGCAAAAGAACACTTGTTGCAACAATTAAAAATTTCTTCATGTCCGCTCCTTATTTCATCAATTGATCTTTGTTTTTGGAATCATGGCAATATTGATATAACGTATCAATATTTTGATCAAGCCACTCTCCTCTTTTTTTAATAAACTGCTTTAACTGAGCAACGGACTCTTCATAGGATGTATAGTTTCGCTTAGCAGGAATGAGATAATTGAGTCTATCTGCCTTTGTTTGATCAAATAAATATCCATAGACTTCATAATTTCGATCCACTGCACTTCCTAAATAATCCACGGTATCATCAATCATAGAAAAAAGAAATTCCTCTGATAAATACGTTTTTCTCAACTTATGATATTCAAAAATAATATATTCCACAAATCCTTTATCTTTGACAAGCATAGCAAACCACGGAGAATCCGTTAATGTAAATCCATATTCTTCAAATGTATAGTTAGGATAATTATCCGCTGCATTATTAAAATCCCAGACGACGGTTTTTACCTTTCCTCGCAATGGTTTATAATAAAAAGTCGAAAACCTTCCTGAATCTATATTTCTAAAAAATTCATTGATAATAAAATATTGTACAAACGACTCCCGATCTAAATATTGTCGGTATCCTTTCTTTGGATCGGTCAGATCATAAGAATAGAGAGCCTTTTCAATTTTACTAATATCATCTTCTATAAATTGAAGTCGCTCTTTTGTTAAGTTTTTCTCTCCAGGGTAGCGAAGGTCTAACCCTGATACATTGGATAAATATGTGTAATAAGTAAAATTATAGATAGGAGTATACATTTTCGACTTTCGATCCCAACGCACAATCCAACTGGTCTGTTTTGCCCCCTGTTCTGGATCTTTTAATTCAATTCTTCCCTCTCCATCAGTAATCGGTTCTACCATTAAATAGACGCCTTGATATACGCCATCTTTAAATAGCTCACAAAACCGTACATTAGGTGCATAATCCATAATGCTTCCTGCTACATTATAAATCAAATAATTTCTGATTAAGGTACGATCAAGACACGGACCATTTAATACCCATTTATGATGTTTTGACATTCCCATGACAACTTGTGGGTTTTTCTCTCCTGCATCATCTACCAATTTTATATTATAGGATTTTTTATCAAAGTTACGAGAAGAATTTCCACGATAACTAATCAATGCTTTGCTTTTTACCTTCGGAGTCTCTTTTAAGGAATTTTCCCCCTCTTCTTCATCGATAATTGTTATATTAACTGTAATCTCGTCTTTTCCTTCATAAGTTTCATTTCCGATATAAGATCCATCCTTATCATAAATAGGCGTTCCTGGTACTGTCTGTCCTTTTGTATCAATTGTTACAATTGGAAGGTGGGATTTGAAATTTTTTTTATCAATTGCAAGAGAAGTTTCTTTCTCCTTTGGTGCAATCTCATGTTGATACACCCGTTCTGTTCCATCCTTTCCAAAGAAATAAAATAACATGGGAACAACAACAATAATAAAGAGTGTCCCAATATAAATACTTTTCCCTTTCATCATGATTACCCATTAATTTCATCACTTTGTGTGACCATATTGACATACTCCACATTTCCAACTTGATAAAGTCGTTCTGTAATGCTCATTTCTTTTGTAAGACTAGAATCATAATGTTTCTTTGTCATTTCATAAATAAATTCAGAAGAAGTTGGCGTTGTATTTTTTACTTTCAACACCGCTTTTTTATTAAAATATTCAAAGACAATACTTTCAATTTCTCTTTCTTTTCCACTGGATGCACGAATAATTAATAAAATACGATTTTCATTTCTCACTCTTCCTAAAAATAATAATACGATAAATACCGCTACGGTTCCAACAGATGCTACAAAATAATCTCCTACTCCACAACAAATCCCAACAATAATTGTCCAGAAAATATAAATGGTATCTCTTGAATCTTTAATAGCTGTACGGAATCTGACAATGGACAACGCTCCTACCATTCCAAGAGATAACGCTACATTATTTCCAATAACGGTCATAACCGTCGTTGTTAAAATCGTTAACGTAATTAACGATACATTGAATTTTTTACTGTATGCAGTTCCACTATGAGTAAACCAATAAGAAATATAAATAGCTACTCCTAGCACAATAGATACTAAAATATGAGCAATAATATCTTCGGCAGTTAATGCACCACCTTGCTCGATCATACTATATAAATAATCTTTCATGACTTTCCTCTTTCTAGTAATTTTATTAATAACAATAATGCTTACTTACTCCACGAGATAGTACATACTTACTAACCGATAATTCACTTTCATTGACCGATTTTAATAAATCTTTTATATAACTTAATAAAAATCCATTATATTTCACTTCCAAAATTACAAGATCCGAAGGGAACACTGGATATTGTAATAATTCAGTGGAAAAAATATCAAAATTACTTTCTGTGGCTATAATATTATGGTCAAATGTAATTCGAATCTTATTTTCTTTTGCTATAAATGCCTTCCTCTTATATTCAACAACCGCTTTTGGACGATAACAATGGATATTCATAAACCCAAACATTTCAATGGCAAACGGCTCATCATAGGCGAGTAAAACAGAATAATTTCCTCTTAATAGCTCTATAGCATCTTCTTTTCTTATTTTTAGCGAACGCTTTTTTTGATATGCCCCTTGTTTTTGTTTCATCTCTAACACACCAAAATCGCTTTTCGGTCCATAATTCCTAAGACGAATTTTTCTCCTTATTTCCGTTCCATCTTCTTTTTCTTGGAAATCTCGATCGAGTAATGTATCAAAATAAACGGAGCGAATCTCATATCCATCCGCTCCATTATGAGGATCTTCTCGCATTACTTGGCTAAAATAATAAGAAAGCCTATAGAGCTGTTTTTGATTAATTAAAAATTTTTTTTCTTGTCTTAATACTTCATTCATTTTTTCCTCCCATTCTTTCTATTGACAAAAAATTAATGGACAAAAATATTGCTCAAATTTTTTATTGAATCATTCAAGTTCAAATTCCATATTTACTGGCTTCATAATAGAATTTATATACCTTTATAGTATAGTATACTTTATAATAGTATCATGTAAAAATATCGTCAAGATTTACTCCCTCCTATAGTAGTTTCTTCCAATTCATGTTAAAATTAGACGATCTTTAGACATTTTCTGCTTTTTATATTGTCTTTTTTATTATTTACATGGAAAGTTCATATTGTGTACTTTTCATCGTTTACTTTTTTAGTCCAGAATCACATCATACTCTCATCCGCAATATAAAAAGTAGAAATGTTTAGGAGATAGAAGAAAGGGGTATACTTATGGATTTTTCACTTATTGTTGGTATTATCTTTGGTTTAGTAGCTCTTATATTTGGTTTTACAGAGGATGGAGGAAATCTCCGTACTCTTACTTCTTTAAGCCCATTTATTATCGTAGTAGGTGGGACAATCGGCGCAGTAATAGCGTCTTTTTCTTTTGGAGACATTCTTCATGCTTTAAAGTCGGTTATAGCTAGTTTTAAACAACCCCATTCTGGTTCCACAGAAAAATTAATCACTAAAATTTCTGATATTTCTTCTACGTTTCGTAAAGACGGCATTACCGCCCTCGACTCTATTATTAAAGATTCCGAACTTCAAAAAGAAGAATATCTACTATTAAAAGAAGGATTAATTCTCATTCAGGAAATGCTGGATCCAGAAGACATTCAATATGTATTAGAATCCGATATTCGAGCTTATAAACATAAATGTTTAACCGATATTAGCGTATTTGAAGGCGCAGCTGGTTTCTCTCCAACAATGGGAGTTATCGGTACCGTTATGAGTTTGATTCTCGTTTTATCCAATGGGTTTGGAAATCCTACGGAACTAGCTAGTTCCATTGCTACAGCCTTTATCGCTACTTTATATGGCGTTGGATTCGCCAATGTATTATATCTACCTATGGCCAACAAACTCCGCTCCATGATGAAACGAAGTTTAATTCAAAAAGAACTCATTGTTGATGGCGTCTGCCTGATCTCAAAAGGTTCTCTTCCTCGTACTATCGAGAATGAACTCTCCCTTTATCATCAGGCATTTTCAGATGGACATAAACGGTATCGGAATGGTATCGAAAATTAAGGGGGTGTTCTAAGATGAGACGAAGTCGAATAGATGATGAGGAAGAACATAGTTCTAGCTCCGAACGATGGCTTTTAACCTATTCGGATATGATTACACTGTTATTAGCCCTCTTCATCATTATGTACGGAATGAGTGCTGTCGATAGCACAAAAGTTCAAAATCTTTCCAAAGAATTTGAACAAGTATTAAATCCAAGTGATGATAAATCTCAAGCAGAAGCAACGGGAACTTCTGCCCCTTATAACACAGTGGATAAAATATCAAAAAAGCTGAATAACTATATCTCAAAAAATAAACTTTCCTCTCAAGTATCTTTAGTGGAATCGGATGCAGGTATTAATATTCAGTTAAAAGATTCTCTTCTTTTTCAGCCAAATACGGCTGATTTACTGGACGAGCAATCTCCCATTATTCAAGAGATTAGTGGAGTACTCTCCCTTGTCTATGATGAAATCGATCATGTGAGTATTATCGGTAACACAGCTGACGTGGGAAACCGAGATCGCTATAACGAAGAAGATGCTTGGAGACTATCCGCCACCCGAGCGTTAAAGGTATTAACCCTTTTAACGGATCAAGGGGTAAAACCAGATAAGTTATCAATTGAGGGACATTCTCATTATTCTCCAATTGCCACAAATAAAACAAGCGAAGGACGGGCCAAAAACCGTCGTGTTGAAATTATGATCTATAAAAACTCAAAGGAAAAAACTCCCTAGGAAAATTTTCTTCCTAGGGAGTTTTTTATCGATTCTTTTTATTCTTCATCCGTTTCTAATAATGCCGCTTCATAGCGTTCTAAAATTAAACTCTGAATCTTCTCTCTTGTATCAGAATTAATTGGATGTGCAATATCACGATATTCTCCATCTGCCGCTTTACGGCTTGGCATCGCAATAAATAAGCCCTTTTCTCCTTCAATTACTTTAATATCATGAACGACAAATTCATTATCTAAAGTAATAGATACTACCGCTTTCATTTTACCTTCTTTCGCTACTTTTCTCACTCTTACATCTGTAATCTGCATGGATAAGTCCCCCTTCTAGTCATCTATAGTATATATCTTACATTCTTTTCTACTACAATTCTGATCTTGCCATTTTCACCAACATGGCTTGTATTTGGCCGGATTGTATCACGGCTTTCCACAATACAATTTTCAATATAAGAATTATCTCCAATATAAACATCATTTAAAATAATGGAATTTTTAATGGTACAATTATTTCCAATATAAACTTGTTTAAATAATAAAGAATTTTCTACTTTACCATTGATAATACAACCGCTGGCGATTAAACTATTGCTTACATCACAGCCTGGATTATATTTTGCAGGTGGAAGATCGTCTACTTTTGAATAAATATCTGGATACTGTTTAAAGAAATAATCTCTTACATCTTTCTTTAAGAAATCCATATTTGTCCGATAATAAGCATCAACAGTGGAAATACTTCTCCAATAAGATTCCAACTTATAGGCATAGATTTTCTTCACATCTTTATAACGCATAATAACATCCGTAACAAAACTATTTCTTCCCTCTGCTGCACAGCGCTCTAATAATTCAATTAGCTGGCGTCTACGAATGACATAAATACCACAAGAAATTGTATTGCTCTTTGGAACTAACGGTTTTTCTTCAAATTCTACAATCCGATTATCTCCAGCTAAGGTTACAACACCAAAACGATTCAGTTCATCCTCAGTTGGACTAATATCCTTACAAACAACCGTGATATCAGCACCTTTTGCAATATGATATTCTAATACTTTATTATAATCAAGCTTATAAATTCCATCTCCTGGAGCGATAACAACATATGGTTCATGACTGCTCTTTAAGAAATTAATATTCTGATAAAGAGCATCCGCTGTCCCTTGATACCACATACTGTTATCTGGCGTAATCGTTGGAGTAAATACAAAAAGACCCCCTTGCTTACGGCCAAAATCCCACCATTTAGAGGAACTTAAATGCTCATTTAAAGATCTTGAATTATATTGTGTAAAAACTGCAACCTTTTGAATATGAGAATTGCTCATATTACTCAATGCAAAATCAATACTTCTATAAGAACCACCTACTGGCATTGCGGCAATGGCTCTTTTTGCAGACAGTTCTTCCATTTTATTGCTGTTTCCTCCAGCCAAAATAATCCCTATTGCTCTCATATCATTTCACCTGCCTTTATTAATGTTTCACCGCTGTCCAATTTATTGTCTTTATAATCGTCTGGAATCGTAATTCCAGAAATAGCAGTGTTCTTTCCAATCATAACATTTGCAGGTATATAACTTCCTTCTCCAATCGTCACAAGACCATAAGAATAAATATGAGGAGCTACTTTATTCTCAGCCTCATCAAAAGCTCCCAGTGTCACTCCATCACTAATCTCGCAATCTTCTGCAATAATAGAACGATCGATTGTTACGTATTTCCCTATTTTTGTATCGTTCATAATAATAGAATCTCGCACAACACTTCCTTCTTCGACTATAACACCAGAACCAATAACCGAATTATGTACTTCTCCATAAATTTCAGAGCCTTCTCCAATAATGCTCCGCTCTACCTTACTTCCACTGGCAATATACTGTCCTGGAAGCGTATCACTTTTTGTATAAATCTTCCAAAACGTCTCATAGAGGTTAAATTCTGGAATAATATCAATCAGTTCCATATTGGCTTCCCAATAAGAACCAAGAGTTCCTACATCTTTCCAATAACCTTGGAATGGATATGCAACAATTTTATTACCATTTTCGTGACAATATGGAATAATATGTTTTCCAAAGTCACATCCTGGCTGTTCAGAGAGGGTGATTAATGCTTCTTTTAATACTTCCCAATTAAAAATATAAATTCCCATAGACGCTTTATTGCTTCTTGGATGCTCTGGCTTTTCTTCAAATTCCTTAATTGTTCCCTGCTCATCTGTAATAACAACACCGAAACGACTTGCTTCTTCCATTGGAACTTCAATGGTAGCAATTGTTACCGCTGCCTTTGTTGCTTTATGGTGATCTAACATCATTTCATAGTCCATTTTATAGATGTGATCGCCTGAAAGAATTAAAACATAATCTGGATTATAATACTGCATATACTCTAAGTTCTGATAAATAGCATTGGCTGTTCCTGTGTACCACTCACTATTTCCCTTCTTTTCATATGGTGGCAGAACAGTAACACCACCAATATTTCTATCGAGATCCCAAGGAATCCCGATTCCAATATGTTGGTTTAATCTAAGTGGACGATACTGAGTTAAAACCCCAACTGTGTCAATTCCCGAATTGATACAATTACTCAGTGGAAAATCAATAATTTTATACTTCCCTCCAAAAGCCACCGCTGGCTTTGCAAGTTTTGCGGTTAATACTCCAAGCCGACTCCCCTGTCCGCCAGCTAGGAGCATTGCTATCATCTCTTTCTTAATCATAGTACCACCTCTCTAAATTATGTCACATAAACTGTATAAAGATATTATAACACTGTTAATAGTAATTGTGAACAATATTTTTTATTTTTACAATTGTTTTTCGTCATTTTTCAACTTTTCTAGCTAATGTTAAAGTATTTGTTGTGTTTTCGCTATTTCTTCATACGAAAATCTGACAGAAAAAATATGAATTTCTTCCCTATTGCGAGTTAAAACTAATTGATATATAATAGAGAAAGTAAATTTTTATACATATTTAATATCAAAGATTGGAAGGATAATTATGTTCAAAATCAATTTTAACGAACCAATTCATATCCATTTTATCGGCATTGGCGGTATCAGTATGAGTGGTCTTGCCGAAATTTTATTAAAAGAGAACTTTACAGTTTCAGGTTCTGATCGTTCTTCGTCTACTATGACGGATCATCTTATACAATGTGGTGCTAAAGTAACAATCGGACAACGAGCTGAAAATATTACGAATGATATCGACCTTGTAGTTTATACTGCTGCCATTCATCCTGATAATGAAGAGTTTCAAGCAGTTGTAGAGAAAAAGATTCCTATGATGACAAGAGCCTGTCTTTTAGGTCAAATGATGAAAAACTATAAAACACCAATTGCGGTATCAGGAACTCACGGAAAAACAACAACCACTTCTATGATCTCTGAAGTCCTAATGAAGGCAGAGCTCGATCCAACGATTTCTGTTGGCGGAATTTTAGATTCTATTGGTGGCAATATTCGTGTTGGTAACTCTCCTGTTTTTATTACAGAGGCTTGTGAATATACCAATAGTTTCTTAGAGTTTTTCCCAACGATTAGCGTTATCTTAAATGTTGAAGAGGATCATATGGACTTTTTCCACAACATTGAAGAAATCCGCACTTCTTTCCATGAATTCGCTAAAAAACTCCCTGATAATGGACTTTTAGTTGTTAATGGAGATATGGAAGGATTAGGGGATATTACAAACAATCTCCCTTGCCGTATTAAAACATTTGGATTAGAAAAACCTTGTAACTATACTGCAAGCAATATTCAGTACAACCTTCTTGGAAATGGAAGTTATGACCTCGTTATCGATGGCACTCCTTCCTTCCACGTAGAACTTAGTGTTCCAGGGGCTCATAATATTTTAAACTCTCTTTCTGCCATTGCAGTAGCCTTAGAGCTTAAAATTCCATCGGACAAAATACAGGCTGGACTTCTTGCCTTTGGTGGAACAAAACGCCGTTTTGAATACAAAGGAAAAGTAAACGACATTACGATTATCGATGACTACGCTCATCATCCAACAGAGATTAAAGCAACGTTAACTTCTGCTAAAAACTATCCTCATCATGAGCTTTGGTGTGTATTCCAACCTCATACTTATACGAGAACAAAAGCATTTTTACATGATTTTGCAGATGCTTTAAGCTATGCCGATCATATTCTCCTCTTAGATATCTATGCTGCTCGTGAAAAAAATACTGGGGAAGTATCTTCAAACGATATTCTTCGTATCTTAAAAGAGGAATATCATGCTGATGTTTATTATGAATCAGACTTTACAAAGGCAGAGCAATTTTTATTATCCCACTGTCAAAAAGAAGATCTTCTTATTACAATGGGAGCTGGGAATGTTGTTGAAATCGGAGAAAATATCTTAAAAAATAATTAATTTGAAAAGTTATCCACACTATCCACAGGTTTATACACAATTTTTGTGAAAACAACCTGTGGATTTTTTTGTTTATAACCATGGCCTTGTCCACATATTATAAAATGCGTAAAAACCGCTTATTTACGCCATTTTTCACCACCATAAAAATTTAATCCACAAAGTTATCCACTTATCCACAATTTCGTAAAAAACAAAATAAAACAAATAAAACCATATCTCCTTCATTTATTCAGATCCATTTGTTTATTATTCACTTTTTTTCCCATTTTCTCCCCATTTTTCTTGTTCCTTCTCCTCTTTCATTTCCACAAAACCTATGTTATAGTCTATCTTAGATTATAAAAAGAAAGGATCATTGCTTTGAGTGATATTATTTTAATGAATCATACATGCAGTTCTATGACTGTCATTTCCAATCAATTTATTGATATGTACTTTCCAATTGCTCCTAGTGAAGCCATAAAAATTTATTTACTGCTTCTTCGCTATGCAGGCGCTTCACAGAGCATTACATTAGATATGCTTTCCAAAAAAGCAAATGAAACAGAGGAAACCGTCTATTCTTCCTTAAGTTACTGGGAACAATGTGGATTACTTCATCTTACAAAAGATCAGGGACAGCGGATTTTAAGCATGCAATTACTTCCTCTTTCACAACAACCATCTCCGTCCCCAAAATCTTCTTTATCACAACAGCAAAAAGAAGAATCCACTTCTAATATTTTTTCTCATTCCCTACCAGAAAAACGTTCGGTTGCACCAGCACAAATGGAACATCATCCATCATCACAGGCTTTAAGCCAACTTGTTTTTGTAACCGAAACTTATTTTGGACGCCCTCTTACTCATACCGACACGAATACTCTTTTTTACATTTATGACTCCTTGAAATTTTCATATGAACTTCTTGAATATCTCATTGAATATTGTGCAGAGATCGATAAAAAAAATCTTCGTTATTTAGAAAAAGTAGCTATCGCTTGGTATGAATCTGGAATCACTACAGTAGAACAGGCCAAAGCTTCTACAAAAAACTATAATAAAACTTATAATTCCATTATGAAGTCTTTCGGGCTTTCTGGACGCAATTTCGGTCGGGTAGAAATGGATTTTATTGATAAATGGACAAACAACTATGGATTCCCACTTTCCATCATTTTAGAAGCCTGTGATCGCACGTTAAAAGCCATTCATCAGCCAAGTTTTCAATATGCAGATCGAATCTTAAGCGATTGGCATAAATCTGGTGCAAAAACAATGGAGGAAATTACGAAACTAGACTCTGTTCACAATTCCACAAAAAAACAAGAAAAGAAAATGACTACGGTTCAAAAAACTTCTGCTCCTAATAAATTCCATAATTTTGAACAGCGTTCCTATGACTATGAAGCACTAGAACAACACTTTATTAACAAAATTAAAGGAATTAAAACGAACAAAAAATAACTCAAACAAATAGAAAGGATATATTATGGCACTTTCAAAAATGCAATACGATACTTTAATGCACAAATATGAAGAGAAACGCCGAAATAACCAGTTATTAGAAGAACATCGTTATCACGAAATATGTGAAGCTATTCCAGAGTTCTATGAGCTCGATCAACAAATCGCCCATAATTCTATCCAGAAAGGAAAGGCTCTTCTTATGGGCAGTTCTCCCGCTATCTTAGAGGAACTAAAACGCTCTAACATGGAACTTTCCATGAGGAAAATCGAACTTCTCGTAGAATATGGATATCCAAAAGATTATTTAGAACCGATCTATGACTGCCCTTCTTGCAAAGATACGGGATATATCGGTCAGGAAAAATGCCATTGTTTAAAAAAAGAGATTATAAAACTGCTCTATTCTCAATCTGGCATTACAAAACAATTAGAAGAAGAGAATTTTTCCACTTTCCGTTACGACTACTATAGTTCTAACTTAATTGGTGATAAGCCACTTTCTCCAAGAGAAAATATTTCTTTGATTATAGAGCTTTGTAAAGATTTTATCGAGCATTTCCCAGAGAAGCATGATAATTTTCTCTTCAAAGGAAATGCTGGTGTTGGGAAGACTTTTCTTTCTAACTGTATTGCAAAAGCAATTTTGGACAAACAGTGTTCGGTTATTTACCTAACTTCTTTTCAACTGTTTGATATTTTAGAAAAACACCGTTTTCAGAAAAAATATGAAGAGGATAATGCTTCTACTAATATTGAATTTCACTATTTATTTGAATGTGATCTTTTAATTATCGATGATCTTGGAACAGAAATGAACAATTCCTTTGTTTCTTCCCAGCTCTTTCTATGCATTAATGAAAGGCTATTGAAGAAAAAATCCACGATCATCTCTACAAACTTATCTCTTGCCCAGTTAAAAGAAGCCTATACAGAACGGGTTACCTCTCGTTTTATTGAACATTATCATATTTGCAATATTTATGGAGAGGATATTCGACTTTTAAAGGATCTTCATAATTAAATGAAATGAAACAATGGAAAACACATTTCACAGGTTTCTCATATTAATCCAAGTGATAATATAGGAACGATTTACGTGTAACTGTAAAATTTTTCAAGATATTTCTTAGGAAAATTTCCCATAGACTTGACGATCAACACAATCTAATGATATAAAAGAATTGAAACGATAAAAACTGACACAAATACGGAGGAAATTTATAAATGATGCCAGATGATATTACATTTGAAACCATACCAGTAGGAAGACTCGGCGTAATCGCTATGGAAGGATGTCGAGAAATAGGTAGCAAAGTAGACGCATATCTCACACAATGGCGTAAAGAACGTGAAAACAATCATGAAGGAAACATTGCATTTCGTGACTATTTAAAAGACAGCTATTTAGTAAACGCTGTTTGCCCAAGATTCGGTTCTGGAGAAGCAAAAGCCGTTTTAAAAGAATCTGTTCGTGGTTCTGATATTTACATCTTAGTTGACGTATTAAATCACAGCATTGAATACTCATTAAGCGGATATAAATGTAAAATGTCACCAGATGATCACTTCGCTGATTTAAAGAGAATCATTGGTGCTTGTGGAAATAAACCTCACCAAGTAACTGTTATTATGCCTTTCTTATATGAAGGACGTCAGCATAAGAGAAGCAGTCGTGAATCTTTAGACTGTGCTATGATGTTACAGGAATTAGTAAACTACGGCGTTGATAACATTATTACTTTCGATGCTCATGATCCTCGCGTTCAGAACGCAATTCCTCAACATGGTTTTGAAAATGTAAAACCTACCTATCAGTTCGTAAAAGCACTTCTTCGTTCTACAAACGATCTTCAAATCGATAGCGAACATATGATGGTAATCAGCCCTGATGAAGGTGCTATGCAAAGAGCTATCTATCTTGGTAGCGTACTTGGCGTTGATGTTGGAACATTCTACAAACGCCGTGATTACACAAAGATTATCGATGGACGTAACCCTATTGTTGCTCATGAATTCTTAGGGGATTCTGTAGAAGGAAAAGATGTTTTAGTTATCGACGATATGATCTCTTCTGGAGAAAGTATGATTGATGTAGCCAAAGAATTAAAGAGAAGAAAAGCAAGACGTGTATTCTGCCTCTCTACATTTGGTTTATTCACAAATGGACTTAAAAACTTCGATAAATGTTATGAAGATGGTATCATTACAAAAGTTATTACAACAGATTTAACTTATCAAACACCAGAACTCTTAAACCGTGATTGGTATGAAAGTGCTGGTATGAGCAAATATATCGCTCATCTTATTGATACATTAAACCACGATGGTTCTATCTCTGGATTATTAGATCCAACAGAACGTATTAGTAAACGTCTTGAAGAATACCGCTTAACAAAGACAATCGTTGAAAAATAAGAAAAAATTAAAAAAAGGAAGTTCAATTTGAACTTCCTTTTTCTTTTCCTAATTTACGAAAAATCAACAATTTTATTACTCTCCTGCCTCATCAACTGCCCCATTATCAGCGTTTGCCCCATTATCATCATTTCCATCATCTGGTGTCGGTTCTGTATCTGGTTCTTGTTCTGTTGGAGCCTCTGTTGCTGGAGCTTCTGTCGTTGGAGCTTCTGTCGTTGGAGCTTCCGTTGTTGGAGCTTCTGTTGTTGGAGCTTCTGTCGTTTCTTCTGTTGTGACTTCTGTTGTTTCTTCTGTCGTCTCTTCTGTTGTAACTTCTGTTGTCAATTCTGTTGTTTCTTCTGTCGTTGCTTCTGTTTCTTCCTCTGTATCATAAGTGCTTACCATATCTTTTGATCCAGTGGATACATAAGGCTCAAATGTTTTTCTTTCTAATCCCTCATGAATTTGACTCATATATTGTTTCCAAATTCTAGCTGGATAAGAAGATCCCCAAAGATCTGGAATAGAACGAGGCTGATCATATCCTACCCAAACAGCAGTTGTATAGTATGGTGTATAACCACAGAACCAACCGTCTTTATTATCATTGGTTGTTCCTGTTTTACCAGCACTATCCATATTGCTAATTCCGCCAATAGAAGCTGCTGTACCACCGCTTTCAAAGACACCTTTTAATACATCTGTCATCATACGAGCGGCATTTCCAGAATAGATTAACTTATTTTCCACCTTATCATCAACAATAACGTTTCCTTTTGAGTCTTTAATTGTTACAATACAAGTTGGCTCTCGATAAACGCCATCATTTTCTAGTGTTGCAAATCCAGATGCCATTTCTAGAACACTAGCACCTGTGTTAAAACCACCTAACGCAGTAGACATATTGTGAAAATCCTCTTCTGCTAACTTAGAAAATTGCATTTCTTTTAAGTAGTTCATACCAACTTCTGGAGTTAACTCTTCATAAATTCTCCATGCCACAACGTTTCTAGAACGTGCAACGGCCTCTCGAAGTGGAATTTTTCCAGAATAAACATCTCCAGTATTCTTTGGTCCCCCTTCAATCGGGCTATCATTTACAATAGAATCTGGATTATAGCCTAATTTTTCAAACGCTGGCGTATAAACAACTAGTGGTTTAATTGTACTACCAGGCTGTCTAAAACTTTGGAATGCACGGTTTAATGTATATCCATTTACGTCGTCTTGTTCACGTCCACCAACAATGGCTACCACTCTTCCCGTTTCATTATCAATGGAAACCGCGGAACTTTGCATTGCATAAATACCATCATCATTTGTCTCTGTGAACTGAGCAAGCCCTTCATTTACCGCTTGTTGTAATTGTTCTTGTTTCTCCAAATCAATGGATGTATAGATACGATAACCAGCTGTTTTTAATTGTTTTTGATGTTGTGCATAGGACTCATTATATTGCTCTGTATATTTCTCTTTTTCATCTGAATTTTTAAAAGAGTATTTGAATTTAAATCCATCCTCTTTCATGAGAGCCTTAATTGCACTATCATATACAAAAGTTTCTACATAGTTGTTAATATCTGTCGTCTTATTTTTAATTTTTATCTTTTCATTAATTGCTTCTTGATACTGTTCTTCCGTGATCTTACCATCATCACGCATGTTCTTTAAAATACGATCACGACGTTTTAATGTGTTCTCCAATTTTTCTCTTGGATTATATAAGTTTGGATTATTTGGAATCGCACAAAGTGTTGCAATTTGTGATAAGGAAAGCTTGTTCACATCTTTTCCAAAATACCCCTTACTAGCTGCTTGAATTCCATAATATCCATTCATGAAATAAATATTATTTAAATAAAATTCCATGATTTGATCTTTGCTATATTTTTTCTCCATGTCAAGCGATAAGAAAATCTCTTCTACTTTACGCTCCCATGAATATCTTGTCGTTAAAAATACGTTACGACTAAGCTGTTGGGTAATGGTACTTCCACCACCATAAGACTTATTAAAGATAACACCAATTCCCGCACGCATAATGGCTTTTAGATCAATTCCATTATGTTCATAGAACTTCTTATCTTCAATAGAAATCATTGCATCAATTGCATATTGTGGAATATCTTCATACTCTAGATAGTATACCTCTTTTTCATTTTTAATTTTCTTCATGAGCTTCTTGTCACTATCATAAACAAGACTTGTCTCAGATGCCTTAAATGTCTCTGGCGTAGATTCTGCCACAAGCTGTTTTGCATCCTTGTACATAGCGATAACAGCTGTTCCATACTTCATGTAAAGTAATCCCATAATCGCTAAAAATGCAACAAGAAGAATCCCTAGCTGAATACGAATAATTCTTCCAAACAGTGTCTTTTTCTTCTTTTTCTTCGAGTGTTTTTTGGTTTTCGCCTTCGTTCTTGGTTTTGTCTTTGTCTTCGTCGAACTAGGCGTTGATTTTCTTTTTTTCTGGTCTGCCATTCTTTCACCTCATTGTCTTTTTACAGTTCCAAATAGGAAAACTCTGTTCGCTGATTTATAAGTATATCTCGAATTCGCTTATCACATGTAAATACAAATATTTGTGGATAATCGTATTTCGAGAGAAAATCCAATGTCCTTCCCAGTCTTTCTTCATCAAAACTGCCAAAACTATCGTCTATTAGAATCGGAAGGGGTTCCCCTTTCATAAAGAGCTTCGCTGCAGCCATTCGGATAGCGAAATAAATTTGTTCCACTGTTCCTAAACTTAAAGATTCCATTCCTACGAATCCTCCATCACTCTCCACTAAAATCCCCATCTGCTCATCGATCATAATTCTCTCATAACGATGATCGGTAATGGCTGTCATTATGTTTGATACTTCTTCACTAAAAGAATTACCAAATTCATCATAAATTTTGGATGATAATTTTTTTAGAATCGAAATTGCAAGATCGGCAGAATGATTTTTACCTTCTAATCTCTTCTGCTCTTCTTTTATGTTTTGATACTCTACTTCCAAATGTCGTTTCTTCTCTTCTTTTTCTAGAAGATAACGCTGTTTCATATGATTCTCAAAAAGCTTCTGATCAATCTCCATTCTCATAGCACTATAATCCACTTGTTGTTCTATGATGGACTCCTCATCCACTTCTTCTGCCAGCACTTTTTCTTCTATTTCTTTTAACCCTAGATCGATATTGAAAGCAAGTTCCTCATTTTCACTCTCTAATTGTACCATACTTCCGTTATGACGCAAGTTTTTCCGCTCTTTCTTTTTTTGGTAAATGGTGAAAAAGAACGCAAGACCACCCAAAATCCAAATAATAATCGAAGGAAGATACCACTCTTTTAACAATCCAAAAAGTCCAGCAATGAAGCAAATACCAAATAGCCCCGAACTATTTAATCCATTTCCTATCTGCTCTTCTTCTTGTAACTTTGCCTGTAGACGCAGTTCTTCTTGTTTTCGCTGTTCTTCTAAACGCTTCTTTTCCTCTAACAATTTTTTATATTGTAATTCCCATTGCTCTTTTTTTGCCTTTGCCTCTTTTTCATAGAGTTCCATAACTCGCTGTTCCACTTTGCGCTCTTGCTCTCTTTGACGGCTTTGTAATGCCTCTTTATAACGAGCCTCTTCTAAATCCAATTGCTTGATCTGTTCTTCTAGTCTTTTCTCTTCTTCTAAAAGCTCTTTCTTTTGCTCTAGTAACGACTCATATTCCATCAATGTTGTTCGAATCTGATTCAGCTCCTCTTCCATCTTTTTCGAACTATTTTTTCTCTTCTCTGATTGTAAATATCGAATTGCTTCTAAAGCATCAAATTTTGCACTTCCTGTCCCTGCAATCCGATTGGTATACCGATTTAATTCTTCTTTTAAATAGGCCCCTGTCTTTAGATGATTGGGCGTCATAAATAATGTCTCCATATATTGCTCTTTATTCATAAAAGAAAGAGTTGTAAACAATTCCTTTTCGATTGGAAGCTCCCTTCCTGTCTCTTTCTCATATAAATGAAGCTCTCTTTTTTCTCTTCGAAAAATCCGTTGAAGACGATATTCTTTCCCATCTACCTGAAAATCCATAATACCACCATACCGCCCTCCATAACGAGGATAATAACGAGTATAGCTATCCGTCTTTGCCCCTTTTCCACGAAGCCTCTCAACATCATAAAGCATGACAAGCAAAAACTGCTGACAAGTAGTTTTTCCTGCCTCATTGGCTCCATAGACTAAATTAATGCCTGAATCGAACTCAAAGGCGGTTCTATGAAATTTTCCAAACCCTTCGATTATAATTTTACGAATAATCATAGTGTCTCCTATCTCTCTTTATTTCACCTTCGTGTGAAGCAATGCTTCAATTCCCATTGTCATCGCTTCTTCTTTATAGGGATCCGAAAGAGATCGTATCTCTTCAATAAACATTCCAAGAATATTTTCCTTATTCTCTTCATAAAACTCGTTTTCATCATAATCTTTCATCGTCTCATCTAAAATATCAATAATATAATATTTTTTTTCTAACGCCTCAAAAGAAAATTTCTTAGAAAGGGATGTATATCCTGTCATATGAATCTCATAGAAGTTCTGACGTCCTCGCTCTATCATCTCATCTTCAATACGACCTGTCAAATCAAATAGCGTCTCATCTTCTTCTACTTCAACCTCAATTACTTCATAACTTCTCTTAGCCACTGGTACAAAAGTCATTCTTTGTCCTTCTTCCGAAATATCTACAAGATAATATCCATGTTCCCCTTTTTCCGTTCGATCAAGGGGCTCTAACGATCCAGAATATCCCATAAAGTCTTCTACAATCTGCTCTTGTTTATGAATATGCCCAAGAGCAATATAATCAAACCCTAGCCACTTTAAATTCTCATAATCAATCGGAATATGAGTTTCATCTCCTCCATGGGCTAATAAAATGTGATATCCCTCGCCTTTTACTGGCTCTATTCTATCATACAAAGACTCTCTTATTTCTCTTTGATGATAGCTAAATCCCCAAAAGGTAGTATTCAGTGATTCCACATAATGAGATTGTAATGTCTTGCTTTTTAGAAAAATAACATTTTCTGCAAACTCAAACCGCTCATAAGAACCATTTTCTTCTACAAAATCATGATTCCCTGCAATTAACACAATCGTAATAGGACTTAACTTTTTAAACCTAGCATTTAATTCTTTCAGTTCCTCCATCATAGGAGGGTGATCATAGAGATCTCCCGCAATTAAAATACAATCTACCTTTTCTTTTTTTGCTTGAATTAGCACTTGGTCAAAAGTATCTTGAATTTCTTGTTTTCGAATAGACCCAATTCCTTCTCGTTCTTCTGGCATGCGATTCAAATGCACATCTGCCATGTGTATCAACTTCATTGCTCGTTCCTCCATATAGATAGACGGAAGGGCTGATCACTATCAGCCCTTCTTCTTTTCCTTTATTTACACGAAAGCAACTCAAGTAGCCAATCGCTCACAAAACGTGCTTTTCATCGTTTATTGCTTGATATAACTATAGAAAATCTTATCTGCAAGCATTTCTTCCACTTGACTTCTTGATTCTTTTATTACCATTCCCTTCACAGGATCCGTATAACGAATATCCGTACTATTATAACTTGTAATTAAAATATAATAGTCTTCTTTTACTCTTGCTACAACAGGCGCTCCTTTTCCTACATAATAAAGCGCTTGGCTTAACGTAGCTCCTGACAAGTTCACACTTCTTTTACCAAGATACTGATTTAACATGGTATCCATAGAAGCATTGGCAAGAACTAAATCCGTATAGCTGGCCTGAATATTTTCATACTGAAGAATCATTGCCATACAAGCATTTTTAGAATCTTTTACATCTCTTGCTACAATCGTATCCACTTCTGGTGCAAAGCCAGCATATAATGGCGTTTCTCCTGATTGCCATATATATTGTTGTCCACTTCCTAATACATCTCCGCCTTTTTCAGCAGCCATTTGGATAGCATCACCAGCTTTTGAATATCCGTTTAACAGCTGTCCATTGAGTGATACATAATATTTGCTCACAACTGATTTTCTTGATGCAATTGTCACGGTTCTATAATCATCAAAGATCACTTCTCTTGTTGTCATGATTTGTGGTGGCGTTGTAATGTAAATATGATTTGGGAAAACTAAATAAAGCTGATTATAACGATCCGCGCTATAAGATAAAGAAAATAAAAGTCCACTGTCTTCTGCTTCCTCTTTTCGGATCATAATATCAGAATCCGTTTCCACATAATCATTTCCAGACTTTTTCACCCGTATAAGCTCTAATGCCTGTCCATCAATCCGAGCTTGGCTCACATAGATGCCATCTTTTTTATATGTGGTACTTTGCTTCATCTTAGAATCGCACATTTTAATCACATACATTGGGAAAATGGCTTCATCATTATCCTTATCTTTTATATCACTATATTTTGCAATTCCATAAAGAAGATTATTTCCAACAAATCCAATATTTTGCAATCGTTCTCCTTTTTTCGCTTGAATTGCAGATCGTTTTCCTGTATCCAAGTTCCAAACAACAATCTTTGTATTTTTCACAGGTTTTATATTATCTTGAATTGCCAAAAGAGTGCCATCTTTGCTAGAAACTGCGCTTGTTGCTGTTACATTTTTAGCGATAACCGTCTCTTCTTTTGTATTGCAATCAATCTTATGAATCTGACCGTCCATTAAGAAGAAAAATTGCTGTTCCGCATTATAGTAAAGCACCTGTTCCACTTCATCTTTTAAAGAGCTATAAGTAGATTTTGATGGCACATATAAAAGCTCTTCGATGGTTGTTTCATTAGGATCAAACTCATATAGTGCAATTCCACAAGTTCCCTCATGGCGTCCACGGTTCATATAGCCATAAACTGCAAAATAAATCGTTCCATCTTCTTCCATACGAATGATTTTTATATTATGCTGATTATAATCATTTCTAGCTTCGATCGCATTGTCTTGGCGGAAACTAAATACCTTTGTCATACTCACAGATTTATAGTCATAATACCAAAGCTGACGTTCTCTCACCACTGCCATTTTCTTCAAATCAGAACTTGTGGCTAGTTGAATATTCTGATTAGAGGCAATTCCTAATTTAAACGCATTTTTTGCACTGTCGATTAATTTTGGATTGAAGAATTCTTCTTGATGACGTTCAAAATCAAGTAAATACATGCGCTCTTCCCCATACTTAATCCGATAATATTCTGTTACATAAAAATATTCTTTTTGCTTTTTACTATTTTCTGTAGAAAGCACATAATAGGTCTCAAGGGAAATCGTATCATCTCCTAACTCCTGAATACTAATTTGCATCTTTCCCTCTTGTTTTGGTTTCAATTTGGCAAATGTCAAACTTTCCATACTTGAATGAATATTAACAGAAGTTAATGAGTTATTGGATACATCTTCTCTTGGCTCCATATAAACTTTAAGCTCTTCATTGGCTTTTTCTGGCTCAAAGGTTGTGTCATGGAAATAATTTACAAATTCCAAATACTCTTTTAAATGAAATTCTTCTCGATAGCGCACTCTTGTATAATAATTCGTGGCAACACCACCATCTGGTTTTAAAGTTAACTTTAATGTATAGTCCTTTTTCTCTGTCAGTACTTTCTTCCAGTTGATCTTAGCGATAACACCACCAGATGCTTTTGTAAGTTTTTTAATCGTTCCTTTTTCTATCACTTCATTTCCGCTCACATTTAAAAGCTCATACTGAAGAGAAGTGATGGTATTATCGTACTCTTTGATATAAACTGATAACTGTTTATTATTTTCCACAGGTGTCAACGTATCTTTTAACATACTCTCATCCATTTCACCTGTATATCCATGCATCTCATTAATATATTGATCTCCACTTTGGATATAGAGAACTGGCAATGTGGCCTGATTCATCTCCGCTGACATCTCTGTCTTTCCTGCTGTCGATAGATAATTAAAATAAAATAGTCCTCCTAAAAAAGTGATGAAAAAAACAATCACTCTAGCGATTACTTGTTTTATCATAGTATCTTTCCATCCTTCCAAAGACGCTCTAACGTTGGTTCCACGGATAAGAAATCCCTTAATCTTTCGTACTCTGCACGATTATTTGCTTTCTTTCCTGTTTTTACTGCCCGAATCAATAAATTTTTTGGTGTATGCTCCATATCGATAAATTCTAAAATCTGTGTGCGATATCCTGCCATTTCAAGAAGTTGAGCACGAAGCCCATCGGTAGCAATGGCACAAAAACGCTCTCTCAATAGTCCATATTGCATAATTGGCTCTAACATCTCACTATGCATCTGCCCATTTAATTCATGTTGACAACATGGAACGGATAAAATAACGGAAGCCCCCCATCGAACAGCCTTATCAATGGCATAATCCGTTGCAGTATCACAAGCATGGAGTGTTACAACCATATCTACATGAGAAACCCCTTCAAAAGATTCAATATTCCCTTGGTAAAAATTTAATTTCTCATAGCCATAGCGTTCCTTCAATTGATTACAATAAGCAATGACATCTTCTTTTAAATCCAATCCTATGATTCGAATATCATACTCTTTCATCACTTTTAGATAGTGATACATAGCAAATGTCAAATAAGATTTTCCACAGCCAAAATCAATAATCGTAACCTCTCTATCTTTTGGAAGATGAGGTAAAATATCTTCAATAAACTCTAAAAATCGATTGATCTGTTTGAATTTATCATACTTTGCATGGACAATTTTTCCCTCCTTTGTCATAACTCCAAGATCCACGAGAAAATCGATCGGTTTTCCACTTTCGATAATATATTCTTTCTTCCGATTATGCTCTAACGGTTGCTTTCTTTCATTACATTCGTTCTTTACCTTAATGGTAGCCTTTCCCTTCTTGCTCACAAGGGCATGAATCGTATGAGTAGCACTTGTAAGCTCTAGTTGCTTAAATTGTTCTCTTAACCAAGTCTCAATTTTATCAAGCAACTGCTCTGCTGTATAATTCGTATGAATTTCTTTTTTATCTACAGTTTCTGATGCTTGAAAATATAGCTCGTCCTTCATTAACACAGGACGAATTTTCACCTTTTTTACCGCATCTTTCTTTCTTTGATTGCTAATAATAATCTGATTTAAATTACAATTTAATTCTTCTCTTATTACATTTTTTAATTGTTCCATTTTATCTCCATTTTTTATATTGCATTCCTATTTATTATATCAAGTATTTGTATTATATAATTATTGTATCTAGAATGATATAATAGAAAATTTCCAATGACTCATATTCTCTTTATAAATGTGAGAAACACAAAAACTGTGTTTCTCATCATTTTCCTTCTAATTTCTAATACTTTTGTTTATTTTACTGCTTTCTTCCTCATTTAACAAGTACAAAAAAGCTGATTTCTTCTTTGACATCTCATTCTTCTTCGATGCATTTCATCGCATAACATAACTAAAAGCATTTCTTTTTCCATACGCTCTTCCATTTCTTTGCTTGTCATGGAAGATTCTGCAATTAAGTAAGTTTCATTTCTATTCGGATCCATTTTACCAACTTTTTGGCTCTCTTCATAGATTTTCTCGACCATTCGATAAATTGTCTCCTTATCTGGGTATTCTGCCATCATACAACTATCGTTATACTCAAGCTGATCGCATTGGTCACACAGCGCTTCTACCATTCTTCTAGCTCGCTCTGGATAGCAAGAGCGGAAATAGCGCATATCCTTCTCACAGTTTCTCTCATCTTCTACTAAATTTTCAGGATTTTCTCGATAACTTCCACATAATTCACCAAATTGATACATGGCATACTCCTTTTGCATCTTCTATCTCTTGTTGTATTATATGTTAAAATCCCCATTTGGTGAAAGGATGAAAGGGTAAGAAATGCTCTTTTTTTCCAACATTAATCTCTTTCATAAACACGTCTTGCATGTTCTTTTAGCCACTCTGCCTCTTTTTGATACCCAATTTTTTCTAACTTTTCTGCACAAGTAATACACGCGTGAGCATAATAGCCACCACGCATCACGTTATCCGAATCAAAATATTGTTTCGCTTTTTGAAGATGGAACTGCATCTTCTCTTCCTTACCTGCTTGATGATAGACAAAAACTAAATTCATATGAGTGAGTGCCAGTTCGATCTCTCCTCTTTTCAGACGCTCCATAATGACAATTGCTTTATTAAAACATTGTTCCGCCTCTTCAAATCTTCCAACTTCTTCACAAGCAACACCCATATGATTATAAAATCCTGCAAAGCGATAATCATTTTCATGAAACTGCTCTTTATAAATTTCATATGCCTCTTCATAAAGCTCTACCGCTCTTTTTGCATCTCCAAAATCTCTTACGGCTTTTCCTGCATTTACAAGGGTATTGGCATACAAAAGAACTTTCTCTTCCTTCTTTTCTTTCCCGATGGCAATGGCATTTAAAATCGCTTCTTCCCCAAGCTCTTTTTTATTTCTAAGTCGATAAAAATCAATCTGCTGATTTAAAAATTGAAGTTGTGCGTTCCAGTCCTCTTGTTCTTTCGCCTCTTCTAATTTACAAACAAGTAACTTCTCTGCTTCTTCAAACTGCTCTTGCTCTATTAATTCTCTAAAATCTCTTAATGGTCTTTGTACTTCCATATGTTCTCCCTTATCTAACTTAAAATCTCATTGTCTTTATTCTCTATAACAAAATTTCTTTCCAATTTTACTATGTTTTTATATTATACCATGAAACTATAAGAGAATTGAACCTTTTTATAAGGATCCAAAAAAAAGACTCCCTTCTATCATTCATGGACTAGACTTTCCATGAAAAACAGTGCTATGATATTTTATATAAAAAATTTAAAAGGAGATTTTGTTATGGAAAAAATTACAAGTTTTACAATTGATCATATTAAACTAGAACCAGGTGTTTATGTATCTAGAAAAGATCCCGTAGGAAATGGTATGATTACCACTTTTGATTTAAGAATGACCGCTCCAAACCGTGAACCAGTTATGAATACGGCAGAAATGCATACAATTGAGCATCTTGGGGCAACTTATTTAAGAAATCATGCGGATTGGGGAACAAAAACAATTTATTTTGGGCCAATGGGATGTCGTACTGGTTTCTACCTTCTCTTAGCAGGAGATTTAGAGTCAAAAGAGATTGTATCTCTCGTTACAGGAATGTTTGAATTCATCAGAGATTTTAAAGGAGAAGTTCCAGGTGCTGCTGCAAAAGATTGTGGCAACTATTTGGATATGAACCTTCCTATGGCAAATTGGCTTGCAAAAAGATATTTAGAAAATACTCTCTATCCTATTGATGAAGCACATCTTGTCTATCCAGAATAAAGGAATAAAGAAAAGGATAGGAGTTAGAAAGGAGGGTGCGAAATGGCACTTAACATTCGTTTTATAACAGATTATGTATGCCCTTATTGTGTGGCGGCAAAAAAGCCATTATTAGAAGCGATAGAGGAAATAAAAGCAACAAGTCATGAAGAAATTGAAATTCTTTGGCATCCAATGGAATTGACAGAGGAACCTGCTCCTCGAATCGATACGTATCATGATGAAGAGCGGAAACAACGTTGGGCAAAGACATTAGTCCCTATTTGTAAAGAACTTGGCATTGAAATGAAATTACCTCCTCATGTAATTCCAAGACCTTATACACGTCTTGCATGGGAAGGATTTTACTTTGCAAAAGAACATGGCGCTGGTGATGCTTACTCTGACCGATTATATGAAGCGTATTTTATGGATGAATTAGATATTGGAGATCCAAGTGTCCTTATTTCATTGGCAAAAGAATTAGGTCTTGATACCCACCAGTTTGAACAAGCATTAGTCAATGGTATTTATACTGCCACTGTGAAAGAAAATGTTCGTCATGCAAAAGAAACACTAAAAGTGACTTCTGTACCAACCATTTATATCGGAGAACAAAAAATCGATGGTGCTATTTATTCCAAAGAAGAATTTAAGAAGCTAATTCTAAAAGCATTGGAAGAAAAGAAAGAAGAAGTTCCTGAAGATATCCATGGTATGTGCTGTGGAATCGATGGCTGCCATTAACATTATAAAAACACTTAACCGAGCATTTAATAGAACGATGAGAAACACGCTTCGCAACTCCTCACGTTCACAGACAGTCATCAAATATATAATTAAATAAACTCTGAACAAAACTTCCTTTTTTTGATATGATAAAAAAGGAAGTTTTATTTATAGAAATATCAAATACTTTTATAAATCTGAAATTTGGAGGTTCAAGATGAGAAAATCAACTTTAGCATTGATATGGACTATTATAGCAGGTTTGTTTGGACTTTATTTAGGAGCAATAATAAATCTTGAGGGATATTTAGGTAATATTCTTGCTATTGCAGTTATGGGATTTTTTGTTATTCGTGCCATCGAAGATAAGAAATAGCTTCCAGTTTACTTTGGATGCACCCAACAAGCAAAAATTTCTTTTTGCTCAGATGAAAAAGGTAATTTTTACAAAAAGGAGAATACTTTATGATTTTATATTTTTCGGCCACTGGAAATAGTGAATATGTAGCCCAAAAGATTAGAAATGAAATAGAAGATGAGACATTGAACCTATTACAAAAATTTCAGACAAATGACTGTTCCGAAATTCATTCAGAAAAACCATGGATCATTGTTTCTCCTACTTATGCTTGGAGAATTCCTCGAATTTTACAAAAATGGTTTCTGAATACGAAATTAACTGGCAATCGAAATATCTATTTTATTATGACATGCGGTGGCAGTATTGGAAATGCCAATGGCTATATACAGAAGTTATGCACTGCAAAAGGTCTCAACCTTCTTGGCTGTATTCCTATTGTTATGCCTGATAACTATCTAGTTCTATTTAAGCCCCCAACAAAAGAACAAGCGGTAAAAATTATTAAAGATGCAGAAGAGTCCATTCATAATACTGCTCTTTTAATAAAAAATGAGCAACCATACCCACAGCCTACTATCTCTTTTATAGATAAATTAAACAGTGGTATTGTAAACGATCTCTTCTATCCATTCTTTGTCCATGACAAAAAATTCTATTCAACGAACGACTGTATCTCTTGTGGAATATGCAAAAAGATCTGTCCTATGAACAATATTTCTCTTCCTAATGGAAAACCAGTCTGGAACAAACACTGCACTCATTGTATGGCTTGTATTTGTCATTGCCCTAAGAAAGCCATTGAATATGGAAAACGTAGTAAAGGATTAGAACGATATACTTTTCCTAAAAATTTATAATACACAAACTTATAGGAAAAAGAAAAAGAGAGTCCAGCGCCTACTCTCACTGAACTCTCTTTTTTATCTTTCAACTTCACCACTTAACATTTTTTCTTTGTAATGATGAGTTTCTTCTAACATCATATCTTTTACTTTCATTAGACGAATCTGTGTACTTCTTTCATTTTCATCTAATTTCATTGTAATATACTTAATGTTTTTTTGTGTTTCTGGAATAATAACGTGCTCTAGTGCATTTACACGACGACGTGTTTTCTCAATCTCTGACGCCATAAGCTGGCAAGACTTCTCAATCTCAGCAAGTCTTAACATATCTGGCAATTTATCAGATAAAGATTTTACTGCGCCATCTAAATCACTAGATGTAAATGCAAAACCATAAGAATAAATATCATTTTCATCCGCTGTTCTTGTTTTATATTCAAAAACAGGAATATCAACACTCATAATATTTTTCTTTTTCGTTTCCAAATACACTTCCTGTTTTGGAGCCATTAATGCAGCATGGAGTTCTTGCTCAGACATTCCAGCCTTTGCAATGACAAAGTTTTTATTTGCATCTTTGATTCCTGCTTCCACTTTTTGACGCAATTCCATATTTTCTCTTACAAGATCTAGAAACTGTCGCATTAATTCATCTCGTTTATCTTTTAAAAGTTTATGGCCTCTAACAGCAGTCGCTAACTTCTTTTTTAAACGAGTGAGCTCCATACGGGTTGGATTTACTTGAGTCGTTGCCAATGCAATCACTCCTTCCCATAATACAGATCAAGATATTTATCATCAATACGTTTCAGCTCACTTCTTGGAAGGATAGAAAGTAACTTCCAACCAATAGAAAGTGTCTCTTCAATATCACGGTTTGCTTCATATCCTTGAGATACATATTCTTTTTCGAAGGCATCGGCAAATTTTGCATAAATTAAGTCGATATCGGATAAGGCTGCCTCTCCTAAAATAACCATTAACTCTTTGGCCTCTTTACCACGAGCGTAAGCTGCGAATAACTGGTTCATTGTATTAGAGTGATCCGCACGAGTTTTTCCCTCTCCGATTCCCTTATCTTTTAAACGAGAAAGAGATGGGAGAACATCGATTGGTGGCATAACACCCTTTCGATAAAGCTCACGACTTAAGATAATCTGTCCTTCTGTAATATATCCTGTTAAGTCAGGGATTGGATGAGTTTTATCATCTTCTGGCATCGTAAGAATTGGAATCATTGTGATAGATCCTGGTTTTCCATTTTGACGTCCTGCTCTTTCATATAAAGTAGCTAAGTCTGTATACATATATCCAGGGTAACCACGGCGTCCAGGAACTTCTTTACGAGCCGCAGATACTTCACGAAGAGCATCTGCATAGTTTGTAATATCTGTTAAAATAACAAGTACGTGCATTCCTTTTTCAAATGCTAAATACTCTGCTGCTGTTAACGCCATACGAGGTGTTGCAATACGCTCTACCGCAGGGTCATTTGCTAAGTTAATAAATAAAACAGTACGGTCAATGGCACCTGTTTCTTTAAAGCTCTCAATGAAGAAGTTAGACTCTTCAAATGTGATACCCATAGCAGCAAATACTACGGCGAATGGTTCTGTTGTTCCACGCACTTTTGCCTGTCTTGCAATCTGAGCGGCTAAGTTGGCATGTGGAAGACCAGAAGCAGAGAAAATTGGAAGTTTTTGACCGCGGACAAGGGTATTTAATCCATCGATTGCAGATACCCCTGTCTGGATAAATTCTTCTGGATAGCTTCTTGCAGCTGGGTTCATAGGAACACCATTGATATCTTTTCTATCTTCTGGAAGAATTTCTGGACCATCATCAATTGGACGACCAAGTCCATCAAAGACACGACCTAACATATCTTCGGATACTCCAAGCTCCATGGTCTTTCCTAAGAAACGAACTTTACTGTTTGATAAGTTAATACCAGTAGAGCTTTCGAATAACTGAACAAGTGCATTGCTTCCATCAATCTCAAGCACTTTACAACGTCTTACTTCACCACTTGCAAGTTCAATCTCACCTAATTCATCATAAGTGACATTTTCAACACCTTGAACGAGCATAAGAGGACCAGCAACTTCTTGTATAGTTCTATATTCCTTTGGCATTTAGAAGTCCTCCTTTCCAAACAGACTTGAAATTTCTCTCGCAAGTTCTTCTTTTACTGCTTGATACTCTGTTTCAATCTGATCATTTACAACATATTTAAAACGTCCGATTCTCTCACGAACTTCCATTTTAATTAATCCTTGTACAGATACACCTTGTTCTAATGCTTTTTTTGATTCTTTATAGAAATCAAGAACTAAACTCATCATTAAGAACTGCTTTCTAAGAGATGTGTAAGTATCCACATCATGGAAAGAGTTCTGATGTAAGAAGTCTTCACGAATAGAACGAGCCGCTTCCATTTTTAAACGGTCGCTTGGAGATAACGCATCCATACCAACCATTTTTACGATTTCTTCAAGTTCGGCTTCTTCTTGAAGTAAACTCATCATTTCCTGACGCTCTGTCATCCAGTCTTCTGATACATGATCGTTAAACCATTTTCCCATGTTATCTACATATAAAGAATAACTTGTTAACCAGTTAATGGCTGGGAAATGACGTTTATACGCTAAGTTAGAATCAAGCCCCCAGAATACTTTTACGATACGAAGTGTCGCCTGAGAAACTGGTTCTGAAATATCACCACCTGGAGGAGATACCGCACCGATAGCAGAAAGAGCTCCTTCTCTTCCATCTTTTCCAAGACAGATTACATGACCTGCACGTTCATAGAACTGGGCAAGACGGCTTCCTAAATAAGCTGGATATCCTTCTTCACCTGGCATTTCTTCTAGACGTCCTGACATTTCACGAAGAGCCTCTGCCCAACGAGAAGTAGAATCCGCCATAATGGCTACAGAATATCCCATATCACGGAAATATTCAGCGATTGTAATCCCTGTGTAAATAGATGCTTCACGAGCAGCTACAGGCATATCGGATGTGTTAGCAATTAACACGGTACGTTCCATCAATGAGTTCCCAGTTTTTGGGTCTTTTAACTCAGGGAATTCGTTTAATACGTCTGTCATTTCGTTTCCACGTTCTCCACATCCGATATAAACGACGATATCCGCCTCTGCCCATTTTGCAAGCTGATGCTGAATAACTGTTTTTCCACTACCGAAAGGTCCTGGAACAGCTGCTACCCCACCTTTTGCAATTGGGAAAAAGGCATCCACAACACGCTGTCCTGTTACTAATGGAACTCTTGGTGGAAGTTTCTTGCTATATGGACGTCCTCTACGAACTGGCCATTTTTGCATTAATGTTAACTCTTTATCACCATTTTCTGTTGTGATAACCGCAACAACTTCCTCCACCGTAAATTCGCCTTTTTTAATCTCTTTTACTGTCCCCTTTACACCATAAGGTACCATGATTTTATGCAAAACGATAGGAGTTTCTTGTACCGTACCAATAATATCTCCAGCTTCCACTTCATCCCCAACTTTTGCAGTTGGTTCAAAAGCCCATTTTCTATCTCTTTTTAATGATGGAACTTCTACCCCACGCTCTAAGCTATTTCCTCCTGTTGCTTTCATAATATCATCAAGAGGACGCTGAATTCCATCATAAATGCTCGTAATAAGACCTGGACCTAACTCTACAGAAAGAGGTGCTTCCATAGATTCCACTGGTTCTCCTGGCCCTAATCCTGAAGTCTCCTCGTATACCTGAATGGAGGCCTGATCCCCATGCATTTCGATAATTTCGCCAATTAGACGCTGATTACTTACACGAACAACGTCAAACATATTTGCATCACGCATTCCCTCAGCAATTACAAGCGGTCCTGCTACTTTTTTAATAACACCTTTGCTCATTGGGTCAATTCACCCCGCCTTTCTTCTTATATTTGGTTCTTTTAAACATGGTTTTTTAGGCGTATGCCCTTACAAAAATCCATTAATTGCTGAACAGAATATCTGAACCAACAGCCTGTTCTACTGACTTTTTAACCCCTTCCACTCCTTTTCCTGTATTTCCAGAAATACCTGGAATTAAAATAATAGAAGGCATTAACTGTTCTTTATATTTGGCGATTATACGCTCTAACTGCTCTGCTAATGCTTCCGTAATATAAATTACTGCATATTCGGAAGAAACAAGCTTTAAAAACGTCTTTTCAGCCTCTTCGAGTCTCGATACAGGAAATGTATCAAGCCCTAAAGCTGCAAAACCATAAATGCTGTCATAATCACCGATTACCGCTATTTTATACATACATTTCCCTTATCCTTTCTCGGATTTGCTCTTCTGGCAAATCATTTAATTTTCCTGTTAAAATAATTCTAACAGTCTTTATTTCATTTTGTCTTGCTAATACGTAAGCCACTAACGGTCCAACAGAAAATGGATTGTATTTTTGTGGCTTAATTGTTTCCATTAACTGATTATCACACCAGCGTTCAAAAGCTGATGGTGACTCTTTTAATGCCTCTGCACCTTCTGCATAAGAAGTTCCCGCTAAATATTCACAAATAGCATCGACTCCAGAAAGAGCAGTCATCATCAAGCGGTCGATGGATAAACTATCACATGGTGCCATCGCCCGTTTCATAAATTCAAGTGATTTTGCGGTTTTTTGAGATCGAACTGCAATTTTAATGTTGGCCACTGCTACCGTAGATTCTGCATAGTCCTTAATAATCGGATCACTTGCATGCTTTCCAGCTTCATAAATTGCCTTTAACGTAGCCTGATCCACAATAATATCGCATAACTGTCCATCTCTTGTATGGAGAAATGTCTCATAAGCTTCTTTCGCCACTTCCCTCATAAATTCTGGAAGAGCTTCAAATTCTCGTTCTCTTACAATTCGTGCCATCTCTTTTCCATTGATGGCACAATCATCAAAATAAATGTTGCCGTGACTATCTGATGTGATACTCTCTTTAATCGCGGACTTTAGATTATGGAATAATTTTTGATAAGTAAATACTTCTAACACTTGTTGATCATCTTTTAGAAGCTCTCTTATTGTCTTCCAAGTTTTCTCATTTTCTTTCGCGAGAATTGCTTCAGCATTCATTGGAGTATCATTATCTCCCCATCCACGTTCCATAAGAAACTGTAAACAATTTTCATAGGTTTTCATTGCCATCAGTTGTTCTATTGTCGCAGATGAAAAAAGGGTCATCTCCATCGCACGGATACGTGCAACCGCATAGGTATAATCCACATAAGACATGTTTAAAACCTCCTTCTTGGTTACACATTATGCAAATAATAAACGTTGTACCTTATCTGCAAGTTCCTCTTTTTTCTCGTTCAATAACGCTTTAAAAGAACAATTTTCTTCAATACCACCATAGACGAGGATAAATCCTCCATCGATTGCTTTTGCCTCTTTTACAAGAGTTAAGCTTCCATCTTTTTCAGAGGCGATTTTTTCAATTTCCGCCTCAAATCCAGATGGCATTCTTTTTAAATCTCTATCAGAAAAATAAATCTGTCCTGCTTTTGCCAATGTGAATTTTTCCAGCATTTTTTTTATGAGCACAAAATAAGATTCTGTATCTTGTTGTAATAATGCTTCATAAGCACGCTCTAACATATCAGAAATGATTTGCTGTTTTGCAAGCAAGACTGCCTGACGTTTTTTGAGCTGAGCAGAGGATTTTAAGCGTTCTTCATGAGCAAGTTGTCTTGCCTTTTCTTTTTCTACACTCTCATCCTCCATCTTTTTACATTCCGCATCCGCTTTTGCTAAAATAGCATTTGCTTCTTCCTGTGCTTTGTTTACGATTTCGCTGGCTTCACCATTGGCTTCTTCTAGGATTTGACTCATGATTTTCTCTAATCCAGCCATAATTTCTCTCCTTACCAATTGTTTTTAAGCTCACTACCAATAATTATAAAGCACTTACTGCTAAGATAGATACTAATAATGCTAAGATAGCATAAGTTTCTACCATGGCAGGGAATAACATCGCTTTACCGAACTGTTCTGGTTTCTTTGCTACGATTCCGATAGATGCAACAGAAGTTCTTCCCTGATAACGAGCGGATACAAGACCAACAATAGCGATTGGTAAACAAGCTGCTAAGTATAAAAGACCTGTTGCAACGTCCATGTTCTGAACACCACCGCCTAAAAGTCCCATTTTAGAAAGAGCGATAAATGCTACTAATAAACCGTAGATACCCTGTGTACCTGGCAATAACTGTAAGATTAATACTTTCGCGAATTTACTTGGATCTTCTGTTACAACGCCTGCTGCTGCCTGACCAGCAACACCTACTCCGTAAGCAGATCCCATACCTGATAAAATAACTGCTAATGCAGCTCCTAATAATGCAAAGAAAATACCCATAATTCTAATCCTCCTTAAACTCTACATACTTTGTATCACGACGGAATGGTTCAAACATTTTTCCACCGCCTTCATAAAATTTACCAAAAAACTCCACATATTGGAGACGGCAAGTGTGGACATAGGCACCTAATAAGTTAATACCAAGGTTAAAAATATGTCCTCCAATAAATACAATAATAAATACAATAATACCTAAAATATTATTTCCTATCATGCTTCCCATCTGGTTGACTACTGATGCGATAACACCGGTAGCAAGACCTAATGCTAAAAGTCTTGAATAGGATAATACATCAGATACCCAGCCCGTAATGTTATATAAATCATAAGCACCAAGTGCAATACGGAGTGCTGGATTTTTACTACTTCTTCCTGACATCAATAAAATTCCCACAGCACCTATAATAGCACTTGCTTTTGCCAATGTGCCAACAATTGGTGGGAAATTGAATGTCATCTGTGAAATGGAACTGAATAATTCCGTCGGAAGTAAAATAAAGATTAAGCCTGTTAAAAGCAAATACCAGAGAATGACATCGCAAAAGAAATCTAAATATTTCTTATCCTTTACAAGCATATAACCTTTCATGGCCAATCCAAGATATAAGTGGATTGTACCAAAGAGCATGGAATAGATCAGCAACTTCATTGGATCGTTTAATGGTATAAACCAAAGAGCTGGTATGGATACTTTATGATTGAAGAACGTTCCACTGATAATATCGATAGCATCTCCAAAATATCCACCAAACATCACGCCCCAAAAGAGTGTTGATATTCCACAATACATAAACAACTTAATGGATTTTCTAAGCCCTGAGTCCATTCTTTTGTACTTCTTTAATACAAAAAAACATGCCAATGATACAATAAGACCATAAGCTGCGTCTGATAACATCAGACCAAATAAGAAAATGTAACAAAGTGACATGACAGAAGTTGGATCCATCTCTCCTTTTGCAGGAAGACCAAAGGACGCTGTTACACCCTCTGCTGACTCCGCAACTGCGTTGTTTTTTAGAAGAACTGGTGGTTGTTCCTCCTCCGCTATTTCTTCCTGTTCAAATGCTAAATCATAACGACTTACTAATTTTTCTTCTAGCTGTGCTACATCTTTTTGTGGCACATAGCCTGTAACAAGGAAGGTCTTTTTAGACTGTAATAAGTCTCCTAACACTTGATACTTTTGTGCTCGTATTCGATAATAATCGGATAGCATCTCAAAATCTTTTCTCTGATCTTTATAAGCACGTATCTGTTCTTCTAGACTCTTAACTTCTGCTTGTAAGCTTTGAATCTGATTTTTCCACTCTTCTACCTGTTGTACAGGAATTTCAGCAACCGCCTGTGATGGTCTTGCAAAACCAACCGCTCTTAACGCATCTTCTAACTTTGTTGCGTCTTTTTTCAAGCATACCGCTACAATACAAGTCTGATCTTTATCAGTTCCAAGTATTGTCACATCAAATGCCTCCAAGGAAGGTTCTTTCTCGGCTACCGCTTCATAGATTTGCTCTATTGTTACGGTTCCTGTCATCGTTCCAATGAGAACAGCACTTTTTCTTGTGCCTGAAAACTTCATTGGAATATCAAGGTTTAACCAAGGAGTTAGCCCTTCAATTTGAGATTCCACCTTTAAAATGCCAGCCTTGCTCTCCGCTATTTTCTTTTCATAGCTGAGAATCTGTTTGACGGATTTTAGAATCGTTTCACATTCTTTTTCCATCCGCTTAAAATGGGTCGCTTCCTCTAGAGCCTTCCCTTCTAAGCCAGCCAATAAAGACTTCTTCTCTGGAGCATAGTTTTGCAGTATTTCCAATGCCTGATCGGCTAGCAATGCATTTTTCTCAAACATCTGCCGATAAGACATGGTATCCATCTTCTGAAAAATGCTATCCTCTTCAGCAGTCTTAGTCACTTCCATAACACCTGAAGATTGCAAAATCTCTAAAATAGATTTTCGATCTTTTTTCAGCCCACAGATATTGATTTTCTGCATTTGCAATACTGCCATTTTCATATCCCTCCTTACTCTTTTAAATTTCTACCACTCGTTTTTTATTAAACGAGTTGTGATACAATCAAATCAATGGCCTCTTGTGCTTTTTGTTCCGCCATATTTTTTAGAGACATCACCTCTTGTTCTGCCTCTTTTAAGGCACTTTCTAGATAGACTGTTCCATCTTTTTCTCTCGCCTCTTCTGCTTGCATCTCTTTTTGACGAATTGTATTCTTAGCTTTCTCCACGCGGGATTTGGCTTGCTCATTCGCCTGTTCGATAAAAGTTTTTCCTTGGTCAGAAGCCTCTCTTATGATTTGTTCTGCTTTTGCCTCTGATTCTTTTATCGCTTCGATTGTTTCCTTCACCATACTTTCACCCTCCTTTCTTCTTCATATCAACGATGAAAAACACGTTTTACAAGTTTCCCATATTCATAGTCGGCATCAACATCATGGATGGTGGTAGATTGCCTTCTATGCAAATCATATGTTCCTCATTGTTTCATGATATGAATAGAATCATTTCTCACAGAACCAAAATTGTTCTTCTAGCTCCTTTCTAGTATCTCTCTTTCACAAAGAATCATACACAGAACCAGCTTTGTATCTTACATTATGCACAGTTATATTGTACATTTATAAACCATTATACATATTTTTCACAACTTTGTCTACTATCCCAATTTTTGAGTGATAATTTATATAATTATTTACCAATCACTGATTTTTATATTTCTATTCTGATTGCCCCCAAAATTCTATTATATTTCTATAGGCTATTCCCCAAAAATCCCCATCACATTCTATATAATCACGAATCAAAATGTATTTTTACCTATTTAAAAAGTATTTATCTATTTTTTACAAAACTGTCTTCTACAGAATTTTTGTATATATTTTAATTTTTTGAATGAGTTTCTTCCTATTAAAAGGGTGTTTTTAATTTACATTATATTTATGAAAATATACCAAAGTGAGAATCCAAATCCCCAATATGATTTTTCTCCTAAATCTTATAGGCCAGCTACTTCTCTTCAAAGATAGCATCTGCTATTTTTTCAATTAAACGATCAAGCTCTCTACAACAGTATTCATAGTCAATTAAATCCTTTCCATAGGGATCTAAAACTTCTCCTTTTTCTCTTCCTAATTCTTTCACAGTATAAATATCACCAGTATAATCATACTCTTGCAATAAACTTTCTTTTTGCTCTTCTGTCATAGTTAAAATCAGATCACTTTTTTTCACATCTTCTTCTGTAAGGGGCTTCGTCAAGTAATTTTCTTCTACTGGGAGAGCATTATTTTTCATGACCAGCACCGCTTTTGGATTAATTGGCTCTGAGAATAAAACGATCGTTCCTCTTGAAGAAACTTCCACATCTTTAATCCCACGCTTCAATAACTCTTTCCTCATTAACACTTCTGCCATATATCCTCTACAGGTATTGGTCGTTGACAGAAAAAGAATTTGATGATACTTACTCATTGCATTACTCCTCATACTTTTATAATTGAATACCCTGCTGCCTTTAATAGTCGGTTCATAATCGCTTGTCCAAAATCATCTTGTTCAAATGCTTCTGAATAAATAAAATCAACACCTTCATCATCAAACTCACGAAGCACACTATAGAGTCCTACGGATATGCTGACCTCATCATTTCTTGAACCAATGGATTTCACAATTCCTTCCCCATATTGTGAAACCGTTTCATCGGTAGCAATAATTCCTACACGGTATCCTTCTTTTTGTTTTTCTTCTACAAGTTCGTGAATTTTTCCTACTACCTTTTCTATATTATCCCCAGAAACAATTGTTAAATCCCCTTTTGGCGCATAATGTTTATATTTCATTCCTGGAGCTTTTGGTCGTACTCCATTCATCCCTTCCTTCGTTAAAATAGCAGGATCAATTTTCACTGTTTTTTTTACGACTTCTTCTAACATAGGCTTTGTAATATATCCTGGACGTAAAATCATAGGATTTTCCCCTGTCATATCCACAATGGTAGATTCAATTCCAATTCCAACTTTTCCACCATCCACTATCATATCGATCTTACCATCTAAATCCTGTATGACATGTTGTGCTGTTGTAGGGCTTGGTCGTCCTGATGTATTCGCACTTGGAGCCGCTACTGCCGCATTGGCAATATGAATCAATTCTCTTGCTACTGGGTGACTTGGCATACGAATGGCAACCGTATCAAGCCCTCCTGTTGTCCCATAAGGAACAATATCTGTTTTATCTAAAATTACGGTAAGTGGTCCAGGCCAAAAGGCATTCATAACTTTCATGGCATCTTCGCTAATATTCTTTGCCAATTTAGAAACCATATCCATATCTGCAATATGCAAAATTAAAGGATTATCACTTGGACGTCCTTTTGCAGAATAAATCTTAGCAGCTGCTTCACTATTAAGACCATCTGCTCCAAGACCATAGACAGTTTCTGTGGGAAATGCCACAAGTCCGCCTTCTTGCAATATTTTTGCTGCTTCCATTAATTTTTCTTCATTGTGTTCTAATGATTCTAATTTTACGATTTTTGTGTTCATATTTCTTACCTCTTTTCAACCATAACTTTTATTATATCATACAATAATGTGACAGGCGAATCTTTTTATTTTCCACAAGAATATTTTTAGAATTCAACCATATAATGAGTTAAAACATTTTTTATTCGATTTCTTATGGAGGATTTATGCAAAACTACATTCGTACTCACAAGCTCACTTTCTTTTCTGCCATTTTTCTACTCCTCCTAATCCCCTCTATTTATCATATATCCTCTCTCTTTTTAAAGGCCTCTACTCTTCCTGCCAAATATACCGTTGTCATTGATGCTGGCCATGGAGGATTTGATCCTGGAAAAGTGGGAATTGACGGTTCTCTTGAAAAGGACATTAATCTCTCTATCGCTCTAAAGCTTCGACAACTTCTTACGCAAAATGATGTAAAAGTGATTATGACAAGGGAAACGGATACCGCTCTCTTTGAAGAAAGTGATACAAACAAAAAGAAAGCCGATATGAGAAATCGACGAAATCAGATTAAGACATATCAACCGGATATCGCTGTTAGTATTCATCAAAATAGTTTCCCTTCTGAAGCCCAAAAAGGTGCTCAAGTTTTTTATTATGTTCATTCAAAAGAAAGTGAACAACTTGCCAAATTATTGCAAGCTCAGTTGATTGAGACTCTAGATCCGACCAATCACCGAACATATAAATCCAATGACAGCTACTATTTATTAAAAGGAGCTACTTGTCCTATGGTCATTGTTGAATGCGGGTTTTTGAGCAATTTTGAAGAAGCCAGCAAACTAAATTCCGATGAATACCAAAACCAAATCGCTTGGGCCATTCATCTTGGAATTTTAAAATATTTAAATACTTACTCTTCTTAACCAAAAAACAAAATACTCGTTACCTAATCCATTGTCTTCCCATAACGATGAGAAGCATGTTTTGCGAACTCCTTGTGTCCGCAGACAGTCGCCATATATGAACATAAATGTTCTAGCCTATGGAGCATTGTCTTGGCAAAAAAAATAGAACAGGATCGATCACATTTTTACATCCTGTTCTACTCTTTTGCCTCTGAGATCTATTATTGTAAACTTGGTTAATTAGTTACTCTGCCTTTTGGTTTCTCATAGCTTTTTCAATCGTATTGTCTTGTGATATACAACGCACGATTACTACCCTACTTGTAACCCGAGCCCCTTTTATACGTTTTTCCTCACCCCTTTCCTTTTTTAATTAGAAGCTCTTATAGAGAATATACCACTTTTTTACATTATTTTCAATATCTATTTTAATTTTTTGTAAATTTATAGAAAGTTTATGTTTTAATGCTTTACAGTTTCATCAATACCGTATATACTGAATATATACTAGGTGTGGTGTAACTTATTATCACTTTAGTATAACAATGAAAAGGAAGTGAGCAATATGAAGTTTGAAAGAATTAACGAAAACCAAATTCGTTGTACTTTAAACGAGACTGACTTGGCAAACCGCGATCTGCAACTAGCCGAACTCGCTTATGGCACAGAAAAGGCAAAAGCACTTTTCCGTGATATGATGCAACAGGCTTCCTATGAACTAGGATTTGAAGCTGAAGATATTCCTTTAATGATAGAAGCGATTCCTGTAAATAAGGACTGTTTAATATTGATTATTACGAAAGTAGAGGATCCCGACGAACTCGATACTCGTTTTTCACGATTCTCTAAACCTATCGCCATTGATATGGACGAGGCTGATGAAGAAACTGAGGAAGAGGATTACCAAGAAGAGGACGAAGATGCTGACGATGCCACAGATGATGAAGAGGATTCTGTGACAGAAGAACAAAAAGAACTTACAAAAGATCAAGAAAAGAAAACAGAAACTCTCATTGATTTCTTAAAAGAACTCGATGCCGATTTAAGTGCTAGTTCTCGTCAAAAGACATTGAATGAAGACTCTACTCATACAAAAAAAGAAACAAATAAATCCACTCGCATACAAGGAAACCCATATCGTATGTTTGTATTTAAAAACTTGAATACCGTTATTCAGGCTTGTAAAGCACTGAATTATATTGATAAAATCCCAAGCAAACTTTATAAGGATCGAGATAATAATTCTTATTGCCTTATTGTTCAATATACAGATGCTATAAGTTCAGAACAATATATTAGACTTTCCTCTGTTTTA
The DNA here is from genome assembly GCA_905214925.1 of uncultured bacterium. GTDB lineage: Bacteria > Bacillota > Clostridia > Lachnospirales > Lachnospiraceae > Scybalomonas. Next base: position 70,117 of record CAJMOB010000007.1, on the reverse strand, counting down.
ATTGACTTTGGAAAAGAAGAGCATAACACATATGCAGTTGATGCCTATCTAAAAGAACATTACTCTCTTTTTATTCCAAAGAATGCGATTGAAACACTTGCAAAATTATAAGCGACTGATTCTAGTGACAGTTTTGTCGTTTTTATTACAACGAATAAAGAAAAATCATGGATAACATGATACAAAAAAGACTGAACAATATGTTATTTGTTCAGTCTTTTTTATAACCGATGAAAAGTATCCATAGGATACTTTTCATAGAAATTAAATACCTATACTACAAACTTTTTATTATTAGTTTGCTTTTGTTGCTAAATATTCATTTAATGTATCCACTAATTTATCAGCGTCCATTCCATGAACCATAGCTGCTTCTTCTAAAGATTCTCCTTGAGCAGATGGGCAACCGATGCAGTGCATACCAGAAGCCATTAATACTGCTGCAAGATTTTCATCAATGCTGATGATTTCTGCAATAATCATATCTTTTGTGATCTGTGGCATGAAAAATTCCTCCTATCTATATAATCTTTTTTCAGTATAATATATTCTTCCCAAGAATTCAAGAAGCATCACAGAAGTTCTTCCTAATATACAATTTTTCCCTACCTCTTTTTGCTAATCGAAAAAATTTCTCATTAATTTATATTTTTCACTTCTGTACTAAATTTTGTTCAATTTCTCCTCTATTTTGTACTTGCTATAACAGAATAACTGTATTAAAATATAGGTAAGTCTATGGGAATGATGGGAAGCAGACGTCATATAAAAACAGAAACGATTTTACATGACAATTACTTTCACGTAGAACATAGATAGATAGAACAAAGTACAAGATTTAAGGAGGATACTACAATGGCATATGTAATTTCTGACAGCTGTGTAATGTGTGGAGCTTGCGCTGGAGATTGTCCAGTTGGAGCAATTAGTGAAGGAGACGGACAGTACGTTATCGACGCTGATTCTTGCATCGATTGCGGAACTTGTGCTGGAACTTGCCCAACAGGAGCAATCAGCGAAGCTTAATTTTCACTATTTGAACAAAGCTGAAAAAAGAAGATTGGATCCGATCCAATCTTCTTTTTTTGTCTTTTTCTATCTGGAATTTCCCCATTCAATCTTTTCTCTAAACTCTTTATGTATTTTCAACTCTCTACCTAGAATTTATATCTAAGCTCTTCCTAATTATTTATTTTAAAAAGAATCTCTTTCTCTTCTTTTTCATTTTCTTTTTACTAGGCTCTAATGTAGCAGCTGCTTCCAATCTGGCCTGCTGTCGATTTCGAATGGTTTCATCCAACTTCTTAAATCTCTGCTCTTCTTGCTCTTCTTGGACTCGGAATTGATAATCCATTTCCTTTAATACACGTTCTGTCACGTGATCGCTAATGGCTTGTCCTAAAATTTCATTGTTTGTCAATAACGCATTGGCTATAATCTTATTCATCACCATTTGAAACTGATCCATTCTACCGTCTTCTACCGATTCTACGAGATCTTTTGGCTCTACAATCGCAATCAATTCTTTATTTTTTTCTTGGACTTTTTTCGTATTCTTGCTTTTTTTGATCACAACTTCCTCCTCCTGTTCTGCTTTCTCATTCCACTCATCTTTTTTACCTAATATTTCTTTAATTCCATGTTCATTACTAAAATCCAAATCTGGCATCATCAGTTTAATTGCCTTTAATTGAAATCCATTTTGCTTTAACTCTTTTACACATTCTAGCACTCGGATATCTTGCTCAGAATAACATCGACGCCCCATATCGTCCCTTGAGATTTCCATCTTAAGCTCTTCTTCCCAGTATCTTAATACATGAGGTTCCACTTCTAATCTTTTTGATGCATCAGAAATCATATATCGTCTTTCTTTCATATGTTCTTCACCCTCCGTCTTAGTTTACATTCTTATATTCACGATTCTCTTTCTTCGCTATTTTTTATTATAGTGGACATACCCCTTCCTCTCAACGAATACCGTCTTCTAATTTCAGACGAAATGGCACAAAAAAACGGAGAAATCCTCTTTTTCGAACTTCTCCGTCTAATATTTGACAATTAATGCACTTAAGAATTCATACCAAACTATGAGAAGCACGCTTTGCGAACTTCTCACGTTAGTGGGCGGGGTCAAATAGAAATGCAAGCATTTCTGCTTGACTTATGCCTTACACGCAAATAAAAAATCATCCTGAGCATTCTTATCTCGCTTTATTTGCAAACTTCGTATATTGTCCAAGCCATACTAATTCCACAGAACCAGTAGAACCACTTCTTTGCTTTGCCACAATGATTTCAGCAATTCCTTTTTTTTCAGAATCTGGATTATAATATTCATCACGATAAATAAACATAACCACGTCGGCATCCTGTTCAATAGAACCAGACTCACGAAGGTCAGATAACATTGGCTTATGATCTGGCCTAGATTCTACCGCACGGCTCAACTGGGATAAAGCGATAATTGGCACTTCAAGCTCCCTTGCTAATGCCTTTAAAGAACGTGAAATCTCCGCAATTTCTTGCTGTCTTGATTCTGAACGCTTTCCACCAATCATTAACTGTAAGTAGTCAATAATAATTAAACCAAGCCCATTTGCTTGTTTAAATCTTCGACATTTCGAACGCAATTCGGAAATGGTGATTCCAGGTGTATCATCAATAATTAAATTGGAATTACCGATAATTCCTGCACTTTCCATCAACTTTTCCCATTCTTGATCCTGTAAGTTACCAGTACGAAGATTTTGAGAATCTACCATAGACTCACTAGCTAGTAAACGGGTTACAAGCTGCTCCTTTGACATTTCAAGACTGAAAATTGCCGTCGGAATATTTTCACGAAACACAACGTGTTGTGCAATATTTAAGACAAAAGCAGTTTTTCCCATAGCAGGACGAGCTGCCACAAGCAACAATTCTCCTCCGTGCAAGCCTGTAAGCTTTGCATCTAAATCCAAAAATCCTGTCGGAACACCTGTGACTTTTCCTTTGTTTTTGGCAGCCATTTCAATGGTATCTAAGGAATTTAAAACGATCTCCCTGATAGGAACAAATTCTTGTTCTCCCGCTCGATTTTGAAGCAAATGAAAAATATCTTTTTCTGTCTTTTCTAAAATTGTATCTACTTCTTCTTTATCAAGGTAACAATCATTAGCAATATCCTCTGTCACCTTAATGAGACGTCTTAATGTGGCTTTATCACGCACGATTAATGCATATTGTTTTGCATTGGCAGCTGTCGGAACAGATAAAACGAGATCTTTAATATAAGATAAATTACTAATGCTATCTGGTACTTCTTTTTCTTTTAACTTATTTTGAAGGGTTACAAGATCCACTGGTTTTCCCTCATTATAGAGCTCAACCATGGCTTCATATAAAATCCCATACTGCCCTTGATAAAAGTCCTCTTTTGTTAAAATATCGGATACAACAACAATGGCATCTCGGTCCATAATCATAGAGCCGATAACTGACTGTTCTGCTTCAAGACTATGTGGTTGAATTTTTTTGATAAATGCCTCGTCCATCCTACTTGCCTTCTACAATCACCTTTAAAGAGGCTGTTACTTTAGGATGTAATTTAATTGGCACCATATGAGTCCCTACTGTTTTAATGGCATCATCTAATTGCATTTTTTTCTTATCTAACTCTAAATTTAACTGAGCTTTTGCAGCTTGAGCGATTTCCTTTGTAGAGATAGAGCCAAATGTTTTCCCACCTTCTCCTGTCTTAATCGCTACTTTAATCTGCATTTCTTTCATTTCTTCTGCTAATTTTTGTGCTTCTGCTAATTGTTCTGCAGCAATTTTTTCACTGTTTGCCTTTTGCAATTTTAGATCATTTAAGTTTTTTGCATTGGCTTCTAATCCTAATTTTTTAGGTAAAATGAAATTACGAGCATATCCGTCATTTACATTTACAAGTTCCCCTTTTTTACCTAAGCTCTTTACGTCTTCTAATAAAATAACTTTCATCTTAAATATCTCCTTCTGTTTTCATAGTATCAAGTATTAATTTTAACTGGCTAACAGCTCCATCTATTGTCTCATCCGAAAGTTGTGCTCCTGCCACATTTAAATGGCCACCGCCTCCTAATTTTTCCATAATGATCTGAACATTTACATCATCAATCGAACGAGCACTAATAAAGATCTGTTTTCCAATCTCTGTCATAACAAAAGATGCACGTATACCTTCGATATCAAGAAGTTCATTTGCTGCCTGTGCGGCAAGCACATTTGGGCTATCCACTCCATCGCTTGGCATAATAGAAATAGCAAACTCATCTAAATAAACTTCGGCTTGACGAATAACTTCCGCTCGAAGTTTATAATTTTCCATACTATTTCGAAACATCTTTCTTACGCGGACCACATCAGCCCCATTTCTCTTTAAAAATGCTGCTGCCTCAAAAGTACGAACTCCTGTTTTTGTAACAAAATTATCCGTATCCACAAGCATACCTGAATACATGGCATCCGCTTCAATTGGCTTTAATTTTGGCTTATCTGGAATATATTGAAGAATTTCTGCTACCATCTCACAAGATGAGGATGCATATGGTTCAATATAAGATAAAATCGCATTGCCAATGATCTCACTTGTTTGTCGATGATGATCAAAAACAACAATGCTCTTTGCCAACTCTAATAATTCAGGACATTCCGTATAACTTGGACGATTTACATCGACTACGACTAATAAAGTGGAAGACTTGGTCAAATTAATTGCTTCTGCGCTATCAATAAATAAATCCTCTTCATAAGAATCATCTTCCATAAAATTATTTAAAATTGGTCGAATGGAAATCGTTGCTTCATTAATAACAATGTGTGCTTTTTTATCAAGGGTTTTTGCCAAACGATAAATTCCTAATGCAGCTCCAATAGAATCCACATCTGGAAATCGATGCCCCATAATGACAACTTCATCTTTTGTTTCCATAATTTCTCTTAAAGCATGGGCTTTTACCCTTGCTTTTACTCGAGTACTCTTCTCCACAACTTGGGTCTTACCACCGTAGTAGGAAATCTTATCTCCATCTTTTACAACTGCTTGATCTCCACCACGTCCAAGGGCTAAGTCCATAGCAACTCGTGCAGATTCATATGCCTGTGTATAAGTAGTGCTATTGATTCCTAAACTAATACTTAAAGTAACCGCCAACTCATTTCCAATATTAATGGCTCTTATTTCATCCAAAATAGAAAACTTCGTAGACTGAAGCTGTGGCAAATATTTTTGTTGAAAAACAACGATAAACTTATCCTTCTCAAGCTTCTTACAAATAGCATCTACATTTTGCATATATTTATTAATTTTTCGATCGATGAGGGCGACTAACAGTGACTGCCTCACCTCTTCAATACTATCGAGGACTTCTTCATAGTTATCAATATAAATCAGACCTGCGACGAGCCGTTGTTCTTTGTTCTCTTTAATATAATGCTGTAATTCGGTTTCATTGAAGAAATAAAAGGCGATCATAGAATTGGCTTCCACTTCTTCTTTTCCGCTTTCTTCTTTATTGATCAAACCTTCTACACAAACTCGTTTCATTTCCACACTATAAAATTTTTCATTATAGAGCAAAGGAACTTTATTTTTTTCTCCCTCTTCTGGAAATGTGTCTTTGGACAGTTCATTAAATATCTTTTGTACATGATTTTTTGACTTCCAATCGTCTTTTGTGATCATCTCTTTAAATTCATTGTTATACCATAAAATTCCTCCCTCTAAGTCGGTTAGAATATAAGGCAATGATAAATCCTTTAATAATTGTTTTTGAACTTGCCCATGCTCAACCGCAAATTGTACAAGTTCTGCCATAATTTCAGGCTTTAATTTAATATAATATGTTACGAGGATTCCTATATAAATGACCACAAAAACGGTTGCAATAACTCCTGATTTTGTACTTTGAGAAAATAAAATTCCCACCATCATCAAGAGCAATATCGCTGAAAGAATCGGATTCTTTAAGAACTTCTCTATCTGCCAGCTCAATATTTTTTTATCATTCATTTTTAACCTCCAATATTCCAAAGAACAATAGGAACATTATCCCGCTCTTTGCGAACATTATAGCATATCCTTACGCATTTGTAAAAAATAATACTATGTTTAGAAAATCAAATAGGGAAATCGAAAGCTTTTTACGAACTATGATTTCCCTAAAAAATAATGTTTTAATTTTAATTACCAATCTTCTTATTATGCAAGAAGAGAATATTCTTCTAAGTTCCAAATTTTATCCACAACATCTTGATAAAATTCTGGCTCATGGCAGATCAAAAGAATACTACCTTTATATTCCTTTAACGCTCGTTTTAATTCTTCTTTCGCATCTACATCTAAATGGTTTGTTGGCTCATCTAATAATAAAATATTTGTCTCTTTATTGATAAGCTTACAAAGTCTTACTTTTGCCTGCTCACCACCACTTAATACGCGAACTTGGCTCTCAATGTGTTTTGTTGTAAGACCACATTTGGCTAAAGCTGCACGCACTTCATATTGACTATAAGACGGAAATTCCTTCCAAATCTCTTCAATACAAGTGATATTTTTATCTGGTGTCATCTCCTGCTCAAAATATCCTTGATATAAATAATCACCTAAATGGCTTTTTCCAGAATATGCTGGAATCAACCCTAAAATACTCTTTAATAACGTGGATTTTCCAATTCCGTTTGCACCGATTAATGCGATTTTTTCTCCACGTTCCATTCGTAAATTAATTGGTTTGGCAAGAGGTTTATCATATCCAATCACCAAGTCCTCAGTTTCAAAAATAACTTTTCCAGCTGCTCTTGCCTCTTTAAAATGAAACTCTGGCTTTGGCTTTTCTTTTGCAAGCTCAATCACTTCCATCTTATCTAATTTCTTTTGACGGGACATGGCCATATTTCTTGTGGAAACTCTCGCTTTATTTCTCGCTACGAAATCTTTTAATTCTTCAATTTCTTGTTGCTGTTTTCGATAAGCGGCTTCTAACTGAGATTTCTTTACTGCATAGACTTCTTGGAATTTATCATAGTCACCAACATAGCGATTTAACTCTTGATTTTCCATATGATAAATTAAATTAACAACACTATTTAAAAATGGAATATCATGAGAAATTAAGATGAAAGCACTTTCATATTCCTGTAAATAACGTTTTAACCATTCAATATGTCCTTCATCTAAATAGTTCGTAGGCTCGTCAAGTAATAAAATATCTGGCTTTTCTAACAATAGTTTCGCCAATAACACTTTTGTTCTTTGTCCACCTGACAAGTCCGTAACGTCACGGTCAAGACCAATATCCGTAAGACCTAAAGCGCGTCCTACTTCTTCTACTTTAGAATCAATTAAATAGAAATCATGATTCGTTAAAAGATCTTGAATGGTTCCAAGTTCCTCCATCATTGCCATCATCGTATCTTCATCTGCGGAGCCCATTTCATCGCAAATTTGATTCATTTTTTCTTCTAATTCAAATAAAAAGGAAAAGGCAGACTTTAACACGTCTCGAATGGTCATTCCCTGTTGCAATACGGTATGCTGATCCAAATAACCAACACGCACATTTTTTGCCCACTCTACTTTTCCCTCATCTGGCATTAACTTTCCAGTTACAATATTCATAAAAGTAGATTTTCCTTCACCATTAGCACCAACAAGTCCAATATGTTCTCCTTTTAATAAGCGGAATGATACATCATTAAAGATAGCTCGATCCCCGAATCCATGACTTAAGTGTTCTACGTTTAAAATACTCATACTCTATTTAATCTCCTCCTTCAGTTAAAACTCTATTTTTCCTATCATTATCATTCATTTTTTATAAAACAAAATTGGCTATCCCATTACCTTTTATTAGAATAACAACAATCATTTTATCGTATAACTAAGCATAAGGCAAGCATAGCTTCTAGTTCATTGCCACTCCATTCACACATTTTTAATATGATAGGAAACGAATTTTAGAAAGCTACTTTTCTATCACAGAACAAAGTGTGCATTACACACTCCTCGCAACTTTAAGTTACTTCTAGCAATGGGCACTTTGCCGCGCGCGAGCAGCTTGCGAAGCAAAATTACCTTCTTTACGAGCTGCCCATCGTTCGCACGTAGTGCTTTTTTATGTTATAGGATAACTCTCTTTGCGAGGAATTTCCTATAACATAAAAATAAGGGACTATTCTATAGAATCTCTATACATAGTCCCTTATCGATGGTTAATTATAAAACTAAAAAACGAATTTCATGATTGAAAATAGAAGCGAACATTTTGGCTACTTACAAAATTATTCTTCTACTACGAACACTTCTTTACCCATTCCGCAAATTGGGCAAACCCAATCATCTGGAATGTCTTCGAAAGCTGTTCCTGGAGCGATTCCTCCATCTGGATCTCCTACTTCTGGATCATAAACATATCCGCATGGTTCACATAAATATTTTTTCATAATTCTAATCTCCTTTGCTCATCTTTTACTATTTTTTATTATACTACTACTATTATACTACTTAATATTAACAAATGAAATGATTTTTATCACTAATCATTAATTTTTTATATTAGTAATGATTACTAATATTGTTAATGATTCTATTATATCATATTTTTTTATTATGGCAATAGTTTTTTCAAATTTTTTTAATTTTTAAATTCTCACCTTTTATGACCATTTTTTTCGAGCAATCTTTTAAAAATTAAACTTGAGAGATTTTTTAGAACTCCTATTTGCTCCCCCTTAATATGCATTCTATTTATCATATTGTATCGGCACAGAGTACAAATACAACACTAGATAAACAAGTTACACCCAATCATAATATCATATGGAAATAGTTTTTCAGTTCTTTGAAAATCATCCAAATATTTCAAATAAAATTATCTATGAAAAAGAAGCGATTATTTTTTTGTCTTTTCAACAAAAAACCACATTAATTTCTTTTATAAAAGCCTCCCAAAAATAATTTTAAAAAATTTTTAATTTATATATTGATTAATCAATCTATTTGTGATATGATAAGTTCATCAAGCAAAACCTCTCCTAATGTTATTGATGATGTACTACCTTCTTAACATTGAGAAACAATATTTCTTTCGTAAGAAAAGGAAACTTCCCTTATTTTCTTTTTCTTACACCTGTGCATAGGCACAGACCAAAACATTAGCCCTCAAAAAAAGCAGCGGATTCCCTTACTCCACTGCTTTTTTTATTTGCGCAAAGACAATGAGCCATAGACTAAAACAATCTATGGCTCTAACTTATTATGATTATGTAATTCTCAGCTACCCTTTATTTTTTTAGAATAGCCAACTTAAACCATCATACTCATCAGTACCTATTGTACAAGTACCTGTTGTCTTATCGGATAGTTTTTTTATCCTAATCTTATATGTTCCTTTTTTACGTATATTTTTATCACTAATTTTATAAACTTCTCCTTCTTTCAACTTCTTCGTTGTCCAACCTTTTCCAGGAAGTTTAATAGAAACTTCAATGGTTCCTGAACTACCTTCATCAAACTCAATATATAGCCCTTTTAGCTCACTAGATTTTTTTGCCTCATATTGATAATACTTTTTACTTCCTTTTTTATCGGCTAATGAGACATAGCTCGTAATCATCCTATTATTTTTTAAGACTCTTGGCTGAATAGAAGACGAACTATCCCTATCGGTATAACCCGATTTTGCAGTTTGAATCATAAAACAATTATTTTCTGTATTCACTCGGTAATAGTAGACCCCTTTAGGAACCACATATGTTTTATAGCAAATAATATCATCTTTCCCCACAGTTTCTACTTTTGAAATTGGTTTCTTATTTTCATCGCAAAGAACTACTTGACTTTCTAAAAACTCAGTCCCTTGGAACAGAAAGTCAAGTTCACCTTGATTTTTCATATTCACCTTATAGTAAAGTGGCTTTCCTGTCGTTCCGCTAATTACAAAATTCGAATTTGTTAAAACCCTATCTTTAGTAGATAAAACTCCACCTTGTACTAAAAATAATGCATCATTTTTCAGTGTTCCTTTTATTTCTAATGTCAAGTAATAAGTTCCCTTTGTCACATCCATATATAAATCATCCGATGTACTTTCTGATAACTTCGCTTCTACCGTTCCAAGAACTTCTTTGCCCTCTTCGTCCTTGCTAAAACTATAGATAACCTTTCCTTTTTGCCCTTTATTTTCCGTCTGTACACTAAAAACGGCTTTTCCTGTATTTTTTACATTGAGAGGAACGGTAACTTCTTTTTCCTCTTTACTTATTAAGATTCCATATGGTTTTTGCGCTATTCCACGTAAATCATCGATATCCTTTACTAACAGAAATGGAATTTTATTTACTTCTGTCACCTTATTGGAGTCTTCATCATACTCTGCAATCTTAACTTCTGCCTTTACTTGCTTTGGCATTCCTACGAATATACAAAGACTCATCATTAATAGAACTCCTGTCAAAACTTGTAAGACTCTTTTTTTCATAGAATTTTCCTCCTGTTTCCCTTGCTCATTTTCCTTACTTTTTAACCGTATCATTTGATACTATTTTTTATTATAACAGTCCCTATATTTTAGACAATAGCCATGTAGACGAAAAAAGTGATGAGAAATTTTTCTTCAAAATTCCCCACCACTTTTATGATTATTTTAATCGCTTAAATTATTTCATAATTAGCAGATTTCTGCTCCTGCTGGCATTTCTTTTTCTGGTGTCATAAGAGCTAAGTTTCCTTCTGCATCTTCCGCACAAAGAATCATTCCTTCTGATAAAATTCCAGCTAATTTGGCAGGTTTTAAGTTTGTTACAACCATAACTTTCTTTCCTACCATTTCTTCTGGAGAATAGAAGTTCTTAATTCCAGATACGATCTGTCTTACTTGACTTCCGATTTTTACTTGGGAACAAAGAAGTTTCTTAGATTTCTTCACCGCTTCACAAGCAATAATCTCTCCTACTTGGAATTGTAATTTATCAAAATCATCGATTGTCACTTCTGGTTTTGGCTCAATATCAATTCCTGTCTCTTCTGTTTCTTCGGAAACTCCAGCTTCTGCCTTCTGTTTTTCTTTTAAAACTTCTACCTTTTCAAGCACTTCTTTTAAATCTAAACGGGCGAATAAAATCTCTGGTTTTTCTACTACTTTTGTTCCAGATTCATAAAGGCCAAATTGATCTAATTCATCAAATCCACGTTTCTTAGCATTTAACTGTGCAAGGATTTTTTCTGATGTTTCAGGCATAAAAGGCTCTAAAAGACTTGCTCCAATTGTAATACTTTCCACTAAATGATAAAGCACAGTTGCAAGACGATCTTTTTTATCCTCTTCTTTTGCAAGAGCCCAAGGCATTGTTTCATCAATATATTTATTGCAACGTTTAAAGATTGCAAAAATTTCAGAAATCGTATCCGCAACGCGAAGCTCTTCCATTTTTTCTTCCGCTTTTGCTTTTGCAGATAAAACAACTGCTTTTAACTCTTCATCCACTTCTTCTGTAACACCTTTGTTTTCTACAACTCCATCAAAATATTTATTTGTCATAGAAATTGTACGATTTACAAGGTTACCAAGAGTATTAGCAAGATCAGAATTTAAACGTTCTACTAATAACTCCCAAGTAATAACTCCATCGTTTTCAAATGGCATTTCATGAAGTACAAAGTAACGAACCGCATCCACTCCGAAGAAATCTACGAGATCGTCTGCATAAATAACGTTTCCTTTGGACTTACTCATTTTTCCATCTCCCTGTAATAACCAAGGATGTCCAAATACTTGTTTTGGAAGTGGTAAATCAAGCGCCATTAAGAAAATTGGCCAATAAATCGTATGGAAACGGATAATATCTTTTCCGATTAAGTGGAGATCTGCTGGCCAATATTTATTAAATAACTCATCATTTTCTCCATCACAATGATATCCAAGTCCTGTAATATAGTTTGTAAGAGCGTCAAGCCATACATAGACTACGTGTTTTGGATCAAAGTCTACTTGAATTCCCCATGTAAAAGAAGTTCTTGATACACAAAGATCTTGTAATCCTGGTAATAAGAAGTTATTCATCATTTCATTTTTACGAGAAACTGGTTGAATAAATTCTGGGTGCTCATTAATATAGTTAATTAAGCGATCCGCATATTTGCTCATTTTAAAGAAATAAGCCTCTTCTTTTGCTGGCTGTACTTCTCTTCCGCAGTCTGGACATTTTCCACCGACTAATTGAGATTCTGTGAAGAAAGATTCACATGGTGTACAATAAAGCCCTTCATAATGTCCTTTATAGATATCTCCTTTATCATAAAGATATTTAAAAATCTTTTGTACTTCTTTTTCATGATATTCATCGGTTGTACGAATAAATTTATCATAAGAAGTATTCATTAAATCCCAAATCGTTTTAATTTCTCCAGCTACATTATCAACAAATTCCTTTGGCTTAATTCCTGATTCTGCTGCTTTTAATTCAATTTTTTGTCCATGCTCATCAGTTCCTGTTTGGAAACGAACATCGTATCCTTGCTCTCTTTTAAAACGAGCGATACTATCCGCAAGTACTACTTCATAAGTGTTTCCAATATGTGGTTTTCCTGATGTGTAGGCAATAGCTGTCGTAATATAATATGGTTTTTTACAGTTTGTACACATATCTAATCCTCCTAATTTTATTCACACTGTTATAAGCGTTTTTTATATCGAATTACTTTCAAAATTGTAAACTGTATAGAAAAAAGCTCCCCTCCTATCTCCGTTTGGAAAAGGACGAGAGCTATTGCTTCGTGATACCACCTTTTTTTACAAGATTCTTACAAATCTTGCCTCATAAAGTTCCTATTTTTCTAGGAAAAGAATCTTTCATTTTTTCTTTTCCATAGCAATTGGTACTTTTATGCTATAACGGGCATTCCCGTCGTAATCTTACAAAACAAATGATTCGCTTTTGTTGTCTTGCTCGGTACGCGGCTCCAAGACCATCTTCCAATTTCCTCCCATATCTGCTTCCACCTAATCAGACTCTCTGTAATCTTTAGAAATTGTACTCTTCTCTTCTCAGCCTTTTCCTATTATCTTATACTTTTCGATGAGAATTTATTCTATATAAAATTACTTTTTCTATACAATTTTATTTTTTTAACGAGAAAAGGCATTCCTTGCAAACTTTTCGCTTACATTCTGCCTTTCACGTAGATTAAGTATACCATCCTGAAAAAATTTTGTCAAAATATTACTCTTGAAAAATAATTTTCTACTAGGACTCATAGTTATGAGCACTCCTCTTCCAAATCTAAGTTCGTAAGTCCTAGTTCACGGATAATAATTTCTGCCACTTTTCCTGCACAAAGCCCTGTATAGGAAATGCATTGTTCCTTATGTTCCCCTTTTCCCATATCAAATTCCTTTGTCAACACACGACAACAAACTGAATTTTTCCCATTTTCCTTTTGAAACCAACCATGTAATTCTTTTGTCAGCTCCATACATTTGATTACTTTTGGATCTTGTGGACCATTTTGCTCTGTCCGACCAAAAAACAATCCAAGTGCTAAAATTCCACCATTTAAAGCCCCACACATACAACCTGACCGACCAGCCCCAACTGCCATACCGGATGCCATGCCAATAACTTCTTTTGGAATATCCAATTCAAAATTGTCTCGAATAGAGGCCATCAATGCCTCACAACAAAAATACCCTCCTCTATAGTTATCTTCTGCATCTTTTATAATCTTTCTTACACTCACTTCTTGCTTCACATTCATATTTTACTTCTCCTAACCTTATTATTGTACTTCTAAAACTACTTCTCTTATATCATTATGAAATATTTTGTACATATTGTTTGTTTTCTATAGCTTCAAATTACGCATCAGGCTATACATGTCAAATCCTACATATTTTTGACTCCACTTATTATAGAATAACATTGTTTTTGTATTTTTCATTATAAGTAAATTGTTATTAAAACACAATATCCTATATAAAGGAAAGTCCCTTTTCTATCCCATAAGAAAATCCCCCTATAAGATTCATTCTTATAAGAGGATTTAAGCTCTTGCTACTCATTTTCTTTTCTCTTTTTTACTTCTTTTATTAACTCTGGAATTACTTGTTTTAAATCTCCTACAATTCCATAATCGGCTATCTCAAAAATAGGCGCATCTTTATCTTTATTAATAGCAATAATCGTATCAGAACCTGTAATTCCTGCTGAATGTTGAATGGCTCCTGAAATACCACAAGCAATATAAAGCTTTGGCGCTACTGTCCTTCCTGTCTGCCCTACTTGATGTGCATGAGGAATCCATCCTGCCTCTACTGCTGCACGAGAAGCTCCAACGACACCACCAAATACTTCTGCTAATTCTCGAATATAAGAGAAATTATCTGCAGATCCAAGACCTCTTCCACCTGCAACGATAACATCTGCTTCTTCTAAATTCACAGCTTCTGCTACTTCTTTTACTCGTTCTAATAAAGTCACACGAATTTGTTCTTTTGGAAGATGAATCTCTTCTCGAATAATCGCACCTTCTCGTTTCTCCTCCATTTTTCCTCTCTTAAATACCCCAGGTCGAACCGTTCCCATCTGTGGACGATTATCTGGACAGAGAATCATTGCCATTAGATTTCCTCCAAAAGCTGGACGGGTCCAAATCATATTTCCTGCCTCTTCATCATAGTCAAGACCAGTACAATCTGCTGTCAATCCTGTTTTTAAACGACAAGCAAGTCTTGGTCCCATATCACGACCATTGTTGGTTGCACCAATTAAAACACTTGTTGGTTGATATTTTTTCACTAATTGCTCCAATGCATAAGTAAAAGCATCGGTATTATAATTATAATACTCTTCTCCTTCTACTAAAAGAACTTCATCGGCTCCATAAGCAATGGCTTTTTTCGCTTCTTCTTCCACTTGATGTCCTACAACGACTGCTACCAGTTTTTCCCCCATCTTATCGGCAAGCTGTCTTCCTGGAGTTAAAAGTTCAAACCCAACGTTTTTTGCCTTTCCTTCCTCAGTTTCAATGAAAACCCAAAGATTTTTATAATCTGTAAATCTACTACTCATGGCTCTTCCTCCCAACTAAATTACTTTTGCATCTGTCAATAAATCTGCAAGCTTTAATACGGCTGTCTTTGTATCTTCTTCCTCAATTTTCACACATACTTTTTCTCGTACTGGTGTATATGTTTTCTTTACCTTTGTTGGAGAACCTTTTAAGCCACATCTTGTTGTATCAATTTCAATATCTGAAGAAGTTAAAGTCGGAATCTCTTTTTTCTTTGCCGCCATTTTCGATTTAATTGTTGGATATCTTGGTTCAAAATCTGTTTTCACAATGGTAATAAGAAGAGGCAACTCCCCTGTCAAATAATCATAACCTTCATCAGACTCTCTTGTTACCTTTAATTTGCCTTCTTCCATCACTACATTAGACGCATATGTAATCTGTGCATATCCTAAATATTCTGCGATTTCAGGACCCACTTGACCAGTGTCTCCATCGATAGCCTGCTTGCCACATAAAATCAAGTCAAACTTCTCACCAGTTCTTTCCTCTACCGCCCTAATTGCACAAGAAAGCACATAACTTGTCGCTAATGTATCAGACCCACCAAAAACACGATCACTAAATAAATAGGCTTCATCTGCTCCAACAGCTAGACATTCTTTTAATGCATTTTTTGCCTGTTCTGGTCCCATGGATAAAACAGTAACCTTTCCTCCAACCGCTTCTTTTAAACGAGCTGCCACCTCTAACGCATAAGCATCAAACGTATTCACGATACTTGGAACCCCTGCTCTTATTAACGTATTTGTAACTGGATCAATTCGAATCTCAGTTGTGTCAGGAACTTGTTTTACACACACTAAAATATTCATAACTTCCTCCTTTTCTTAAAAACACTATATAGTTTTTTCCTTTTTATTCGACCCCTAATTGGTAGTACCAATCTACATAAAAGAACAATGAGAAACGGCTTCCGTTTCCCCTTCTTTTTATATTCTCTTAATTCACCCACTTTACTCAGAATTTATTAGGAATCTAATATCCTCTGTTTAGATTTATATTGGTACTACCAATTAACTTGTTTTCATTTTAGATCATATGATTTTACTTGTCAATTGATTACTGTATTTTCCATTTTTTATCCAATTTTATTTTCTATTTTTTGTATATTATGTATAATTATTTTTCTATTTCATTATTTCATAGTAAAAATCAAATTACAACTTATATTTTTCTAAATTTAATTCTCTTCGACATTTTATGACATTGAAATTTTTTTTATTATCGTTTTTTGTCTATTTTTTTGTTATTAAATAGAAATTTGACTGTTTATTTATAATATGATATAATAAATACAGTTTTTGTTTAGACTTCTTTCTGATGATAGGAAACAATAAAACCTTTTTCTTTTCCATTGATTACAGTCTATTGGAATAAAAAAGGCTCAATTGTGACTATAGATAATGAGAAATATTTTTTATGATTTCTCATCTTTCATCATAGTTCAAAATCTATTTGCTTTTGGGCTATTTTATATCTATTTTGCAATATAAGGAGGTATTTATGGATAACAAAAAATTAACAAATGAAGTTGGGGCACCTGTCGCTGAAAATGAAAACTCTCTATCTGCTGGTCCTAGAGGCCCAGTTATGTTACAAGATGTATGGCTTTTGGAAAAACTTGCACACTTTGATCGAGAAGTAATTCCAGAACGCCGTATGCACGCAAAAGGGTGGGGAGCTTATGGCACATTTACCGTAACAGACGATATTACTCAATATACGAAGGCAAAAGTTTTCTCTGAAATCGGCAAAAAAACGGATGTGTTTGTCCGCTTTTCTACTGTTGCAGGTGAACGTGGCGCTGCCGATGTAGAACGCGATATTCGTGGATTCGCTTGTAAATTCTATACAGAAGAAGGAAACTGGGATCTTGTTGGAAACAATACTCCAACTTTCTTTATTCGTGATGTACATAACTTCCCAGACTTAAATCGAGCTGTAAAACGAGATCCTTATACTGGAATGAGAAATCCTCAAAATACTTGGGATTTTTGGACTCTTCTTCCTGAAACATTCCACCAAAGAACTATCGTTATGAGCGATCGCGGTATCCCTGCTTCTTTCCGTCATATGCATGTGTATGGGGAACATACTTATAGTTTTTATAATGATAAAAACGAAAGAGTTTGGTGTAAATTCCACCTCCATACACAACAGGGAATTAAATGTTTAACAAATGAAGAAGCACAAAAAATTAATGGAATGGATCGTGAATATCATGGCCGTGATCTCTTTGAGGCAATCCAAAGAAAAGAATATCCAAAATGGACGATGTATGTTCAGATCATGACAGAAGAACAGGCGAAAAATCATTATGAAAATCCATTTGATATTACAAAAATATGGCGCCATAAAGAGTTCCCTCTTATTAAAGTTGGTGTTCTTGAATTAAATCGTTGGCCTGATAACTACTTTGCTGAAGTAGAACAAGCTGCTTTTACACCTGCTCATGTAGTTCCAGGAATCGGATTTAGCCCAGATAAATTCCTGCAAGGACGTCTTTTTGTATATGGGGATGCACAGCGTTATCGCTTAGGAGTTAACTATAATCAGATCCCTGTCAATCAGGCAAAACACGCGGTTGTAAATGATTATCATCGAGATGGTCAAATGCGTGTGGATGGTAACTATGGAAGTGCTCCTGCTTATTCACCTAATAGCAGTGGATATTGGTCTGCACAGCCAGATGTTATGGAACCACCTCTTGATCTTTCTGGTGCTATGTATGCCTATGATTATAAGGACGATCCAACCGATGATAACTTCCGTGCAGGCGGTGAACTCTATCGCTTAATGACCGAAGAGAAAAAACAATTACTGATCTCTAACACAGCGGAAGATATTGCACCTGTTACTGAAAATGTCAAATATCGGCATGCCGTTCATTGCTATCTTGCCGATCATGATTATGGAGAACGAATTACAAAAGCATTGAACTTAGATATTGAAAAAGTAAAACAACTTTCAACATTATCAAACGAAGAATTAATTAAGGCAACATTAAATCCTTAATGTTTTCTTCCCATTTTAAATATTAATTAGTAAGACTTCTTACTTTCTATTTCTTAGGGGCTGTCACAAAATAAATGAATTCTATGAGATATAGATATTTGTGTTTTTATCGTTTCGATATCTTACTCTTATGAAAATTTTATATTGTGAAACAGCCTCTTTGTTTTCCATTCGAACACTTTTTAATAAATCTACAATACAAGAAAGGAATTATTATTTTCGTGTAATAAATCTCTAGTGCTAAAAATTCTACCTTGCCACTTCTTTTACTACTTATCACGTGGCCTTAGCAAAACACACACAAAAATAATAATATTTGGAATTTATCTATGAAACATCACTCACCAAAACTTATATTTGAAATGATTTTTGATATGGCCTATTTGCTCTTTGCATTAGTATCTGGATGCTATCTAGTATCTACTGCCCATTCTTACTCCTCTCCTCGGTTTCTTTATGGAACAATGACCCTTGTCCTCGGTTTTGGAGATTCCTTTCATCTCATCCCTCGTATTATTCAAGCCATTCGAAATTCTTCCAAAGGGCTTGAGAAAATGCTAGGATACGGAAAAATGATCACATCTATTACTATGACCTTTTTCTATGGAATTTTATTTCTTATATGGGAAAAACAGTATCCACAACTTAAAGTTTCTATGCTATTTTCCATTTCCCTTCTACTGCTTATTATCATACGGGTTATCCTATGCTTATGCCCTCAAAATGGATGGGGAAAACCTACAACCGATATCCATTGGTCTATTTATCGAAATATTCCATTTTTCTTAATTGGACTTTTCATTTCCATCCTTTATGGATACTCTGGAATCCAATATAAAGATGCTCTCTTCTATATGCCTGTTGCTATTTTTTTAAGTTTTGGATTTTACCTTCCAGTTGCTTTATATGCCCATAAAAAACCGATACTTGGAATGTTAATGCTCCCAAAAACACTCTCTTATGTATGGATTATCAGTATGGGATTTCATCTTTCTTAATCTTTCATCAAAAAAAGAAGGGGAATAATGGGAAATACCAACATTATTCTCCTTCTTTTTTCTTATTCATTCTTTTTCATTATTACTCTCAAAATAGTATGCTACAAAATCATTTTTATACGATTCCCATACTACCCATAATAACGATGATAGCTGTCGCGATTAAAGGAATTACACAGCATAAAACTCCAATATCTAAATAAGAATCTTTATGTGTGAGCTTACAAACAGCCAGTAATGTAATAACCGCACCACAGTGTGGTAGCGTATCTAAGCCTCCAGATGCTACTGTGGCAATACGATGGAACGCCTCTGGACTAATATTCATTGCTTGTGCCACTTCCAAATATTTGCTGGCAAGTGCTTCTAAAGCGATTGTCATACCACCGGATGAGGAACCTGTGGCACCCGCAAGAAGGGTAATCGCTACTGCCTCTGATGCAAGAGGACTTCCTCCCATACCGAGCAACGCTGCTGTCATAGCTGCAAACCCTGGAACCGCTTTTACAACAGATCCAAATCCTACGGCTGCTGCTGTATTTAAAATTGCCATTACAGAGCCTTCTGCGCCACTATTTAATGCCTCAGGTAACTTTTTCCACTGCTTAATATGAAAAAGAGCTGTTAAAATGATGCCAGAACCAATGGCAAGAATTGGTGCCCATTTTAATAAGTTTAGCGTAAGAACAACTACAATAAGTGGTATAACCCCAAATAACCAATGGGATTCTATTTTCTCACCTTCTACTAATTCTCCTTCTTCTGCATGGAAATGCTCTCCTTTTTCTCTTAGTTTCTTTTCACGATAAGAAAGCCAAATATAGCCTAAAATAAACATTACCAAAGCTGCTGTAATACCAAGAATTGGCGCTGCCATTGTATCTGTTCCAAGATACTGTGTGGCAATCAAGTTATTCAGCTGTGGGGAACCTGGTAACGCTGTCATGGTGAAAGTAAAAGCACCAAGAGCAATAGCACCTGGGATTAAACGTTTTGGAATATCCGCTTCATGGAATAATTCAAGTGCCAATGGATAAATAGCAAATACTACAACAAACAGACTTACACCACCATATGTAAGCACTGCACAAGCAATCACAACTGCTAAAATAGCTCTCTGGCTTCCGATCAATGCCGCTAATTTTCTAGCTACAGCTTTTGCTGCACCAGTAATCTCCATTAATTTTCCAAATACTGCACCGAATAAGAATGTCGGAAACCAAGACATCACAAAGTCCACAAGACCTTTCATATAGGTCTCTGTATAAGCACTAAATAAATTTAAACCACCTGTTAAAGCAACAACAATTGCCGCCACTGGTGCAACCCAAATGATGTTATACCCTTTATAAGCGAGAAATACCAACACTGCTAATCCTAAGAAAATTCCTATCATATGAAACCTCCCATTTTCTGCCCAGTATTTTCTGGGTTTTTCCTACTATATCCTCTATTTTCGGTCTTTTAGTCCCATAACTTCATCTTTAAAAATCGCAGAATCCATTTCCTTTAACTGCTTAGAAATAATTGGTTCAAACTCCATTTGATCTAAAATATCTTTTTGTAAATCAACCCCTGGAGCAATTTCAATTAATTCCATTCCTTTTTCGGTTAACTGAAAAACTGCTCTTTCTGTTATGTAAAGAACCTCTTGCCCAACTTCTTTTGCATACTCTCCACTAAATGTCACTTGTTCTGCTTTTTTGATAAACTTTTTATACTGTCCTTCCTTTTTGATAAGAAGTTTTCCATCTTCTACTTCTATTTCTGATTTTCCTGCTGTAAAAGTACCACAAAAAATAACTCTCTTTGTAGTTTGCGTAATATTTACAAAGCCTCCACAGCCAACCATTCTTCCGTTAAATTTACTAACATTAATATTTCCCTTCTCATCGGCTTGTGCCAATCCTAAAAATGCAATATCAAGTCCACCACCATCATAAAAATCAAACATATTTGGGTGTCCTATAATCACTTCTACATTCGTTGCACCACCCAAATTCGTTCCAGAACCTGGAACTCCTCCAACAGAACCTGCTTCAATTGTCATAGTCGTCCAATCACTAATTCCTTCTTCTAATGCAACTGCCGCTACTCCTTCTGGCATTCCAATTCCTAGATTAATTATGGTGTTTCGTTCTAATTCCATAGCACAACGCTTAGAAATAATTTTCCTTGGACTCATTTTCATTGGCTCGATCTGTTCCACAGGTATCACAGCTTCTCCTGTATACGATGGATCATATTGGACTCCTGCATTCATCTTATGATCTTCTTGTTCTGCTTTTACAATATAGTCTACTAACATTCCAGGAATCTCAATTTCTCTTACATTTAAACTTCCATGTTTTACAACTTGTTCTGCTTGTGCGATAACAATGCCACCAGAATTTTTCGCTGCTTGCGCAATATGAAGAGTTTCTAAGTAAACGCCCTCTTTTTCCAATGTCATATTACCATACTCATCTACTTTTGTTCCTCGAATTAAAGCCACTTGGATCGGCATAGAACGATAAAAAAGTTGTTCTTTGCCAGCTACTTGAATCACTTCCACTAAATCCTCTTTTGTTTTCTCATTCATTTTTCCACCCTCTAAACGAGGATCTGCAAATGTTTTTAACCCTACATGAGTGATAACTCCTGGTTTACCACCTGCAATTGCACGATATAAATGTGTGACAACTCCTTGAGGGAAATTATAAGCCTCTACTTGATTTTGATTGATCATTCCGCTCAACTTTTTCGCTAGCCCAACATGTCCTGCTACAATTCTTCGTACCATGCCTTCTTGTGCAAAATGATCTAAACCAAAGTCACTCTTTCCACTATCCCCACAACCAGAAGCAAACAATAATGTCAAATTTTCTGGTTTTTTCTCTTGCTCATAACGTTTTCCAATGGCTTTTGCAAGGGCTTCTGGAAATCCAAATCCAAAAGCAAACCCATTAAATGCTATCGTATCATTATCTTTTATTAATTGTGCTGCTTGACTGGCTGTTATTAATTTTTGCATAAATA
The DNA here is from genome assembly GCA_905214925.1 of uncultured bacterium. GTDB lineage: Bacteria > Bacillota > Clostridia > Lachnospirales > Lachnospiraceae > Scybalomonas. Next base: position 47,992 of record CAJMOB010000007.1, on the reverse strand, counting down.
TTCCCTCCTTTTTTTACGCTCTAGGTGGAATTACAGTTGCTGTTCCATCAATGACAATTTCCCCTTTTGAATTGATACAAGTAGTTCTAATCTTTGCAATATCAAATTTTTTCTTAGGAATTAATTCCATAATCTCAAGTTCCACATGAATGGTGTCTCCGATTCTAACTGGATTTTTAAAGGATAACTCCTGACCAAGATAAGTGGTTCCTGTTCCTGGTAAATACATAGCAAGCCCCCCTGAAATAATCCCAGCTCCAATCATTCCATGTGCAATTCTACCTCCAAACATTGTCGTTTTCGCAAACTCTTCATCTAAATGAAGTGGATTAAAATCTCCTGTCACTTCAGCAAATTTCTTTACATCTTCATCGCTAATGGTTTTGTCAAATTCATATTTTTGTCCCACATAAAATCTTTTTTCTTCCATGTTATTCCCTCCTAGAAAACAAAATATTGTATGATACTTTTTAGCTTAATTTTCCGCTCTAAACGCGTAAAATTGTTTTAAAATTTATTTATAACTCATCATTATTCTTAATTCTATTATATTTATAGATTATTTATTTGAAAAATAACTTTGTTTCACTAGGTTCATAACTTTATTTCATAAGAAATATTTTTTTATGTCTTAAGGTAACCCGCTTTTTGAGAAATTTCCTATAAAATGCTAAAAAAGACGAAATACGCTTCTTTTGTATTTCGTCTTTTATCCTCATTATAAAATTTATATTAAAATGCTATTCTATAAACTCTGATTGATTTTGTGTCGTCCCCATATAATCTTTTGTAAACTCAATAAATTGTTTCATAGGCTTTGATACATAATGATCTTTTCTCATAATAAATGCAATATTCCATGGTAATTCTGGCTCTGTGACTTGAATACAACGAATATTATCCAAATGAAATCGACTTAAAATAGGTTTTGGCAAGATACTAACTCCTTGATTATAAGATACCATTTCCGTTAAAAAATCCCATTGAAAACTCTCTCCAACTATATTTGGTTCAAATCCAGCCTGTCTACAGCAAGAAATAATATGATCATGTAACATATAGCTACTGTCCAAGAGTAAAAATGACTCTTTTTTTAACTCCTTAAAGGCCACTTTAGACTCCATAGATAATTCATGATCTTTATGTACAATCAAAACATTTTCTGAAGATATAATCGGTTCAATATAATAGAGTTCACTATCCATTACAGGTAAAATTACGACACCAATATCAATCGAGTTTTCATCTACCATTCTTTGTAAGACGTTAGCCCCTGCCTCTACAAGTTGGAAATCCACTTCTTTATATTTTTTTCGAAATTGATATACAACCGATGCAAAATAGGCAGTTGTAATAACAGGCGGTATTCCTACGCAAAGTCTACCTTTACAATTTTTTAAGCTGTCATAAATCTTCATTTCCTGTTCTTTTAATGTCTCTAACAATTCTTCTCCCATTTGATAAAGAATTTTTCCTTCATTTGTTAGACGAAATTGTTTTCCAAAGCGATCAATCAGAATACAATTTAACTCTTGTTCTAACCGTTTTACCGCTTTACTAAGTGCCGATTGAGAAATATAAAGTTTCTCAGCTGCTCTTGTAAAACTCCCACACTTTACAACTTCTACAAAATAAGATAAATATTTAATATTCATATTTCACCTCAGCCCACAAAAGGTATAGCTATCCCATTCTATTCTATCTTTTATTATACTCTATGTTACCTTTTCTCTACAATGAAATATTTTCATAGTATATATGAAAATATTTCATGATTTTTTTGGTGTTTTAACTATATTTTTTAATAATATCATCTTATTTTTTTGTATTTTATAATATAATATCCTATTTTTCTCTTAGTTTTTTTAGGCAAATTATACGATTTGTTTGTCCACAAAATAGTTATTCAGCAATTTAAATCATTTTTAGCATTCCATTCTTGTTGTTATAACGGGAAACTATTGTGAAACCTCACATGAATCAAGACAAGAATGGATTATTCGAAATAATAGATAATTGGAAATTTTAGATAAAATAGACGTTCCTCTTTCGTTTCTATCCCAGAAAACAGATAAAAAAAATACCAGACCTGAAACCTATGTCTAAGCCTGATATTTCTTGAAAATGCGCCTTCAGGGGCTCGAACCCTGGACACCCTGATTAAGAGTCAGGTGCTCTACCAACTGAGCTAAAAGCGCGTATATGAAATTACTGCGTTTTCTTAACGCAAGAATTATTATATACTATTTGAAAAAAAAATGCAAGTATTTTTTTAGAATAAATTCATTTTCTTTTTCCTTTTGGTCCCTTTTTCTGATAAAATTTTCCTTTTCTCCCTATCGACTATCTTATTTTATGACAGCAAAAGAGAGTTTTCTCCTCTCTTTTGCTATGAACTTTATTCTTTCTTTTCCTCTTTTTTACGCACCTTCTTATGCATTTCTTCAAGAAGGCTTTTGATTTAGAAATCGTTTTACTTCTTCTAGTGCATCTAATAACTGTTGCATACTTTTATGAAATTTTGGATTTTCGTAGTTATAACGATTAATGAAATGAACAAAAGCATCACTCTTTTTCATTCCAATGCCTCATTTCTTCCCTTTTTCTATCTATATGCAACAAGTCGATTAATTGGTGTTCCCATACTTGAAAATTTTGTTTCATACTCTGTCATAATGTTTCCTTCTGCATATTCACTATTGTGCAGATCATAGGTCACATTTTCTAATTTCCATCCTGCCTCTGGCACTTGTTCCACTGAAAAATCAAACAATGGACGATTATCTGTTTTGAAAATTACTCTTCCATCAGACACTAAAATTTGATCGTAACGTTTAAAAAACTCTTTTGAAGTCAATCTTCTCTTTGCATGGCGATCTTTTGGCCATGGATCAGAAAAGTTTAAATAAATTCTTCCAATTTCATCTTTTTCAAAGAAATTACAAATATTTTCTGCATCCATACGGAGAAAGAAAAGATTATTCATTTCTTCTTCTTCCTGTCTTTTTTCAATCGCTCTCACCAATACACTTGAATATTTTTCAATTCCGATGTAGTTAATATCTGGATTTCTGCGGGCAAGTTCCATAATAAATTTTCCTTTTCCCATTCCAACTTCAATGTGAACTGGGTTATCGTTACCAAATACTTCTTTTGCCCATTTTCCTTTATATTGTTCTCCATTTTGAATTACAAATTCATTAGAAGCGATGGTCTCTCTTGAACCTTTAACATTTCTTAATCTCATTTCTTCACCTCATATTTCATAGATTACTTCTATAATCAAAAATGATGACTCCTTTTTTCTATCTTCGTGGTTTCCGTTATATTATAGAGAAGTTACCAACTAATGTAAAGAAAAAAAGATGGTTGACGTGACACAATCCTTATACTACAATAATCAGAGTAACTCATTGAACTCTTTTTATTAACGTAAAAGCAATGGGCCATATGACATATTTTTCTTAACTCATCATCGCTTTATGGTCACTGCATAAAAAACGCGAGAAAATTAAAATACTATTATGAAAAAAATAAAATTATTATTAACATACATTCTAGTCCTTACAACTTTTTTCACCTCTGTTGTCCCCGTATATGCCAAACAACAGAATAAAGAACTAAAAGAGCCGAAAATCTCTGCAAAAACAGCCATTGTTATGGATGCCCAGACAGGACAAGTTCTTTATAATAAAAAAATGAATAAAATAAAATATCCAGCAAGCTTAACAAAATTAATGACTGTTCTTTTAGCAATTGAGAATTGTAAGCTAAATGAGAAAGTAAAATTTTCTGTAGAGGCTGCCTATGGAATTGAACCTGGAAGCAGTAGCATCGGTATTATGCCAAATGAAATTTTAACAGTAGAGCAATGTCTTTATGGGATGATGTTAGAATCTGCCAATGAAGTCTGCTCCGCTATCGCAGAGCATATTAGCGGCTCTGTAGAAGAGTTTGCAAAACTTATGAATAAGCGAGCCAAGGAATTAGGCTGTAAAAATACTAATTTCACCAATGCAAATGGTCTTCATAATGATAATCATTATACGACAGCCTATGATCTAGCGCTTATTTTAAAACAAGCGCTCTCCTATCCAGAGTTTCGTAAAGTGGCAAGCACAAGAAACTCCCGTATTCCAAAGACCAATTTAAATCCAGCTCGTGAACTTTGGAATCATCACAAAATGATCAAATATCCATCTGGAACTTATTCCATTGCCCCTTTAACCGTTACTTCTGGAAAGACAGCTTATACAACAAAAGCAAAAACTTGTCTTTCTACATCAGCAACCAATGGTGATATGGAACTAATTTGTATTGTAATGGATGACGCTGGAGTCGCTGTTTATACGGATACAAAAGCGCTTTTTGAATATGCATTTGAAAAATATGAACACGCTTATCCATTACAATCCTATGAAACAATGCCTACGGAGGATATGAATTTAATTGCTCACAATTTTTTCTTATTATTAGATCCCGATCGCATAGATCTATCCGTAAATAAAGATTATATGGTTACGATTCCAAAAGATGCAGATATGTCAGAGCTTACAACTGTTGTTACAAAAAATATAGATGAGCAAACTAAAACACTAGGTACCATTGATATTTTGTACCAAAATCAAAAAATCGGTAGTACAAGTATTGATTATAAAGATTTCATGGCTTCTCCAATTACAGTTGCAAAGCCTAAAACAGAAGACAATTTTAGAACCATTGTGGATAAAATTCCGAAACAAATTTTAATTATGGGAATTGCTTTTGTTATTTTCTTCATACTATTTATATTTTTTATCTTCTATTGGAATTTATCCAGAAAAAGACGTTCTTTACGATTTTATAATAAAAAGAAATATATAAAAAAGAGACATTTTGATTAATTTTACGACAAAAAAACGAGAAAAAACTCGCTCTATGGATTTTTTCTCGTTTTTCTTATTTATTTTTTTATTTATTAACAAGAAGAACCAATTTCTAAGAACTTTCTTATCGATTCCGTTTATTGATTTCCTTCTTTTTATTTTTAGGAACTAAGATTTCAATAGCATCTGGAATCACTTTTACCTCTACTGGTAATTCTCCAAAGCATTCTCCATCATAATCCACAATTACTGGATTATTTTCATCTAGATTTCTAATTTTCAATGTCTTCGTCTGGAAATAATCCACACTTGGATGATTAATATGATCTCCTTGCAATATTTTAATCAACAGGTTTGTAATATTAGGAAACTCCACTTTTCGAAGTACGAGAACATCTAATAATCCATCGGATACAGAAGCTAAAGAAGCCATATTTTTAAAGCCACCTACACTTCTTGAATTGGCGACAATAAACAAAAGTGCTTCTACATCTTTTGTATACTCTTCTGACTCAAACCCAAGGGTTACTGTATTAAATAAATTTTTTGGAAGATCTTTTGCTCCTTCTACATAATAAGCCATTTTTCCCATAATAGCTTTTAATTCTTTCGGAACTTTATATCCAACATCTGTTAATAATCCACCAGCTAATACATTGACAAAATATTTATCATTTACTTTTCCCACATCCACAGATTTGCAATGAAAATCTCGAATCATCTCACAAAAACCATCTATATTTTGTGGTAAATTTAAATAGCTAGCAAAATCATTCACTGTTCCAGCAGAAATAACAGCGATTGGAGTTCTTGTGCCACTTAAAATCACTCCATTTATTACTTCATTAAGTGTTCCATCTCCACCAATAGCTGTTACAAAATCATACTGTCCTTCTTTTATCTGTGCTGCTGCATTTTTTGCATCTTCTTGTTTTTTTGTATAAACGACATCAATATGGGAGACTAACTGCTGCATTACTAGCTTTCCTGCTAATCCTTCTACCATATTCAAAAAATTTTGTCGTCCAGAAGATGGATTAATAATAAACAATGCCTTCTTCATTGGACTCCCTCCTATTCCTTTATGCGTATTCTCTTTTTTCTCTCCCTACGTTTCTCACGCAGTTCCTTTTGCCTTAATTCAATGGAATTAGCTTCTAATTCATCAATAGGCTTTATAGTCTTTATTAAAAATACTTTTCCTTCCAATGTACTTTTTACTTTAATTTTTCCACGCATATATCCATGCTCTTTACAATATCCAACGGCATAATAGATAGTCAGATTGCTGGCAAACCATCCTATTTGTTCTATTAGACTCCTACCACAACAAGCACATCTAAGCTCTCTAACTCTCTTCTGTTGCATTGCTGTTATCTTATCTTGAAACTCTCTTGTTATATATAAAGTTCCTTTTTTATTTTTCCGAAAGATCTCCTCTTTGGCATTTTTAGGATTATTATATACATCAATACTTATAATCCATTTCTCCCGTCCGATCTCTTTTAATACCTCTGCTGTATAAAGCGCATCATTAAACGCTTGATGAAATGGACGACTCTGTTTTATTCCCATTTGCTCTACGGCATGCTCTAAGCTCACAATCTTTTTATCGTTTTTCCAAAATCGATAGATTCTTTGCACATCATAAAAGGCAAGAGGTTTTTTTAACTTCTCCATATGATAATAATCCATATTTTTTTGGAGTTGAATTAAATCGGTATCACCATATGTGCAGAAAATATAATCTTTTCCACACCAACTAAAAAATGCCTCCATAACTTCCACAAAAGATTTTCCTTTGTTCAAAGTCTCCTCATCATAAGGAAGCATCTTCTCTATGGCAGGTGCTAATTTTTTATAACAAGTTGGTTTAATATATTGGTGAAACTTGGATTCTTCATCTAAATTTTCATTGAGTTTTACTGCTCCAATTTCAATAATTTCAAATGGAAGACTCTCTTTTACTTGCTCTGGATCCGCACTTTGATTCCATTCTAAATCTATCACAACATATTTCATCTGCGGATCACTCCTTTCGTCTATTTACTCCTTAATATAGTTAAAATAATATTGGAACTACTGTGCTCCATTATCTTAATCTTATATTTAGAGGAAATCTCTTGATCCAGCCTTATCCTTATTATCGTTTAGATTCTCAATTCTATCATTCGTATAGCTCATATTCTTATTTCCAAGATAATTTCCCTATCTGCCAGCTATTCATGGTTACACCTATGATTATTCACATTATAAGAAATGAAACATCTATAACAAAAATAAAACGCCTGATAACAAGTTTACCATAGAACATTCATTCTCTCAATATTATTATATCTCTCCTAGTTAGGAACCATGCGTCTTTCTTACCTTTATTATCCTCTCCTTTATTATACTACATTTTATGCCATTCAGATCTTACAATACTCTCATTTTATCTATTTATCAGAAATATTTCAATTCTACATATGTAGTCCAATCTAGCACCCGTTCATACTACAGATGTAGTTCATTATTATTTTAAATACTACAAGTGTAGTTTAATTTCTTTTATCAAAAACTACATCTGTAGTTTTGTTGTTTTATGTAGTTTTCTGTATTTTTTGCAGATTTTATAGGGCATAAAATCCTCTAAATTCACTGAATAAAACTCTTCTTTTGTCTTATAAAAAACTACTATAGAATACGTTTATTATTTAAAAGATGTATATTGTTAGTCCATACTCTATGTCTAGGTGGTGATGACTTATAGTGTATAAAAAACAAGAGAGCATTCCTAAGTAATAAGAACCCGTGTATAGAAAATAATGAATCATTAACAAGATATATTTGGTAGTTTATAGTTAGATGAATGGTTCATAAGTAATGTTTTGTAATCCAAAACAAAATATGCTTTTTATACCATGGGAAATAACATTTCTGATGGCATAAAAAAAGATACTATCATTAAAAGTAATGATAGTATCTCCTTCTTTCTATTATTTTATTATATTATGATTCTTTTTTACTTTTTTCTATTTTTATTGACTCTTTCTTCTTAATTTCTAACCTTTTAACTTTTCTATAAGGGTAAGTAATACTTCTATTTTATCCAAAGACAGCCCTTCTTTTTGTAGTAATAGCGTAAGTAACTCCTGTTTTGAGTGATCAAATACCTTCTCTATCATTTGATTAATCTCTTCTTCTTGAATCTGTTCTTTTGTTATCAATGGGCGACATACAAAGTTAGGATCTTCTCTTTCTACACTGCCTTTTTCTATACAACGCTTTAATAAAGTATATGTGGTGTTTTTATTCCATCCATATCGCTCTCCTGCTATTTGACTCACTTGCTTTGCCTCCATAGGAACTCCTGAATTCTCCCATAAGATTTTCATCACTTTTAATTCTGAATCACCAATCGTCATCTTCTTATCCTTCCTCTCTCTTTTCTATTTTCGTTTCTTTTCTCCCCCTAGTTCTTACCTTTTCTGTATTATACTATATATCTCTTTTATAATACAATCTTATATAAAATTCGTATTCCTTTCTGATATCTCCATCTTCATTGATTTACACCCATATTAAACATCCTGTTTTCTATAAAAATACAAGCATTTACACCTAACTAATGGATTTCATCTTTCCTTCAGGAATACATTTTTATGGAAAATTATTCCAATTTATGTAATGCAATTACAATAAAATAATAGCTTAAATACGCTTCTTACAAATGGATATCATGGAAAAGAGAAACCATACACTTATCATTATAGCTGAAAAACTAGCTCCATATGTAGAATCTTTTACATTTGATCGGGCTGCAATGTCAGATGGAGAAGTTGTAAAGGATTCCATTCAAGTAAATGGCGCTAATAATGTCTGGTCATCTGGAATTATCACCACCAACAATGGTCCCGTTGGAGCTGCACTTGTTGGCTCTTCTACCAGTACATACAAAATCACTTTAAAAGATGATACTCCAGCTGAACTCTTAAATGAACCAATTCTTGACTCTGCAAAAGTTGACTATAAAAATAATAAAATTCATTTAATGTATCGCTTAAACGGAGCTATTATTGGAAATATTTCAAATTATAGTCTTCATATTAAAACTGCCCCTGAACTAATTGACATCATAAAATCAATAAAACTTGGAATATCCAAGACCTTAAGGAAAATCTTCTCTCATTAGTATCACAAAAATTAAATAATCCTGATACTTATAATGATGTTCCACACTCCTCGGATTTAATTGTTGATTCTAAAAATTCAAAGGACAATTCAAAACTCACTCCTGTTGATTCTAAAGATTCAAATGACAAGCCAAAAATTACTCCTGCTGATTCTAAAAACTCAAAAACAAAACCTGGATTAACCGATAAAAACTCTAGAAATCAAGAAACCAAGAAACCTAAGACACGACAGGAAACGGATAAGGATCAAACTTCATTATCTAATAATAATTTTAAAATTTCAAAAACAGGTGACAAAATACAGATTCATGTATTTTTATGTACAATGATTTTGAGCATTTTAGGTATTTTAGGTATCAACTTTAATAAGAAAAAAGAAGAGTATAATGCGGATGAGTCTTCTCTTTAAATGATTATGATGGATTATAATAAATAATAATAAAAGATTAGAGTGCGAAATATTAAAATATCTTATATTCTTCCTCCATTACTCTATCTTAATAGGGTTATCAAATAAATTATTTCATAACCCTATTTTTCTATATCGTTCTCTTCTTATAATAACTGTTTCTTCTTTACTGTCATCTTATTATTTTCATTTTTTCATTTATACTGGATAGGAATTCTATAACATAAAAACCGTCCAACCATAAATTATGATTGAACGGTTTCCTAATGAATCATATATAATTTTTATTCTTTTCTTATTGCTTTGTATAACCACATTCCGGAGTAATCACAAGCAATTCCAAGGAATGCTCCTATTACTAGTGCTAGAACCAATCCTTTCCATTGTCCATTAGCAGCAAATGTAGTAAAACATCCCATAAAAATTCCAGGACAAAAATCAAATAATTTAAAATTTGAACTGATGCACATAACAAATGTAATGATTCCACACCAAATTCCTAACTCTCCAAACACTGGGAATATTGCACTTAAATTAATAAGTATCATTCCTAATAAAACTCCTAGTAAATTAGGAAATAACGTTTTTCTCATTCCTACTATACCATGCTCCCCACTTGCAAAATAAGTTGTACAACCAGCAAACCCAGCCCAACTAATTAATCCTGCGACACCTGCAACATAAGCCCATATTCCACAAAGTATTGCTGTTGTAATACTAAGTGCACCTAATGGAGTTATTTTTTTCATCATATTTTTCACCATATTTTAATAACTAGCTCCTGTATCTGTAAATTTTATAATTTTAATCAATCTGCTTGTTCCAAGTCTATCCGCACCAAGACATATAAATTCTTCCACATCTTCAAAAGAAGAAATATGGCCAGCCGCTTTTACCTTTATCTCTTTTCCAATATTCTTTCTCATCAATCGAATTTCATTTTCAATAGTATCATATTTCTTATCTTTGAGATATCCAATATTAATAACCATGTCGATTTCATCTGCACCATTTGTAATGGCATCTTTTGTCTCAAAAATTTTTACTGCTGTTATACTATATCCATCTAGAAAACCGATGACCGTACAAATAGGCAATTTCCCATCTACATATTCAGCCGCTTGTTTTACATACGAAGCTGGAATACATGCAGATGCTGTTTCATAATTCATGGCATCATCAAGAATCTCTGGAATCTTATTCCATGTAGCAGTCTATGTAAATAACGTATAATCTACAATTTTTAAAACATCTCTTTTATCCATAATTACCCTTTCCACAATAAAACTCTATTATTGTTCACATTTTCCACATCCTTTAGAAGATGGAGAACACGAAAGAAATGTAGCTTTTTCCCTCATATGCTCCGTTCCTATATATGTTAGATCATTTCTATGATCGTCTGCAATAAATAATATATCATCCTCTTTTAAAAGTTTCAATAACTGACTAAGCTTATCATTAAATTTTTCTAATTAAGTTCTCCGACAATTTCACAACACAGATATATCTATAGCTCATCAGGTCTAAATGTTTCTTCATTGCCACAAATCTGCACATGTTTGCACGTAGTGCCTTTTTTATATAATATCAAATCAATTTCCCTCTCACATAAAAAACGCCGAAAACATTGGATTCCCAAAGTCTTCGGCGGAATTTCTGGCGTCGCTAAGAGGATTTGAACCTCCGACCTACCGCTTAGGAGGCGGTCGCTCTATCCAGCTGAGCTATAACGACATTTCAATATATGCAATTATTAACCTTATAATCTTTTCCTCTAGTGCGTCTTGTAATCGCTTCTTATGCATATCATGTTCTATCCAACTAGGAAACGATAAGAAACATGAATTTGCGCACTTGTTTATTATTATATTCCCGACTCCTTATAAAGTCAAGTATTCTATCTATTTTATATAAAATATTGCATCCTTTATACTATCTATTTCCTAGTTTAGGATTCTTTCCAACGAATAAATTCTGCTGTTCCTTGTAACCAAATATTCGCTTTTAACCGTCTTCCACAAACAGGCTCTCCCATCAGTTGCTCACGATTGATAGCAATTCTTATATGTATATTATTACATTCTACTGATAAAAGATATATTTTTTCTTTTGTCAATTGGTTTTCACTTTCTTCTACCTTATAAATAATACCTAGAATTGAATATTGATCACTCTCAATTCCATAGGGCATAAAATACGTGTCAACAATTGTTAATATATCTTCTCTTTTCGAACGCCTTGTCACTTTTGTATAAGTATCCATATCTTCTAATGTCAATGTTTCGATCGCTTTCATATCTCCAGCTCTTGCCGCTTCGATCAACTGATTTCTATCTTTATTTTTTTCTTTTTCTTGCTCTCTTTGTTCATCATCTTTATTTAGCTCTAACAAGACAACTCCTTTTGACGCTAATCCTGCTAAATGAACACGTTCTCCTACAAAATAATAGTCTTTTGCATGATGTGTTCTTAGAAACTCATCGGCATTTTGTAAGAAAAAAATTAAGGATACGCCTACATTGACATTTTCACTGACTCCTGCATAGGCTTCTCTACTGGAAAGTTTTTCAATTTGAAGATCCATTTTTTCATGTATTTCACAGCCTCTCACATAAGGATAACTATATTCTACATTGATTTCATCATCTTCAAGTTCTCCTACAATACTGATCCCAAATCCATTTCCAAACTCTTTCCATACTTGCACATAAGTGGTGTCAGCATTTGGAACTGGTATCACAGCATCTCTATCATAATTGGTCACAATCCAATTCAATAATTGATCCATCTGTCGTTGATTTTTAATTCCTTGGAACCCAATTGTTTTCATAAATGAATTAATATGCGACACCTCTTTTCTATTACTTTTTTATTACTTATCCTCTTCCTCATAATATGGAGCTTGTTCTATTGCCTTTTGAAGTGCCTCTGCCTCTTCTTCTGATAATTCAATTTCTGATCGCCCTTCTACAATCTCTTTTACATAAGTATAGCATCCTTCTCTTCCATATAGAACATTTAAAAGATATCCTGTATCATTTTGATTTAAAATAGCTAATGCAAAGCTCAGTTTTCCGGCCATAGCATCAAACGCATCATAACGAACTAAAGCGCTTTTACTAAAGTTCATGTCAAGATCTTCTCTTAACTCTTCCATCATATCTTCATGATCGTCAATGATATCTTGTAATTCTTCTACTTCTGCAAACTTAGATAAAATGAGTTCTTCTAAATCGACATCTTTATTTCCACGCATTAGATTCTCATAACGTTTTTTTGTTTTACGAATTCCTACTTGCTGTATGATATTCCATAGAAAGAGAATGGCGTTAATAATCAAACTTACTCCAACTGCAACAAATAAAAATTGCTCCATTGTAAGACCAAAATGATTGTTTAGAAATTCTACAATTGTTTGATACATGTTTTTTTCCTCTGTTATTCTATTTTTTGTTACATATCCACAACGTTTTGTGTACGTTCTAATAATTCAATAATACGCTCTAATTCCTCTTGTGAATAATACTCCACTTCAATTTTTCCCTTATTTTTATCTTTTGCTTTAATGGACACTTTTGTACCCATAATATTTTTCATCTTCTCTTCAATCTCTTTATAGAGAAAATCTAATTTTGGCATTTCCTCCTTCTCTTTTTTAGGAGTCAAAATGGCCTTCACCATTTTTTCAATCTCTCTTACTGATAATTTCTCATCAAAGACTCGCATCGCCAATTTATATTGTTCCTCTTTATCCTCTAATGATAAAAGAGCTCTCGCATGACCGCTTGAAATCATATCATCAATGAGCATTTGTTGCACTCTCTCATCTAGTTTTAACAATCTCATCGAATTTGTCACTGCAGTTCTGCTTTTTGATACTTTTTCAGCTACTTCATCCTGCTTTAGCTTAAATTCCTCTATCAATCTTTTATAAGCCAACGCTTCTTCAATTGGATTTAAATTTTCTCTTTGAATATTTTCAATTAATGCGATTTCTAGTATTTCTTTCTCGGAATAATTTCTAATCACTGCTGGTACTTCTTTCAGACCTGCCATCTTAGCAGCTCTCCATCTCCTTTCTCCAGCGATGATCTCGTAATATCCTTCTCTTTGCTGTACCACTAGTGGCTGAATAATACCAACCTGTTTAATAGAATCAGCCAGTTCAATTAAAGCATCTTCATCAAACTGTTTCCGTGGTTGTTCTCGATTCGGCTCTACTAAATTAATATCTAATTTAATCTCCTTTTCGACCTCTTTAATCACTTCTACTTCTTTAATGATCTCTTTAATTTTCTCTTTCTTCTCTGTTACAGTGGCACTTTTATTTGCATTTTTCTTTTCCTTTGTTCCATGAGGTTCTGTTGGTATTAACATATCAAGGCCTTTTCCTAAACCCCTTTTCATTGCCATGAATTTATACCACCTTTCTATTTTTAATGACTTCATCTGCCAATTTTCGATAGCTTTCAGCACCTGCTGAACGAGATGCATATACATTAATTGGCATACCATAACTTGGAGCTTCTGCTAGACGAACATTTCTCGGAATAACAGTTTCATAAATATTTTCTTGTAAATTTTCTCTTACATTTTCCACCACTTGCAATGAAAGATTTGTTCTAGCATCATACATGGTAAAGACTACACCTTCGATAATTAAATCTGGATTTAAACTTTTCTGAATCAAATCGATAGTATAGATTAATTGCGATAACCCATCTAATGCATAGAACTCACATTGGATTGGTACTAAAACAGTATCCGCAGCTGTCATTGAATTTACCGTTAACATTCCAAGTGCTGGTGGACAGTCAATGATAATGAAATCATACTCGCCTTTAATAGGTTCTAACTTTTCCTTTACGATATACTGCATATTTTCTTGTGAAATTAGTTCTAACTCGGCTCCTGCTAAATTTCGATTAGCTGGCAGAATTGATAAATTTTCAAACTGTTGTTGAATCATACATTCTTCCAATTCACATTCACCACGAATCAACTCATATATCGTATTCTCTAACTGATTTTTGTCAACGCCTAATCCACTTGTTGTATTTCCCTGTGGATCGAGATCCACGACTAATACTTTCTGTCCTTTTTCAGCTAAACAAGCTGATAAGTTAATAGCAGTCGTTGTCTTCCCCACTCCACCTTTCTGATTGGCAATAGCAATAATTTTTCCCATGGAGTGCCTCCTTTTCTATTTTTCTGTCGTTGCTTTTCTGCCTTTGACAAATATTTAGAGTAAAGTGTCCTTTGCACATTCTTCGAGACTTAAAGTTACTCCCAGCAAAGTACATTTTTATAACTTTAAGTTACTTCTAGCAATGAGTATCTACAACACACCAGCAGTAATTTTTTATCCTATAGGAAATGAAACTACTGATATCATAACATAACTCCATTGCTCAAAATCTAAATATTCTGTTTTTTATTATAGCACTAAAAATAATGACTATCTACTATCCATTGATAAAATTTCCAATATTTATTGAAATATTTGTTTCACGTGAAACACTCCACGTTTTTGAAATGCTTGCTTCTTTATTTTCTCTTTTTGTTTCACGTGAAACATCCCTCATATTTTGTAACTACCTCTTCCCTAATTCTCTATCTTTGTTTCACGTGAAACATTCCATTTACGTAAAAACAACTAAATATAGGAAAGCATTAGTACCCACACAAGATAACTTATATCTAAATATAAAAATCTTCAAAAACACTTTTCTCATCGTTGTTATCATTGCTTTATACGTTCTAGATTTTCTATTATAATTCAATAATAATCGACACTTATCCTGTTGGAACAACTAAAAAAATAAAAGTATTTTTCATAAGAAAGTGAGTTGATATAATTGAATACTATATATAAATATGATTGTCAAATGCCATATGGCTTATATGATATGCAAATAGATAAAATAAAACTAGTAAATAGAAATCTAAAATTATATTTTCAAAATGGCTATATAAAACTACAGGAACCCTTGAAACAAGTAGAAGGAAATATAATAATAGAAAATATTGATCTAGATTTTTGTTTTGTATATTTTCTAAGTAAAAATGGTGCACTTGGAGATTTCACTGGAAAAAATTATATTTAGTAGATTTTCTAAAGGAATATCAGGATTTTACTTTTGAAGTAATTGATGAGTTATATTGCTATAATCAAATTCGGTACTCTGGCTACTTAAATCTTCCTAACAAATTATCTCAAATCCAGTTGGATATTTCTATCTACTACACTGGAAATATCATCTATGAAACAACATAATGCTCATAAAATAAAAGTATGACTATTTTCTTATTCATGACTATAAAAAAGTATTGCGTTGGAAATGTCATTTCTGAATCCTAAAATTCAGTTAAAAAATAAAAAAGATTTTGGAAATAGTAGACAAACTGAATACGTGACAACCTAGTATGAACAACTACAATCATAAAACATAAAATAACCCCCTTTTATTAGATCCAATGACTCTCTAATAAAAGGGGGTTTTAGAAAAGAAAAAT
Source organism: uncultured bacterium (assembly GCA_905214925.1). Classification (GTDB taxonomy): domain Bacteria; phylum Bacillota; class Clostridia; order Lachnospirales; family Lachnospiraceae; genus Scybalomonas. The sequence continues at coordinate 32,024 of CAJMOB010000007.1, read as the reverse complement.
ATAGTATTTTAAAACCACTACACTTACAATTACTATTTTTCTAAATCATCTTCAATGGCTCTCTCTATTTTATTTATACTTCTTTGATATAATTTTATAGAAAGTGACAATAGGATATAACACAATATCATTGTACTTACAAACATAATGATAGCAGTCGCAATGGAACCATATAGTTTTTGATACCGATAGTAGCTAATAAAAAAATGGAATCCTGCTACTACAACACCTGCCATTATGCTCGCTATGATATTATTTTTTCTGGTTGGTTTTAATTTTCTATCCCAAATACCATTTTTAATACAGGCAATCACCATATAGATTGCTAATAACATAAAAACAATGAATTCACCTACAATCGTTCTAAATCCATCAATACCCATACCCGTTTGTATTAATAAGGAAATTGCCAATGCCCAAAATGCAAACCAAAATCCTCTATGTTCAATTTGTAGAAGTTGCATTTCCTGTCTTTCATCTAAATTACTTTTCATCTTCTTCATTTTCATTCTCCTCCCAAAACAATTCATCTAAGCTTTTTCCCAATACTCGACATATTTTTCTACATAGTCGTATCGTTGGATTATATTCTCCTTGTTCAATTGCATTCATTGTCTGTCTTGATATTCCAACTTGCTCTGCAAGAGCTTTTTGTGTCATATCTTTTTCCGCTCTTGCAACTTTAATCGCAATATTTCTAGCCATACTCTCTACCTCCTTTAGATGCATTGTATCATAAAATTGATATTAAGTCAAATATATATGACTTTTAGTATACTAAATATGATTTTTCGGATATGCATATAGAAATTCTTATTCTAACCTTCTACGCAAAAAATAAGAACCTGTCGGGAAATAGATATCCCTAAAAGATAGAGCCATGACTCATTTGAATCATGGCTCTACTACTATAAATTTATCAAAAAAAGAAAAAATAAAAATATCCCTATAGGACGAGAAGATAATGAATGAAATCATGATTCCTATAGGAGTATTGCTATTTTAATAGTAAGAGATTAAAAATTATCTTAGTTACTGTTAGTATAATATTACAAACAAATCTCCTTCTCAAGTATACGACTTTTTATATTTTTATTCTACTTACTATTATAGTTTATAATGGATCAATTTCTGATCCTATTTAAATCTTTATATTTTATTTTTATATAAAATTCTTAACTTTCTAAAACATTCTTCGTTTATAAAACATAAATAGTAATAATTTAATTTATTTATTAATTGTATTAAACACACATAATATATAATCAAATCTCTGATCAATAAATAAAATATAAAAATTTAGTATTTTTAATGATAAATAATTTCAATTGTAAAATATAAAATTGTTTTTATTCTTTTTTATGTTATAATTTAGTTAGTTGCAACTAATATTTTCATATTATCAGTTATTAAATATTATTCATTGTTAAGAAAGGAGTACTATATGAAAATAAAGAATCTTTTTAAAATAATTCCTATTTTTACTTTATGTTATACTCTCATTATTCCTACAACAATATCTGCTACTGTATTAACAGAACCTACTTCTAGTATAGTAACTATTGAAGCAGATCTATCAAATCCTTCTTCATATGAAAATGAATTGAATACTTTATTATCACAAGATTCTATCTCTGAAGTGCATGTAATTGATAAATCCCTTGCTTTAAATAATTCTATAGCTGAACAACCAATTTTAACAATAGATGATACTCCTGATCCATTAACTGTAACAATTTATCGTTATCGTTTAACAAACTTAACTTCTGGAGCCGATTTTACCGACTATTCTAATAAAATTGCAACAGCTTCTGGTCAACCTAATATGACTCTTACTATTTCAAAAAGTTCATCTGTACAAAATACATATTCATTGAGTGCTGGAATCTCTAGTGAGGTTAATACTTCTACTATTTCAGCTGGAGTTGGCTATGATGTAACATCCTCTACAGATGTAACAATTTCAGTTGAAGATACAGTTCCAAGTAAAAATAATGGAAAAAAAGTTAAAAAAATGACTTTAAATGCCTATCCCATTTTAAAAACTACTAACTTCATTATTCAACGTCATAAATCTGTTAATGGTCTTAATTATGGCTGGTCTAATTATGGAACTGGTTATGCTAGACAAGCTTATGGTGTAGCTTTTACTAAACAATTTACTTATCAATAATGAGAAGGATAGTTAGCTATGAAAAAAAATTTTATTGGTGATATAATTTCTTGTTGTATCATATTTTTAGGAGTGTTCATTCCATATCAATTAAAAAACTTATTTGTATACATTGACAATAAACAACCTTTCTATATTGTACAGTTTACATTAACTTGTATTTTTTTATTTATATTTTTCATTTATGTGGCTTATATAATACATAATTTTTTTAATGGCAAATATAAATAAACATTAAATTTTTACATTTATATTATATATTTATTCTAATCTTTGTTTTTTTACCAAAAACAAAGGGGCTGTCGAGAAATAGACAGCCCCTTCTTTTATAAAATAGTATTACATCTGTTCTGGTGAACCAATTCCTAATAATTCTAATGCATCATGGATGACTTTCTTTGTTACAATAACAAGTTTTAATCTTGCCATTTTTACTCTCTCATCTTCTACGTTGATCTGGCAATCATGATAGAATTTATTAAACGCCTGAGCAACTGCTACGCTATAACGGGATACAACAAATGGTTCAAATTTTTCCGCCGCATCTACAACTACTTGTGGGAAACGGCTTAATTCTTTTAATAATGCCATACTTGCTTCATCTGTTAATACACTGTAGTCAATATCCATTCCTACTTCAGAAACACCAGCTTTTCTTAACACACTAGCAGCTCTCGCATGAGTATATTGTACATATGGTCCTGTTTCTCCATCGAAGTTTAAGATCTTATCCCAACTAAAGATAACATCTTTAATTCTCTGATTATATAAATCATTGAACATAATCGCTCCAACGCCGACCATTCTTGCAACTTCTTCTTTATTTTCAAGATCTGGATTCTTTTCCGCAATAATTTCACGGATTCTTTGAATAGCTTCATTTAAAATATCCTCTGCAAAGATAACCTGTCCTTTACGAGTGGACATTTTACCTTCTTTTAAACTTACTAAACCATATGGAATATGGTGAAGTCCTTGATACCAATCATATCCTAATAATTCAATTACTTTGAATACTTGTTTAAAGTGTAACTGCTGTTCTAATCCTGTTACATAAAGACATTTTGTAAAGTTATAAGTTTCATGACGATATAATAAAGCCGCTAAATCTCTTGTTGCATAAATAGAACTTCCATCTTTTTTTGTAACAAGACATGGTGGCATATCATATTCATCAAGAGGTACAATTTTTGCGCCATCGCTTTCTACAAGTAAATTTTTAGATTCCAATGTCTCTACTACTTTACTTGTCATATCGCGGTAAAAACTTTCTCCATTAAAGGAATCAAAAGAAACGCCTAATAAATCATAAATACGCATATATTCTTTTAAGCTAATTTCTTTAAACCACTCCCAAATAGATAATGCATCTTCATCTCCTTGTTCCATTCTAGTGAACCACGCTCTTGCTTCATCATTTAAAGAATCATCTTTTTCTGCTTCTTCATGGAACTTAACATAAATATTCATTAATTCAGATACACCATCTTTTTCAATGGCTTCTTTATTTCCCCATCTTTTATAAGCAACGATTAATTTACCAAACTGTGTTCCCCAATCGCCTAAGTGGTTAATTCTTTCCACTTTATATCCTAACTTACTAAAAATCTTATATAAAGAATTTCCGATAATCGTTGTTCTTAAATGGCCTACATGGAAATTTTTTGCCACGTTTGGAGAAGAGTAATCCATACAAATAGTTTGTCCGTCTCCAATATGAGAGGCCCCAAAGTCTTCTGCACTTACTTGTTCCATAATTTTCTCAGCAAATAACTGTTTGTCTACAAAGAAGTTAATGTATCCTCCTTGTACTTCTATCTTAGAAAGGAAATCTGCTCCCCCAATTTTTTCTGCAAGTTCAGATGCAATCATTTGAGGTGCTTTTCTATATTCTTTAGCAAGGCGGAAACATGGGAATGCATAATCGCCCATTTCCACTTTCTTAGGAATCTCTAATAATTTTTCAATTTCTTCTTTAGAAAGACCTTCAATATGCTGTGATAATAATTCAACTAAATTTTCTTTCATTTCTTTTCCTCTCAATCTATTTCCATTTATTTACAATTATTTATAGGTAGTTTGAGTGTAACACTTTTGCCTATAAAGAGCAACAATGAGAAACACGCTTTACAAGCTCCTCATGTTGGCGCAATAAGCCAAAAGAGCATTTCAAAAATTCATTACCAATTGCTAAAATGCCCCTTTGACGCTATAAGTCGATATAACTCTTAACTATTATCATAACGTATCTTTTGCCTTATGAAAAGCCATTTTTTCAATTATCCAAAAATTAATTTGTATCTCCCACCTTTTTGACATATAATAGAAAGTAACAACTCTAATATACGAGGAAAGGAGCGAACTCAATTATGAGCAAATCAAAAAAATTAACTAGCATTGCTGTCCTCAGTACATTGACCGTCACTGCTGCTTATGTATTAAACCGTAGTATTTTTTATTTCGCATGTCGTAATGATCGTTTATACTCTCCAAATGGACATACTTATTCTTGGCGTTTTGGAGATGTCTTTTATACAAAACAAGGAGAAGGGAGCCCTCTTTTATTAATTCATGATTGTTCTCATTTAAGCTCGGATCGTGAATTTGTGCAACTCACAGAATCTCTTTCACAACATCACACTGTTTACACACTGGATCTACCAGGGTGTGGGCGTTCTGAAAAACCGAAGATGACTTATACCAATTTCTTATATGTACAATTTTTAAATGATTTTGTTCGCAATGTAATTGGTAGTAAAACAAATATTATTGCTAGTGGAGGTTCTTCTAGTTTTGCCATTATGGCTTGTCAGATGGCACCAGAATTATATCGCAACTTAATGTTAATCAATCCACCTTCTCTTACAAGGCTTAGCAAGACACCGACAAATCGTCATAAATTATTAAAATACTTGCTAGAACTCCCAATTGTAGGAACTATGATTTTCAATATGAATAGCAGCATTCCTGCAATAAAGAAACAATTTACAACCCACTATTTTAGCAATCCTCAAAATGTAAAACAAAGATATATTGAACTATGCCATGAGGCATCCCATAGAAGCGGTTCTGCGTCCAAATATATGTATGCAAGCATCCGTTCTTATTTTACTAACTTAAATATCACTCACGGATTAAAAGCGGTTAACAATAGTATTTTTATCGTTATGGGGGAAGATGAGCCGAATGCCAAAGAAACCATTAAAGCATATGAATCTCTAAACCCTGCAATCGAATCAACTGTTATTTCTCATACGAAACATTTACCACATTTAGAATGTCCTAATAAAGTTCTTACTATTTGCGACATTTTTTTCTAAAATATTCGTACTATGATATGATTTCAATTATTAATATAACTGCGTTGTTTTATAAAATTTCCTATTAAATTGAAAACAACAAAACATTCTATTTTCCATCAACTATTAAATAAAAAAGTGGCGGATAAGAATTACTATTTAAATCTCCTATCTACCACTTTTTTATCTCTTTTTATTTATTCTATCTTTTGTTCCAAAACACTCTTTCCTAACAAAAGATTACTCCCTAATAAATTTAAGCTTTTATAACCCCAATCGGTTCTTTTGATGGAAGCCCTGCTTTTCTTGGATATTTCTTTGGTGTTTTTCTCACCTTTTCAATAACTACAAAAGTTCTTTCAATATCCGTTTCTGGCAAAGTAAAGGCGATCACTTCTTTCACCTTTCCTCCTAACTCAAAAATAGCTTTCTTGGACTGCTCTAATTCTTCCTCAACAGAACCTGACTTATAGGAAATAAAACAGCCACCTTCTTTTACATAAGGTAAACAATATTCACTAAGCGTCGCAAGATTAGCAACTGCACGAGAAACACAAATATCAAACTGTTCTCGATAGGATACCTGTTTTGCATAATCCTCTGCTCTTCCATGAATCGTAGAAATTCCTTCTAGTCCAAGTGCCTCAATGACTTCATCTAAAAATTTAATTCGTTTATTTAAAGAATCAAGCAATGTAATCTCTAAATTTGGATAAGCAATCTTTAAAGGAATTCCTGGGAATCCCGCTCCTGTTCCAAGATCTAAGATCTTTAATGATTTTGTCACATCCATAGCTTTATTGAAAGAAATGCTATCAATAAAATGTTTATCGATGACCTCTTCTTTTTCCGTAATGGCAGTTAAATTCATCACCTTATTTTTTTCTATTAACATTTCATAGTAGGACAAAAACTGTTGTAATTGTTTCTCTGATAAGGAAATATCTAACATTTCACTTTTCTTTTTTAACTGTTCCATAGCTTTCCTCCTATCGTCTCAACTGTTCTAAATAAATCAAAAGAACAGAAATATCAGATGGAGAAACTCCAGAAATACGTTTTGCCTGTCCAATGGAAACCGGGCGGATCGCATTTAATTTTTGAATCGCTTCTTTTCTTAAGTTATGAATAGATTCATATACGATATCTTCTGGTATCTTTTTAGATTCTAATTTCTTAAATTGTTCTACTTGATGAAGTTGTCTCTTAATATAGCCATCATATTTAATGTTAATGTTTACTTGCTCAATGACATCTTCGGACAATGGTTCTCTCTCATAATCGATCGGTGCTATCGCTTCATAAGAAAGCTCTGGACGTCGAATTAATTCAGCCAAAGAGACCGCTGTTTTTAATGGAGTGCTTCCATAAGATTCTAATAGCTCTTGCACCTCTTTTTTGCCACCAATGTGAGTTGTCTCTAAGCGTTGTTGTTCTTTCTGAATGGCTTCTTTTTTCCAGTTTAGATAATCATATCGTTCTTGTTCAATTAATCCGATTTCATATCCAATCTCTGTCAAACGAAGATCTGCATTATCTTGACGAAGTAATAAACGATATTCCGCTCTTGATGTCATCATTCGATATGGCTCATGAGTTTCTTTTGTTACTAAATCATCAATTAATACACCAATATATCCATCGGAACGCTCTAAAATAACAGGATCTTTTCCCTGTAATTTTCTTACCGCATTAATACCTGCCATAAGACCTTGTGCCGCTGCTTCTTCGTATCCAGAACTTCCATTGAACTGTCCACCACTAAAGAGTCCTTCTATTTGTTTAAATTCCAAAGATGGTTTTAACTGTGTTGCATTGATACAATCGTATTCAATTGCATAAGCGTTTCTTGTGATTTTCACATTTTCCATTCCTTTTACAGAACGATACATTTCATACTGAACATCTTCTGGCATGGAACTGGACATACCGCCTACATACATTTCGTTTGTATATTCACCTTCTGGCTCAATGAATACTTGATGGCGATTTTTATCTGGGAACTTCATAATTTTATCTTCTACCGATGGGCAATAACGAGGCCCTGTTCCTTCAATCATTCCAGAATAAAGAGGAGAACGATCGATATTATTTCGAATAATCTCATGAGTTCTCTGATTGGTATAAGTGAGCCAACAAGAAATTTGCTCTCTTTTAATATCTTCTGGACGATTCGTAAAAGAAAATGGTACGATTTTCTCGTCCCCTTTTTGTTCTTCCATCACGCTAAAATCAATACTTCTTTTATCAACACGTGCAGGTGTTCCTGTCTTGAAGCGATACATTTCAATTCCAAGTGCTTTTAAAGAATCGGTTAAGTGATTTGCCGCAGACAGCCCATTTGGTCCTGTATAATTGCTCACATCACCATAGATACATCTCGCTTTTAAATAAGTCCCTGTACATAAGATTACAGCCTTCGCATGATACGTCGCTCCAGAAAAAGTTTTTACTCCTGTTACTTTTCCATCTTCTGTTAAGATCTCAACAACTTCCGCTTGTTTTAATGTTAAATGTTCTGTGTTCTCCATTGTTTTTCGCATTTCGCGGGTATATTCTTGTTTATCCGCTTGTGCACGCAATGAGTGAACCGCTGGTCCCTTTGACTCATTTAACATTTTTGATTGAATATAAGTTTTATCAATATTTTTTCCCATTTCACCGCCAAGGGCATCGATCTCTTTTACAAGATGTCCTTTGGAACTTCCACCGATGTTTGGATTACATGGCATGAGTGCCACACTATCCATGCTGACAGTAAAACAAATGGTTTCAAACCCGAGTCTTGCACAAGCCAAAGATGCTTCGCATCCTGCATGACCTGCACCAACGACTACGATATCATAAGTATCTTCAAAATATGCCACTTTTTTCACTCCTTATTTTCCCATACAGAATTCACGAAAGATCTCATTTACGAGATCTTCTTCTAATGATTCTCCAATAATAAATCCAAGTTCTTCATAAGCATTCATCAAATCAATCGAATAAAAATCTTCTGGCATTTGATTTTCAATACTTATAACAACTTGTTCCAAACTCTCTTTTGCATTCATAAGCGCTGTCTTATGGCGCATATTTGTAATATAAATTTCATCATTAAATTCTAACTGCCCTTCAAAGAACATTTCTTTTAATGCATCATAAAATTCATCAATTCCTGTCTCTTCTTTTGCTGAGATTGAAATCACAGGACCATTTAACTTCTGTTCGATTTCTGAAGTTAAGATTTGTTTTTCAAGGTCTGATTTATTTAACAATGTGATTACTTTCTTACCTTGAATTAATTCCATAATTTCTCGATCGTTCTCATCTAACTCCTTGGAACCATCGATGACATATAAAACAAGATCTGCTTCATCCACCGCATCTTTTGCTTTATTGACCCCGATTTTTTCAACAATATCTTCGGTATCACGAATTCCTGCGGTATCGATAATCTGCAATGGAATTCCATGGATATAAATGGATTCTTCTAGCGTATCCCTTGTGGTTCCAGCAATCTCTGTTACAATGGCTCTCTCTTCCCCAACCATCACATTGAGTAAAGAAGATTTTCCTGCATTTGGTTTTCCAACAATAGCGGTTTTGATCCCTTCTTTTAAAATCTTTCCGTCAGAAGAAGATTCAATTAAACGGCTCACTTCTTTTTCCACAGGACGCAATACTTTTAACAATTCTTCTCCATATCCGTCAACGCTATAATGTTCTGGATCATCTAATGCAGACTCAATAAATGCTACTTGATGAATAATATCTTTTCTTAGCTTCTCAATTTTTTTCTTAACGCTTCCTCTTAATTGCTTTAACGAGCTTTCCATAGCAAACTCATTTTTAGCAGAAATTAAATCCATAACCGCTTCCGCTTGGGATAAGTCAATTCTTCCATTTAGGAAAGCACGTTTTGTAAATTCTCCTGGTTCTGCTGGTCTTGCCCCATGCCGAAGCACTAACTCTAATATTTTTCTCATAACGATAACGCCACCATGGCTATCGATTTCCACCACATCTTCTTTAGTATAAGTGGCTGGTGCACGCATTACAAGGACAATACATTCGTCAATGACTTCTCCTTGATCTTCAATAAAGCCATAATGAGCCGTATAACTTTCCACCATCTCCATATCTTTTTTTGCATTTCTTGGGCGGAAAATTTCTTTTATAATTGGGATGGCTCTTTCCCCACTGATACGAATAATTCCAATTCCTGAATTGGTCATAGCGGTTGCTATTGCCGCAATTGTATCTGTTTTCATTATTTTTTACCCTTTCTTGTAAACGAAAAGGCCGCCCAATTTCAGGCAGCCTTTTTACTTTTCATCATTATTTTTTCAGCATGATAACAACTTTTCTGTATGGTTCTTCGCCTTCACTCTTGGTGCATACATATCTATCATTCTGAAGAGCAGAATGAATCACTCTTCTTTCATATGGATTCATAGGTTCTAAAGCTACTGGTTTTCTCATTCTTTTCACTTTAAAAGCGATATTTTTTGCGAGATTTTCCAGTGTTTTCTTTCTGCGTTCTCTATAATTTTCTGTATCCAACTTGAAACGAATATAAGTGTCACTTTCTTTATTGATATATAAACTTAACAAGTACTGTAAAGAGTCTAATGTCTGTCCTCTCTTACCGATGAGAATTCCCATATCATCACCGATTAAATTCATATCCATATTGTGACTTTGTTCATCATATTGAATCTCGACCTTTGCGTCAACGCCCATAGCATGAAATAAATTTTCGGCAAATTCTCTGATCGTATCCACAAATGTCTTTTTTACTTTTGCACGAATAACAGCTGGTTTTCTTCCAATTCCAAAAAATCCTTCACTGCCTTTCTCAACTACTTCGTACTCTAAATTACTGCTCGCAACCCCAAGAGTTACTGTCGCTTCCGTTAAAGCATCATTGACAGTTTTTCCTCTGAACTCAACAAATTCCATTATCTGTTGCCCCCTTTGTTATTCCCTGACTTCTTGTCCTCATAGTTTAACATAATATTTGCTTTTGAAGCAATACTTCCCATGTTGGCATTCGTCTGAGTAGGAGATTCCAGATCACCAATTGATTTTCCTTCACTTGATGTTGTAGCTTTGTTCAATACTTTTTTTGTATTGATCGATGCAATATCACTGATGCTTCTCTGATTGCTTTCTTCTTCTTCAGGAACACCTGCATTTCTTGCTTCCATCTCTGCCATTTTTTGCATAAAGGATTTTTTACCTTTTGCTGCCTTCTTCTCAGCTTTTGCACGATTTTTTGCAATAAATTTCTCAATATCCATATGATCTAAATGTCTATTAATTAAGAGCTGTTGTACCCACATTACAAGAGAACCCATTGCCCAGTAAAGACCTAAACCAGCTGGAACACCAAAACTGATGAATGCAGACATAATTGGCATATAGATCATCATACCTTTTGACATTTTTGCAGTCGGATCATTTTTATCTACGGTACTTCTACTCATCATACTATAAGATGATAAGAAAGAGAAAAATGCTGCTGCTAATGGAATTAAAATATAAGCAGAGAAGATACCTGCATTTGCTGGACTTTCTGTTAAGTTAATTCCAAAAAGGAAATTATTAAATTCCTGAATCTTAGGAACGTTAGTAGAGATCGCATTGATTACTTCTGTATTTCCACTAAAAGCATCTTGTAATTTATTCCATGCTTCTGGTGTAAATTTGTTCATAACATCAACCATTTGATCAACGCCAATATTCGTCTGTCCTTCAGAAATTAATTTAATAAGACCTGGTTTAATATTCGCTGCTTGCTGTACCTCATATAACTTTGTCTGAAAATCAGGCACTTGTTGCAACGGTGTAATAATATTAATAAATAACTCTTTGATTGAACCAATATAAGCTGGAATATTATACATAACACGGTATAATGCAAATAAAATTGGCATCTGAATAAGCATTTGTAAACAGCTTCCAGATGGACTTACACCATATTTTGCATATAAATCTTGAATTTCTTCGTTCTGTTTTGCCATAGAAGCTTGGTCCTTTTTACCACGATACTTCTTCTGGATTTTTTTCATTTCTGGCTGCATCAACTGAGTCATTTTTGAGAACTGTTGTTGCTTAATTGTCATTGGTAATAAAATTAAACGAATGACAATAGTAAATAAAATGATGGTAAGACCAATGTTACCAATTCCAATGGCATTCAAAATATTGAATATCCATTCCATGATCCATCCCATCGCAATGGCAAATGGTTTTAAAATACCACTTTGCTGTGTTAATAACAACATATTACTTTACCCTCCTGTTTTACGGTACTGGATCGTAGCCGCCTTTTGAGAACGGATTACACCTTAAAATTCTCCAGACCGCTAACAAACTCCCTTTAAACGCACCATATTTTTCAATCGCTTCAATTGCGTATTGAGAGCACGTTGGAGTATATCTGCATACGCCTCGTCCTTTCAATGGTGAAAGAGCTACTTGATAAAAACGAATGCAGTATATCAAAAATTTCTTAACAATTTTCACCTTGATTCACCTCGATTAATAGATGGTGAAGTTTAGCCAAATGTAAGAAAGCACTTTCCACTTCTAAAAAGCCCTTCCCCTTTACAGATGGTCTGGCAATTACAACAATATCATAGCCAGTCACTATCACATCTGCATGTAAACGATTACTTTCTCTAATTAATCTTGTAACTCGATGTCTTACTACACTGTTCCCTACCTTTTTACTAACAGAAATCCCTACTCGATTATAAGGAAGATCATTTTTCCTTATATACATAACAAGATACCGATTTGCTAAGGATTTTCCGCTATTGTATACGGTAACAAAGTCCTTATTCTTCTTTAACGATTCAAAACGTTTCACAATCTAATTCCTCTTAGTTTGATGTTCTTAAAAAACGTATTCTACGTATTCTCTTTGTTGGCGATCCTTATTATTTCCACTTATTTTCCATCACGGATCGCCTATCTTTACACGAAAAATTTTGAAATAAAGAAAAGAAAAGGTCACATTAACTGCGACCTATGCTCTATGCTGATAACTTAGCTCTACCTTTTCTTCTTCTGCTAGCAAGAACTTTTCTTCCGTTAGCAGTGCTCATTCTTTTTCTAAATCCATGAACTTTTGATCTTTGTCTTTTTTTAGGTTGGAATGTCATTTTCATAACTACAAGCACCTCCTTCTATCTCATTACTAATAATCTTACAATTAATATTCAAACGATTCTTCTAGCGCTTCTTCTGCAAATTGGCATAGAAGTCCCTAGATTGATAAGAACATCACTCCTATTATAAGGGTCAATGCCCGAAACGTCAAGTATTTCCTACGTTTTTTTTCGTTCCACAACCATTCACACATAAAAAACATCAGTTTCACAAGTTATCCACAAAATGTTGACAACTTGTGTATAACTTTTTCCTTTCTTGTTTATAATTTCTATTTTTTATGATTTTTTCTTAGTTTTGCACGATTTTTTATCTGTTAATATGTTTATTACTTTATCCACACACAAATCCACAGTTTTTTATTTCTTCCTATTATAATGCGATCAAAATTTTAAAAGTTATACACAATCCGTTATTGAAAAAAATCCACATATGTTATAGTATATATATAAGCGAAAGTATGTAAATCGATATGGAACCAAAAAACTCAGGAGTAAACAACACTATGAAAAAGACAATTGAAGAAAAATGGAACGACATACTCTATTTGGTTGAAAAAGAACATGATGTATCCCAAGTAGCAATTAACGCTTGGATTCGTCCATTAAAAATATTTGAAGTTACTGACGATAAAATCACATTTATTGTGGATAGTAAATTAGATACTCGCGGTATTGACTTCATCAAAATGAAGTTCTACGATATGTATCTTCAAATGGCCATTGAAGAACTTCTTCATAAACAATATACAATAGATTTTATTTTAGAAAGTCAAATTGGAAGCCAAATTTCAAGTGCTTCCAGTTCTATTTCTGAGCCAAAAGCGGCTCCTGCACCTGAGATTTATAACAATCTCAACCCAAAATATACCTTTGACACCTTCGTTGTCGGTAATAATAATAAATTAGCTCATGCAGCAAGCCTTGCGGTTGCGGATGCCCCTGCGGAAGCCTACAATCCGCTCTTTTTATATGGAGGGGTTGGACTTGGTAAGACTCACCTTATGCATTCCATCGCCCACTACATCCTCGATCATAATCCCAACGCCAAGGTACTTTATGTGACAAGTGAGAAATTCACAAATGAGCTAATTGATTCCATTCGACACGATAAAAATGCAGAATTCCGCAATAAGTATAGAAATATTGATGTTTTATTAATTGATGATATCCAGTTCATTATCGGGAAAGAAAGTACACAAGAAGAGTTTTTCCACACATTTAATACCCTTCATGAAGCGAAAAAACAAATTATTATTTCTTCTGATAAACCTCCAAAAGACATGGAAACATTAGAAGAACGACTTCGCTCTCGCTTCGAATGGGGATTAACAGCGGATATTCAGTCTCCAGATTATGAAACTAGAATGGCGATTCTTAAAAAACGTGCAGAACTTGATGGTCTTGATATTGATGATGATGTGATGCAATACGTTGCCAACAATATTCAGTCCAATATTCGAGAATTAGAAGGCGCTCTTAATAAGATCTGCGCTTATTCTGCTTTGGAGAGAAAACCAATTAATGTAGAATTAGCAGAGGAAGCCTTAAAAGATCTTATTACACCAGAAGGTCATAAGGAGATCACACCAGAACTGATTATGAATACAGTTGCTGAGCATTATAATGTCTCTATTTCCGATATGGTATCCAAGAAGAAAAGCCAAGAAATTGCTTATCCTAGACAGATTGCCATGTATTTATGCCGAAAATTAACCGATGCATCTCTCCAATACGTTGGAAATATGCTAGGAAAACGCGATCATACTACGGTAATCCATGGTGCTGAAAAAATTGAGAATGACTTATCTAAGAATCCTTCTTTAAAGAATACAATTGACGTTATTATTAAGAAACTAAATCCCAGTTAATAATTCATTTTTAAGATGATATCTTATTCACATTGGATTGTGAATAAGATGTTATTTTTCTGTGCATTTTCTGTGTATGAAATTAATGCTGATCTGCGGCTGTGGATAACCTAAAAGTTATTCGGAATCAATTCTTAAGTTATACACATAGTTATTCCATGAGGGATCCCCTCTTGTTTTGAGGGATCCCCCGTCTTATCCACATATTAACACTGCCTACTACTATGACTACGAATTTTATTTATATATATCTATCTATTTACCCCCGAAAGGAGTTATACACAATATGAAAATTATTTGTTCAAAATCCAAGTTATTATATGGTGTTTCTATTGCATTAAAAGCAGTATCCAATAAAACAACATTACCTATTTTGGAATGTATTTTAATTGAAGCAAACAATCATAAAATAAAATTAACAGCAAATGATATGGAACTCGGTATAGAAACTATCGTAGAAGGAGAGATTTTAGAAGAAGGTAAAATTGCAATTAATGCAAAACTATTCTCTGAAATCGTAAGAAAACTTCCAGATAACGATGTAACAATTACAACCGACGAAAATTATCAAGCAGTCATTCGTTGTGAAAAAGCAAAATTCAATATTTCTGGAAAAGCAGGCGATGATTTTGCTCACTTACCAGATGTGGAAAAAGATAAATTTATTTCATTATCCCAATTTACATTAAAAGAAGTCATTCGCCAAACGATCTTTTCTATCTCCGATAATGAAAATAATAAATTAATGACAGGAGAACTTTTTGAAGTAAATGGCGATCGCTTAAATGTTGTTTCCTTAGATGGACACCGTATTTCTATTCGTAATATCGAATTAAAAGAAAGTTATGAATCTGTCAAAGTTGTTGTTCCAGGGAAGACACTAAATGATGTAAGTAAAATCTTATCTGGGGATGCGGATAAAGATGTCCGTATCTATTTCACAGCAAAGCATATTTTATTTGAATTTGATTCTACAAAGGTAGTTTCTCGTCTATTAGAAGGAGAATATTATCGAATTAATCAAATGTTATCAAGTGACTACGAAACAAAGATCCGCATTAATAAAAAAGAATTTTTAGATTGTATCGATCGCGCCTCTTTATTAATTCGTGAGTCCGATAAGAAACCAATTATTATTCATATCGAAGACGCTAATATGGAATTAAAAATCCAATCCAATATCGGTTCTATGAAAGAAGATATTGTGATTCAACAAGAAGGAAAAGATATTTTGATTGGATTTAATCCAAAATTTTTAATGGATGCCTTAAGGGTAATTGACGATGAAGAGATTACAATTTACCTTGTAAATCCAAAGGCTCCTTGTTTTATTAAGGACGAGAAAGAAAGCTATATTTATTTGATTTTACCTGTCAACTTTAATGTGGCAGCAAACTCATAATGGAGGATACAAACATGGAAGTAATAAAATTAAGAGACGAGTTTATCAAGCTAGGACAGGCATTAAAGGCCGCTAATTTAGTAGGTTCTGGTGTGGAAGCAAAAATGGTGATTCAAGATGGAGAAGTGCTCGTAAATGGAGAAGTATGCACACAAAGAGGAAAAAAACTCTATAACGGAGATACGGTGACATTCGCGGATCAGACAATTAAAATTGAAGAATAGATAGGGCGTTATATAATATGATAATCGAATCTCTGGAGCTTTTAAATTATCGTAATTATGAGCATTTAGACTTAAAGTTTGCAAAAGGAACGAATATATTTTATGGGGATAATGCCCAAGGGAAAACAAATATTTTAGAGGCATTATATGTGAGTGCTACGACGAAATCCCATCGTGCTAGTATGGATAAGGAGTTAATAAGATTCGATCAACCAGAGGCACATATTCGCGTTCATTTGAGAAAAAAGGACGTCCCTCATAAGATCGATATGCATTTAAAGCGTAGTAAGGCAAAGGGAGCTGCTATTGACGGAATACCGATCCACCGTTCAAGTGAATTGTTTGGAATGTTGAATATTATTTTCTTTTCTCCCGAGGATCTATCTCTAATTAAAAATGGGCCAGGAGAGAGAAGAAGATTTCTTGATCTAGAACTTTGTCAATTAGATCCTATTTATTTCCACAATTTAACGCGGTATAATAAAGTATTAAAACAGAGGAACAATCTCTTAAAACAGCTTAATTTTCGTCCAGATTTAGAAGAAACACTTGAAATATGGGATAGTCAACTGATAAAATATGGAACAGAGGTCATGAATCGCAGACAACAGTTTATAACAATGTTAAATGATATCATTGCCAAAATTCATCAAAACTTGACAGGTAGTAAAGAACAGTTAGTCATCTCGTATGAGGGCAGTTGCAAGGTAGAGGAATTTGCCATGCAATTAAAAGCAAAAAGTCATATGGATAAAAAGCAATGCTCGACAACGATTGGACCTCATAGAGATGATATTAAGTTTCAAGTGAATGAGATTGATATTCGAAAATATGGTTCCCAAGGACAGCAGAGAACAGCGGCATTATCGTTGAAATTGGCTGAAATTGAACTTGTAAAGCAAGTGATCCATGATACTCCCATTTTATTATTAGATGATGTATTATCAGAGCTTGATATGAACCGTAAAAACTTTCTTCTTGGAAGTATCAAAGGAGTTCAGACGATGATCACTTGTACTGGACTTGATGAATTTGTGCAGAGTCAGTTAGCGATTAATCAGATATATTATGTGAGCCAAGGAACTGTTGTTCAGAAATAGGAGGAAATAAATAATGAGTACCGAATATGGAGGAGATCAAATCCAAGTATTAGAGGGTCTTGAAGCCGTGCGTAAAAGACCTGGTATGTATATCGGAAGTACCTCAGCAAGAGGGCTTCACCATCTTGTATATGAAATTGTAGACAATGCGGTCGACGAGGCACTTGCAGGATTTTGTAATACCATTTATATCACAATTGAAAAAGACAATGTAATTGAAGTAAGAGATAATGGACGTGGTGTTCCTATTGGTATGAACCATAAGGCAGGACGTCCAGCTATTGAGCTTGTATACACCGTTCTTCATGCAGGTGGAAAATTTGGAGGTGGCGGATACAAAGTATCTGGTGGACTCCATGGAGTAGGGGCATCTGTTGTAAATGCTCTTTCTGACTGGATGGAAGTAAAAGTACATCGAGATGGAAAAATCCACTTCCAACGTTATGAGCGCGGAAAAATCATGAATGAATTAAAAGTCATTGGAGAAACCGATCATACAGGAACTGAAGTGCGTTTTAAAGCGGATGGAACGATTTTTGAAGAGACTGTTTATGATTATAATACATTAAAACAACGCCTTCGTGAGATGGCATTCTTAACAAAAAATCTTCGTATTGTTCTTCGTGACGAGCGTGGAGAAAATGAGAAAGAAGAAGTGTTCCACTATGAAGGTGGTATTAAGGAATTTGTGGCTTATTTAAATAAAAAGCAAGATCCTCTTTACCCTGATATTATCTATTGTGAAGGAACAAAAGATGATGTATATGTGGAAGTAGCCATGCAGCATAACGATTCCTATAATGAAGGATGTTATAGTTTCGTTAATAACATTACGACTCCAGAAGGTGGAACCCATTTAACTGGTTTTCGAAATGCATTGACAAAGACTTTTAATAACTATGCAAGAGAAAATAAAATCTTAAAAGATAGTGACCAAGCTCTTAGCGGAGAAGATATCCGTGAAGGTCTTGTGGCGATTATTAGTGTAAAAATAGGAGAGCCTCAGTTTGAAGGTCAGACAAAACAAAAGCTTGGAAATAGTGAAGCACGTGGTGCTGTTGATAGCATTGTTAGCGAACAACTGACTTATTTCTTAGAGCAGAATCCTTCCGTTGCAAAAATCATTTGTGAAAAAGCGCTTCTTGCACAAAGAGCGAGAGATGCTGCGAGAAAAGCAAGAGAACTTACAAGAAGAAAATCAGCTCTCGATGGAATGTCACTTCCTGGAAAATTAGCAGATTGTTCTGATAAGAATCCTGAAAACTGCGAAATTTACATCGTAGAGGGAGATTCTGCCGGTGGTTCTGCAAAGACTGCTCGTTCAAGAGCGACACAGGCGATTTTACCTCTTCGTGGTAAGATTTTAAATGTTGAGAAATCTCGTCTTGATAAAATCCTTGCAAATGAAGAAATTAAAGCCATGATTACCGCATTTGGAACAGGTATTCATGAAGATTTTGATATTAGTAAACTTCGTTATCATAAAATTATTATTATGACAGATGCCGATGTGGATGGTGCCCATATCGCGACTTTACTTTTAACATTCTTCTATCGTTTTATGCCAGAACTAATCAAACAAGGCCATGTGTATTTAGCAAAACCACCACTTTTCAAAGTGGAGAAAAATAAAAAAGTGTGGTATGCCTATAGCGATACTGAGTTAAACGATATTATGACAGAGATTGGAAGAGATAGTAACGTGAGAATCCAGCGTTATAAAGGTCTTGGAGAGATGAATCCAGATCAGCTTTGGGAGACAACAATGGATCCACAAAACCGTATTCTCTTACGTGTGGCTATGGATGAAGATGAAATGGCAAAAGTAGATGAAACATTTGTAACATTGATGGGAGATAAAGTAGAACCAAGACGTGAATTCATTGAAGCCAATGCAGAGTTTGCAACAATGGATATTTAGGGAAGACGAAATAGAAAAAGGGGAGTAAAAGCTCCGATATGAATTGATAAATCCCAATCTAGGAGGAAATTATGGACGATAGTACAATCTTTGATAAAGTTCAAGAAGTAGACCTTGTGGAGAAAATGGAAAAATCCTACATTGACTACGCTATGAGCGTTATCGCAGCCAGAGCTTTGCCAGATATTAGAGATGGTTTAAAGCCAGTGCAAAGAAGAATTTTATATGCAATGATCGAGTTGAACAATGGTCCTGACAAGCCACACCGTAAGTGTGCCCGTATTGTCGGTGATACAATGGGTAAATATCACCCTCATGGTGACAGTTCCATTTATGAAGCATTAGTAAAACTTGCACAACAATGGTCCACAAGATATCCATTAATCGATGGACATGGAAACTTTGGTTCTGTAGACGGCGATGGTGCTGCCGCTATGCGTTATACCGAAGCAAGACTTAGCAAGATTTCTATGGAAATGCTTGCAGATATTAATAAAAACACAGTAAACTTCACTCCAAACTTTGATGAATCCGAGAAGGAACCAGCGGTGCTTCCATCTCGTTACCCAAATTTACTTGTGAATGGAACATCAGGAATTGCCGTTGGTATGGCAACCAATATTCCACCTCATAACTTAAATGAAGTCATCGATGCGGTTGTAAAGTTAATTGATAACCAAGTATTAGAAGATCGCGATACGAGCATTGAAGAATTATTAGAAATCGTAAAAGGACCAGACTTCCCAACAGGTGCAACAATCCTTGGAAGAAGAGGTATCGAAGAAGCCTACCGTACAGGACGTGGTAAAATTAAAGTGCGTGCGGTTACGGATATTGAACCAATGAACTCTGGAAAGCAACGTATTGTTGTAACAGAGCTTCCATACATGGTAAATAAAGCAAAATTAATTGAGAAAATTGCTTCTCTTGTAAAAGAAAAGAAAATCGAAGGTATCTCAGAACTTCGTGATGAATCCGATAGAAATGGTATGAGAATTTGTATTGAGCTGAAAAAAGATGTCAATGCAAATGTCTTATTAAACCAGCTCTATAAACATACACAAATGCAAGATACGTTCGGTGTCAATGCATTAGCTCTTGTGAATGGAGAGCCAAAAGTATTAAATCTCCATGACATGGTTTATTATTACTTAGAGCATCAAAAAGAAGTTATTACGAGAAGAACTCAATATGAATTAAATAAGGCAAAAGAAAGAGCTCATATTTTAGAAGGACTTTTAAAAGCCCTTGATCATATTGATGAAGTAATTCAGATCATTCGTAGTTCTGAAAATGGTGCAAAAGCAAAGATTAATTTAATTGAACGCTTTGGATTATCTGATGCCCAAGCACAGGCCATTATCGATATGCGTTTAAAAGCTTTAACTGGATTAGAGAGAGAAAAGCTTGAAAATGAATACAATGAGTTAATGGCAAGAATTGCAGAATTACAAGCGATTTTAAATGATGAAAAACAATTGTTAGGTGTCATTCGAGAAGAAATCTTAATTACAAAAGAAAAATTCGGTGATGCTAGAAGAACAGAAATTGGATTTGATGATGAAGATATCACAATCGAAGACTTAATTCCAAGAGAAGATACGGTTATCGCCATGACAAAACTTGGATACATTAAGAGAATGACAATTGATAACTTCAAGAGTCAAAACCGTGGTGGTAAAGGAATTAAAGGTATGCATACCATTGATGAAGACTTTATTGAAGAGTTGTTTATGACAACAACACACCACTATATTATGTTCTTCACAAATTCTGGAAGAGTTTACCGTTTAAAAGGATATGAAATTCCAGAATCTAGCCGTACCGCTAGAGGAACCGCCATTGTAAACTTATTACAGCTTCAACCAAATGAAAGGATTACAGCAGTAATTCCAATTGCAGAATATGAAGATAATAATTATTTATTTATGGCCACAAAAAATGGTATTGTAAAGAAAACTTCAATTAAAGAATATGAAAATATTCGTAAATCCGGTCTTGCAGCTATCAACTTGCGAGAAGGTGATGAGTTAATTGAAGTAAAAACAACAGATAATGAAAAAGATATTATTCTTGTTACAAAATTTGGACAATGTATCCGTTTCAATCAAAGTGAAGTAAGAGAAACAGGACGTGTATCCATGGGTGTTATCGGTATGAACTTAATCGAAGGCGATGAAGTCATCGGTATGCAGTTGAATACACAAGGTGCTGATCTTTTAATTGTTTCTGAATATGGAATGGGTAAAAGAACAAGTATGGATGAGTTTACACCACAACGCCGTGGCGGAAAAGGTGTAAAATGCTATCGTATCATGGAGAAAACAGGAAACGTTGTTGGCGTAAAAGCCGTTGATCCAGATGACGAAGTTATGCTTATCACAACACAGGGAATTGTCATTCGACTTCAAGTAAATGATATTTCTGAACTTGGAAGAATTACATCAGGTGTAAAACTTATCAATATGCAAGATGATATTACGGTTGCAAGCATTGCAAAAGTAAGGGAAACTGCAGCAGAAGTAACCATAGAAGAAGTCGACACAACAGAAGTGTAAAAGTAAAAAACAATTAGTACAAAAGATAAAAAATAAAGAATAAAAGGATAGGGCTGTTATATTAGATGTATTAGAATGTTATGTTTCAAAACCATAGCAAATTCGGATTGGGTTCAATACGAATGGAATGGGTTTGGGAAGAACTTTTAATAATATGACAGTCCTTTTTGTTATATAAAAAAAATATACCAAAAAATGGATATCTCGTATTTTAATAACGCGTTATTTGATATGATAGTATATAGTTGAACATTGGGGAATGGGGGTGATTCCATTGGACAATTTACTTTTCTATCTATTATAAATTTTATTAAGAAAGAATGAGGTGATTTTAATGAAAGATTCTCCGTTAAATATTCTTGCTATAAAGACAATACTTCTTAGTATATTTGGCTTAAGTGTACTTCCATTTCTTTCAGTTATAATTCAGTACATAGATTCGATAACTAATTTTAGTTCTGGAAGAGGATATTATGCTAATAGTAGTGAATATATTTTTAAAAGTCCTCTAGTCTATATTGGAATAGTTCTTTGTATTAATATTATCTTAGGAGTTTCATACTTACTGTATAATGCATTTAAAAAAAAGAGCGGTGTTTCTAATGAAAAAATGAATTAACATGATGTTAAGTATTGTTGTGGTCAAGTATTTTTGTAACACTATGACCACAACAATTTCATAATATGGGTGTTTAAATTTTTTATTATTCTTTGTATTTATAGTCGTGGAGGTGTTTTGTGAAAAGATATAAGAAATATATTTTGTTTTTAATCATTGGGGTGATTTTTGGTGTAGTGTTATGGAGGAGTTCTAGTTCTACAGACTTTGGACAACTATTCGAGACAACTAATAAGAAAAGAATGGAGAACAAAGAAATAGAAAATAGCGATATCTCTCAATATATGTATCAATATCCTGTAAATGAACTTGGAATAAAGAAAAGCCAGTTGTCTTATTTAAAAAGTCCACTTGATTCCCAAAATAATTCTTTTCCTATAGAGAAAAGAATGATAAAAAAAGAGGAAGCCATTTCAGATATCCATTTTCTTTTTCAAGTTCTAAAGTATTCTTATGCGGGATATTCCTATTTTGGTGGGGATAAGATATGGAAAAAGGCAAAAAATAATATAATAGATGCTATTAATTCCTATGAACAAGAAATCGATATTTCTGAATTACAACAGCTTCTTTTAGAAGAGTTGGCTTTTGTACAAGATGGGCATTTTACAATAAATTTTTTATCGCCATTAAAGCGCTATCATTTTTATTATAGTGAAAAATATGAAGTTCAAAAAGATTCTGATGGTTATTATATAAAATTAGATAATGGCAATTGGTATATAGAATCGATTAACAATGATTCTAATATAGGTTTTTATATAAAACCATCAATGAATAAAAATGGAGAGTTATGTGATTATATTGGATTTTTATCTACAGAGAATAATATAAATGCCTTGAAAGTAGTGGTAAGAGCAAAGGAAGAATCAAAAGAACTTTTTCTCGCCTTGTCCAGAAGTAATAACCAAGAAACTAGTATAACGAAGGAAGATAATGATGTATATCATTATTCTGAAATCAATAAGATTCCTATTTTTACAATTCGTTCTTTCGATCCGAATGAAAATTTAGAAGAATTTATGAGTTCAGCCAAGCAAGCGAAAAATCAAGACGTTATCATTCTTGATATTAGAGGAAATTATGGGGGACAAGGTATTGCTCCATTCACATGGTTTCAAAATTTTACTGGACAGAGTCCGTCTACAGAAACGACAAACATACGACTTGCGAATTTGATAAATAATTATGTGACCAAATTAGCTGCTAAAAATATAGACTACCAAAGTCTTTCAAAAGAGTTCAAGCAACAGTACAAGAAGGAGTTAAAGATCGCTGATTGTAAAGAAAATAAGTGGCATATAACCAGAGAAAAGAAAAAATTTGTAAACAATAAAACGAAAATATTTGTTCTTATGGATAATAAAGTTGCATCCTCTGGGGAAAATTTTATTCGTTATTTGGATACATTGGAAAATGTTGTATTTGTTGGAACGAATAGTTCAGGTATCTATCTTTCATTAAAGAGCATTCAGTGTACGTTACCATATTCTCAAATAACAATTACTTATGGAGATTCGTTGCATATTATCAATGATTATGTGGAAGGAAAGGGATTTGAACCAGATGTTTGGATTGGCGGTTCTGATAGTTTAGAAAGGGTCGTAAATTTTATTTCCAGAAAGTGAACATAGATGAAGTTTCCTATCCCTATGATAATTTGACAAAGGAAAGAAATTATTGATATAATAGTCACAATACGAATACAAGAGTATTCACAATTTAGAAAGTTTGACTAAACATAATAATGATCCAATAGGATAGTAGAGAGACGGAGAGGGAACATGAGAATCGTTGTTATCGATGGACAAGGGGGAGGCATTGGAAAAAGCCTTGTAGAACAATTGAAAAAGAAACTTCCAAAGGAAGAAATCCTTGCCATCGGTGTTCATTCCATTGCTACCTCCAATATGCTAAAGGCAGGGGCTGATCTAGGAGTCACAGGAGAAAATGCCATTGTGTATAATTGTAAAAATGCTAAGATTATTACAGGGCCGATTGGAATCATTGTGGCTAACGGATTGATGGGTGAGATTACAAAAGAAATGGCAGAGGCCATTACAAGTAGTGAAGCGGAGAAAATACTTATTCCTGTGGCAAGATGTTCCGTAAAAGTAGCAGGTGTTCAAGAAATGTCCGTTGGAAAGTATGTAGAACAAGCAGTAGAAATGATAAAACAGCGGTTAGAACAAGAAGAAATGAGCTAAAAGATTAGCTTATCTTTTGCAAGAGCAAAAGGAAGAATCGCTTGATAAAAATGAAAAGTTAAAATTCAAATCAAATTGAAAACTAAAATTTAGATGAAAATAGAAAATAGAAATAATAGAGATCATGAAGATTCTAAACGTGGAATTTTTATGATCTTTTTTTCTTTCATAGGAAAGACCTATTGCAAAAAAATATGACTAGAAAAAGGAGACAAAAGTATGAACCAATGGAAGCGGTATGGAGTGAAGGTATTTCGAAATGGAGTGAAAATGATTGGATTCCTATTTCTTCTTTCCTTTCTTGTATTTTTTATGGCGAGAATGGCTCCGGGAGATCCGCTTAGGGCTTATTCTGGAGATCGCATCGATCGGATGACCATGGAGGAACGGCAAAGAGCCATAGAGAAATTAGGGATCAATGAGCCTTTTATCAAACAATATAGCCTGTGGGTCAAAGGTGTTATGAAAGGGGAGGTAGGAATCTCTTATCAATATAAACAGCCAGTTATGAAGGTAATAAAAGGTGTCATTGGAAATACGATATTGCTAGCAGGCAGTGCTTATATGCTTACTTTTTTACTGGCATTTCTTTTGGCAATTTTTTGTGTTTATTATGAGCAATCGTTATTGGATCGCTTTTTATGTAAAGTAGGTACGATTTCTACTTGTATTCCCTCGTTTTGGTTAGCGCTCCTTTTTATTTTAATTTTTTCTGTGAATCTAAAGTGGTTTCCTTCTAGTGGAGCTTATACAGCAGGAGGCGAAAGAACGGGAAAAGATATATTCCTTCATTTAGTATTGCCTCTTGTCGTTTTAATATTGGAGCATCTTTGGTATTATGCCTATTTGCTCAGAAATCGATTGATCGAGGAAACAAGAAAAGGATATGTGACGTTTGCGCTAGGAAAAGGGATTCCAAGATGGAGGGTATTGGTCTTTCATTGTGTAAGAGGAGCAATGCCTTCTTATCTTAGCTTAATGGCATTATCCGTTCCTCATATTTTAGGCGGAACTTATATTGTTGAGAAAGTATTTTCTTATCCAGGGCTTGGAACTCTTTGTTTTGAGAGTGCAAAATATCATGATTACAATTTACTCATGATGCTAACGATAATAACCGCATTTTTTGTATTAGTATCCAGTATGATAGCAAAGGTTTTATCGGAATGTATCGATCACAGGATGAGAAGGGAGTGAGACGATGAAAGAAGACAAGAAGTTTCCAATCATTTCTGCCATTGTATTATGTATCATTTGCATTAGTTGTGTCTGCTCAGAATGGATTATGAACCATGATCCTCTTTATTTGAACTTAGAACATATTGGAGAACCACCAAGTCGTGAATTTTTCTTTGGAACGGATACGATGGGACGAGATGTATTTTCTATGATATGGTATGGGGGAAGAGTTTCTTTGCTGATCGGTTTTCTTTCCGCTCTCCTTTCATTTGTAATTGCAATTTTGTATGGAGGGATCAGTGGATTTTCTAGCAAGTGGCTCGATCATTTTCTAATGAAAGTATTGGATCTTGTATTAAGTATTCCGTCTATTTTACTTGTTTTATTTTTACAAGCGGTGATGAGCAATCATTCGATTCTTTCTATTACGATAACTATCGGTCTTACCAGTTGGTTTGCTATGGCCAAGATGATTCGTACGGAAGTTCGCCAGCTGAGAAAGGAAAATTATGTTTTAATTGCGAAACAAACAGGAGCAAGTTTCTTTTATTTATTGCGTGTCCATTTTCTTCCCAATGTGTTACCATCCATTCTCTTTATGATGATAACGAATATTGGATCTGCCATTGCCTCAGAAGCCACATTGAGTTTTTTAGGAATTGGACTTCCCATTGAACAAGTATCATGGGGAACGATGCTTTCCCGTGGGGATCAAGCATTATTGGCAAATGAATGGTGGCTCATTGTAATTCCAGGGTTCTTTTTAATTGTTGTTATTTTATGTATTACGGCGATTGGAAATTATTTTAGAGAGGAGACGATTACGAAATGTAGTAATTTATCTTATGAACGTAACAGGAAGATAAGAAAGAAGTTTTAAAGATAGAAGTAGTAGGAGGAATGAAATGATAAGAAAAAAGAAAATAAAAAAGAGATGGATAAGTGCACTTACTATTTTATTAGCGATTGTGATGACAGGTTGTGGCAGTGCTCGTTCAGAAGGTAAAAAAAACGGTGAGAAAGGACAAGAAGGGAGACTGAATACGCTAGTATATGGCAGTACCGATTACACAAGTATTAATCCAGCGCTATATGAGCATGGAGAGATTAATTCTTTGATTTTCTCAGGACTTACCGCTCATAATGAAAACAATGAAGTCGTTGCTGACTTAGCAAAGAGTTGGGATTTTAATGAGAAAACAAACGAGTATACCTTTCATTTACGAGAGGATGTGTTATGGCAAGATGGAGAGCCTTTTACGGCAGAAGATGTAAAGTTTACATTAGAAACGATTATGAACCCTGAGAATGTATCGGAAATTGCATCCAATTATGAGGATATCGAAGAGATTCAAATCCCAGATGAGAATACCATTGTGATAAAGTTAAGTGACAAAAACGTAGCGATGCTTGATTATATGACGGTAGGTATTTTGCCAAAACACCTGTTAGAGGGAAAAGATATTACGACAGATGAATTTAACCAAAATCCCATTGGAACAGGGCCTTATCGTTTAACAAAATGGGAAGTAGGGCAATACATAGAGTTAGAAAAAAATGAAAATTATTATGGGAAAGAGCCAAAGATTGAAACGGTGATATTTAAAATTGTACCTGATGAGAAAGTGAGAGCCATGCAGCTTCAATCAGGAGAGTTAGATCTTGCACAAATTTCTCCAAAGGATGCAAAGACACTAAATGGAAAAGATGGATATACCATTTATGATAGGAAAACAGCGGATTATCGCGGGATTCTTTATAATTTTAAACATCCATTTTTTCAAAAACACCGTGAAGTAGTCAATGCTTTAAGTTATGCCATTGATCGACAAGCCATTATTGATACGGTGCTATTAGGAGAAGGAACCATTGCTTATTCTCCTTTGCAAATGGGTCCTTATAACAATGATAAAATCAATAAGTATTCCTATGATCCAAAAAAGACACAAGAGATGTTAGAACAGGCTGGGTGGATAAAAAAAGATGGCGTGTATGAAAAAGATGGCGATCGGCTAGCTTTTACCATTACTTGTGGAGAAGGCGATCAAGTTCGAATTGATATGGCAACGATCTGTGCCCAGCAACTGCGAGAAATCGGTGCGGATGTAAATGTGGCCGTAGAGGCAAATGTGGATTGGGAAGGACAAGAGGCTTATTTAATTGGTTGGGGAAGTCCATTTGATCCCGATGATCACACTTATAAAGTGTTTGGAACGAACAAAGGGGCCAATTATAGCGGTTATTCCAATGAGATGGTCGATCAATGGCTGTTAAAGGCCAGAAGAACCGATAATGAGGAAGAGAGAAAGAACTATTATAATAAGTTCCAAGAAGAGTTAGCAAAAGATTTACCTTATACATTTCTTGCCTATGTAGATGCTATTTATGTGAGCAGCCGTCCGATTACAGGAATTACAGAAGATACACTTCTTGGACATCATGGTGTAGGAATTTTTTGGAATATCGAAGATTGGGAAATAGAGTAAGAAAGGGATAGGAATAAAATAGGGATAAAAAATAACAAGAAAGATGGCAATAAAAAGATAGGAGAATTTTTAGGAAAGAAAACGGTACAGTAGGAGCATGGAACAAAAAGAACGATTATTAGAAGTTGAGAATTTATCCATCGTTTTTCCAAGTAAGATAGGAAAACAAAGAGTGGAAAAAAAGGCTCTCGATGGCTTATCTCTTTCTCTCCTACAGGGGAAGACATTAGCTCTTGTAGGGGAGTCTGGCTGTGGAAAATCTATTTTCTGTAAAAGTATTATGGATCTTTTGCCAACGACTGCCCATAAGGTAAGTGGTTCGATTCGGTATAAAGGAATGGATTTGATGTTAGCAAATGAAAAACAGATAGAAAGCATCCGAGGAAAAGAGATTGCGATGATTGCACAAGATCCAGTTTCTTGTTTTCATCCGATGATTCCTGTAGGAAAGCAGATAATAGAGGGAGCGAGAAGACATTTATCCTTATCTAAAAAAGAGGCAAAAGCATATGGACTCTCATTGCTAGAGCAGGTAGGAATAGAAAAAGAACGGTTTGATAGCTATCCCGATGAGTTTTCTGGAGGGATGTTACAAAGATGTGCCATAGCAACAGCAATCTCTTGTAATCCACAACTTTTAATTGCAGATGAGCCGACAACAGCATTAGATGTAGTAACACAACTTCAAATTTTAGAACTATTAAAAAATCTACAAAAAGAAAGAGGAATGACGTTACTTTTTATTACCCATGATTTAGCGGTAGCAAGAAAAATGGCGGATCAGATTGGCGTTATGAGCCATGGCAAGTTAGTGGAGTTTGGAGATGTAGAAGAGATTTTTGAACAGCCAAAGGAAGAAGAGACAAAAGAGCTAATAAAAGCCGTTCCAATCAGTTGGGGATGGAAGGAGTGAAAATGGAAAACAGACAGTACCAAGAAGATAAGAAAGAGGAGAGAGAAGAACAGATCTTATTACAAGTTCATAACGTAACAAAACAGTATGTACAAAAAGGAGGGGGGCGTACTGGAATAGAAGGAATTTCATTTACCATACAAAGAGGAGAGTTCTATGGAATTGTTGGGGAGTCGGGAGCAGGGAAGTCCACGTTAGGGAAAATAATAGCAGGAATCGAGCCACAAGACAGTGGTACTATTCAGTTTTTGGGTAAGGAAATACAAATGGTATTTCAAAATCCATTTTCAGCGGTGAACCCGAAAATGAAAATAGAGAAAGTGATTATGGAACCATGGAATATTAGAAAAATTGGTTCTTTCAAGGAAAGAAAGAAAAAAGTAGAAGAAATGCTTTCCATGGTTGGATTAGAATCATCTTTAAAGAATCGCTATCCATTGGAAGTGTCAGGGGGACAGCTACAAAGGGTCCTACTTGCTAGAAGTCTTATGTTAGAACCAGACTTATTGATTGCCGATGAAATGACAGCATCCTTAGATTCCACTGTACAAAAGCAGATGATGGAACTATTATTAGAATTAAGACAAAAAAGGTCATTTGCCTGTATGCTTATCTCTCATGATTTACCTCTTGTTTATCAAATGTGCGAAAGAGCCATGGTAATACAAAAAGGAAAATGTGTAGAAGAAGGAATGGTAACGGATTTATGGAACGCCCCAAAGTCAGAGGCAACGAAAACACTCTTAAACTGTGTGGAACAAATCTCTTATAAGAGCTAAGAGGAAGAACATAGAAATGGAAGCAGAGTACGAATCATTCATAATCCCATATGGATAGCATTCATAACAATCATAAAAATAGTGAGAGTAAATAAGAGTAAGAATCGATGATGGTAACAAGAAGGAAAGTAGTATCAGTTATAAAAAGGAGAAGCTATGGATTTACAAACATATTTAAAACAACATAACAAATTAGCCATTGCATTTTCAGGAGGAGTGGATTCTGTTTATTTATTATATTCTGCGGTAGAAGCAGGATGTGATGTTCATGCCTATTTTATTAAGTCTCCCTTTCAACCTGAGTTTGAGCTAGAAGATGCAAAAAAAATGATTGCACAGTTAAAAGTACCGTTTACGGTAAAAAAGGTATCAGTGTTAGAAAATAAAACAGTGGCTAGTAACCCGGAAAATCGTTGTTATTATTGTAAGCAAGCAGTGTTTTCAACAATTCAACAATTAGCATTGGAGGATGGATATGAAGAAATTGCAGATGGAACAAATGCATCGGATGATTATGATGATAGACCTGGGATGAAGGCATTGCAAGAGATGGGAATCCTCTCTCCATTAAGGGAATGTGGTTTGACAAAGGCAGAAATAAGGAAACGTTCAAAAGAAGCGGGATTGTTTACATGGGATAAGCCAGCCTATGCGTGTCTTGCTACAAGAATTCCAACCAATAAAACAATTACAGAAGAAATATTACAAAAAGTAGAATACGCCGAAAAAGGTTTATTTACTATGGGATTTTCTGACTTTCGTGTGCGTGTGATGAAAGAGGACAATGGGGCAAAGCTTCAAGTGACAAAGCGAGATTTTGAAAGATTGATGGAAAAGCGAGAAGAAGTATTAAAACACTTGAAGAATTATTTTGACGTAGTGACATTGGATTTAGAGCTTCGATAATAATATTAGAACTTCGATAACAATAGTAGAGATAATAGAAAGAGGAATCATTTTATGGATCAAGAAAAAATTTTAGAACTATTACAGAAAGTAAAAGAGGGACAAGTATCGCCAGAGCAAGCAGTGCTAGAACTTAAAATGAAGCCGTTCGAAGACCTTGGCTATGCAAAAATTGATCATCACCGTGGAGTAAGACAAGGGATTCCAGAAGTTATTTTTGGAAGTGGAAAAACTGCGGAGCAGATTATAGGAATTGCAAGTGCTATGAAGGAAAAGGGAAATTCTAATATTTTAATTACAAGACTATCAAAAGAAAAGGCAAATTACATAAAAGAAAAGTTAGAACTTTCTTATGATGAATTATCAGGTATTGGAGTGGTAGGAAAAAAAAGTGAAATAACCGCAGAAACTACTATTGTGGTGGCAACAGGAGGAACAAGTGATATGCCCATTGCAGAAGAGGCAGCACTGACTGCGGAGGTGTTAGGTAATAAAGTTGTACGCCTTTATGATGTGGGAGTAGCAGGACTTCATCGATTGCTCTCTCAATTAGATGTGTTAATGAGTGCTAAAGTGATTATAGCTGTTGCAGGAATGGAAGGTGCTTTAGCAAGTGTTATTGGAGGGCTAGTGGACTGTCCTGTTATTGCCGTTCCAACGAGTATTGGATATGGAAGTAATTTAGGCGGATTATCCGCATTATTATCCATGTTAAATTCTTGTGCTAGTGGAGTGAGTGTTGTCAATATTGATAATGGATTTGGAGCAGGATATTTGGCAAGTATGATTAATCATTTATAGAACGGTAAGAACATTTCAACAAATACATAGAAAGAAATGATGAAAACCGATGACAAAGGATAACCGAAATAGGGATAAAAGAATGAAATTAAAATTAGAAAGGAAGAATGACGATGAGAACGCTTTATATCGAATGTAATATGGGAGCTGCTGGAGATATGTTAATGTCCGCTCTTTATGAATTATTAGAAGAAGAGCAGAAAAAACAGTTTTTAGAGAAAATGAATCATCTTGGAATTGATGGATTATCCATTAAGCCAAAACGAGTACAAAAATGTGGAATCTATGGAACTCATATGTCCGTATTAATTGATGGACAGGAAGAACAGGAACATAGCCATGGAGAATCAGAGCATCATCACGACCACAGTCATAGCCATGAAGAGTCAGGGCATCATCACGAACATAGTCATAGCCATGAAG
>CAJMOB010000006.1:0-137042 GCA_905214925.1 uncultured bacterium | reverse complement strand
TAAATGACCCTTATAGGGTCAAATCAAGCCACCGGCTAAGCCGGTGGTCTTGACTCTATGTTATCGTTGTAGTTCTTGTAAAGGAGCTTTTGCTGATAAATGGGTTAATTCTTCAATGCTTTTAATACAATTAAACGCGAGATCATTAAAATATAAGTTGTCATCAAGAATTCCATAGGTATGTAAATTTTTTGATGGTATAACGAAACTGGTCAGTTGGTTGCTTGTATAACTGAAACAGATTCGTCTTGTTGCATCTTCTAAGTTTGAAAATAGCTGTTCTAATAGAAGATTGTCCGTAAAATCAATTAATTCTTTATGGTGTCTTAAATAAGAATTTAATTGTTCCATTTCTGAAATCAGTTTCTGATTTAATGGAAGAAGTTGAGAATAAAAGTCTTGTCCTTCCTTTGTTAAATGCGTGTTAATATAAGATTTAATCTCATTGGATATTAAATGAGAATGGACAATTAAATTGCGGAATACATCCATATCGACTTCATCTGTTTTCCATTTTTGAAGTTCACGAATTAATTTAATATCAATATCAAATAAAGAGAGAACGCTATTTTTAAATTCTGATTCTGCCGTGTTTGGTAGAAGAAAATGGTTGGCAAGCCATGTAGTAATGGCAGCAAGAGCAACATAAAGGAGTCGAAGCAAAATGGCTTCTTTTCGGTCGAGTGCTAGAGTTGTTAATGCCATACCGTAACAAGTTGTATACATAGTCATAGTCCATGAAGTAATAGGAGCTGCATACATAAAGCAAGTCATAATGATAATAATAAGAACATGGCTAGCAAAACTTTTAAAAATACCCATTAAAAAGAAAACAATACAAACGCCTGCCATTGTTCCTAAAATACGATTGTTGATCTTCATAGTGCTTTCTTCAGAATAAGGCATGAGCATTAAAAAGGCGCTCATTGGATACCAGTAAGCGTGATTAAAGCCTGTTCCATACGAAAAAGCAAAAGAAATACATAAGACAACGGCCAGTCGTAAAGCAAAGCGGATTTGAAACCGATCGAAAGAAAACAATAGACGGATGTTTTTGATTGGATTGCTAGAGGCTGGGACTTTCCAGTCTTTTTCTGGGCGTTCATTGGATACGAGGGTAATAGTAAAAAGGGCATAGTTTAAAATCGATAAACAATCTTGCATCGCTTCATTTGCTTTTGATGAAGAGAGCGTGTGCTCTTCCATAAATTGATTAAGGGATTGAATGAGGTCATCATTATCCTCTTGATTTAAGTTTTTTTCGATACATAAAAAAAGTTCGCTTAGCGTTTGAAAATAAGTATAATCTTCATCTGTTTTAAATAATTCTTCTCTGGAAAAATTGTGAAAAATATAATGAAATCTTTGGAAAATTAACATAAAGTAATAGTTTACTTTCCCATATCCTGTTGCAAGATAATTATAATTTCTAGAGGAGTAAATAACATGATTCATATGATACATCATCTGACTTAAAGAAGAGATTTCTGTTTGGAAGTCTTCCTTATTTATCAATTTCTTAAACTGGATAGAAAGGGTTTTCATTCCTTTTCGAACGGTTCCATAATGACGTTTTCTTTTAATCAGTCTGGAATAAAGATAAAGTGAAAATACAACAATCGTGTATCCATAGATAAGACAAAGAGCTTGAATTGGAAGCTGGTCTAATTTTATGGGCATGAGTTGCAAAAAGACAAATTCCATACCATAGACAAAATATGCTTTTGGATTAAACTTATTCGTTAAAAGTCCTGCAATAAAAAATGGAACAAAAAAGTTCAATAGTATGCAAAGAGCAAGATTTCTTGTTGCTAAGAATGCGAAGAAGCAAAGCAACAACATAATGATTCCTGTTTTAGCTAGCGCTCTTGGACGAAAGTCTTGTAAATGCTTCGTTCGGAATAAAAGTGCTAGAAAAGAACACATAATGACATAATGAATGCCAAATAATGGCAATATCGTCAAAAATAAAAAAATGGAAACAAAAATAGTCGGAAGTGCTGGAATCCATTTCCGTTTTGTTGCCATAACAATCTTATGAAATTTTAAATTTTTCATCATCTGCATTTCCCCTTTTATAAATTTAGATATAATAGGTAAGTTAAAAAATTCTATTATATCGATTCTATGAAATATTATAGGAGCAGACAAAAAACATGTCAATGGCTTAGTTGCTAAAATATTTTGATGAGAAAAAAAGAAGTATAGTTTTTTTTAAAACAAAAATGAAATTTTGTATAAAACGATGGGAAGAAAAAGAATAGCATTTGACAAGAAAAAACAATCATTATATGATAAAATTGATTATTTAAGAAAAAGCGACATCAAATAGCGTGATTCTCACCGCTTTAAAAGATGAGAAGAGAGTTTGAACAATCAATAGAACATAAAATATAGATATAGATAGGGAGGACTTATGAATTATATTATTAGTTGCTGTTCGACGGCAGATTTAAAAGAAGAATATTTAAAGGAAAGGGAGATTCCTTATCTTCCATTTCATTTTCAAATGGATGGACAAGAATATGTGGACGATTTAGGAAAAAGTATTTCACCAAAAGAATTTTATGCCCGCATTGAACAAGGGGCAATGCCGGTGACTTCCCAAATTAATTCAGAAGAATACAAAGCATTCTTTTTAAGCTTTTTAAAAGAAGGAAAAGACGTTCTTCATATCTGTCTATCCAGTGGAATTTCTGGAACATATAACTCTGCAAGACTTGCAAGAGAAGAATTAGAAGAGGAATTTCCAGAGCGTAAAATTTATGTGATTGATTCCTTAAGCGCATCCTCAGGATATGGATTGTTAGTGGATGCTCTTTGTGATAATCGAGACAAGGGAATGGACATTGATGAAAATGCAAATTGGGCAGAGGAAAATAAACTTCGTTTCCAACACTGGTTTTTCTCAAATGACTTAACTCATTTTAAACGGGGAGGAAGAATTTCACCAGCGGCAGCTACGTTTGGAAATCTATTAAATATTTCTCCGTTGTTACAGGTGGATAAAGAGGGAAAATTAGTTCCAAAGAAAAAAGTTCGTGGGAAAAAAGTCATAAAAGAGATCGTGTCCATGATGGAACTTTATGCAGAGGACAAGAAAGAATATGGTGGAAAATGTTTTATTTCTCATTCTGCACGATATGAAGAAGCAAGACAGGTGGCTGATTTAGTGGAGGCTACTTTTCCAAATTTAAATGGGAAGGTGGAAATCTTTGATATTGGTGCGGTGATCGGAGCTCATACCGGTCCAGGAACAGTGGCATTATTCTTTTTTGGGGAATCAAGAGCCAATGAGGCATAATGTATAAAATAAAGTACATAGTTGACGAATGAAAATCCGAGTGATAAAGTAGGAATTGCGAAAAGTAATCATTAAGACAGGAGGAATGAATATGAAAAGAGGAATCGCATTTCTATTAGCTTGTTTGCTGGCAGTTTCTATGTTGCTCGTAGGATGTGGTGCAAAGACAGACGGCACAACGAAGTCAACGGGTGAAGATATAACAGCAGATAGTACAACCAATGAGGTGCAAAAAACAAAAGTTCGAGTAGGTTCCTTAAAAGGGCCGACTTCCATAGGACTTGTTTCTTTAATGGAACGTTCGGAAAATGGAGAAGCGACAAATGAGTATGAATTTCAGATGGAGCCAGCAGCCGATGGTTTGATGGCGGGAATTCTAAAAGGAGATTTGGATATCGCTTTAATTCCAGCCAACGCTGCGAGCATTTGGTACAATAAAATGGAAGGATCCGTTCAAGTTCTTGATATTAATACATTAGGTGTTTTATATATGGTATCAAGTGACGACAGTTTAACAACAATCGAATCATTAAAAGGAAAGACGATTGTATTGACAGGAAAAGGAAATACTCCCGACTACACGTTACAGTACCTATTAAAAGAACATGGTTTAACAACGGATGATGTAAAATTAGAATATAAAGCAGAAGCCGCTGAGGTTGTCAGTGCTCTTTCAAAAGGACAGGCGGATATTGGATTATTACCACAGCCATTTGTTACTGTTGCCTGTGCACAAAACGATCAGTTAAAAGTTGTTATGGATATGACAGAACAATGGAATCAAGTGCAAGGGGAAGAAAAAAGTCAACTTGTAACAGGAGTGACGATTGTTCGAAAAGAGTTTTTAGAGCAAAATAAAGAAGCAGTAGAAGCTTTTATGAAAGAACAAAAAGAAAGTACAACCTATGTCAATGAAAATGTGGAAGAAGCTGCTGAGTTAGTAGCGAAACTTGGAATTATTGAAAAAGCACCATTAGCACAAAAAGCGATTCCAAAATGTAACATTACTTACATTGATGGACAAGAGATGAAAGAAGCATTGAGTGGGTATTTAAATGTTCTTTATGAACTGGATAAGACGATGGTTGGAGGACAGTTACCAGCAGATGATTTCTATTACTTACCATAGACAATGGATGAAACGAGGAGCCATTTTACTCTTTTGGCTTCTCGTTTGGCAATTGGTGGCGGTTATGATGGATAACTCGATTATTTTCGTAACACCACTTGAAGTAGCAAAAAGAACCATTTTACTTTTAAAAACAAAAGAGTTTTATCAAGTGATCGCCTATTCTTGTGTGAGAATTTTTTATGGACTTTTGGGGGCGTGGTTACTGGGCGGTCTACTGGGTGCTATTTCCTATAAAGTACAATGGTTAAAGGAGCTTATAGCACCTATCATTCATTTGATGAAAACCGTGCCAGTAGCTTCTTTTGTTATTTTAGCGTTAATTTGGATTGGGTCTGAAAAGTTGACATTTTTTATTGTATTTGTTATTTCTATGCCGATTGTGTATCAAGGAGTAGTAACAGGTCTTATGGAGACTCCCAAACAATTATTAGAAGTCGCTAAAGTTTTTCGTTTTTCTTTTTGGAAAAAATTCTGGTATCTTTACCGCCCTACGTGTATTCCATTTTTAATGAATAGTGCGGTCATTACCGTAGGACTTGCATGGAAATCAGGAATTGCTGCAGAAGTAATTGGAATGCCAGAACATTCCATCGGGGAACGACTTTATATGGCAAAGATTTCGCTGGAAACAGGCGATTTATTCGCTTGGACAGCGATGATTATTTTATGTAGCTATTTATTTGAGAAAGCGTTTCTTTTCATATTATATCGCATTGCAGGGAAAACTTATGAAGCTAGAAAAGATAAAAAAACAATTTGAAGATAAAATTATTTTTAACGACTATGATCTAACACTAGACGAAGGAAAAATTTACTGTGTCATGGGAGAATCTGGACGAGGAAAAACTACATTGCTTCGTATGATAGCAGGATTAGAGCCGATAGATGGTGGAAGGATTATACGGAAAAAAGACGCCTTATGTTCGATGGTATTTCAAGAGGAACGCTTATTTGAATGGGAAAGTGTTTGGAAAAACATTGCCATTGTATTGGAAGGAAAAGAAAGAAAAGCAAAACATTTAAAAGAGATGATTGTCTCCCACTTGCAACGAGTTGGTTTAGAAAATGTAGCAGAAGTGCCAGTAAAAGAGTTAAGCGGTGGTATGAAAAGGCGTGTGAGTCTTGTGAGAGCAATGATGACAAAATCTTCTTATATTTTAATGGACGAGCCGTTTACTGGTCTAGATGAAGTTACAAAAGACAAAGCAATACAATATGTGTTAGAAGAGCAAAAAGGAAGGATGATTCTTTTGACGACTCATTCAAAAGAAGAAGTGAAAAAGATAAATGGACATCTCATTCTATTGCCTTCGTAAAAGATAAGACTTGAATCTAGAAAGAAAACATGGTAAA
Source organism: uncultured bacterium (assembly GCA_905214925.1). GTDB lineage: Bacteria > Bacillota > Clostridia > Lachnospirales > Lachnospiraceae > Scybalomonas. The sequence continues at coordinate 131,253 of CAJMOB010000006.1, read as the reverse complement.
ATAAGGAAAGAAAAGAGCGATTGCAGATTATAAAGATTCTGCAATCGCTTTTTTGTGTTATAGAAAATTCCTCGTAAAGCGAGTTATCCTATAACACAAAAAAGCACTACGTGCGAACAATGCACAGCTTGCAGATATGGCTTTTTTTTCCTAATATGGGGCAGTATTTGCCTAGTGTACTCCTTTTTTTTTGCATAAAATAAATGAAGAAAGTTTGTGGAACAATACATGATATGATAGAAAAGTGCAGACTGTTTTGTAAAATTATGATGAGAGCGTGTGATGAGATAGAAAAATATGATTTCAAAAGGGAGGAATTTTCGTGTTAAAAACAATTTTTGGGAAAGAAAATTTAAAAACCACGTGTGTAGAGTTTATTGGAAGTTTTCTTGTAGCTATTGGAATTTATAATTTTGCCGTCAATGCAGGATTTCCAATGACAGGATTTTCTGGAATTGCTATTATATTAAATCGGATGGTTCATATTCCAATAGGAGTGGCAACGATTCTTCTGAATATTCCAGTGGCAATCGCTTGTTATAAATTACTAGGAAAGCGATTCTTTTTACGCTCTATGTGGTGTATGGTATTATCTTCTGTTATGATTGATTATGTAGGACCATTGCTTCCAACGTATAATGGAAGCCGTTTGTTAGCTGCCATTTGTACAGGAGTTATTTCAGGATATGGCTATGCTTTGATTTATATGCAAAATTCTTCTACTGGTGGTGCTGATTTTATTACAATGGCTGTGAAAGCACTATATCCACATTTGCCTCTTGGAAAAATTATTTTAGTATTTGATTTGTTAGTGATTGTTATTGGCAGTATTGTTTTTAAAGATGTAGATGGATTTATTTATGGTGCCATTGTTAGTTATTTATTTGCTGTTGTTGTGGATAAAGTAATGTATGGTGTTAATGCAGGAAAACTAGCGCTTATCGTTACCTCAGATGGAAAGAAAATTTCCCGTGTCATTGAAGAAACTTGTCAAAGAGGCTGTACGTTATTGAAAGCAGAAGGGGGATATCGACAGGATAAAAAAGATGTGGTTATGTGTGCTTGTAATAACAAACAAATGTATGAAGTGCAAATGGCTGTAAAAGAAGCCGATCCAGAAGCTTTTGTGATTGTGTTAGAATCCAATGAAGTTCATGGAGAAGGGTTTAAAATGCTACAGTTTGGTGAGCAATCAAAATGATGAGAAACTCGTAAATAAAAAGAGAATATATAGGAAAAAATGGCTATCAAGAAGGCAAAAAATAAAAGAACCGTTATTTCTTTGCTAGGATAGCCATTTTTTGTATAATAAATATAAAAAGCGTAATAGGAAATAAAAATAAAAAATGAAGAAAGGAAGGAGCTTATAAAATGGGTATCATTAAAGAGATGAGAGGGGTTTTAGAACTTACAGAACGAGAAAAAGATATTAGAGATTATATTTTAAATCATCCAGAACAAGTGGAGAAATTGTCATCAAGAGAGCTAGCCTCTGTGACATTTACCAGTGCTTCTTCTGTTACAAGGTTTTGCCAAAAACTTGGATGTGAAGGATATCAAGAATTTAAGTTGCGATTTTTAAGTGACTTAAAAGCGGGAAATTTTAATGAGGAAGATGAGAATAAAAGTATTACAATGTCTCCAAAAGATAACGTAGCATCTGTGATCAAAAAGATTGTGGATACACAAAAAAAGGCGCTTGATTATAATGCCAAAGAAATTCCTCTTGAACAAATGGTTCGTATTAGTCAGATGTTTTATGAAGCAGAATATATTGATATTTATGCTCATGATGTGAATGTAGCAATTGCAGAATATGCGTGCAATCAATTTTTTTATTGTGGAAAAATTGCCAATGTATATCGTTCTACTAATACACAAGAGTTATTGGCGCTTATGAAAAAGCAAGATCATTTGGCAATTTTAATCAGTCGTACTGGAGAAAATTCTCGTTTAATTGAAATTGGAAAAACATTAAAGAGAAATAAAATACCAACGATTGTTCTCACCGTAAATAAAACGTGCAGCATTTCGAAAGTGGGAGATGAAGTTGTTGCGGTTGCTAGTGAACGCTATGTAGAAGATTTAGGAACGGTTATTTTTTCTACTAGCATTAAATTTGTATTTGATATTTTATTCGCTATGACTTTTTCCAAAAAATATGAGGAAAATATGAAATTAAATCGGGAATATGAAAAAGTTGGAAGAAGTAGTCTTTGGGCTTTAATTAATGATGTATAAATTATTGTGCAATATGCATAATAAATGAGGAAAAATTTTTAACTCTGAAACAGATTTTCAAAAATGGCGAAAAAAATATAAGAAATTTTGGAACAGAGAACCAATAAAAGGAGAAAGCATTGTAAAAAATAGGTGAAATGGTATACTGAATCCATCAGATGGAAATCAGATAATAAGAAGATGGATTTCAAGGCGCGCGAAATAGGAAATTCAACCTTCGGAAAGTTTTTTTTGAAGTCTTTTAGCACAATAAAATTCGTATGAAGAAGAAAGGGAAAGAACGAGATAAGAAGGAGGAGAAACTATGGCACAGATTAGAAATTATTCTAAGCTAGCGGAGGATATTATAAAAGAGGTTGGCGGAGAAGAAAATATTATTAATGCTACAAGATGTGCAACTCGTTTGCGCCTTGTATTAAAAGAGACACCAGCAAATGCAAAAGAAAAAATTTCTTCTATGGCAGGTGTCATTACGGTAGTGGAAAACAACGGACAATTTCAAGTCGTTATTGGTACTCATGTAGGTGATGTTTATCAAAAAGTTGCTGAAATTTTAAAATTAGATGAGAAGCAACAAGAAGATGATGGACAAATCAAGCAAGGAGTTTTAAATAAAGTAATTGCTACCATGTCCGCAGTATTTGCACCTTTTATTTATATTTTGGCAGCAGGCGGTATTTTACAAGGTATTTTGATTTTAATCAACCTTATAGTTCCTGAGTTTTCCAAAACAGGAACTTATGAAGTATTGAGTTTCTTATCATGGACGCCGTTTACATTTTTACCAGTGTTTATTGCGATTACAGCATCAAAGCATTTTAAGTGTAATTTATATATTGCAGTCGTATGTTGTTTGGCATTAGTAAATCCAAAACTGATCGAAATGGCAGGAAGAGTAGCAGACGGAGAGAGTATTCGATTTTTAATTTTCCCATTATCAGAGACTACGTATACTTCTTCTGTGCTTCCACCATTATTTTTAGTATGGATTTTATCTTATTTGGAACATTTCTTAGAGAAAAAATTACCAGATGTAATAAAACCTCTTTTAACACCACTGATTTGTCTTGTTGTGATGGTGCCATTTACGATTCTTTTATTAGGACCTATTTCTACATTAATTGCAACAGGAATTGCAAATGGATACAACTCATTAGTAGCCATTGCACCACCAGTTGCAGCTGCGATTATCGGTGGATTGTGGCAGGTCGTTGTTATTTTTGGAGTCCATTGGGGAATTACACCGGTTTGTCTTGCGAACTTTGATATGTATGGAAGGGATACGTTCCAAGCATTTCAGACAGTGGCTGTGGTTGCACAAATGGGAGCAGCTTTTGGAGTGTTCTTAAAGTCAAGAAATAAAGAATTTAAAGGCGGTGCTTTATCCGCAGGGATAACTGGTATTTTTGGAATTACAGAACCATCTATTTATGGTGTAACACTTCGATTAAAGAAACCATTTATTTGTGGCTGTATTGCAGGGGCGGTTGGAGCCGTTGTAACAAGTCTTTTCAATTCTTATTATTATGTGTATGCAGGTCTTCCAGGGCTTTTAACAACGGTAAATGCAATTAATAAAGACAATCCAACTTCTTTCTTAGGAGAAATTATTGGCTGTGCAATTGCAATTGTTGGTTCTATTATACTGGTACAGATAATTGGATTTGATGATCCAGTGAGCGAAACGGCAAAGACAACAAATATTACAGAAAAAGCAAACGTGATTACAGAAACAACAAAAGAGATTAGTAAAGAAGCAGAAGAAATTACAAGCCCAATGACTGGAAAAGCGATGAATCTTTCAGAAGTTTCAGATGCAGTTTTTAGTTCAGGAATGATGGGGGCAGGGTTTGCGATAGATCCGACGGAATATCGTGTGTATGCACCAGTGGATGGTGAGATTGCTAGTATTTTTGATACAAAACATGCTATTGGTATTCAATCAACCTATGGAACAGAGTTACTGATTCATGTAGGACTTGACACAGTAGAATTAAAAGGAAACTATTTTGAGTTAAAAAAACAAGTAGGGGATCAAGTAAAAAAAGGAGATCTTTTATTAGAATTTAATGGAGAAGCCATTAAGCAAGCGGGATATTCTCTTGTAACACCAGTGATTTTAACAGGCAGTGATAGTGTTATTTTTGAAAAGGCAGGAGAAGCAGTTCAGCATGGAGAGAAAATGATAACGATATAACAATTGCGATTAGAACTATTCGGTTGAGAAGATAGGAGGAATTGATTTATGGCATTACCAAAAGATTTTTTATGGGGCGGCGCTGTTGCTGCCCATCAATTAGAAGGCGGATGGCAAGAAGGTGGCAAAGGCATAAGCGTTGCTGATGTGATGACAGCAGGTGCCAATGGAGTGATGCGTGAGATTACGGATGGTGTTATGGAAGGGAAAAATTATCCAAATCATGAAGGGATTGATTTTTACCATCGCTATAAAGAAGATATTAAATTATTTGCAGAAATGGGATTTAAATGTTTCCGTACTTCTATCGCTTGGACAAGAATTTTCCCAAAAGGGGATGAAATGACTCCAAATGAAGAAGGATTGAAATTTTATGACTCTATGTTTGATGAGTTGTTAAAATATGGAATTGAACCAGTGATTACGTTAAGCCATTTTGAAATGCCCTATCATTTAGCAAAAGAATATGGTGGATGGAGCAATCGAAAAGTAGTGGACTTCTTTGTTCGCTATGCAGAAACCGTTATGGAACGCTATAAAGATAAAGTAAAATACTGGATGACATTTAATGAAATTAATAACCAAAGCAATACATCAGCAGATATTTTTGGATGGACTTGTTCAGGGGTGAAATTTTCAGATTATGAAAATCCAGAAGAAGTAATGTATCAATGCGTCCATCATGAACTGTTAGCAAGTGCCCTTGTTGTAAAAAAAGGCCATGAAATCAATCCTAATATGAAAATTGGGTGTATGTGTTCTTTTGTTCCCTTTTATCCATATTCTTGTGCCCCAAAGGATGTTATGACAGCAACAGAATGTATGCATGAACGCTATCATTTCCTTGATGTTCATGTGCGTGGACATTATCCAGCTTATACATTAAAGGAATGGGAGAGAAAAGGGCTCCATATCAAAATGGAAGAAGATGATGCAAAAATCTTAGCAGAAGGAACCGTAGATTATATTGGATTTAGCTATTATATGTCTAATGCGGTAAAAGGAGATATTAAAAAAGATACGACGAAGAGTATGGATGGAAGTTCTCCATATTCTGTACCAAACCCATATGTGGAAGCAAGTGACTGGGGATGGCAAATTGATCCTGTAGGTCTTCGTTATTCTTTAGTTACGTTATATGAACGTTATGAACTTCCTTTATTTATTGTAGAAAATGGATTTGGTGCAGTGGATATTTTAAAAGAAGATGGAAGTTGTGATGACTATCAAAGAATCGAATATTTAAGAGATCATATTACAGAGCTTAAGAAAGCAGTAGAGCTTGATGGTGTAGAGCTTATGGGATATACCCCTTGGGGATGCATCGATTTAATTTCCTTTACAACGGGAGAAATGAAGAAGCGATATGGTTTTATCTATGTGGATAAAAATAATGATGGAAGTGGTACGTTAAATCGCTACAAAAAGCGTTCTTTTGATTGGTATCAAAAAGTAATCGCTACAAATGGAGAAGATTTAGCATAATCAAATAAAAGGGTCAATGGAAAAGCGGCTATAAGAAAAGTGTAAAGACTTTTTCTTTTAGTTGCTTTTTCATTCGTATGCCATTATAATAGTAATGCATATAGACCTTGTTCGTGCAAAAGAAAAGCATAAGGCCAAACAATATATGCATATTATTGTTGAAATTGGAGGAATTAATGATGGATAGAATGGTTGGAACTGTATCAAGAGGTGTGCGTGCACCAATTATTCGTGAAGGAGATAATCTTGTACAGATCGTAGTAGATTCTGTATTAAATGCAGCAAAATCAGAAAATTTCGAAGTTCGCGATAGAGATGTTGTTGCTATTACAGAAGCAATTGTAGCAAGAGCACAAGGAAACTATGCACATGTCGACCAGATCGCAAAAGATGTGGAAAGTAAATTTGGAGATGATACTGTTGGTATTATTTTCCCAATTTTAAGCCGTAACCGTTTTTCAATTTGTTTAAAAGGAATTGCTAGAGGATGTAAGAAAGTAGTTCTTATGTTAAGCTATCCTTCCGATGAAGTTGGAAATCATTTAATTGATTTAGACATTATGGATGAAAAAGGCGTGAATCCTTGGAGTGATGTATTAACAGAAGAAAGATATAGAGAGCTTTTTGGATATGAAAAACACGTTTTCACAGGTGTTGATTATGTAGATTATTACAAAACCTTAATCCAAGAAGCAGGAGCAGAAGTAGAGATTATTTTTGCAAATAATCCAAAGGCAATTTTAAATTATACAAAAAGCGTTCTTACATGTGATATCCATACAAGAGTTCGTACAAAACGCATTTTAAAAGACAATGGTGCAGAAAAAGTATATGGAATTGATGAGATTTTAACTGCAAGTGTTGATGGAAGCGGATATAATGATAAATATGGTTTATTAGGATCAAATAAAGCAACAGAAGAAACAGTAAAATTATTCCCAATTAACTGTGAAGCTTTTGTAGAAGCCGTTCAAAAAGAAATGATTGAAAAAACTGGAAAACAGGTAGAAGTCATGGTTTACGGTGATGGTGCATTTAAAGATCCAGTTGGTAAGATCTGGGAGCTTGCTGATCCAGTGGTATCTCCAGCTTACACAAAAGGATTAGACGGAACACCAAACGAAGTAAAATTAAAATATTTAGCCGACAATGATTTTGCAGGATTAGAAGGCGAAGAATTAAAAGAAGCGATTAAAGGATATATTAAAGAAAAAGATGAAAATGCAACAAGTCTTGTGGGACAGATGGTAACACAGGGAACAACTCCTAGACGTCTTACAGATTTGATTGGTTCTTTAGCTGACTTAACAAGTGGAAGTGGAGATAAAGGAACACCTATCATCTATATCCAAGGATATTTCGATAACTATACAAAATAAAAAAAAGCATAAAAAAATGGTACAATCACAAAGATTGTACCATTTTTTATACTCATAATTTATTTAGAATCCGAGTTATTTACACGAAAAACGTGTTTTTTTAATGCTTCAAAACTTTCTGTACTAATAACGTGTTCCATTCGACAAGCGTCCTCTAAGGCTGTCTCTCTTGATACGCCTAATTCCATTAGCCAATTTGAGAGCAGTGTATGACGTTCATAAATTCTTCTTGCAATTTCTAATCCTTTATCCGTTAAGTCAATAGAACCGCAATCATTGACTGTTACATAGCCATCTTCTCTTAAATGCTTCATGGCAACGCTGACACTTGGTTTGGAAAAGCCTAACTCGTTGACGATGTCAATGGAACGAACGTTTCCTTTTGATTTTCTTAACATTAAAATGGTTTCTAAATAGTTTTCAGCAGATTCTTGAATTTTCATTACAAAACCCTTTCAGCATTTAATCTTTTTTTATCCATTTTTAAATGATAAATTTATTATAACATATTTAAAAACATATTTTCAAGCTAGGCTTATTAATTTTCAAGAAAATTAGCAAAAAATGAAAAAAATTCCTTGACAAATAGGTTAGTAAGTGCTAACTTTAATATGTAATTAGCTATGGCTAACTAATGAATACAGAAGAAAGGAAGTGTTAGTATGCCTTTGTCAATGGCAATACCAGGAGAAGTGAACTGTATTAAGAGAGTCGGTGGAAGAGAAGATACAAGACGCTTTTTAGAAACACTTGGCTTTGTAATTGGTGGCGAAGTGATTTTAATTTCCAAAAATGGAGGAAATGTAATCGTCAATGTAAAAGATTCAAGAGTAGCTATTAGTCAAGAGATGGCCAGTAAGATTATGATATAATCACAAGAAATTTTTATAATTTTTTGTGATTATTTGTGCGGTTCAATAAAAAGAGAACGAAAATAAAAAATTGGAAAGAGACGATTGCCCACGAACGAAAAGGCGATGTTATCTTTTGATTTTATAAAATCTAGAAAATATGGGAAAGGAGAAAAGGCGATGAATACATTAAAGGAAGCCAAATGCGGTACTACAGTGAAGGTGGTAAAACTCCATGGTGAAGGAGCGATAAAACGTCGTATTATGGATATGGGAATTACCAAAGGTGTTGAAGTTTTTATTCGTAAAGTTGCACCTCTTGGAGATCCGATTGAAGTAAATATACGTGGATATGAATTATCTCTACGAAAAGCAGATGCTGAGATGATTGAAGTACAATAAACAACCGATACTGCTTATAATAGGAATCTGGAAACAGGTTCTTTTATAACAATAGAGGGTTAGAAATGGCTAACTGTAAGTTACCACTAACGAAATGGGAGGAAACAAAGAGATGTCAATTAAAATTGCACTTGCCGGAAACCCAAACTGTGGGAAGACGACATTATTTAATGCTTTAACAGGATCCAACCAGTTTGTAGGAAACTGGCCTGGAGTAACAGTAGAAAAGAAAGAGGGAAAATTAAAAGGTCATAAAGAAGTTATTATTACAGACCTTCCAGGAATTTATTCTCTTTCTCCATATACGCTAGAAGAAGTAGTAGCGAGAAATTACTTGCTCAATGAACAACCAGATGCCATTTTAAATATTGTAGATGGTACTAACTTAGAGCGTAATCTTTACTTATCCACACAGCTTATGGAGCTTGGAATTCCAGTTGTGATGGCGGTTAATATGATGGACGTTGTACAAAAAAATGGAGATCAAGTTCACATTAATGAGCTTGAGAAGAAACTTGGTTGTCCAGTCATTGAAATATCAGCGTTAAAGGGAACAAATGTCATGAAGGCAGCGGAAAAAGCGATTTCCATTGCTAGTGCAAAGCGTTCCGTACCAGTACATAAATTTGATGAAGAAGTAGAACAGACGTTAGAACTTATCGAAGATAAAATTCCTAATATAGCAGAAGAAAAGAGACGTTTCTTTGCAATTAAGTTGTTTGAACGTGACAGTAAGATTGTAGAACAATTGACAAGTCCTGTTGACGTGGAAGCGATTATCACTTCTTTAGAAGATAAGTTAGATGATGATTCCGAAAGTATTATCACAAACGAACGTTACACTTATATTTCATCCATTATTGAAAAATGTTGTACAAAAAATAGCAAAGGAAAGATGACAACATCCGATAAAATTGACCAGATCGTGACGAACCGTTTCCTTGCCCTTCCAATCTTTGCTGTTATTATGGGACTTGTATATTACATTTCCATTTCAACCGTTGGTACTATGGCAACAGACTGGACAAACGATGTACTATTTGGTGAAATTGTTCCAAATGCTGTAGATAACTTTTTAAACGCTGTTAACTGTGCACCTTGGCTTTCTAGTTTAATTCAAGATGGTATTATAGCTGGTGTTGGTGCTGTTCTTGGATTCGTACCACAGATGTTAGTATTGTTCTTCTTCTTAGCAATTCTTGAATCTTGTGGATATATGGCACGTATCGCCTTTATTATGGACCGTATTTTCCGTAGATTTGGTTTATCAGGAAAATCTTTTATTCCCATGTTAATCGGTACAGGATGTGGAGTTCCAGGTGTTATGGCATCTAGAACAATTGAAAATGACCGTGACCGTAAGATGACAATTATGACAACCACATTTATTCCTTGTAGTGCAAAGCTACCAATCATCGCTTTAATCGCAGGAGCGCTTTTTGATGGAGCCTGGTGGGTTGCACCAAGTGCTTACTTCGTAGGTGTTGCCGCTATTATTATTTCAGGTATTATTTTAAAGAAAACAAAAATGTTTTCTGGAGATCCAGCTCCATTCGTTATGGAGTTACCAGCATACCATATGCCTACTGTTATGAACGTTTTAAGAAGCATGTGGGAACGTGGCTGGTCCTTTATTAAAAAGGCAGGAACGATTATTCTTTTATCTTCTATCTTTGTATGGTTTACATCAAAGGTAGGTATTGTAGATGGACATATCGGAATGGTAGAAGATTTATCCGATGGATTCCTTGCAAAAATCGGTAGTGCTATCGCTTGGATCTTTACTCCTCTTGGATTTGGAGATTGGAGAGCCACTGTGGCAGCAATTACAGGACTTGTTGCAAAAGAGAATGTTGTTCAAACATTTGGTATTTTATATCACTTTAATGAAGTTGCAGAAGATGGTAAAGAAGTATGGGGAATGTTAGCTTCTAGTTATACAACAGTTGCTGCTTATGCATTCTTAGTATTTAACTTATTATGTGCCCCTTGTTTTGCTGCTATCGGAGCTATTCGTCGTGAAATGAATAATGCAAAATGGACATGGTTTGCTATTGGATATCAATGTATCTTTGCTTATGCAGTCGCACTTTGCATTTATCAAATTGGAACATTAATTACAACAGGTTCTTTTGGAATCTTTACGGTAGTCGCTTTTGCAATTATTGCTTTCTTCATCTATATGCTTGTTCGTCCACAGAAAGAAAACAATACTCTGAAAACAAAAGTAAGAGTTGGTGCAAGAGCATAAAAAATAAAGGAGGTATGGCATGGGAACATTATTTGTAGGACTGATTCTCCTTCTTATCGTCGGACTTATTATAAGAAGTATGAGAAAAGATAAGAAAAATGGAAAAGGTGGCTGTGGCTGTGGTTGCAGTAGCTGTGCTAGCGCTTCTTTATGCCATGGAAACCATAAAAATTCTTAAGTTGAATAGAGAAAAAACATAGAAAAAAGACTGTTGTTTTTGGAAAACATTTCCCAAAAGCAACAGTCTTTTTCATGTTGTAAAAGATTCATTTAAGATTCAGAAGAATCGTTGATAAATCCAAAGAATGTTAGCAAGTAGATACCACTGATTCCCACAAGGATGTAGATAATGCGGGAAATCCAAGAGAGATCTCCAAATAAAAATGACACGAGGTTAAATCGAATAAGACCAATAAGTCCCCAGTTGATGGCACCAATAATGGTGAGTGTTAAAGCAATATAGTTTAAAATTTTACTTCCCATTTATTTTGCCCTCCTTTCTCTCATAGTATTTCCGAGAAAAGGTAGAGTTATTCGAAGGTTTTTTTTTCGGTGATGAAGGAGAGAAAATTTTGGACTGCTGTAGAATTAGTTGCCGATTTATGGTGGGCAAAAGAGACAATACGTTTTGGAATAGAAAATGGAATTGGAAATTCCATCAATTCTCCAGTTTCTAGTTCTCTTGTGACAAATTCTTTGACAACACCTGAAATTCCCATTCCAATTTTTGCAAAATCGATTAATAATTCCATATCGGTCACTTCTAAAATCGCTTTTGTTTCAATCGATAGGGAATCAAAATAGTGATCGAGATGTTGTCTTGTCACATTGGATTTATCAAGCATCATCAAATGGGCAGCCGAGAATAGATCAATTTCTCGTTCTTTGTCTGGAAATCGCTCTTTTAAATGGTTTAAGTAAGTATTCGTACAGACAAAAATATCTTCAATCTCTGTATAGGGATAAAAGGACAATGTTTTATTGGACGAAGGTGTAATCAATAAACCAAGATCTAACTGTCCGTTCTCTAATAGAGAAATCGTTTCTGCTGTTGATTGGCAGTCGATTGTTATTTTAACATGGGGATATTTTTGTAAAAATCCTTTTAAAATTGGGATTAAAATAAACTTACAAAGAGTGGTTGTGACACCGATATGAATTTCGCCCATGCCAAGTTCTTGCATTTTTCTTAAGCGTTCTTCTCCTTGATAAATGGTATCAAAGGCAGATTTTGTATGTTCATAAAGAACTTGGCCTTCTGGAGTTAATTTTACCCCACGAGACGTTCGAATAAACAAAATAACGCCTAATTGTTCTTCTAAATGGCTAATAGATTTGCTAATAGCTGGTTGACTAATATAGAGTTCCTTTCCAGCATGAGAGATATTACCTGTTTTTGCGACAGTATTAAAAATTTTATAAAGTGAAAGTGTTTGTTCCATAAATGAATCACCTCTTAATAAAAAATGATATAATGAAAAAATAAAATGAATAGGATACGATAAATAATAAGAAAAAAATGAATTCCTTTCGAATCATTATAGAAATAACTAACAGTTATATCAGTTATATAAAATAACTATCTTCTATTATATCAAAAAGTGTGATAAAATAACAGAAAAAAAAGAAAGAAAAGTCAAAAGGAGGAACACAATATGAATTGTAATATTGCAGTCATTAAAGGTGATGGAATTGGCCCAGAAATTGTAGATGAGGCAATGAAAGTATTGGATAAAGTTGGGGAAAAATTTGGACATCAATTTCTTTATGAGCCAATTCTTCTAGGAGGGGCTTCCATTGATGCTTATGGTGTTCCTCTTTCTGATGAAGCGTTAGAAGTTGCTAAGAAAAGCCAAGCTGTTTTAATGGGTTCTATTGGTGGGGATACGACAACTTCTCCATGGTATCAATTGCCTCCTCAGCTGAGACCAGAAGCAGGCTTATTAAAAATACGTAAGGAATTAGGTCTGTTTGCCAATATGCGTCCTGCCTATCTCTATAAGGAATTGGCTAGTGCGTGTCCATTAAAAGAAGAAATTTCAAAAAAAGGCTTTGATATGGTCATTATGAGAGAGTTAACAGGCGGTCTTTATTTTGGAGAAAGAAAGACTGAGGATGTCAATGGACTTAAGACAGCCACCGATACTCTTACATATAATGAAGAAGAAATTCGAAGAATTGCCATTCGGGCATTTGAAATTGCAAAAAAGAGAAGAAAAAAAGTAACAAGTGTGGATAAAGCCAATGTATTAGATTCTTCAAGACTTTGGAGAGAAGTTGTTTTAGAAGTGGCAAAAGACTATGAAGATGTGATATTAGAGCATATGCTTGTGGACAATTGTGCCATGCAGTTAGTAAAAGATCCTGCTCAATTTGATGTGATTTTGACAGAAAATATGTTCGGAGATATTTTATCTGATGAAGCAAGCATGGTGACTGGTTCCATTGGTATGTTATCCTCTGCTAGTTTAAGAGGCGATCGCTTTGGATTATATGAACCAAGCCATGGATCTGCACCAGATATTGCAGGAAAGAATATTGCGAATCCGATTGCCACGATTTTATCCGCAGCTATGATGCTTCGCTATTCTTTTGACTTAGATGAAGAAGCAAATGCCATTGAGATGGCAGTGCAAAAAGTGTTAGAAGAAGGATACCGTACAAGCGATATTTTTTCAGAAGGAACGGTATTGGTCGGAACAAGAGAAATGGGAGATCGGATTTTAGAAAGAATATAGAGAAGAAAGAAGGAAAAATTATGATAAGTGATAACGCAAGAAAAGGAGATCAACAAGCGCCAGGACGTTCTTTGTTCCGTGCATTAGGCCATACAGATGAGGAAATGAAACGCCCAATGATTGGAATCGTAAGTTCTTATAATGAGATTGTTCCAGGGCATATGAACCTTGATAAAATTGTAGATGCTGTAAAATTAGGTGTTGCAATGGCAGGAGGGACTCCTGTTGTATTCCCAGCTATCGCTGTTTGTGATGGAATTGCCATGGGACATATTGGAATGAAGTATTCTTTAGTTACGAGAGATTTAATTTGTGACTCTACAGAAGCGATGGCAATTGCCCATCAATTTGATGGACTTGTTATGGTGCCAAACTGTGATAAAAATGTTCCAGGGCTTTTAATGGCAGCCGCTCGTGTCAATATTCCAACGATCTTTGTAAGCGGTGGACCGATGCTTGCAGGGAAGGTAAATGGTTGCAAGACAAGTTTATCCAGTATGTTTGAGGCGGTAGGTTCTTATACGGCAGGAAAGATGAGTGCAGAAGAATTCAAAGAGATGGAAGAGAAGACTTGTCCAACGTGCGGTTCTTGTTCTGGAATGTATACAGCCAATAGTATGAACTGTTTAACTGAGGCACTCGGAATGGGATTAAAAGGAAATGGAACGATTCCAGCCGTTTATTCTGAAAGAATTCGTCTTGCAAAATTAGCGGGAATGCAAGTAATGGAGTTAGTGAGAAATAATATTTGTCCAAGAGATATTATGACAGAAAAAGCATTTTTAAACGCTATGACAGTGGATATGGCACTTGGATGTTCTACCAATTCTATGCTTCATCTTCCTGCCATCGCTCATGAGGCTGGTGTTACATTGGACATGGAAATTGCAAATGAAATTAGTGCAAAAACGCCAAATCTTTGCCATTTAGCTCCAGCAGGCCGTACTTATATTGAAGAACTCAATGAGGCTGGTGGTGTCTATGCCGTTATGAATGAGCTGAATAAAAAACAATTATTACATACCGATGCCTTGACGGTAACGGGAAAGACAATTGGTGAAAATATCGAAGGATGCATCAATAAAGATACCGATGTGATTCGTCCAATTGATAATCCATATAGTCAAACAGGGGGAATTGCTGTATTAAAGGGAAATTTAGCTCCAGATACAGGAATTGTAAAACGTTCTGCAGTGGCAGATGAAATGCTTGTTCACGAAGGCCCTGCAAGAGTCTTTGATTGCGAGGATGATGCAATTGTAGCTATTAAAGGCGGTAAGATTCATGCTGGTGACGTCATTATTATTCGTTATGAAGGACCAAAAGGCGGTCCAGGAATGAGAGAGATGTTAAATCCAACTTCTGCTATTATGGGAATGGGACTTGGTTCTTCGGTTGCTTTAATTACCGATGGACGTTTTTCAGGAGCATCAAGGGGAGCGGTTATTGGTCACGTATCTCCAGAAGCTGCCGTTGGTGGCCCAATTGCTCTTGTAGAAGAAGGGGATATTATCTCTATCGATATTCCAAACAATTGTTTGAATATGAAAGTATCCGAAGAAGAATTAGAAAGAAGAAAAGCGAACTGGAAGCCAAGGAAACCAAAGGTGACGACTGGATATTTGTCTAGATATGCGGCTATGGTAACATCTGGTAACAAGGGAGCGATTCTTGAAGTTCCTTCTAAGTAAGGATGTCATAACATAAGAAAAAGAAAGATAGTACAAATAAGAGCTTAGGGAAACGATAGAAAAAAGTCTGTCGTTTTTCTAAGCTATAGCCATATATAGAAAAGGAGGAGAAAACATGAGACAGTTAACAGGTTCAGAAATCATAATTGAGTGTTTAAAAGAGCAAGGGGTGGATACCGTATTTGGATATCCAGGTGGCTCTATTTTAAATGTATATGATGCTCTTTATAAACAGCAGGATATTAAGCATATTTTGACTTCTCATGAGCAAGGAGCGGCTCATGCTGCAGATGGTTATGCAAGAGCTACTGGAAAAGTAGGTGTCTGTATGGCAACTTCTGGACCAGGAGCGACAAACCTTGTAACAGGAATTGCAACTGCCTATATGGATTCGATTCCAATTGTAGCAATTACTGCCAATGTGGCGGTTTCGATTCTTGGAAAAGATAGTTTTCAAGAAGTGGATATTGCAGGAGTTGTTATGCCGATTGTAAAACATAGTTATATTGTAAAAGATATTCATGATTTAGCGGATACGATTCGGAAGGCATTCTCTATCGCCAAAAGCGGTCGTCCAGGGCCAGTATTAGTGGATGTAACAAAAGATGTAACAGCGGATAAATTCGAATATGAACCAAAAGAAATTGAACCAGTGATGCCGATTACAAAGCATATTCGAGAAAGCGATTTACAAAAAGCACTCACGATGTTAAAAGAGGCAAAAAAACCTTATATTATGGTAGGGGGAGGAGCGATTTGTTCAGGAGCTAGTGAAGAGCTAGCAGAATTTGTACAAAAGGTAGACGTACCGGTTTGTGATACGTTGATGGGAAAAGGAGCGTTTGATGGCTGTTCTGATTATTATACAGGGATGATTGGAATGCATGGAACAAAGGCTTCTAATTTAGGTGTGACAGACTGTGATCTTTTAATTGTCCTTGGGGCTCGATTTAGCGATCGTGTCTGTGCCAATCCAAAACGATTTGCTCAAAATGCAAAAATATTACAGGTAGATGTGGATCCTGCGGAAGTAAACAAAAACAAAGTATGCGATGTCAGTGTGATCGGAGATATTAAATGTGTGTTACAAGAGTTAAATCGGCGTATCGAGCCTATGAAACATTCCGAATGGATTGCCTATATTAAGAGCTTAAAGGAAAAATATCCAGTGACCTACAAGCAATTAAAGCTTTGTGGGCCTGCCATTGTTGAGAAAATTGATGAAATGACAAAAGGAAATGCGATTATTACAACAGATGTAGGACAACATCAAATGTGGGCTGCTCAATATTTCCATTATAGAAAACCAAGAACCTTTTTAAGTTCTGGAGGTCTTGGAACGATGGGATATGGGTTAGGAGCAGCTATGGGAGCAAAGGTCGGAAAACCTGATAGTCTTGTTGTTAATATTGCAGGGGATGGATGTTTCCGCATGAATTTAAATGAACTTGCAACGTTATCTCGTTATGAAATTCCTGTTATTGAAGTTGTATTTAATAACCATGTGTTAGGAATGGTACGTCAATGGCAGAGTTTATTTTATGAACAAAGATATTCTTATACAACATTAAATGACAAAGTAGATTTTGTGAAAGTATCCGAAGGGTTAGGGGCAACGGCCATGCGCGTAGAAACGATCGAAGAGTTTGAAAAAGCCTTTGGGGAGGCAATGACGTCAAAAATGCCAGTTGTTATTGAATGTATTTTGGATTCTGATGATAAAGTTTGGCCAATGTGTGCACCAGGGGCTTCCATTCAAGATACATTTTCAGAAGAAGATTTAGAGAAGAAATAAAAAGAAAATAAAACAAAAAAAGAGATCATGTAGTAGTTTCAAAACGACTTTCGTATTGTTTACAAAGAACGTTTATGAGGATACATGATCTTTTGTTTACGCGAATATAAGAAACTCTCAAAGTATATGTTTCGTCGTTTCTATGAAAAATAACAGCTCGTTAAATGTTTGAATGGAACAAAACAAAATGCACAACAATAAAACCCAAATGATATAAAAATCAGAAATTTTCTACAAAGATAGAAATAAAAGTCATAAATACAGAAAAAGAGGTTGACGAATGTCGTTTGTTGGAGTACAATTGTACGCAATTACACTTTAACAAACTAATAAGTTAGAAGAGTAATAATAGAATCAAAGAAAAAGGAGGAACACAGAAAGTGGGAAGAGTTTATAATTTTTCAGCGGGACCAGCAGTATTACCAGAGGAAGTGTTGTGTTCGGCAGCAGAAGAAATGCTAGACTATAAAGGAACGGGAATGTCTGTTATGGAGATGAGCCATCGTTCGAAAGCATTTGAAGAAATTATGGAACACGCAGAAAGCACTTTAAGAGACTTGCTAAAGATTCCGGAAGATTATAAGGTTTTATTCTTACAAGGCGGTGCTCATCAGCAATTTGCAATGGTGCCAATGAACCTTATGAAGAACCGAGTGGCTGATTACATCATCACAGGTCAATGGGCAAAAAAAGCGTATAAAGAAGCACAAATTTATGGAAAGGCAAATGCCATTGCATCGTCAGAAGATAAAACATTCACCTATATTCCTGACTGTTCAGATCTACCAATTTCAGAAGATGCTGATTATGTACATATTTGCCATAATAATACAATCTATGGTACGGTTTATAAAGAAATTCCAAATACAAAAGGTAAGATTTTAGTAGCGGATATGTCCTCTTCTATTTTATCAGAACCAGTAGATGTTACGAAATACGGATTGATTTACTTTGGAGCACAAAAAAATGTTGGGCCAGCGGGAGTTGTAGGTGTTATTATAAGAAAAGATTTAATTACAGAAGATGTATTAGAAGGAACTCCAACAATGCTTCGTTATAAAACCCATGCGGATGCCAATTCTCTTTATAATACACCACCGGCTTATGGAATTTATATTTGCGGAAAAGTATTCCAGTGGATCAAAGATCAAGGTGGCTTAGAAGCTATGAAAGAGAGAAATGAAAAAAAGGCAAGCATACTCTATGATTACTTAGATGAGAGCAAATTATTTAGAGGGACGGTACAAAAAGAATATCGCTCTCTTATGAATGTTCCATTTGTAACAGGAGATGATGTGTTAGATGCTAAATTTATTAAAGAGGCAACAGAACGCGGATTTGTTAATTTAAAAGGACATCGAACAGTTGGTGGAATGAGAGCTAGTATTTATAATGCTATGCCAATGGAAGGTGTTCAAAAATTAGTAGAATTTATGAAAGAATTTGAACAAAAGAACATAAAGTAATATAGGGGGACAAAAAATGTATCAAATAAAATGTATGAATCCCATTTCAGAAGTAGGAATGGCATTATTTACAGAACAATATGAGCAGACAGAACAATTTGAAGAAGCCAATGCTTTACTTGTAAGAAGTGCTTCTTTACATGAGAAAAAACTTCCCAAAAGTTTATTCGCAATTGCAAGAGCTGGAGCGGGTGTTAACAATATTCCATTAGAGGAGTGTGCCAAAGAGGGAATTGTTGTATTCAATACTCCAGGAGCAAATGCCAATGCGGTGAAAGAACTTGTTATGGCAGGGCTTTTAATGTCATCAAGAGATTTGCTTTCTGGATACAATTGGGTACAGGCAAATAAAGAAAAAGAAACCCTTGCAAAAGACGTAGAAAAAGAGAAAAAGCGGTTTGCAGGCCATGAAATTCTCGGAAAGAAAATAGGTGTCATTGGTCTTGGTGCCATTGGAATTTTAGTGGCCAATATGTGTGATCGCATGGGAATGGAAGTATTCGGATACGACCCTTATGTTTCTGTTGATGCAGCTTGGTGCTTATCAAAGAGAATCCATCATAGTACAAAAATCGAAGAGATTTATGAACAATGTGACTTTATTACAATGCATGTTCCACTATTGGATTCTACAAGAGAGATGATAAATGAAAAGGCATTGGCGAAAATGAAAGATGGTGTTTGTATTCTCAACTTTTCAAGAGATGCCTTAGTAGAGGAAGAGGCCATGAAAAAGGCTCTTAATCAAAAAAAGGTACACCGCTATGTGACGGATTTCCCAACAACAGGCATTGCAGGAGTGGAAGGAGTTATCACATTTCCACATTTAGGTGCTTCTACAGAAGAAGCAGAAGATAACTGTGCCAAAATGGCAGTACAGGAATTGATGGATTATTTAGAGAACGGTAATATTAAAAACTCTGTCAATTATCCAGACTGTGATATGGGGATTTGTCAATCCGCTTTTCGTGTGACAATTCTTCATAGAAATATTCCGAAAATGTTAAGTCAAGTGACAACCCTTTTCGCAGAAGAGGAAGTTAATATTGCTGATATGACAAATAAGTCAAAAAAAGAGTGGGCATATACAATGCTCGATACGGATACTCCTCCTTCTAAAGAGCTCATTGATAAGTTAAAGCAGATTACAGGTGTTGTAAAAGTAAGAGTGATCAAATGAGAAAACGCTTGACTTCCCTAGTAATTATAGGTAAGATACAAAGCAAATAAAAAAATTATCGTGTAGATGTTATAAAGTGCACAAATGGATTTTCAAAGAAGAATGAATGGTTAGAAGGAGAGAGTAGAATATGGAACCAAAATTAAGAGTCGGTATTTTAGGCGGAACAGGAATGGTCGGACAGCGATTTATCGCTTTATTAGAAAATCATCCTTGGTTTGAAGTAGTTGTAATTGCAGCTAGTGCTCGTTCTGCTGGAAAGACTTATGAAGAGGCGGTTGGAGGACGTTGGAAAATGGATACACCAATGCCTGAACATGTGAAAAGCTTAATTGTTATGAACGTAAACGAAGTGGAAAAAGTTGCTAGTGAAGTAGACTTTGTATTTAGTGCGGTGGATATGAGCAAAGAGGAGATTAAAGCCATTGAAGAGGCGTATGCAAAGACAGAAACGCCAGTTGTATCCAACAATAGTGCCCATCGTTGGACAAAAGATGTTCCAATGGTAATTCCAGAAATCAATCCAGAGCATTTTAAAGTAATTGAATATCAAAAACAGCGTCTTGGAACGAAAAAAGGATTTGTGGCAGTAAAACCAAATTGTTCTATTCAAAGTTATGCACCAGCATTGACTGCTTGGAAAGAATTTGAGCCATATGAAGTAGTAGCTACCACTTATCAAGCAATTTCAGGAGCAGGAAAAACATTTAAAGATTGGCCAGAAATGGTTGGTAATGTGATTCCTTATATTGGTGGAGAAGAAGAAAAATCAGAGCAAGAACCATTAAGAATTTGGGGAGAGATAAAAGATGGTGTCATTGAGAAAGCCAGTGAGCCAAAGATAACCTGTCAATGTGTCCGTGTTCCTGTGTTAAATGGACATACCGCTGCTGTATTTGTAAAATTTAGAAAAAAACCAACAAGAGAGCAGTTAATTGAGAAACTTCAACAATTTCATGGTATTCCACAGGAATTAGAGCTTCCAAGTGCGCCAAAACAATTTATTCAATATTTAGAAGAAGATAATCGCCCTCAAGTATTAGAAGATGTCAACTATGAAAAAGGAATGGGTGTTTCCGTTGGTCGTCTAAGAGAAGATAGTGTTTATGATTATAAATTTATTGGATTATCTCATAATACAGTAAGAGGAGCAGCTGGTGGAGCGATACTCTGTGCAGAGACATTAAAAGCATTAGGGTATATTGGAAAAAAAGATCAGGAATAGAAGGAAAAGACGTCAGCCCTTTTGTGAGGATTTGACGTCTTTTTTCTCTCTCCTTCTCCTATATTTGATATTATTTTAATAGAACAAAATGGAATGAATTATTTCTTAAAAGAGAGAATTTTTCAGAAAATGATAGGTGACATGAAAGAAAAGAAAGAGTATAATGGAAAGAGAAACCATAATACAAGAAAGTTACCAAAGAAGCCATATAGAAATAATACGGTTGATATAGGAGTGAAATAAAGTATGAATAGAAAGGATTATCTACAGTTGGAACACAACCATGACAACCAAGAACATAATTTCATGTCCAATCAGGAATATAAAATAGCACTTTGTGCATTACATACTTTTGTATTCGAAGCGGACTTTGTTCATAATACATTTTATCCTGTAAATGACACATGGAAACAAGAATTTGGCTGGATACCAAGCAATTATGAGGAGGCATTTGAAAGGGCTTGTGCACATTGTCGTCAAAAAGATGCTGAAAAATTTCGTGCCACCTTTGCTCCTTCGGAACTCCAAAGGGCATGGAATCGAGGAGAGAGAAAGTGTAGTATGGAGTGCCAGTTAAAATTGAAAGGAAGTACAAATAATTATACGTGGTTTTATTGTGCAGTCATTTTATTCGGTGATGAAAGAGGGCGTCTAAAGGGAGTTATTGGTTGTGGAAGAGATCGCAATCAGAGAAAAGAGAGAGAAGCAGCTGTAACGTATCAAGCGTCCCATGATGAATTGACAGATACTTTAAATTGGAGAGCAGGGGTTCGTGTGTTGGATCAATATATGAAAGTCGACAACGGAAGACAAGCTGCCTTCTTGTTGCTAGATATTGATGATTTTAAATTATTAAATGATACTTATGGACACCGGTTAGGAGATAGGATCTTAAAGCGAATCGCTAAGATCTTAAAGGAAGTGACGACAAAAGAAGCTTGTATTACCCGTTATAGTGGAGATGAGTTTGTTGTATTTCTAGAGATGGAGAATACGGAACAGGTGCGACAGTTATTAAATCAGATGATTGAAAATGTGAGACAACAATTACGGGTGGAGACAAAAAATGGAGAGCTTCAGGTGACAACGAGTATCGGTGTGTCCCTTTATCCAAAGCATGGAAAAACAACGGAACGACTTCGTTCTTGTGCAGAGCATGCTTTGCGTTATTCAAAACTACATGGAAAGAATAATTATGCTCTTTACGATAGAATGATGGAAACCCATGAGAAGAAAACTTCTATTATAAGAGAGAAGGATTTAATCAAATGGGAAGAGGAAGATGATATTGTATATATGAGCAATCCAGTCACTCATGAGTTATATTATATCAATCGAATTGGACGAGAACTATTTGGACTTAGCAATGAAGATTATAAAGGAAGAAAGTGTTATGAAGTGCTACAAGGATTACCAGAGCCTTGTGACTTTTGTAAAAAATGTCAATTAGAGGAAAGAGGCGGCTGTATTAAGTGGGAGCATTTCAATAAAAAAATCAATCGGAAATTTTTGGTAAAAGATCGATTGATTAAGAGAGATGGAAGAATGATCCATGTAGAAGTGGCAATTGACATTACAAATAAAGAGAAATAGGAGAAAATTATGGCAGAAATTAGACCGTTTTATTGTGTTCGACCAACGAAGGAAAGAGCAAAAGAGGTGGCAGCACTTCCTTATGATGTATATAATAAGGAGGAAGCGAGGAAAGCAGTAAAAAACCATCCCTACTCTTTTTTGAATATTGATCGCCCAGAAACTCAATTTGAAGAGTCTGTTGATATGTATTCAAAACAAGTGTATGAAAAAGCAGGAGCTATGTTACAACAATGGATAATGGATGGTATTTTTATGAAAGAAGAAAAGAAATGCTATTATCTATATGAGCTTACGATGGCAGGCAGAACACAGACAGGAATTGTGGCATGTGCTTCTGTGGAAGATTATGAAAATAATGTGATAAAGAAACATGAAAATACGAGATTTGAAAAAGAACGAGATCGAATTTCTCATGTAGATGCTTGTAATGCCCAGACAGGTCCTATTTTCTTAGCATGTAAAGAGGATTCTGTATTAGAACAAAAGATGGTTCAGTGGAAGGAACAAGAACCAATCTATGATTTTGTTGCAGAAGATCAGGTGAGACATCGGGTATTTTTAATAGAGAAAGAAGAAGAAATTCAGTTTTTGACAGAACACTTTAAAGAAATTCCTGCTCTTTATATCGCAGATGGACATCATCGAGCAGCATCTGCAGTGAAAGTAAGTCAAAAGCGAAGAGAGGAAAATGGAGGAAAAAAAGATGAGGAATATTCTTATTTCTTATCCGTTATTTTTCCAGCCAATCAATTGAAAATTTTAGATTACAATCGTGTTGTTTCCGATCTCAATGGAAATACAGAATTAGAATTTTTAGAAAAGGTGCAACAAGAATTTGCAATACAACCAGTGAAAGAGGCTTTCCGTCCAGAAAAGAAAGGACAATTCGGGATGTATTTAAAGGGGCAATGGTATCAGTTGACAGTAAAAGATAGCATGAGCTCTAATGATGTTGTAGAAAAACTAGATGTATCTCTTTTACAGGATCGATTATTAAATCCAATTCTCGGTATTGATGATCCAAAAACAGATGAACGAATCAAATTTGTAGGAGGAATCCGTGGACTTAAGGAATTAGAGCGATTGGTAGAGGAAGGAGATGCGGTTGCATTTTCTATGCATCCGACTTCTATGGAAGAATTATTTCAAGTGGCAGATGCAGGGCGATTGATGCCACCAAAATCAACATGGTTTGAGCCAAAACTTCGAAGTGGATTGTTTATTCACTTACTTCAATAGGACTACTATGTTTGCTCTAATATTATAAAAATGTGAAAAAGATAGCATGGAAATTTCCAAGTGTGCTATCTTTTTTTCACAAGAGAGTGCGGGGAATATGTGCATATTGCATAGAAAATGTATTATATTGCAAAGAAAAAAGAAAAATGTTACAATAAAAATAACTGAAATCTTAGAAGGATCAAGGAGGAAATGGCAATGGCTCAAATGGGATATCGTACATGGAATTTCGAAGAAATTTATGCAATTGAAAACGCTCTTCACAATAATCCGCATCATATTTTAGGACCACAAGAAGAAGACGGGGACTTTTATATTAACGCCTATTTTCCAAATACTTGTGCAATGAAATGTATTAGCACAGAAGGAAATTTGGAATCTATTATGGAACCTGTCGATTCCTATGGCTTTTATACCGTATCATGGGAGAAAGGAAAGTCTTATCGCTTAGAAGCGTATTTTGAAGATGGGACAAGTTATCAATATCAGGATGCTTATGCATTTGCGCCTGTTATTACACAAGAAGATATTGAGAAATATCAAAAGGGATATCATTATGAAATTTATCAATTATTAGGAGCGCATAAGAGAATAATCGATGGTGTAGAAGGAGTTTTATTCGCTGTTTGGGCTCCTAATGCAGGGCGTGTTAGCGTTGTTGGAGATTTTAACCTATGGGATGGAAGAAGACATCCGATGAGAAGATTAGAAAATAGTGGAATCTTTGAATTGTTTGTGCCAGATGTGCAAGAAGGAGCTCTTTATAAGTTTGAAATACGAGCGCAAAATGGTGACGTCTTTTTAAAAGCGGATCCTTATGCGAATTATGCACAACTTCGTCCAGAGACAGCCTCTGTTGTTACGGATTTGAAAGGATTTGAATGGACGGATAAAAAGTGGATAAAACAACGAAAAAAAGCGGATACGAAAAAACTTCCAATGTCCATTTATGAGGTGCATTTAGGGGCATGGAAAAAGCCGGAAAATGGAGAAAAAGAATTTTATAGTTATCGTGAAATTGCTCCCATGTTAGCGGCTTATGCAAAAGAGATGGAGTATACCCATATTGAGTTAATGCCAATTATGGAGCATCCATATGATCCTTCTTGGGGGTATCAAGTGACGGGGTATTTTGCACCAACTGCTCGTTATGGAACTCCAAAAGATTTTATGTACTTTATGAATTATATGCATGAACAAGGGATTGGGGTTATTTTAGACTGGGTACCAGCACATTTTCCAAAAGATGCCTTTGGTTTAGGAAGATTCGATGGTATGGCTGTTTATGAGCACGAAGATCCAAGAAAGGGAGAGCATCCCGATTGGGGAACTTATATTTTTAATTATGGAAGACCGGAAGTTAGTAACTTTTTAATTGCAAATGCTCTTTATTGGCTCAATGAATATCATGCGGATGGAATTCGTATGGATGCGGTAGCATCTATGCTTTATTTAGACTATGGAAGAAAAGATGGAGAGTGGATTGCCAATGAATATGGAGGAAATGGCAATTTAGAGGCAGTTGCTTTTTTAAAACATTTAAATAGTATTGTGGATAAGAGAAATGATGGTACTCTTATGATTGCAGAAGAATCCACTGCTTGGCCATATTTGACAAGAAAAGTAGAAGAACCAGAAGGAATTGGGTTTGATTATAAGTGGAATATGGGTTGGATGAATGATTTCTTAGATTATATGAAAACAGATCCCCTTTTCCGTAAGGGAAAACATGGCGAATTGACGTTTAGTATGGTCTATGCCTATAGCGAGAATTACATATTAGTGCTATCTCATGATGAGGTTGTTCATGGAAAGTGTTCTATGATTCATAAAATGCCAGGAGATATGGAGCAAAAATTTGCAAATCTTCGTGTGGCATATGGCTATATGATGACACATCCTGGAAAGAAACTTCTTTTTATGGGACAAGATATTGCGCAATATAAAGAGTTTGATGAAAAAGTGAGTCTTGATTGGGATGTTTTAAATCAAGAGTCCAATGCGAAATTACAACATTATTATAAAGCATTAAATCATTTATATAGAGAAGAGCCAGCTCTTTATGCCTATGATACGAGTGAGAAAGGATTTGAGTGGATCAATTGTGTTTCTGCCGATGAAAGTATTCTTGTGTTTATGAGAAAGACAAGAAGAAAGGGTGAGATGTTATTAGTGATTTGTAATTTCACTCCAGTAGCACATGAACAGTATAAAATAGGGGTTCCGTATGAAGGAAAGTACAAAGAAATCTTTACAAGTGATGCCATTGAATTTGGTGGAAGTGGAGAGTATCAAAACAAGAGAATGAGACATTCCAAAAAAGAGGAATGTGACGAGAGAAAACATTCTATGAAAGTAACGGTACCGCCACTTGGAATGAGTATTTTTAAATATATGGGAGGAATGGACAGTAAGGCAGGAAAGAAGGAAAAGGGAAAAGAAAAATAGAATTCATTGCTTGACTTGTTGCTTTATTAGAAACGATGAGAAATGCGTTTCATAAATTTCTGAAAAGAGAAAGAGAAAAAACAGAGAGGAAGAAAAAGGAATCTTTCTCTCTGTTTTTGTGGATTGAAAGATCGGGAAGATATTGCTATAATGACAAAGAAAAAGAAAGAAATACAAAAGGAGAAAGAATTTGAAGGAGAAAACAATAGAAAAGACATTGGATTATTTGCAAGAATTTCTAGATTGGTTTGTGCGCAAAGCTGGTGCAATTGCACTTTGTATTTTTATTTTGGTCGTTGGATTTCGAATAGTAAAATCAATAAAAAAATGGCTGAAGCACTCATTTGAACGCCATAATATGGATGCAAGTGTTTCCTCTTTTTTAGTTTCCTTTGTTGATATCGGATTAAAAATGGTGCTGTTTTTATGGGTTATTAGCATTATTGGAGTGGAGATGAGTTCCGTTATCGCCATTTTAAGTTCTGCTAGTATTGCTATCGGTTTGGCCGTTCAAGGAAGTCTTTCGAATATCGCAGGGGGTGTATTGATTTTATTATTAAAGCCATTTCAGGTAGGCGATTATATTATCGAAGATAATAAGAAAAATGAAGGTACGGTTGTAGCCATCGATATTTTTTATACAAAATTATATACGGTTGATAATAAAACCGTTGTTATTCCAAATGGTACATTATCCAATAGCAGTTTAACCAATGTGACAAGAGAAGAGAAAAGAAGAATTGATTTATTTATTGGAATTTCTTATCAAGAAAGTGTAAAAAGGGTAAAAGAAGTATTGGCAAGAGTCATTGACGCAGAAGAAAACATTTTAAAAGAAGAGGGCGTTACGATTTTTGTCAATGATTTTGAAGCCAGTACGGTTAGCATTGGAGTGCGTGCATGGGCGCCGATGGATTGTTTTTGGGCAACCAAGTGGTCTTTGTTAGAAAATATTAAAGAGGCATTTGATGAAGAAGGAATTTCTTTCCCATATAATCAATTGGATGTTCATATGATAGAAGCGCCAAAGAAGAAAAAAGAAATTTGAGCGGTGGAAACCGTATTATGGAAAGAAAAAGAGAGAAAAGCGTTTTAAAACTTTTAAAACAATGAAAAGTTTTAAAACGTTTTTTTCATCTAGGAAAAGATGATGAGCCACATAAGAAAGGAAAAACAAAAGATGAAAGTGATTTATCCAGACTATTTAAAACAATTTCAATGCAGTGGAAAAGAATGTCCAGATACTTGTTGTAAAGGATGGGGAATTCAAATCGATAGAAAAACATGGAAAAAGTATCAAGAAGAGAGAGGGATGCTTGGAAAACAGATAAGAAAGAATGTCAATAAAAGAGATCGTACATTAAAATTTCAGGAAGGTGCCTGTAATTTTCTTAAAAAGGAAGGACTTTGTGGTTTACAGCAAGCGAAAGGAGCAGAATTTCTTTGTAAGACATGTAGAGAATATCCAAGACATTTGGAGATTTATGGAGAACAAAAAGAATGGTCGCTTTCTCTTTCATGTCCAGAAGTTGCAAAATTGATTTTGACAAGGGAGGGGCCAATAAAGTGGTTAGCAATAGAAAAAGAGGTGGAATCAAACTATAAAGGAGAAGTGGAAGAAAGGTTAGTTGAGCTTTATTATACGATGAGAGGGGGGTTAACGGAAGTTATACAAGATCCTACAAAACCGATAGCGATAAAAGTGGCAGAAGCTATGGCACTTGCTCATGATTTTCAAACATATCAGAAAAAAGAAAGGAAAGATAATTGGGAAGAAGTAGAAGAAAGGATACAAAGTGTTTGGAATCGCTATAAAAAAGAGAATGAAAATGGTAAATTAGAAAAGAAATTGAAAAAATTTCAAGGGGAAACAGAACTAAAAAATATTTATGTTAGCAATTATTTAAAAATCTTTGATGAGATGGAGCCTATGGAAGAGGAGTTTTTAAAATTAGTAAGACGAATAGAAGAAGCTCTGGAAGAAAATAGGGATGAAATAGGAAAGGAGAAGATAAGGTTAAAAGAGACGAAAGAACATATTGCTAAAAAAGAAGTTTTTTATGAAAATCTTTTCTTATATTTCCTATCCGTTTATTTTGTTGGAGGAATATACGATGGAATGTTATATACGAAGGTGAAATTAGCAGTCTTTTCTTTCTTAACGGTAAGAGAGTTGATCGAGCAAAAGGAATTAAAAGAAGGAAGATGGTTAAGAGAAGAAGAAACATGGAAAATTGCATGGCAATATGCGAGACAAATAGAACATTCTTCTTATAATTTAGAGAGATTGGAAGAAGAATTGGAGAGCAAAGAGGCATTTTCTTTAGAAATGATGTTGTATTGTGTTTTAGCTTAAATCGTCCTTTTTCTAAATAGAACTTGATTATTTAATCTAAAAGGATTAATATAGTTAGTATGTGACTATTTAGGAGGTTTTATTTTGAAGAAAGCGTTATTTTATGGCATCTTGTCATCCGCCTTTTTTGCTTTTACATTTGTTCTTAATCGAAGTATGAATTTGACAGGCGGGTATTGGGTTTGGAGTGCATCGCTTCGATATTTCTTTTCTTTACCAATGCTTTTTGCTATTGTAGCAGTAAAAGGAAATGTAAAGCCAGTGTTTGAAGAGATCAAAAAGAAACCTCTTCCATGGATTATTTGGAGTACGGTTGGATTTGGACTGTTTTATGCCCCTCTTACTTGGGCATCCGAATTTGGAGAATCTTGGCTTGTTGCCTCCTTATGGCAACTTACCATTGTGGCAGGGGTCTTTTTAAATCCTCTTTGGGGAAAGAAAATACCGATGAAGAGCTTGCTTACGATTTTAATCATTTTAGTTGGTGTCTTTTTCATGCAGTGGGAGAATTTTATCAATGGCTCCGAACAAAAAAATGTGATCAATTGTGTTATTTTAATTGCCATTGCAGCTATTACATATCCACTGGGCAATCGTAAAATGATGTCTATTTGTGAAGATCGTTTGGATACGCCACAGCGAGTGCTTGGAATGACGCTCTGTAGTATTCCATTTTGGATTTTGCTTTCTCTTTTTGGAGGGCTTGTACATGGAGCGCCTTCGGCTACTCAGAGTGTACAATCGTTGTTAGTAGCTTTGTTTTCTGCGGTAATTGCTACGTTGTTATTTTTTCAAGCAACCAATATGGTACGAAATCATCCAAAGCAACTTTCTATGGTGGAAGGAACCATTGCAGGAGAGGTGATTTTTACACTGATTGGGGGAATTTTATTTTTACATGACAGTATTCCAACAGGAATCCAATTCATTGGAATTGGGCTGATTTTAATCGGAATGATTTTAAACTGCCGTGTTGCATCAGAAGAAGGAATCGAATAGAGAAAATAAAAAAGAAAGTCATCAGTCTTTTTTGGTGACTTTCTTTTTTATTATTTACATAAATTGTCTATTTTTTAACAAAAATTATGTCGGAGAGATTGACATTCATTTTTGAATGGCGTAAACTACGAATAAGTGGAGCTAGGCTATCTAGAGAGTTTTCGTTTCGGAGGGACCTAGGATTGTCGGCAAATGGATTTTGGCAAACACTGAAAAATCAATAAAATAAGGAGAAATTTTTATGACGACAAGAGAAAAATTTCAACAGATTAACAAAGAGGCAAAAGCGACTCTGTTGGTACTACTACTAGTTGTTCTATTTTGGACAATCTCTGGAATCGGTGTGAGTAGACTGAACATTACTATTTTTCACACACCTTTATGGGCGATTACCGGTTGTATTGGAACGTGGATCTTTTCCGTCGTTGCAGTATGGGTGCTCGTGAAAAAAGTTTTTAAGAACTTTGACTTAGAAGAAGAGGAGGAAGAAAACCATGCATAATTTATCGGTGCTACTTCCAGGATTTCTTTTTTTAATTGTAATGCTTTTTATCAGTATTTTTATGAGACGAGAGGGCAAGAAAAGTTCTGGAGGATTTATTAGCGAATATTTTCTTGGTTCGAGAAGTTTAGGTGGTTTTGTACTGGCTATGACGACCGTTGCAACTTATAGTTCTGTTAGTTCTTTTGTTGGAGGCCCTGGACAGGCTTGGGATGTAGGCTTTGGATGGATTTATATGTCTGTTGTTCAAGTGACTGCTTTGTTTTTAGTGCTTGGAATCCTTGGAAAAAAAATAGCCATTGTTTCAAGAAAGTTAAATGCAGTAACGGTCATTGATGTGTTAAGACATCGCTATGAGTCCGATGTTCTTGCAAATCTTTCTGCATTGATTATTATTCTGTTTTTTGGAGCTACTATGGTGGCTCAGTTTGTAGGTGGAGCAAAGATTTTTGAAGCTGTTACTGGATATTCTTATATAACAGGACTTGTATTATTTGGTCTTGTTATCGTTATTTATACAACGGTAGGTGGTTTTCGAGGAGTCGCTATTACCGATACTCTTTGTGCCATTGCTATGCTTATTGGTATGGTTGTTTTACTATTTGGTGTATTAAAAGCTGGTGGAGGATATGAAGCGATTATGGATAATATCGCTAAAAATCAGCCAGAGATGTTGACTCCTCTTGCAGGTGGGAAGATGCCATATACTCTTTATATTTCCCAGTGGCTATTAGTGGGAGTTTTTACTGTTGGCTTACCACAATCCGTTGTTCGTTGTATGAGTTATAAAGATACCAAGTCATTGCATAAAGCCATTATTATCGGAACAATCGTTATTGGCGCTATGAATATTGGAATGAATTTTATTGGTGTTTTATCTCGTGGAATTTTAACTGGAACACTGGCTGACTATGGAAATAGTGTGGATAATATTATGCCAATTACGATTGCCACGTCTTTAAATGCTGTATTAGCAGGTGTTACCATTATTGGACCAATAGCAGCGTCTATTTCAACGGTATCTTCTTTACTTTTAACAGCTGCATCTTCCATTGTAAAAGATATTTATATGAGAGAAATGCAAAAAAGAGAGAAAGAAGTGACGGAGAGAAGAGCAGCTAGCTATAGTCAGATCTGTACTCTTGTAATAGGGATTATTATTTTTGCTATTTCCATTCGTCCACCAGATGTTATTTGGAAGATTAATATGTTTGCCTTTGGTGGACTAGAAAGCGCTTTTGTCTTTATATTTGTGCTTGGAATGTTTTGGAAAAAGGCAAATAAAACAGGAGCGATTGCTTCTATTATTGGAGGTACCGTAACGTATTGTATTACTATGTTATTGGGAATCAAAGTGATGGGATTGCATCAAATTGTAATAGGAATTAGTGTGTCACTGATTTGTATGGTGATTGGATCCTTAATTGGAAAACCAAATAAAAAAGAAGTACTTACTTATTATTTTCCAGATAAATAAGAGATAGAAATAGGCTGCCACAAAATGAGTTTTTTGTGACAGCCTATTCTTATAATAGCCCTAGATGTTGAAATGCGTTCCACAACCCATCTTCTGTTACATCACTTGTTACATAGTCAGCTATTTCCTTTAGTTCTGATGAACCATTGCCCATGGCTACACCATAACCACAATAGGAAAGCATTGGAATATCAATATTGGCATCTCCAAATGCAATCGTATTTTTCTTATCCACATGGATAAACTGTAGCAATACTTCAATTGCTTTTCCTTTATCAATTTCTTTTATTCCAAAATCTCCAAATAGAGCCGTAGCATCTTTTCCTCCCCATGTGCCAACTTGCATATCAGGAAATTGTTCTTTTGCATCTAAATAATCTTGATAACTGGATAATATAAAGCTAATTTTATTTAAGTCATCTCGATATAATTCATCATGAAAAACCATCGTTGGAAACAGAGAACGAACGATATTATCTCCTTTGATTTCTTTCTCTTTTCTTTTGGAATATTCTAATAGAACGGGCGGTGCTTTTTCTTCAAAATGTTCGCTGGCAAAAAGACCATTATTGCTTTCTAAATAAAATTCTAAATTTCTTTCATGAAGCCAATCTACAATATTTTTACATTGTTCTTTTGAGATCAGTTGATGAAATACGACTTGTCCATGATGTTCTACATAACTTCCATTTCCACCAATCATACCATCGAGTCCAATTTCCCATAATTCTTTATAAACTTCTGCTTTACTCCGACCGGTACTAATATAGACAAGATGACCATTTTTTCTTGCCATTTGAATGGCTTTAATAGCCGTTTTTGGAAGATTGTTTTCGTAATCGACTAATGTACCGTCTACATCAAGAAAAATTGCCTTTTTCATTTGTAACCTCCTATTCGAAATCTGAGTTTCAATGGAAACATTTTGTGTTTATTTTTTTGATATTTCTATTATACTATAGTTTCCTAATAGAACAAAAGGAGTTTTTATGATTTAAAATTAATTATTAAGTGAATCGGTGGTGAAATAAAATATATGTTACAAATGTTCTTTAGCTAACATAGTCTAATCTATTAATATAGTGAAGAAAAAGTATTTTAGATAAAAGATATATGAGAAGATAAGTTGACAATTTTAACTTATGCAAGCCAATATACCGTAAAGGAAGTGGTGGAGCTTATGGGATAAAATTCAATTAAATAAGGAGCACAATAAAAACATTTCACATAAGAAAAGATGAAGTAATAAAAGTATAAAGTATTAGCCTAATTGTTAATAGAAAAGGCTCAAAGAGAGAAGGAATGTTCTTTCTTTGAGCCTTTTTGTGTTCTGTTTTTATTCTGCATCAAAATCGATTTGATACGTTTCTTCTCCATGTTTAATTGTTAAAATGGATAAGTTAAAATTATCATCCATAATGGTTACTTGATATTCGAATACATCATCATTTTCTTGTTTTGATAAAAGAAGATAAGTTCCATTTTCTTTTCCATCGATTTCATCACAGATATCGTTATAAATAGAAGCACCATTGACGGCACATGGATAGCCAGATGCTTTGATTTTTTGTTCAATTGCTTCGTAAATTTCGTTCATTCTTTGTTCCTTTCCATTTGCTATTTATTTCTTTTTCTTGTTAAAAAATTTATAAACTATCGGTTATTATAACATAGGGAAAAGAAATTTGACAATGTTAGTTTTCGCTGTCTTTTCTTTTTTTATAAGGAGGAAGAAGGTGGGTGGCTTTACAACAAAAATACCCAACAATCAGTCCAAGAAATGCTCCAGCAAGGACATCTGTTGGAAAATGGATTCCAAGATAAAGCCTTGATAGTCCAACAAGGGTGGAAACAATAAGGGCAGGGACTCCAATCTTTCTAGGACAAGCAAAAAATAAAACGCTAGTCACAGCAAAGATTGTGTTGGTGTGTCCAGAAGGGAAGGAAAAATCCCCTGGTCTTGGTGCCAATGTAATTAAGGTGCTCAATACATGATAAGGTCTTGGACGAGCAAACATTGGCTTTAATATTAAGTGTACAAGAATAGAGCAAATAATAAGAGAGAGAGAGCAGGTAAGCCCTAATTTCCTTGTACGACGGAATAATAAAAGTCCAATGCAGATAAGGAACGCTAACAGCCCACGATCCAGTAAAGAGGTAAAAAATTGCATAATTGGTGTAAGAACTGGGTTACGAATTACATCTTGAATCCATAAAAGAATCGCTTCATCAAAATTTTGAATCAATGGTGGCATAAAACTCCTTTCTATGTATCTTAACGAAGAGAAGAATACATGGTTTTAAAATCTTTAATAAAAGTTCGCACATCTTCTTCTTTTGTTGCCCAAGAAGTACAAAAACGAACACAAGTATGATTTTCATCTGGTTTTGACCAATCAGAAATACAATACTTTTCTTCAATGAGTGCTTTTAATTTATTTGGAAGAATTGGAAACTGCTGATTTGTTTTGGAATCGGTTAAAAATGAGATACCAGCTTCTGACATAGCATCTTTTAAAAGCAATGCCATTTTTACTGCATGGCGTCCAAGTTCATAATAAAGTCCATCCATAAAAAGTTGTTCGAATTGAACACCTAATAACCAACCTTTTGCTAACATGGCACCGCGATGTTTCATACTAAAGCGAAACCGTTGTTGTAAGTCTTTTTTAAAGAGGACAAGGGCTTCTCCAAATAAAGCACCGACTTTTGTTCCGCCGATAAATAAAATATCCACTAGATTTTGAAAATCTTTCATTTCTAAACTACATTCTGGTACAGCAAGTGCCATTGGAAGTCTAGCACCATCCAAAAATAGAAGCAGATTGTTTGCTTTACAGTAGGAAGAAAGGGCCTCTAATTCTCGTTTTGTATAGATCGTTCCAACCTCTGTTGGATTTGAAATGTAAACCATAGCAGGGTGGACAAAAAACTCATCTTCATGGGCTTCTAAAATAGGCGCGATCAGTTCTGGAGTAAGTTTTCCATCGTCATAAGGAGGGGTTAAAACTTTATGTCCAGTAGCTTCGATAGCACCACATTCATGAATATTAATATGCCCAGTTGTGGAAGAAATTATCGCCTCATATGGTTTTAATACATGAGAGATGGCTGTTAGGTTTGTAATGGTTCCACCAGGAAGAAAGTGAATTTCTGCTTCTTCACATTGAAGATCTCGTTGGATGAAACCTTTTGCATTCTCACAGTGTATGTCAATACCGTATCCGTTATTCTGTTCTAGCCCCATTGCAACTAATTGATTTAAAATAGAAGGATGGGCGTTTTCACTATAATCATTTTTAAAACTGTACATTATGATTCTCTCCTTTGTTAAAGTATATTCTTATTGTACCATAAATTGCAAAAGGATGAGAAAAAAATAAGCCCTTTTACCTGTATAAAAATAGATACAAATAAAAAGGGCTTATAAAAAAGTTATTTTGATTTTACTTCTCTCCAAAGTTGATTATAGAGTGCATCTGCATCATCGCCTAAAAATTGGAAAGTTTCACAATTTTTTAAGCTAGAGATATCAGGAAATGCAATTTTACTATTGCGAATATCATCATCTTTAATTAATTTTCTTGCTGCTTCATTTGGAGTAGAATACGTAATATATTCAAAGTTCTTTAAAGCAATATCAGGACGGCATAAGAAATTTAAGAATTTCTCTGCGTTTTCTTTATTTGGAGCATTTTTTGGAATTACCCAAGAGTCAAACCAAATGTTAGAACCTTCTTTTGGAATAACATATTCAAGATCTGGATTTTCTCTTTGGGTATAAATTGCTTCACCAGAATAGATAACGCCAATAGCCGCTTCATTGCCGATCATTTTATCACGGACTTGATCGATAACATAGGCTTGTACCAGTGGTTTTTGCTCGATTAAAAGATCTTTTGCTTCTTCTAGTTGTTTTTCATCCGTAGAATTTAAAGAATAGCCAAGAGATTTTAAAGCAACAGCAAAGGCATCTCGGACACTATCTTGCATAAGAATTTGATCTTTGTATTTGGAATCCCAAAGAATAGACCAACTATCTACAGGTTCTTTTACTTTTTTCTTATTATATAAAATACCGACGGTTCCCCATGTATAAGGGACAGAATATTCGTTTGTTGGATCAAATTCTTGTGACTGCTCTAAATATGTTTTTCCTATATTTTTTATGTTTGGAACGTTGTCAAAATTAATTTTCGCTAGTAAGTCGTTGTCAAGCATACGCTTAATCATATAGTCGGATGGGCAGACGAGATCGTAAGCCACGGCACCAGCTTCTACTTTTGGATACATAGTTTCGTTGGTTTCAAATTCATCGTAAATCACTTCAATTCCAGTTTCTTTTGTGAACTGCTCAATAACTTCTGGATCCATGTATTCTCCCCAGTTATAGACAATAACTTGTTCGGAGTGAGCAGCAGAGCTTCCAGAATAAGCATAAAATCCGCCAACACAAAGGACTGCTACAAGTGCAACAGCAACTACCTTTTTTGCAACACCAGCTTTAGAAGAAAAATGGAGTCCATCGGCGCTTTCTTTTTTCTTTGGTGCATAGTTTACAAATAATAAAAGAAGTAATACTGCTCCAAACATTAAAGTGGACAGTGCATACATCTCTGGTTTGATTCCTTTTTTTACCTCAGTATAGATTTTAGTGGATAGAGTATCAACTCCAGCACCTTTTGTAAAATGAGTGATAACAAAATCATCTAAAGAAAGGGTAAAGGATAATAAAAATCCAGATAAAATCCCAGGTAAAATATCAGGAATAATAACCTTAAAGTAGGCATAGAGAGGAGAGGCTCCAAGGTCTAAGGCTGCTTCATAAGTGTTTGGATTTACTTGGCGAAGCTTTGGCATAACGCTTAATACGACATATGGAATATTGAACGTAATATGTGCCAGTAAAATTGTCGTAAATCCGAATAAGCTAACAGAACCTTTTCCAGTCATATTCCCGTAAATATTTCCAACGGCGATAAACAAAAGCATTAAGGAAATACCAGTTACGATTTCAGAGTTCATCATGGGGATATTGTTAATTCCCATCATAAAGGAACGTCCTTTGCTCTTCATATTATGGATACCGATTGCTGCAATTGTTCCAATAATTGTTGCGATGAGTGCCGATAATACGGCGATTAACAGTGTGTTAGAAAGGGCATTTAAAATTTGGTCATTTTGAAACAAAGAATGATACCACTTTGTTGTAAAGCCGCCCCATTTGGAACGAGTTTTTGAATTGTTAAAGGATAGCACTACTAAAGTGACAATCGGCGCATAGAGCAAAATGAAAATGAGAAGAAGATAAAATCGTTTGATAAATTTTCTCATAGTAAAGCTCCTCCTTCTCCGTCTTTATCATATTTAAACATTACAATCATACTTAATAAAATAAATACCATTAAAACAAGAGAAAGACCGGAACCAACGTGCCAATTGCTTCCTTGGGTAAATTCTTGTTCGATAACATTACCGATGAGAAGAATTTTACTTCCACCAAGCATAGTAGAGATAACGAAGGTGGTGAGAGATGGGATGAAAACCATCATAATTCCACTGATAACTCCAGGCATGCTAAGTGGGAAAATTACTTTTGTAAATGTTTGTATTTCGTTGGCTCCTAAATCTCTAGAAGCGTTGATAACGTCTTTATCAAGTTTTAATAATACATTATAAATTGGCAATACCATAAAAGGTAAAAAATTATATACCATACCTAATACAATGGCATAAGGGGTATTGATAATATTTAAAGATGGCAGATGAAGGGCGTGTAAAATACTGTTAATTACACCTGTTTTTTCAAGAAGCGTCTGCCATGCAAGTGTTCTTAATAAAAAGTTCATCCACATTGGAAGAATAAAAATAAGAACGATAAAGCTCGTTTGATTGACATTCATACTGGATAAAATCATTGCCAAAGGATAGGCAAGAATTAAGCAAATAAGGGTTGCAATCAAAGAGAGCAAAAGGGCAAGACCTAAGGCTTTCGCATTTTCAGGTCTTGTGATTTGCATAATATTATAAAGGGTAAATGCTCCGTCTTTATCGGTAAAGCCATAATAGACAATAATTCCTAATGGAATTAGAATAAAAGCTAATGACCAGATAGAATAAGGAGCTGCAAGCCATTTTTTCTTATTCATCGATTGTCACAGCCTCCTCATCTTCAGATTCAGGTTTATTCATAATTTGAATATCAAATGGGACGACTTTGATACCAACCTCTGTTCCAACAGGAACTAAGTCTGTACTATGAACAAGCCATTCATAGCCATTTGCCATAACATCCATTTCATAATGAACGCCCTTAAAAATTAAAGAAGTGACAGTTCCTTTAATCGTACCTTCTTCTGGTTTTACAAGATCCACATCTTCTGGGCGGATGACAACATCGACAGGTTTGTTTCTTCCAAAGCCCTCATCCACACATTCAAAACGAGCGCCTAAAATCTCTACCATACGGTCTTCAATCATAGTACCAGGAATAATATTGCTATCTCCGATAAAGTCTGCTACAAAGGCATTTTCAGGCTCGTTGTAGATTTTTTCAGGGCTTCCGATCTGCTGAATATAGCCTTGGTTCATAACAACGATGGTATCCGACATAGTAAGTGCCTCTTCTTGATCATGGGTTACATAGACGAAGGTGATACCCAGTTCATTTTTTAAACGAACGAGCTCATATTGCATATCTTGACGAAGTTTTAAGTCAAGAGCTCCAAGGGGTTCATCAAGAAGAAGAACTTTTGGTTCATTTACAATGGCGCGTGCGATGGCGATACGCTGTTGTTGTCCACCACTTAAAGAGTTTGGATAGCGATTGCCAAAACCATCTAAGTTTACAAGTTTTAATGCATAGTTAATTTTATCTTGAATATAAGCTTTACTTTTTTTCTTAATTTTTAAACCAAACGCAATATTTTCTGCAATTGTCATATGAGAAAATAAAGCATATTTCTGGAAAACAGTGTTCAATTGGCGATGATTTGGGGGAAGGTTTGTAATATCCTTTCCATCAAAAATGACACGACCTTGATCGGGAGATTCAAAACCACCTAAAATACGAAGGGTGGTAGTTTTTCCACAACCACTCGGTCCAAGTAATGTTAAAAATTCATTTTCCCTAATATACAGATTGAGTTCATCAAGAACTAAATTGTCTTGATAAGATTTGCTAATGTTAACGAAATCAATTAATTTGTTGTTTTCCATTTGTTAACCTCCAAGTTTTAAAAATTCGGCGGGGTGCTTACCCAGAGGATTTTTGCCCCAGTTTTTCCAGAACAAGTCAGATAGTGCTGTTTGTTCGCGGTATAATAAAAGGTTTCCCCTTTTGACGCTTTAAAGACTTTAGAACCTAAATGAATATGAACAGTTCCTTTTAATACATAGCCAAATTCTTCCCCTTCATGGGGGGCGTCAATGTAAGTGGAGCCATCTGGCTCTAATGTAAGTAAAATTGGTTCCATATTATTTTTTTGTGCGTTTGGAATAATCCATTCAATTGTATTGTGTAGTTCAGCATCTGTTTTTTCAAAGAAATCTTCTTTTTTAAACACAACTTGTTGATCTTCTTCTTCTTGAAAGAAATCTTTTAGATCGGTTCCTAAACACTGTAAAATGTCGATAAGAGTTGAGATGGAAGGGGAAGTTAAATCTCGCTCTACCTGCGAAATAAACCCTTTTGATAGCTCACACCGATCAGCCAGTTCTTCTTGGGTTAATCCTTTTCCAATACGAAGCTCTTTTAACTTGTTTCCTATTTCCATCCTAGTCCTCCTTTTTAGTAAAAATAAACTAAAAGTTTAGTCGTTCTAAACTAACAAAATTATTATACACTTTTTTTCTACATAGTCAATCAAAAATCGAGTAAAATTTATGAAAATGTGAAATGTCTGTGAAAAGTGTGTGAATAACACAGTTTTTTCACAATTTGGACGCATTTTTTTCATATAGTAGAGAGGATTGTCTCTTTCGCTTTTTGAGGAGAAAAGCGGATAGAAGAAAAGAAAAAAGGAGAGAGAATACATGATTGAAGTCGATCAATTAGTAAAAAGTTATGGAGCTCATAAAGCAGTGCAAAATGTGAGCTTTCGTGTGGAGGAAGGGCAGATTGTCGGTTTGCTCGGGCCAAATGGTGCTGGTAAGTCAACGACAATGAATGTCATCACAGGATATTTGACTCCCGATTCTGGAAGCGTTCGAATTCAGGGCATTGATATTCAAAAAAATCCAGAAAAGGCAAAACGTCAAATTGGATATTTGCCAGAAATACCTCCACTTTATTTGGATATGACTGTGCAGGAATATTTAAAGTTTGTAGCTTCTTTAAAGAAAATTCCAGTAAAAGAACAAAAAAAAGAAATTGAACGAGTGACAGAAGCGTTGTTTATACAGGAGAAAAAAACAAGGCTTATTAAAAATCTGTCAAAAGGATACCGCCAAAGGGTTGGTTTTGCAAGTGCATTGCTTGGAAATCCTCCTGTTTTAATTTTAGATGAACCAACCGTTGGTCTTGATCCAAATCAAATGATAGAAATACGGCAGTTTATTAAAGAGCTTGGAAAAGAACATACCGTTATTTTAAGTTCCCATATTTTATCGGAAGTCAGTGCTATTTGTGATCATATTATTATTATTGATAAAGGAACGGTAGTGGCACAGGATACACCAGAAGGGCTTTCCAATGCGTTTTCTGGGAAAAATCAGATTCATATGCTTATTGATGGACAAATAGAGCAAGTGAATGATGTGTTAAAACGTTGTCCTTTCTTCCTATCTTTTGAAGCAAAACTTTCAGAAGATGGTCTGATCGATGTGATTGGAAAGGTAGGGGAGCAAGAAGAAAAAGAAGAAGTTCGTAAAAAATTATTCTTTTATATGGCAAAAGAGCAACTTCCTGTATACCAATTAGCATATGACAACCTGTCCTTAGAAGAAGTGTTCTTAAAAGTAACAGGAGAAGACGATATGGAAGAAAAAGAAGAGAAAATAGATCAAGAAGAAACCGGAAAACAGGAGGAAAATTAAGATGTGGAATCTTTATAAAAAAGAACTTTTTTCTTATTTACATTCAATGCTTGCCTATGTCTTTATTGCATTTTTTGTAGCAGCAGGTGGTATTTATTATTCTCATTATTGTTTGACCTATGCATTAATGGATTATAGTAATTATGTTTTAATGTCAATTGTTATTTTATTAATTGTTGTTGTTCCAATTTTAACGATGAAATTAGTGGCAGAAGAGAGGAAGCAAAAGACAGATCAGTTGCTCTTAACTTCTCCTGTTAAAGTATCCTTTGTGATTATTGGAAAATATTTAGCAGCAGAAACGTTATTTGCCATTGCGCTTGTGATTGCAGCTATTTTCCCAGTGATTTCAGGACTATTTGGAACGATGAATTATGGAGCATTAGCCACTGGATTTTTAGGATATTTTTTAATGGGATCTGCTCTAATTGCAGTCGGTATTTTCTTATCCTCCATTACCGATAATCCGATGATTGCAGCAGCTCTAAGTTTTGGCGCAGTCCTTTTTATGTTTTT
This sequence comes from uncultured bacterium, assembly GCA_905214925.1. Classification (GTDB taxonomy): domain Bacteria; phylum Bacillota; class Clostridia; order Lachnospirales; family Lachnospiraceae; genus Scybalomonas. The sequence continues at coordinate 90,183 of CAJMOB010000006.1, read as the reverse complement.
AGCAGAAAATGCGGTACAAAATATTCCATCAAGACCAAGATATACGATTGTATTTTTACTGTTAGTTGTTGCTATTGTAGCCATTTGTTTTTACATAAAATCAAAGAAAACATGGATTTCTCTATGCGTTTTTGCTATTGGTGTTGTTTGTATTTTTGGAATTTATGCATGGAAAGCAGAATTATATGAAGATGGTGTTGCCCAGATTATCGCATGGTTTTCTGTGCTGGCTCGATTTGATGATTTTGCAGGCGGTATTTTAAACTTATCTTCTATTATTTATTATTTATCGTTTATTCTTGCTTTCTTATTTTTAACAATTATTGTATTTAAAAGGGAAACGGGAAGACAAGGTGCTGTTTCTATGTCGTTAGCAGGAATTTTTATTGCTATTTGCCTTGTTGCCAATGTAGTTGTTACAAAAGCGGATTTTAGTTATGATGTGACAAGCAATCAGATGTATACGATTTCAAAACAGACAAAGAAAATCTTACAAGGATTGGATAAAGAAGTTACGATCTATATGCTCAGTGCAAAAAGTGATGCCAATTTAATTTATAAAAAGATTTTACAGCAATATGCAAAGACTTCTAAAAATGTTTCTTTAAAATATAAAGATTTAGAACAATATCCAAACTTTGGGAAAAAATATTTATCCGATGGAGAAACGGCCACAGAAGGTAGTGTTATTGTTACAAGTGGAGAGAAAGGAAGATATGTGAGTAGCAATGATTTTGTAAGCTATTCTTATGACTATTATTCTGGCTCTCAATATCCTGAGTCTTTAAATATTGAGCAAAAAGTGACAGAGGCCATTAATTATGTTACAAGTGATGAGGCGCCTATGATCTATGAGCTTGTCGGTCATGGAGAGATCAGTCTTGGCAGTGATGTGACAACGAAACTAGAAAATGATAATTATCAAGTGGAAGAGTTGAATTTAGTAACTGCCGGAAAAGTTCCAGAAGATGCATCTATGCTTCTTATTAACGGCCCACAAAAAGACTTTACAAAGGATACAATCAAACAGTTGAAGTCTTATATGAAAAAAGGTGGTCGCCTTTATGTGTTGTTAGATCCATTGGCTGATGAACTTCCAAACTTAAATGAGTTTTTAGAAACTTATGGAATCACAGTAGACAGTGGAGTTGTCATTGAACAAGATACCAATTATTATATGCAAGGGCAACCAGTATTCTTAGTGCCTGAATACGGATATCATACGATTACAACGCCATTACAAAATGATAATTTATTTGTTCTGTTGCCAATGGCTGGTGGATTAAAAATTCAAGAAGAAACAGAGGACAGCGATTATACAGTAACAGCCTTGCTTTCTTCCACAGAAAAGTCTTATTTAAAGAAAGACTTAGAGTCTGATATTACAAAGAAAGCAAAAGAGGATGAAGACGGACCATTTGTTTTATCTGCAATAGTAGAAAAAGAAGAAGAGCCACAGATGATAGTGACTTATTGTTTGAATCAATGGGATAGTCAAATCAATCAATATAGTGGTGATGCCAATTTGAATTTCTTCTTAAATGGAACCAATTATTTAAATCAACAAGAAGACAAAATTTCCGTTCGGGCCAAATCCATCACAACAGAGTATGGTGTTTATACAGAGTTTACACAAAAAGTGTTATCAACCGCTTCTATTTATGGCGTACCAGTGATTGTATTAGCAATCGGGGGCGTTGTTGCATATCGTAGAAGAAGATTATAAAAAAGAGGAGTGTGTATCGAAATCATTTCTTAATACATTGATTTTTTGGATCGAAAATTGTATCCTTAAACTAAAAGAGATCTAAGGATATAAAATGGTTCAAGAGACAGGAGAGGATAAGAAAATGGTGGAAAGACAGACAATATTAGTTGTAGATGATATTGAGTTAAATCGAGCTATTTTAGTCGAAGTATTTAAGGACAAATATAACACGTTAGAAGCGAAAGATGGGGAGCAAGCATTACAGTTATTAGTCCAATATGGAAATGAGATTGGAGCTGTTTTATTAGATCTTTGGATGCCAGTTATGAATGGATTTATGCTGTTAGATGAGATGAAAATAAGGGGAATGTTAGAGAAAATACCAGTGTTTTTAATCACAGCAGAAGATTCTATGGAGGCGTTAAGACGAGGGTATGAAATGGGTGTTGTCGATGTGATTGGTAAACCATTTCTGCCAGAGATGATTGGACGAAGAATTGATAATATCATTGAGCTTTATAAAAAGAGAGAATATCTCAATCACGTTGTGGAAATTCAAGAAGAAGCCTTAAAGGAACAGGCGAAAAAGATCCAAAAGCTCAATAGTTCTATTATTGACACGTTATCCACTGCTATTGAATTTCGCCATTGTGAATCGGGAGAACATGTTCAAAGAATTCGAAAATTAACTGGGATTTTCCTAAACAAAATTAACCACGACTATCCGGAATATAGTATTCCAGAAGAAGAGATCTTATTGATACAAGATGCAGCTGTTATGCATGATGTTGGGAAAATTGCAATTTCTGATCAAATTTTAAATAAACCTGGAAAGTTGACAAAAGAAGAGTTCGAAATTATGAAAACACATACGATTCGTGGTTGTGAATTGCTTGATAGTATCCCAGAGATTCGAAATAGTGAAATTTATAAATATGCCTACGATATTTGTCGTCATCATCATGAACGGTGGGACGGTAGAGGATATCCAGATGGATTAAAAGGAAATGAAATTTCCATTTGGGGACAGATTGTATCCATTGCTGATGTATATGATGCCCTTGTAAGTAAGCGAGTGTATAAAGAAGCATATGGGGAGGATACGGCCATTCAGATGATTTTAAATGGGGAATGTGGTCAATTTAATCCAATACTTTTAGATTGTTTGTTACAATTAAAAGATGAAATTGCTAGTATGTACCATGAAGATACTAGCATAAAGAAAAGCGAAGACGAATAAAGATGAATAAAGAAAGCCTTTTTATGGGGATTACCATAAAGAGGCTTTCTTTATTCGTTTCTTTCTTGTGTTATGAAAGCTATCTTTGCTTAAAGTTTAATACCTTTTAAAAGAGAAGCAAGGCTTGTTGTAGTTGCTTCTGATTCTGGAAGTTCAAATACTTCTTCTACTTGATCATCCACCATTTCATCCTCTAATGCTTTCATGCTTAAACTAATTTTTCCGTTGTCAGTATCTAAAATCTTAACTTTTACTGTCTGTCCTTCTTTTAATACTTCAGAAGGCTTTTTAATACGTTTTTGACAAATTTGAGAAATATGTACAAGGCCTGTTAATCCGTTTCCAATGCTTACAAATGCACCATAAGGCATTAATGTTTCTACGGTTCCTTCTACAATTGTCCCTGGTACGATACGAGAGATTTTATGTTGTAATTCTTCTTCTGCCTTATCTTTTGCCACTTCTTTTCCAGAAAGGACAAGGCGTTCTTTCGCTTCGTCTACGGTAATAACTTTGACATCAAGTTCTGTTCCAAGAAGAGGGTTTAAATCTTCTACATAAGTAAGACCGATTTGAGAAGCTGGAATAAATCCACGGATTCCTTCTACATAAGCGATAACACCAGCGTTTACAATACCACCTACTTTGACATGAAGAACCGTACCTTCTTCCTGATAAGTAGCGAGTTTTTTCCAGGCAAGGATATCGCTTGCTTCTTTCATAGAAAGAAGGAGGTTTCCTTCCCCGTCATCAAGACGAAGGACAGTAGCGGTTATTTCATCTCCTTCGTGAATAGAAGCGAGAGCAGAAAAGTTTGGATCGTTGCTAAGCTCTGACGCTTTAATTACTCCAGCTGCATAATATTTTAAGTCAACGATCACTTCAGATTCATTCACGTTGATTACGGTTCCTGTTACCAGATCTCCTTCTGAAATTTTACGAAAAGAGGCGTTTAGTTCTTGTTCGTAATCCGCCATAGATTCGACATTTTCTTTCATTGTTTCTTTCATTTCTTCTGACATAGTATTGCTCCTTTCAAGTATTTGTTTCATTATATCACAGATATAGAAATTTTAAAAATAACTTCTTAAGGGAAAAGACAGGAAAAAGGTGCTTGCGACGAAGGAAAAGCTACGATATACTGTCTAGTAACAGCGATAGGTTTTAGAAAAAGATAAGGAGAGTGTGAGAAAATGGCAGGATCAACATTTGGAACATTATTTCGGATTACGACATGGGGAGAAACTCATGGAAAAGGTGTTGGAGTTGTTATTGATGGCTGTCCAGCTGGGTTAGAACTTTGTGAAGAAGATATTCAAAAGTATTTAGATCGTAGGAAACCAGGACAATCAAAATATACGACTAAGAGAAACGAAACGGATCGGGTAGAGATTTTATCTGGTGTATTTGAGGGAAAGACAACGGGAACTTCCATTTCGCTTATTGTGTTCAATCAGGATCAGCGTTCCAAAGATTATAGCAATATTATGGATAAATATCGTCCAGGACATGCAGACTATACATATGATAGTAAATATGGATTTCGTGATTATCGAGGTGGGGGGCGCTCTTCTGGAAGAGAAACCATTGCCCGCGTTGCCAGTGGAGCGGTCGCATTAAAAATATTAGAACAGCTTAATATTACGGTTTTTGCCTATACAAAATCCATTGGGACAGTGGAAATTGAAACGTTTAATAAAGAGGAGAGAGATAAAAATCCACTATATATGCCAGATAGAGAAGCTTTTGAAAAAGCGCAAAAATATGTGGAAGGCTGTATGAGTGAGATGGATTCTTTAGGAGGCGTTGTAGAATGTGTCGTTCATGGAATGCCAGCAGGTGTTGGAGAACCTGTTTTTGATAAGTTAAGTGCCAGTCTCGCAAAAGGAATTGTTTCTATTGGAGCGGTGAAAGGATTTGAAATTGGAGATGGATTTTTAGCTACTAGAGCTTTTGGTTCTGAAAATAATGATGCTTTTATTCGAAAGGAAGATGGCACTGTTGGAAAAGCAACCAATCACGCAGGTGGAATTTTAGGGGGAATGAGCGATGGAAGTGATATTATACTTCGAGCAGGATTTAAGCCAACTCCTTCTATTGCAAAGGAACAGCGTACGGTAAACAAGGAAGGAGAAGAGGTGACTATGGTAATTAAAGGAAGACACGATCCATTAATCGTTCCAAGAGCCGTTGTTGTTGTAGAAGCTATGACCGCTTGTACATTACTCGATCAACTTCTTTTAAATATGAGTGCAAGACTTGACCGTATCAAAGATTTTTATGATAGAATTCGCTGACCCCTTGTCACTATGGAAAATTTTTGTTACAATAATTAAGTTAGAGAAAATTTAAGAAATGGTGAAAAAAATGTACGAATTAATCAAAAAAGATGGAAAGGCGAAAAGAGGTCGTTTGACAACCGTTCATGGTGTCATTGAGACGCCTGTTTTTATGAATGTAGGAACTGTTGCAGCCATCAAAGGTGCGGTGAGCACAGATGATTTAAGACAGATTAAGACACAAGTAGAACTTTCAAATACGTATCATCTTCATGTTCGAACAGGGGATAAGTTAATTAAAGAATTCGGTGGTCTTCATAAATTTATGGCATGGGACAAGCCAATTTTAACAGACTCTGGCGGATTCCAAGTTTTTTCTTTATCTGGTCTTAGAAAGATTAAAGAAGAAGGAGTATCCTTCCAGTCACATATTGATGGGCGTAAAATTTTTATGGGTCCAGAGGAAAGTATGCAAATACAGTCCAATTTAGGATCTACGATTGCAATGGCGTTTGATGAATGTATTCCTTATCCTTCTACAAAGGAATATGTGCAAAAGTCTGTAGATCGTACAACGAGATGGTTAGAACGTTGTAAAACAGAAATGGCACGTTTGAATTCTTTAGAAGATACGGTCAATAAAGATCAAATGTTATTTGCCATCAATCAAGGTGGAACTTATGAAGATATTCGTATTGAACATGCAAAAACAATTGCGAAAATGGACTTAGATGGATATGCCATTGGTGGGCTTGCAGTTGGAGAAAGTCATGAGGAAATGTACCGAATTCTTGATGAAGTTGTTCCACATCTTCCAGAAGAGAAGCCAACTTACTTAATGGGTGTTGGAACACCAGCCAATATTTTAGAAGCTGTTGATCGTGGTGTTGATTTCTTTGACTGTGTCTATCCAACAAGAAATGGTCGTCATGGACATGTTTATACTAATCAAGGAAAGATCAATTTATTCAATAAAAAGCATGAATTAGATCCACGTCCAATCGAAGAGGGATGTCAGTGTCCAGCTTGTAAAACTTATAGCAGAGCCTATATCAGACATTTGTTAAAAGCAAAAGAAATGCTTGGAATGAGACTTTGTGTGCTTCACAATCTTTACTTCTATAATACAATGATGGAAGAAATTCGAGAAGCAATTGAACAAGGTAGATATAAGGAGTATAAAAAGTCTAAATTAGAAGGCTTTTTGATACATGATAAAAAAAGAAAAGGAGAATAAGCAATGCAAGGTATTGTAATGATTGTAGCTTATATCATTCTGTTTGGTGGATTGATTTACTTTATGTCTATTCGTCCACAGAAAAAACAACAAAAACAGATGGAAACATTATGGGCATCTATGGCGCCAGGAGACAGTGTTATTACAACAAGTGGTTTCTATGGTATTATTTTAGATGTTATGGATGACACAGTGATTGTAGAATTTGGTAACAATAAAAACTGTAGAATTCCAATGCAAAAACAAGCCATCGCGCAAGTTGAGAAATTAAATTCTAATTCTTCTGTAGACTTGGAGAAAAAATAAGAAAAGTGGAAAAGGAGAGACGATTATCGTCTCTCCTTTTCCGTTTTTTTTTATTGTCTTTATGCTTATAAAAATAACTGAAAAATGAAATTTTATTGCTTGTCTATTGCAAAAAAATAAAAAATTGGAAAAAAGTAGTTGACAAATACAGGAAAACTGAGTATGATAAATGACAACAAGAAACTTGAGGAATTCGTAATACGTGTTTCTCATACAAAGAAAACCGTTGAGAAAGAGTAGTAGACTATTTCACAATATGACAGAGAGTTATGCATGGGTGAGAGCATAATATGGCGTGAATTGTTGAATGGACTTTTGAGGGCGTTCTTGAATAAGAGTAGGGAGCGACGGAAACCACGACCGTTATCTAAGTGGCATATATGTTAGTATATGAATGAAGTGGACTTTTAAAGTCAATCTGAGTGGTACCGCGGAATGTAGATTCGTCTCAGGCATAGGAAACTATGTCTGGGACTTTTTTTTATAGGAAATACATTGTTACATTAATGTGTAAAAGTGGTGGTTTCCTATGAAATAAAAAAACACTACATTCTTATCGTTCACTTCCTTCCTCTAACAAAACGAAACAGAAACTATTATTTGATCTATGGAGGAAAAAATTATGAGAAAATCAATCGCAACATTACTTGTAACAATAATGACAACAGCCATGCTTGTAGGATGTGGTGGCACAAGTGGAGCAAAGGGAACAACGAGTGCATCACAAGGCGAGAAATCCTATACTGTGGGAATCGCACAATTTGCAGTGCATGGGTCTCTCGATAATTGTCGTGAAGGATTTTTGGAAGGACTTGCAGAGGAAGGAATTAAAGACGGGGAGAATTTAACCGTTTATTATGAAAATGCTAATGCAGATGGAGCGACGGGTACGCAGATTATTAATAATTTTCAATCGAAAAAGACCGATCTAATTTGTGCGATTGCAACACCGATGGCACAAAGTGCTTATAGTCTAACAAAGAATACGGACATTCCAGTGATTTACACAGCAGTAACGGATCCTGTGATGGCAAAATTAGCAACTGAGGATAAAAAACCTGTAGGAGAGGTAACAGGAACAAGCGATAAACTTCCTGTAGAACAGCAATTACAAATGATTCGCCAATTGTTGCCAGAGGCGAAGAAAATTGGAATTATGTACAGTACAAGTGAAGTGAATTCGGTATCAAGCATTGAAGAATATAAAAAATTAGCACCGGAATATGGATTTGAAATTGTAGAAAGCGGAATTTCAACGACAGCGGATATTCCACTTGCAGCCGATAATTTAGTTGGGAAAGTGGATTGCATTACCAATTTAACGGATAACACGGTTGTTAGTTCTCTTTCTGTTATTTTAGATAAGGCAAATAAAAAAGGGATTCCAGTGTTTGGAAGTGAAATTGAACAGGTAAAAAAAGGCTGTTTGGCAGCTATGGGGCTTGACTTTGTCGCTCTTGGAAAAGAGACAGGGAAGATGGCAGCAAAAGTATTAAAAGGAGAAGCAAAGGCCGGTGATATGGAGTATGAAGTGATAACAGAAGCTTCCTTTTATCAAAATACAGAAGTTGCAAAAAATTTAGGAATTACAATTCCAAAAGATTTAGCGGATCAAGCGGCAGAGACATTTGATCAGATTGAGAAGTAAAAAGGGAAGTTGAGGGTTGTTTTATGGATATTATACTTGGTGTTTTAGAAGAGGGATTTATTTATGGAATATTAGCGCTTGGTGTTTATATCACATATTCCATATTAGATTTTCCGGATTTATCGGTGGATAGTACATTTCCACTTGGTTCTGTTGTAACAGCGGTGCTCATTTTAAAAGGAGTGCCTGCTGTCATCACATTGCCAATTGCATTTTTGGCAGGGGCATTGGCAGGAACTGTTACAGGTCTTATCCATGTGAAATTAAAAGTGCGTGACTTGTTATCTGGAATTATTATGATGACAGGATTATATTCCATTAATTTAGCTATAGCAGAGGATAAAGCAAACCTTTCCATCTTTGGGGAAGAGACAATTTTTGAAAATTCATTTTTGATGAGATTTCAAGAGTCCAAAATAGCGCCATTTCTCATTGCTTTGATTTCGTTTTTCATTGTTATTTTTGTGAAAATATTATTAGATGCGTATTTAAAAACTCGTTCTGGCTATTTATTAAGAGCGGTTGGTGATAATGAAACGATAGTAACATCTCTTGCAAAAGATAAAGGTATGGTAAAAATTATCGGGTTAGCATTAGCCAATGGATTTGTGGCATTAGCAGGTAGTGTGTATTGCCAAAAACAAGGATTTTTTGATATTACAACAGGAACGGGCTCTATTGTCATTGGTCTTGCAAGCGTGATTATTGGGACAAAAGTATTAAAGAGATTTCGTCATGTGAAAACTACAACGGCCGTTATTTTAGGTACGATTCTTTATAAAGCCTGTGTTTCCATTGCCATTGCCCTTGGAATGCGTTCTTCTTATTTAAAGCTAATTACAGCAATTTTATTTTTAGTAATTTTACTTGCTGGAAGAAGAAAGGAAAAAAGGTGACTCTATGTTAGAATTGAATCATATTGACAAATATTATAATAAAGGAACGGTAAATGAAACTCGCTTATTTAAGGATTTCAATTTGACAATGAAAGACAGAGAATTTGTATCGGTAATCGGAAGCAATGGTTCAGGAAAGACGACTATGTTAAATATGATTTGCGGAAGTATTCCGATTGATGGTGGGGAAATTCGGATGGGAAATGTAGATATTTCGAGAATGCCAGAATTTAAAAGATACAAAAAAATTGGTCGGGTGTATCAAAATCCTGCTCTTGGTACTTGTCCTCATATGACGATTTTAGAAAATATGTCTTTAGCTGATAATAAAGGAAAGCCTTTTAATTTACGGTTAGGGACAAAAAAACATCGAATCGATGATTACCGAGAACGTTTAAAGACATTAGGACTTGGTCTAGAAGATAAGATGGATGTGAAAGTTGGCGTATTATCAGGAGGACAAAGGCAGGCAATGGCTCTTTTGATGTCCACAATGACGCCCATTGAATTTTTAATTTTAGATGAACATACGGCAGCTCTTGATCCAAAAACAGCAGAAATTATTATGGAGTTAACGGATAAAATTGTGAAAGAAAAACAGTTGACAACGATTATGGTAACTCATAATCTACGTTATGCTCTCCAATATGGAGATCGTATTTTAATGATGCATCAAGGAGAGGCTGTTCTTGATAAAAAAGGAAAGGAAAAGGAACAGATTAAAATCGATGATTTGCTGGATAAGTTTAATGAAATCAGTATAGAATATGGAAATTAAAATTGTAAAATTTATCCATTTTTTTTGAAAAAGTAGTGTCCAGTGATAAAATAAAGATAAAAAGAAAAAAGAATGTTAAAAGATAAAACTTTTAATGTTCTTTTAATTTTTCTTCTATATATTAAAAATGTAAAGAGATTATAAGTAAAAAATAATGGATAAAGAGGATAATAAGGAGGAAATGCGTATGAGAAAGAATAAGTTAAAACAAGTAGTTTCATTGGCAATGGTTGGTGCTATGGTACTTACACCAGCTAGTGTATTAGCAGGATGGGAAAAACCAACAACGATTAGTAAAATTTCAGCAACGAGTAAAACTGTTCGTGCAGGACAGGAATTTGAACTAAAAGTATATTCAGGTGAACGCAATGTAGATGACGATTACTTTGTATGGTCTATTGACAACAAAAGTATTGTGAGATTTGATGATGACGATCGTTATGATGATGAAATGGAATTTAAAGCATTAAAAGCTGGAACAGCAACGATTACATGTAAAATTAAAGGAACAAACGTTAAAAAAACATGTGTTGTAAAAGTAACAGAAAAACAAAAAACACCTTATATTACAATTGATGATGATGATGAAAGATTTACCGTTGATGTTTATGATAGAGAAAATCTAGAAGCAAGACTTCGCAATGCAACAACATCAAACCGTGGTCTTAACTATAAGTCTTTAGATACAGATATTGTAACTGTTGATAGCCGTGGAAATGTATATGGAAAGAAAGTAGGAAAAGGTAGAATCCAAATTTCTTCAAAAGCAGATCCAAGTATTAAGAAAACCGTAACGGTTTATGTAGAATGGGATGACTAAGTATGTTCCATCATAATTTCTATATCATAGATATCTAGTATAATATGCGCCTGCAAATGTTGTGTAAAATTTTCATTTGCAGGTGCTTTTTTATTTCATAGGAAACTGCCACCGTACGGCAAAGTGTGCATTGCTAGAAGTGACTTAAAGTCCCGAAGAATGTGCAACGCACACTTTGTTCTACTAGATGGACAACTAATTGCCTATTGAAAAGAATTTATGATAAAATAAAAAGAAAAAGAAGGAGGAAATTCTCAACTGGCTTTGGAAAGCTAAGGATGAGGAATGGCTTAGATGGAAACAGTAGTAGTAAGAGGGGTAAAAATTGGGGCAGGAATGCCAAAAATTTGTGTTCCTATTGTAGGGATTACAAAGGAAGAGATAAAACAAGTGGCACAGATAATAAAGAATGAGCCCGTTGATTTAGTGGAATGGCGTGGTGACTGGTTTGAGGACATTTTTTGTTTTGAAAAAGTAGAGGAGTGTTTAAAGGAATTAAGAGAATGTCTGTTAGAAATCCCAATTTTATTCACGTTTCGAACAGACAAAGAAGGTGGAGAAAAGGCAATTGATAAAGAAAGTTATGTGCTATTAAATGAGAAAGTGGCAAAGAGCGGCTATGTGGATTTCGTTGACGTAGAACTGTTTATGGGAGAACAAGTTGTAGAAGAAATCTTAGAAGTTGCTCATGAACATGGGGTGAAAGTGGTAGCATCCAATCATGATTTTGAAAAAACCCCAGAAAAAGAAGAAATTCTTTCCCGATTGAAAAGGATGCAACAACTAGGAGCGGATCTGTTAAAAATTGCAGTTATGCCAAATAGTAAAAGAGATGTGTTAACATTATTAATGGCGACGGAGGAAATGGTAACAAAATATGCAAAACGACCAGTGATTACAATGTCTATGGCAGGAACGGGGGGGATTAGTCGTCTCTGTGGAGAAGTGTTTGGCTCTGCTTTAACTTTTGGAGCAGTGGGAAAAGCCTCTGCACCTGGACAAATCGATGTGAATGATTTACATACGGTTCTTGATATTTTGCATAAAAGTTTCTTTTAAATTAAATGTTAAGATGACAAAAGACAAGGGAGAGCAGTCAAAAAGTGCATCTCCCTTTTTCAATAAATGCTACAAGCTCTTTTCTTCTAGCTGTTTTACAGATTATTTGGTTTTGTTTCGTTGTCCATAGAGAGGAAACTTTTATGACAAGTAATTAAGTCATCCAGTAAAGCATGAGAGACACGAAGTCCTCCATGACCAACGCCAAGAAGAACGCCTTTTTTATTTTCTCCGTGATAATCAGAACCTCCTGTTGGCAATAAATGATAAGGGCGAATCATCTCTCTTAGTCGGCTGCTGTTTGCAGTGTTATGAGAAGAGTGATAGACTTCCACTCCAGTAAGACCTGCATCTGCTAAAGAGGCAATCAGTTGTTCTAGTTCTTGATAGCCCATTTTATAGAGCAACGGGTGTGCCAGCACGGCTAATCCATTTGCTTGTTTTATCAATGCAATCGCTTCTTTTGGTGTAAATTCTGGTTTTAATACATAGCAAGGACAGCCGTCTCCAATGTATTTTTGAAAGGCTTCTTCTTTTGTCTCAATATAGCCCTTTTCTTGTAACGCTCGTGCAAAGTGGGCGCGGGTAATAACGGTTTCTTTATGAGGGCCTTGTATTTCCTCCATTGTTAAAGGCATACCTGCCTCTTCTAGTTTTTGTCTCATTTGCTCGTTGCGAAGGTTTCTTGCCTGTTTTAATTGTTCTAATCGCTGGAATAAAAGTTCGCTTTTGTAATCAATAAAATATCCAAGCATATGGATTTCTTTTTGATGATATTGGCAAGATAGCTCGATACCAGCAATGACTTCTAAATTTGTGCCCTTAGCAGCTTGAATTGCCTCTTCGACACCGTCAACGGTATCATGATCGGTAATAGCGATGGCACTCAATGGCAAGGATAAGGCGTTGTTTATTAATTGGGTTGGGGTATCCGTACCATCAGATGCTGTTGTATGTGTGTGTAAATCAATATAATTCATGTTTTATTTCCTCCAAGCGAGGCAAAGAGGCTTGGATTACCCGAGCGGTCATGCCCCATATTGTATAGTTGTCATATTCATAAAAAGGAACAGGATACGTTCCTTGTTCAAACTTATAACTCGTTTTATTCGGCATCTTTTCCATTGGAAAATGATCGGAAGGCGTAATTGTGACTGTATGATAATAAAGAGTGGGATCCGTTTGTTCAAAAAAAGAAAGGGGAACGAGAAAGGTCTTTGCTACTTCATCTTTGCTAAACGTATTGTTATATTGTTTTAGGAGTCCAATATAAGGATATAAAACACGATTGGCAGGGGTGGTTACAAGGTCTGTAGAAGTTAACAGTTCAAGTTGCTCATAGGAAAGCAGTAATTCTTCACAAGTTTCTCGCAATGCGGCAAATTCTGGTGTTTCTCCCTTTTCGATTTTTCCACCAGGAAAACAGATCTCAGAAGGCTGTTGACGAAGGGTGGAAGAGCGAACTTCAAAGAGAATATGAGGTTCTTTTAGCTGTAAATCTTTATTATCCTTTGGAAGAAGAATAGGCACAAAAATGGCTGAGTTTTTTTCAAACCCCATCAAGTCTATTTTAGGGGAATAAGAATATTTCATGGTAACTACCTCCTAATATACTATTGTTTTATTATAATATTGTGGTGATTAGAATACAAGAAAATTAAAAAAAGAGGGGGAAGCCCTTGCATTTTTATAGAAGATAGACTAGGATGGAAAAAAAAGAATCCCTATTATATAAGATATAAAAGAGAGGAAGTGAGAAGAAAATGGGAGCCATTTTATTGTCTCCAATTTATATTGCTGTGAATGTCTATGTGGCATGGTGGTTATTGCAGTATATGGGAACTTGCTACTATTTATTTCAATCCAGTGTAGTAAGAGGAATCATTGTGCTTTGTTATCTGTTTTTATCCACAACGTTATTGTCGAGTTTCCTTATTAGAAAAGAACCATGGCATCGTATTTTGAAAGTGATTAGTAACTATTGGCTTGGGAGTTTTGCCTATATATTAATGACGATTATCAGTTTTGATGTGGTTCGGATCGTTGGGAAAAAAAGTGGGTGGTTACCAGAAACGTGGTTTGGAACGAGAAAGGCATTTTTAATTGTAGGAGGAGTTGCCATTGTTGTCATCCTTGTATTGAGTGTTTATGGTATCGTTCATGCAAAGAATCTTGTGGTGGATCGCAGAGAGTTGATAATTGAAAAATCTTGTGGACAAAAAGAACTAACAATTGCATTGGTTGCGGACTGGCATTTAGGATATAGTATTGGAGCAAGACGAATGCAACAAATGGTTGATAAAATCAATGAAGAAAATGTGGATTTAGTCTGTATTGCAGGAGATCAGTTTGATAATGAGTTTGATGCCATTTTAGAGCCAAAGAAGATAGCAAAAATTTTAAAAGGGATCAAAAGTCGATACGGTGTATATGGAGTTTTTGGAAATCATGATCTCAATGAAAAAATATTAGCAGGTTTTACATTCCCAGTCAAAGAACATGAAGTCCATGATGAGCGCTTTGATATTTTTTTAGAGGAAGCGAATATAAAAATGATCGATGAACATCAAATTTGCATTGATGATTCCTTTTATTTAATCGGAAGAGAAGACCCGCAAAGAGCTGAGAAGTTAGGGCATAAAAGGAAGACACCAGAACAATTGTTAAAAGGGATTGATAAGACGAAGCCAATTTTTGTTATCGATCATCAGCCAAAGGAATTAGAACAGCTAGCAGCGCTTGGGGTTGATTTAGACTTATCAGGACATACTCATGATGGACAGATGTTTCCAGGAAATTTTTTTACCGCTTTTGGATGGAAAAATTCCAATGGTGTAAAAAGAATTGGAACCATGTATTCTTGTGTTACATCGGGTGTTGGTCTTTGGGGCCCAAATATGAGGGTTGGTACCGATAATGAAGTTATGATTTTGCATATTGTGTTTTCTCATTCATAAAAGGTAGCAAAAAGACATAAACTGTATAGAATCCATTTCGGTTAAGACAATGGATTTCTCATAGTTTTTGTACATAGATGGAAAGAGGACAGAGGACTTCTTCCAAGAAGGAATAGGAGGGAAAACAATGGCATTATCAAGAAAAGTAAGCGAAGTCTTTCGGGGATTACTGGCTTCTTATGTATTTACTGGAGTCGCACTTGCACTGCTGGCTTTTGCCGTTTATCAGTTTGAAATTGGTGAGAAAATGGTCAGTTTTGGAATTACAGCGACTTATTTTATCGGAACAGTAATCGGAGGATTTTATACAGGGAAACGAACAAAAGAGAAAAAGTATTTATGGGGGCTTTTATTAGGAATTCTCTATATTGGCATTATTCTTGGGGCTTCTTTTTTCGTAAACCAAGGGATGGATTCTATTTCCACCAGTCTCATTACTACAAGTCTTTTATGTATTTTAGGTGGAATGGTCGGTGGAATGCTCAGTTGAGAAAAAACTTGAAAAATTAGAGTTGTAATGCTATAATAATTCAAGCTATATCATAGGATAAGGAGGCAAAAAGATGAAACACATTAAATCTTTAGCAACAAAATCTTTAAAAGATACTGTGAAAAAAGGTGGCTGTGGTGAATGTCAAACATCTTGCCAGTCAGCTTGCAAAACATCTTGCACAGTAGGAAATCAGAGTTGCGAAAACAAATAATTGAAACCTAGTAAAACCTTATAGTAAGTAGGGGCGGTTCAAGAAGTGTTTCTTGGACAGCCTCTATTACTCTGTCTAGAAAGGAAGTACATATGGTACATCAGTACAAAAATAATGGATATAACATTGTATTAGACGTTTGCAGCGGATCAGTTCACGTGGTTGACGATATGGTTTATGATATCATTGCTCTTTATGAAGACAATGATACAGAAGCGATTATTGAAAAGCTTCCACAGTATGATCGTGCTGATATTATAGAGGCAATTGAAGAAATTAAACAGCTTGTAGAAGCAGAAGTGTTATTTACCGAAGATAATTATAAAGAGTATATTATCGATTTCAAAAAGAGAAAAACAGTTGTAAAAGCACTTTGTTTGCATATTGCGCATGATTGTAACTTAGCCTGTCGTTACTGCTTTGCGGAAGAAGGAGAATATCATGGCGATCGTTGTATGATGAGTGCAGAAGTTGGAAAGAAAGCTATCGATTTCTTAATTGAGAATTCTGGTAACAGAAGAAACTTAGAAGTGGATTTCTTTGGTGGTGAGCCAACGATGAACATGAAAGTAGTAAAAGAAATCGTAGCTTATGGTCGTTCTTTAGAAGAAAAACATAATAAAAACTTCCGTTTCACATTAACAACAAATGGAATTCTTTTAAATGATGATATTATGGAATTTTGTAATAAAGAAATGGCAAATGTCGTACTAAGTTGCGATGGACGTAAAGAAGTCAATGATTATATGCGTCCATTCCCAAAAGGAAAGGGAAGTGCTTATGACATTAGTATGCCAAAATTCGTAAAATTCGCAGAAAGTCGTCATCAAGATAAATATTATATTCGTGGAACATTTACACACCATAATTTAGACTTTGCAAATGACGTTCTTCACTTTGCAGATCTTGGATTTAAGCAGATTTCTGTAGAACCAGTTGTTTCTGCTGATGACGATCCATGGTCTATTAAAAAAGAAGACATTCCAACTGTTTTAGCGGAATATGATCGCCTTGCAAAAGAAATAATCAAAAGAGAAAAAGAAGGAAGAGGATTTAATTTCTTCCATTTTATGATCGATTTAACAGGTGGTCCTTGTGTTGCAAAACGTCTATCTGGATGTGGTTCAGGAACAGAATACTTAGCGGTTACTCCACAAGGAGACCTCTATCCATGTCATCAATTTGTAGGAATTGAAGAGTATCATCTCGGCAATGTTTTTGATGGTATTCAAAAGAAAGAAATTTGTGATGAATTTAAACTTTGCAATGTCTATGCAAAAGAAGAGTGTAAAAACTGTTTTGCTAGATTCTATTGTAGTGGTGGATGTTCTGCAAACTCCTATAAATTCCATGAGTCTATTTTAGAACCATATGAAATTGGATGTGAACTCCAAAAGAAAAGAATTGAATGTGCGATTATGATTAAAGCAGCGCTTGCAGAGGAAGAAGCGTAAGAGAGATTCTTTTTAAAATATAGAAAAATGTTGAGAGGCACGCTTGGGAAATTTCTTGTATTTCCTAAGCGTGCTTTTCCTCATTTTTCTCTTTGTCATCCGTGAAAAAACAGAAAGGAGAAAGAATCAAATGAAGCGAGAAAGAAAGAGAGAGAAGTGGGTTGTCTCTGGAAAAAAAGCTGATTTTTATGGAATTGGAGAACGTTTTCACATTGATCCTGTCATTGCAAGATTAATAAGAAATCGTGACGTCATAAAAGAAGATCAGATAAAGGAGTATCTATATCCAACGCTGAATGATTTACATGATCCAAGTCTTTTAAAAGATATGAAACAAGCCACAGAGCTTTTAGTAGGGAAAATACAGGAAGGAAAGAAAATAAGGATTATTTCCGATTATGATGTAGATGGAATTATGTCCAACTATATTTTGTTAAAAGGATTTCAGATGGTAAAAGCGAACGTGGATTATGAAATCCCAGATCGTATGAAAGATGGTTATGGTATCAATGAACGAATTGTAATTGAGGCAAAAGAGCAAGGGGTGGATACTATCGTTACATGTGATAATGGTATTGCAGCTTATGAGCAAATTGCTTATGCAAAACAATTGGGGATGACCGTGATTGTGACGGATCATCATGATGTGCCATTTGAGGAAACAGAAAATGGAGAGAAACAATATAAAATTCCACCAGCAGATTTTGTTATTAATCCAAAGCAGGAGGATTGTAACTATCCATTTCCACTTATCTGTGGGGCTGTTGTTGCTTGGAAATTGATTTGGTCTCTTTATCGAGCCTTTGGAATTGAAGAGAAAATTTATGAATTACTAGAGTTTGCTGCTATTGCTACAGTATGTGATGTAGTTGATTTACAAGGTGAAAATCGAATTATTGTAAAAGAAGGATTAAAGCGGTTGAATCGCACACAAAATATCGGATTGCAAGAACTATTAAAAGCAAATGGATTAGAGGACAAAACATTGTCTGCTTATCATCTGGGATTTGTCATCGGTCCTTGTTTAAATGCTAGTGGACGATTGGATACAGCAAAAAGAGGGTTGAAATTGTTGTTGGAAGAAAATCAAAGCATAGCAAGTCATATGGCAAAGGAAGTAAAAGAATTAAACGATGAACGAAAAGATATGACAGAACGTGGGCTAAAAGAAGCCATTGACCAAGTAGAAACAACAGATCTATTTTATGACAGCGTTTTAGTTGTATACTTACCAGATTGTCATGAAAGTTTGGCGGGAATTATTGCAGGACGCGTAAGAGAGGCCTTTGCAAGACCTGTTTTTGTTATTACAAAGGCAGAAGATGGGGGCTTAAAAGGTTCTGGACGTTCCATTGAGGCTTATTCTATGTTTGAAGAGTTAACAAAATGTAAAGATTTATTGAGTAAATTTGGTGGACATCCGATGGCAGCGGGGCTTTCCTTACCAATGGAAAATTTAGAAGCGTTTCGACATCGGTTAAATGAACAGACCTCATTAACAAAAGAGGATTTAGTAGAGAAAGTAGTGATTGATGTTCCAATGCCTCTTGGTTATATGAATGAGCGATTAATAGAGCAATTGGATTTGCTAGAGCCATTTGGAAAAGGAAATAATAAACCGATCTTTGCCCAAAAACATTTAAAGGCGGTCACTGGAAAAATTCTTGGAAAGAATAAAAATGTATTAAAGCTATTGGTAGAAAGTGAAGAAGGGTGCCAAATGGATGCCTTGTATTTTGGAGATCTCGATGACATGATGGAAAAATTAGCAAAAAGTTATGGGCAAGATCAAGTGGATGCACTTTTACAAGGGAGATATAATACTATTTATTTTGATTGCACTTATTATCCAACCATCAATGAATTTCGTGGAATAAGAAGTTTACAAATTATTATACAAAATTATCAATGCAGTTGAGAAGTTTCCTTTTTTTGTGTAGAATAAAAGAGAATTGTTGTAAAAAGTAGGGTTTAATTGTTAACACAAAAATTAGGAGGCTGTATGAAAAAAAACATAAAGTTAATTGCACTGGATCTTGATGGAACGTTATTGACGGATAAAAAATGTGTGACAGAACATACAAAGCAGGTGTTGCAAGAAGCCGTGAAAAAAGGAGTGCTTGTAATGCCTGCAACAGGAAGAGGAATTACCGCTATTCCAGATGTTGTAATGAATGCGGTAGAGTTTCCTTATGCTTTGACTGTAAATGGTGCTGTTGTATGGGATCTTAAGAAGAGAGAGAAGATTTATACAAGTTATATGGATATTTTAACGGCAAGGAAAGCAATGGATTATGCTTTTACAATGGATACGATTCCTGATGTATATTTAGATGGTCATGCCTATTCTCAAAGAGATCGCATTGCACAATTGGATCGATTTGCGGAAAGTGAACAGCAAAAGCAGATGTTATTGAGCAGTCGAATTTTAGTGGATGATATTCGAGAGTATATGGAGAAAAATCCAAATCAGATTGAGAAAGTAAACGTATTATTTGTTAATCAAGAGGATCGAGAGAGAGCTCGTCGTCATTGGATCGAGGAAGGTGAGGTAGAGACGACGTTCTCTATGGGAAATAATTTAGAGTTAAATGGAAAAGGCGTTAGCAAAGGAAAAGCGTTATTAGAGTTTGGAATGAGCATTGGTATTAGAAGAGAAGAGATTATGGTCTGTGGCGATAGTAGTAATGATATCGAGATGATTAAAATGGCAGGGTTTGGGGTTGCCATGGGCAATGGAAATGAAGAAGTAAAAGGCATTGCAGACTTTATTACAAAGACAAATGAAGAAGATGGTGTTGCTTATGCCATTGAGCAATTTGTACTGTAAATCATAATAAGAAAAAAGACATAAGAAAAAGAAGTCAGGGGGTTGATTAAAACGTATCCATATAATATGATACAATGGTTGTTATTTTTTTATTGCTATTGTTTTTTGGGATGGTGTATTGAATCTACGATCGTATCGTTTACGAAAAAGAGATTGGTAAATCGTGGTTTTTTACATGGACCTATGCTTCCTATTTATGGGACAGGAGCCCTTATGGTATTGATTTGTACCATTCCTGTAAAAGAACATATGGCCCTCGTTTATGTTTGTGGAATGATCGGTGCTACAATTCTTGAGTATATAACTGGCTGGGGAATGGAGAAACTATTAAAGGTACGATATTGGGATTATAGCAATGAAGTGCTAAATTTCAATGGCTATGTTTGTCTAAAAGCCTCTTTATTCTGGGGATTTTTATCTATTTTTATGACTTACGTAGTACATGAGCCAATTGCTCATATCGTACTTTCGATTCCAAGAATCGTATCTGAGGTTTTAGTATGTTTCATTAGCATTTTGTTTTTAAGTGATGTTTGTATATCCGCTAAAACAGCGTTTGATTTTGCAAGATTATTGGAAAAGATGCAAAAACTTCGTACGGAACTGGATGGGCTGTCAGAGAGAGTTAAAGAAGAGTACATGCGAGCAATGAAAGAACGGTCGGCAGAGGCGATTGGAAGCATGGTAGAACGCTCTATCAATGTGAAAGAGAATTTAAGAGGTTTATCCGATAGCGCCAAAGAGAAGCAGACATTAATTTTAGAATTTTTAAAAGATAGATCTAAAGAAACAAAGGCAAAAATTCCAGACAATTGGAAGAAGCAAGAAATTGCAGAACAATTTTATCAATTACAAGAGCACACAAGAAAAGAGATTGCAGAACGTTTTCAAGCATTGCAAGGTGAGAAAAGTGATTTGTTAAAGAAATTGATCAATAGAGAAAGAAAATTGATTCGAAGACATCCATCCGCAGTTTCTATTCGATTTAAAGAGGTTTTTGAAGAAGTAAAAACCGTAATTGAAGAAAAAAATAAGAAAAAAAGGGATGAATGAAAGGAGAAAAACCGATGAAAAAGGTTGAAGATTATGTAAGAAGTATTGAGAATTTTCCAGAAGAAGGGATTGTTTTCCGTGATATTACAACTGTTTTAAAAGATCCAGATGGTTTACAACTAGCAATTGATTCTATGGCGGAATTATTAAAAGATGTGGAATTTGATATATTAGCAGGAACGGAATCAAGAGGATTTATTCTTGGAATGCCAATTGCATATAAATTAAAAAAAGGATTTGTTCTTGTTCGTAAAAAAGGAAAACTGCCATGTGAGACAGTTTCCAAAGAATATGATTTAGAATATGGAACAGAGACAATTGAAATTCATAAAGATGCTATTTTACCAGGGCAAAAAGTAGTATTAATCGATGATTTAATTGCAACAGGTGGTACAATTAAAGCTGCTGCAGAGCTTGTAGAGGAGCTTGGTGGAGAAGTTACAAAAATGATTTTCTTAATGGAATTAGCAGGGCTAGAAGGAAGAAAAAAATTAGAAAAGTATGATGTAGAATCTGTTATTGTCTATGAAGGCAAATAAAAGTATGATGGAGTTGACAAAGGGGGCATTCTATGAACTGTGAACATGAATGTTGTAATTGTAAAAGCAAACATCGAGACGAAAAAGAGATTAAAGATTTAATGAATCGTTTAAGTCGTATTGAAGGGCAAGTGAGAGGAATTAAGTCTATGGTAGAAGAAGATAGATATTGTGTGGATGTTTTAACACAAGTGAGCGCAGTGCAGTCAGCATTGAATAGTTTTAGTAAACGATTATTATCGAATCATATTAAAACTTGCGTGGTAGAAGATATTAAGGCTGGAAATGAAGAAGTCGTTGATGAGCTTTGCAAAACAATTCAAAAGTTAATGAAATAAGAAAAAACTCTTAGAAAGAAGTGAGCAA
Source organism: uncultured bacterium (assembly GCA_905214925.1). Lineage (GTDB taxonomy): Bacteria > Bacillota > Clostridia > Lachnospirales > Lachnospiraceae > Scybalomonas. The sequence continues at coordinate 68,309 of CAJMOB010000006.1, read as the reverse complement.
TTCTTTCTAAGAGTTTTTTTATCTTATTTTAAAAGTACGAAACACTAAGTTTACATAAAAATGTAATATAAACTTAAAAAAAGTTATAAAGAAAAGTAAAGAATCCTAGTCTTTTCTATGCTATACTAAAAATCATAAAATTTTTTATCTCTAGGAAAAAGGAAATGAGGAAGAATACAAATGAAAAAAAAGTGGATAGCATTTGGGATTTTTTGTGGCAGCCTTTTTTTGTTAACAGGCTGTTTTTCTAATGGACAAAAGCCTATTAGGACAGATGAAGTGGAAAAGGGAATTGCAAAAATCCAGTCTTTCAATAAAAAAAGTGTAGCAGAGGTACAAAAAGAAATAAAAGCCATTCAAGAAAAAAGAGAAGAGGAAAAACAAGCGGTTCTTCAACAACAAGAGGAAGAAGTGCAACAAGGAAAAGAGGAACAAAAGGAGAAAAGTTATAAAGAACTTTTTCGCAATAGCTTGATTCTTGGAGATTCTTTAGCAGAAGGCTTTTTAGATGGAGGTTTTCTAGATCCGGTTCATGTAAGGACAGATAGAGGAAAATCTGTTTATCATATGGAAGAACAGTTAGAATTGGTACGTTCCTTTGCACCAGAAAATATCTTTTTAATCTATGGGATGAATGATGTATTGCTTTATGAAGGGGATACTTCTTTATTTCGAGAACGGTATCGAGAATTTCTAGAGCAATTACAGCAAGTCGATCCGGATGTAAACATCTATATTAATCTTATTTTTCCAGTACAAGAGCGTATTCTAAAAGAAAAGCCAGCATTTCAGCATATTGATGCCTTTAACCAAGTGTTAATAGAACTAGGAAAAGAGATGAATATGCCAGTACTTGACAATCAGTCTTTTGTAAAAGAAGAAGAATATGAGCCAGATGGCATTCACTTTAAAGTGAGTTTTTATCCACAATGGCTCCATAAAATGGTTAAGGAGGCAAATCTTACATGATAAGGGAAGGAAGCATAAAACGAACGGCTAGAAAGCTCGTATTTATTGGGATTTTAATCCTTTATTTATTTGCGCTAACTTCTAAAAAAGATACGAGAGCGATGAGTCAAGAGGAGATGAATCAGCTCTTTGATCCGATTGTAGAAAAGACAGACAATCTCATGAAAGGAAATGCTAGGTTGTTAAAACGTTATTATGGAATCGATAGTGAAGCAGTGGCAAGTTATTATTTAGCAGTTCCTGATACGGGAATGGGAGCAAAAGAATTACTTGTTGTAGAAGTAAAGGATGAAAGTCAAAAGACAACCATTGAAGATGCTGTTTTAGCCAGAAATAAAGGGCAACAAAAGAGTTTTGACGGATATGGAATCGAGCAGTATGAAATGTTAAAAGATTATGTATATAAAGAAATAGGAAATTATGTTTTTTATGGAGTGGCTAAGGAAGCGACAGAGTGGGAACAGGTGTTAATACAAGCTGTGGAACAATAGAAGAGGGGAGTGAATGAAGTGGTATTTAGCAGTTTGTTATTTTTGATGTGTTTTTTGCCTATTGTGCTTTTACTTTATTTTTTAGTGCCAAGGCGTTTGAAACATGTGATTTTATTGTTGGCAAGTTTTCTCTTCTATGGATGGGGAGAGCCGATTTATGTATTTTTGATGATATTTTCTACCGTATTTAATTACTATATGGGAAAAGATATTGGAGAGTGTAAAGAGAAGTTTTTGTCTGCAAAATTTACTTTCTGGTATACAATCGTAATAAATTTGCTGATTTTAGGATTCTTTAAATATTACGGTTTTTTGATTCAAGTGATCAATGAAGTATTTCATACGAAGTTTGTAGGCCATCAACTTGCCCTTCCAATTGGAATTTCCTTTTATACGTTTCAGACATTATCGTATATTGTAGATGTCTATTGGGGAAAAGTAAAAGTCCAAAAAAGCTACATTAATTTTGCACTTTATGTATCCATGTTCCCACAATTAGTTGCAGGACCAATTGTCAATTACATTGATATCGAACAACAGTTAAATAATCATAAGGTGACAATGGAGGAATTTGGGCGAGGAAGCCGCAGATTTTTAGTAGGACTTGGAAAAAAAGTGTTGTTTGCTAATCAACTTGGACTTCTTTGGGAACAGATCAATGGAATGGCAACCGGAGAGAGAACGGTGTTATTGGCGTGGATCGGGATTATTGCGTATACTCTTCAAATCTATTTTGATTTTAGCGGATACTCCGATATGGCAATAGGACTTGGACATTTATTTGGATTTACTTACAAAGAGAATTTCCGTTATCCGTATTTATCTACTAGTGTTACGGAGTTTTGGAGAAGATGGCATATTTCTCTTGGAAGCTGGTTTCGAGAATATGTATATATTCCTCTTGGCGGAAATCGATGTAAAACCATTCGATGGCTATTTAATTTATTAGTTGTATGGTTTTTAACAGGTCTTTGGCATGGAGCTAGTTGGAATTTTATTATATGGGGATTATACTATGGAGCTTTACTTATTATAGAGAAATTTTTAGCAAAAGGATTCTTCGATAAGTTGCCAAAAGTAATTCGTTATCTCTATACTATGTTTGCAGTAATGATGGGCTGGGTGCTTTTTGCAAGCAATGGATTTTTAATGGCACTTCAATATTTTAAGACATTGTTTGGAATCGCTGGAAGTGGGCTTATCGATCAAAATAGCCTATTTCTTTTACAAAATAATAGTATTTTGTTATTTCTTGGCATAATCGGAATGACCCCACTTGTAAGTCAATTGGGAAAACGTTTTTATGAAAGAGCGGCGTATTGGAAGGCAGCAATATTCTTTTTATTGGAAACTGGTTATATTATTGTTGTATTGTCTTATTTAGTGACAGAAACATATAATCCGTTTTTATATTTTCGATTTTAAGGAGTTTGTTTTCTTATTTTTTAGTAGAAAGGAAGAAGCATTGTGGCACAAAAGAAAGAGGAAGGAAAAAAAAGGAGACGTATTTTTATAGCAGAAGGGATATTTTTCCTTTTTTTTCTTATGATACTTGTAGGTATTAATGGAATAGCACCTGATAGAGAAAGTTCAGAATTAGAAAATAGAACGTTAGCCCAAAAGCCTAAGGTAACATTAGACGGTATAAAGAGCGGAAAATTTGAAGAGCAATTTGAGACTTATTTAAGCGATCAAGCAGTAGGAAGAGATTTTTTCAAAATGTTACAGTCTAATGTGCAATACATGATGGGAAAGCGTCTTTTTAATGATATTTATGCAGGAACGGATCACTATCTCATTCAAGGATTTACAAGTCCAACAAAAAAACAGTGGGAAGAAAAAGTAAAAGCAATCAATCAATTTCAAAACAAGCAAAAAAATCGCAATGTTTATTTTTTGTTAGCTCCAACTGCCATTGGAATTTTGGAAGATAAATTGCCAAAACAAGCACCAAGGTCCAAGCAACTTTCTTACATAGAAACGTTTTATCGTTCTCTTTCTAAAGAAATTAAAACGATAGATACAGCAACAGTGTTACAAAAACGTAAAGAAGAGCCAATTTATTATAAAACGGATCATCATTGGACGACATTAGGAGCGTATTATGGATATAAAAGTGCAAAGGAAGTGATGGAGCTAAAGAAAAAAGAGCCAAAGAGAACGTTCTATACCGTAGCCAATGATTTTCAAGGGACATTGACGGCAGGCTCAGGTATTTATCAAGATACGTATGATACCGTAGAAATTTCTGCGGCAAAAGAGCAACAACCTATGATTGTTACTTATGTAGAGGAACAGGAAAAGGCAGTGTCTCCTTATAAAGAAGAAGCATTAAAAGAACATGATAAATATCAAGTGTTTTTTGGAGGAAATCATTCTCTGATTCAAATCGAAACGGCTGTGGACACAGAACGGAAATTACTTGTCTTGAAAGATTCCTATGGAAATAGCATGATTCCATTTTTAACAGAGGATTTTGCAGAGATTACGATTGTCGATCCAAGATATTATTATGATAATTTATCAGAGTTAATAAAGCAACAAGGAATTACGGATATCTTATTTTTATATAATGCCAATACGTTCTTTTCCGATACTTCATTAAAAGAAGTATTACAATCCTAAAAATATTTATTTAAAAAGCGGGAATACTAAATAAAGTATTTTCGCTTTTTATCGTTGGAGAAAAAATTATAGTATTTTATGAAAAAATTCGTTGACAAGAGACAGGAGAATCTTTACAATTGTATGGAGAACAAATTATTCGATTAGGAGGTTTATGATGAGACATTTAATCGATCCAATGGATTTAAGTGTAGAAGAAATTAATCATTTGTTAGAAGTAGCAGATGATATTATTGCCAACCCTGTAAAATATAGAGACGTGTGTAGATACAAAAAACTCGCGACATTATTTTTTGAACCAAGTACAAGAACTCGTTTAAGCTTTGAAGCAGCTATGATGGAATTAGGTGGTAACGTACTTGGTTTTTCTTCTGCCAATTCATCTTCAGCAGCAAAAGGGGAAAGCGTTGCAGATACCATTCGTACGGTAGGATGCTATGCGGATATTATTGCTATGAGACATCCAAAAGAAGGTGCTCCAACCGTTGCAGCCCAATATGCTAATGTGCCAATTATCAATGCTGGTGATGGCGGACATAACCACCCAACACAGACATTAACAGATTTATTAACAATCCATAGAGAAAAGGGAAGACTTGATAATTTAACAGTTGGATTTTGTGGAGATTTAAAGTTTGGACGTACAGTACATTCTTTAATTAAAGCGTTAACTCGCTATGAGAATATTACATTCATTATGATTTCTCCAGAAGAATTAGAGATTCCAGAATATATTAAGAAAGATGTATTTGAAAAGAAAGGAATTCCATTCCGTCAAGTGCGCACAATGGAAGAAGTTATGCCAGAATTAGATGTTCTTTATATGACTCGTGTTCAAAAAGAACGTTTCTTCAATGAGGCTGACTATATTCGCTTAAAAGATACTTATATTCTTGATATGGACAAGTTAGGAAATGCAAAGAGTGATCTTTCTATCCTTCATCCACTTCCAAGGGTAAATGAAATCTCAGTGAAAGTCGATGAAGATCCTCGTGCTTGTTATTTCCGTCAAGCATTAAATGGAAAATATATTAGAATGGCGTTAATCATGGAATTATTAGGAGTGAGTGCAGATGAAAATTGATAGCATTAGTAATGGAATCGTATTAGATCATATCAAAGCAGGCAATAGTATGGAAATTTATCATCATCTTGGATTAGATGAGTTAGATTGTAACGTTGCTATCATTAAAAATGTAAAAAGCGAAAAAATGGGAAAAAAAGACATCATTAAAATCGCTGATAATTTTGATCTTGATTTAGACGTGTTAGGATATCTCGATCCAGATGTAACTATTTGTGTAATTCGCGATGGTAAGATTGTAGAAAAAACAAAATTAGCTCTTCCAGAAAAAATCGTAAATGTAGTAAAATGCAAAAATCCAAGATGTATTACATCCATTGAACAAGAAATCGAGCATGTCTTTAAATTAGTTGATAGAGAAAATCGTGTATACCGCTGTGCTTATTGTGAAGCTGGTGTAACAGGAAAAGAATAAAAATAGGATAACGGTTTAAAAAGAAAGGCTTCTGTATGATATTTCCATGCAGGAGTCTTTTTTTATGTGATAGGAAATTTCTCGTAAAGAAGATGATTGTCCTTTGTATCCTATAAGGTAAAAAAGTGCTACGTGCAAATAATGTATCGCTAGTAGATGAAAATTTATAAAAAATATATAAAGAAAAAATATATCAAATCTTGCTTTTTTATAAAAATAATTTTATAATAAAAAAATACACTTTCTAATATTAGTGAAGTATTGAAGTAGAGTGTTACTGCTCTCTTCTCATAAGACTAATGGATAGGCTGCGATAATAAAACAATAAAAAGTGGAAAGTGAAAAGAAAGAAAGGGAGAGAAGCATGAAAGAAAGAGAGAAATTTTCCTCACGGCTTGGGTTTATCCTGATTTCAGCAGGATGTGCAGTGGGGCTTGGAAATGTATGGAAGTTCCCCTATATTACAGGGATGTATGGAGGAGCTGCCTTTGTTTTAATTTATTTATTTTTTCTAGTTGCATTGGGATTGCCAATTATGGTGATGGAGTTTTCTGTTGGGCGCGCCAGTCAAAAAAGTGCAGCAAAGTCTTTTGATGTATTAGAACCAAAAGGGACGAGATGGCATTTATACGGATATGGTGCTATGATAGGAAATTATATGCTCATGATGTTCTACACCACGGTTGGTGGTTGGATGGTATCTTATGCAGTGAAAATGATAAAAGGTGATTTTGTTGCATTGAATACCGATGGAGTTAGCAATAAGTTCAGTGAAATGTTAGCAAATCCAACGGAACAGATTTTATTTATGATTATCGTTGTGCTTATGAGCTTTTTCATTTGTTCTTTTGGATTACAAAATGGAGTAGAACGCATTACAAAAGTCATGATGACTTGCTTGTTTTTAATTATTCTTATTTTAATTGTTCGAAGTGTAACCCTTACAGGAGCTTTGGAAGGACTTAAATTTTATTTAGTGCCTGATTTTAAAAGGGTAGCAGAAAATGGGCTTGGAGAAGCTATTTTTGCAGCCATGGGGCAGGCATTTTTTACCCTGAGTTTAGGAATTGGTGCTATTGCCATATTTGGTAGCTATATTGAGAAAGAGTATACATTGGCAGGAGAAGCGCTCAATGTGGGAATTTTAGATACATTAGTTGCCTTTTTGTCAGGACTTATTATTTTTCCTGCTTGCTTTGCTTTCGGAATTTCACCGGATCAAGGGCCTGGGCTTGTATTTATTACCCTTCCAAATGTGTTTAATCAAATGCCAGCAGGAAGAATTTGGGGAACGCTCTTCTTTATTTTTTTAAGTTTTGCGGCTATCTCAACGGTGATTGCAGTTTTTCAAAATATCATTGCTTTTGCCGAAGATCTTTGGGGATGGAGTTTAAAGAAGGCAATTGTAGTCAATCTAATTCTTATTATTATCTTATTCCTTCCTTGTGTGCTGGGATTTAATGTATGGAGTGGATTTGAACCGTTTGGATCTGGAACTACGATTCAAGATTTAGAGGATTTTATTGTAAGTAACACATTATTACCACTTGGTTCTTTAGTATACTTGTTATTCTGTGTGAGCCGCTATGGCTGGGGATGGGATAATTTTATTAAGGAAGCCAATACAGGAAAAGGATTAAAATTTCCAACACAAAAATGGGTTCGCATATATGTTACCTATATTTTACCTCTGATTGTTCTTGTGATTTTTATTCAAGGCTATTGGAGTAAATTTGTGAAATAAAGAGAAGAAAACGAAAGAGGAGAAATGAAAAAATTCATTTCTTCTCTTTTTTTGTAAAGGTTTGGAAAGAAGGTTTTTATCAAAAAAATGAGAAAAGTGATTTTTTTTTAATAAATATGGATAAAAATATTCTGTAAAATAATAATAAATAAAATTAAATACAGAATATTTTTCTTATTAATCGTAAGAAGAAAATTAAAAAATGTTGTAATGAAATAAAAAAAGATTTTTGCTTGACATTCAAACTTTATTGGGATAAAATAATATAAAATTCAAATACAACTATAAATGCAGTGATAAGGAGTTGTTCTTGCAAAAAAACTCGGTACAGAGAAGAGACGTTTGGTGAAAGTCTTAACGAGAGTTGTGAGGAAGTAGCCTTGGAGCAGTGGTGCTGAACGGAGAGAAAGTTTCTTATTAGGTGTCAACGGATACTCACCGTTACAGGAGTACAATATAAGGCTGAGGTGAAAGGTTATCACTTTAGTTCCGTATTGGTTGAGAGCAAAACGAAAGTTTTGAAGTTAGGTGGTAACACGGATTGTCATTCGCCCTAAGCAAGAAAATGCTTGGGGCTTTTTTATTTCATAGGAAACACATTGTACGTTAATGCGTAAAAGTAACTGGTGTCCTATGAAATAAAAAAGTACTACGTGTAAAAATAAAAAACAAAGATGATGGAGGAACGTTTATGAAGATTACTGGAGCAAAACATTTTGTAAAAGCGTTAAAGTTTGAAGGTGTTGACACAATTTTTGCTTATCCAGGAGGGTATGTCAACGATATATTTGATGAGTTAACACATCAAGAGGATATCAAACTTGTGTTGCCAAGGCATGAACAAGCGCTCGTCCATGAAGCAGATGGATATGCAAGAGCCACGAAAAAAGCAGGAGTTTGTATTGTGACAAGTGGTCCAGGGGCTACCAATATTGTTACAAGTCTTGCAACTGCCATGTATGATAGTGTCCCTCTTGTTTGTTTTACCGGTCAGGTACCAAGAGAGCAGATTGGAAATGATGCTTTTCAAGAAGTAGATATTGTAGGAATTACAAGAAGTGTTACAAAACATAGTGTGCTTGTAAAAGATCGGGATGAACTTCCAAGGATTATAAAAGAAGCATTTTATATTGCGACAACAGGTAGGCCTGGACCAGTGCTTGTAGACCTTCCTGCCGATGTGATGAAAGAAATTCGAGAAGAACATTTTCCAAAAAGTGTAAATATTCGGAGCTATAAACCCAATACGGGTGTACATATTGGACAATTAAAAAGAGCGATAACAGAGCTAAAAAAGGCAAAACGTCCTATTTTTTTAATCGGCGGTGGTGTTATGATTGCAGGAGCAGAAGAGGTGTTAAGACAGCTCGTGGAAAAGACAAAAGTTCCAGTAATTACGACTATTATGGGAAAAGGAGCGATTCCATCCGATCATGAATTTTATATAGGAAATAGTGGAATGCATGGTTGTTATGCTTGTAATATGGCTTTAGAGGAATGTGATTTGATTTTTTCCATAGGAGCCAGATTTAGCGATAGAACAACGGGAAATTTAAGCAACTTTGCTCCAAAAGCAAAAATTGTTCATATAGATATCGATACGGCCTCTATTTCAAGAACGGTAAAAGTGGATATCCCGATTGTGGCAGATGCCAAATTAGCCATTGAAAAAATGCTTCCAATGGCGGAAAGTGTGGAACGGGCACAATGGATAGAGCAAATTAAAAACTGGCAAAAACAGCATCCACTTCCAAAATGGGATAAAGAAAAAGCGTTTGGACCAAGAGTGATTTTAGAAGAAGTGAATAAAATAGAGGAAGATATGGTTGTTGTAACTGATGTGGGACAACATCAAATGTGGACAACACAGTATTTAGAAATGAAAGGAAATCGTCGCCTTATTATGTCAGGAGGACTTGGGACGATGGGATATGGATTTCCAGCAGCCATTGGATGCGCCATAGGTTGTCCAGATAAACGAGTGATCTGTATTACAGGGGATGGGGGATTCCAAATGAATATGCAAGAGATGGCAACAGCTGTTTGTTATGGAATTCCTGTAACCGTTATTTTAATGAATAATCATTATCTTGGTATGGTGCGACAAATGCAAGAACTGTTTTTTAATCAAAGATATTCTTTGACAAGATTAAAAGGAAATAAAGCGTGTACGTATCCCGTGGATTTAGATTTAGAAAAAGAAGAATATGTTCCAGATTTTGTTACATGGGCAAAGAGTTATCATGTAAAAGGTTTTCGAGTGAAAACAAGAGAAGAATTAGTAGAGGCGTTATATGAGGCAAAAACAGTGACGGATCGTCCAACACTGATTGAATGTATGATAAGTCCAGAAGAGTTGGTGTATCCAATGGTGAAAAGTGGAACATCTTTATATGATATGATTTTGGAGGAAGAATAGATGAAAAAAAGATGGCTTTCTTTATATGTAGAAAATGATTCTGGTATTTTAGCAAAGGTCTCAGGATTATTTGCAGGAAAAGGATATAATTTAGAGAGTTTGACTGTTGGGACCACCGAAGATCAAACGATTTCTCGTATGACCATTAGTTTGTTAGGAGATGATGCTACTTTTGAGCAAATTAAAAAGCAATTAAATCGTATGGTTGGCATTATTAAAGTAATCGATATGACGAGCATTGGGATCCATAGTAGAGAAGTTCTTTTAATGAAAGTGATTTGTCATAAAAAAGAAGAAATTGAAGAAGTGTTCCGCATGGCAAGTGTGTATGGTATGACGATAGCAGAATATAATGGAACTGAGATTTTATTAGAGGCCATTCATAGGGATAAGCAAAATCAAAGGATTATTGAGCAATTTAAGCGATTTAAAAATATTGAGATTGTAAGAAGTGGAAGTGCGGCTATTGAATGGCAACCAAACTGGAAAAAAGATGAAGAATAAAAGCTGAGAAATGCTCTCTTATAAAAGACATTTTCTTTTAATAGAAAAGCTATGGATGGAAAAGGATTCGATAGAAAAAGATGTTTTTTATTAGGAGAGCATTGTTGTTCCATCGAAAATTCTATTCCCTATTTTTTCGGAATGTGCTTGACGGAATGAGAAATTAGAAATTATACTAAGAATAAGAAGATTCGGAAAGGAGGCAGAACTTATGAAACGAAAATTATATAAAGTGATATCTTTTTTTGGAATATGTCTTTTATTACTTTTTGTTGTAGGGTGTGATTCTAAGAAAGAAGAAGTGAGTCAAACAATTACATTTCCGACCATTATATACAAAAACCAAAGTTATAAAAGTGGATATGATGATAGTAATTTGCTTGATAAACTGCCTCGTGGATTTAAAGTGATAGGGGAAGTAAAAGGAGTAGAAACTGCCTCCATGGTGTATCCGACAAAGGATGGGTATGCCAATGACAAGGCAAAACAAATCCGAGGTGTAGAAAAGGGAACGGTTATTTATGGAAATAAAAAAGTGCCGAATTACATCATAACAGAGGATCATGGAAAATACGTTGTGTACTCATCTAATTCGCTAGAGGACATTGATTATTCAGAGTTTTTACAAGGCGTTACTATGAAGCAGGAGGGGGCACAAGAAAGCGTATCCAAACAACAAGCAATACAGACGGTAGAAGTGACGAGGAAAGAACTAGATGCCTATGAGGAGGAAGGGCGAAGCATTTTTATCCATAATGATGGAAAAGGGTTGAAAAATGATTTCTTGGAGGAAGGAGCCACAGGAGAGGATTACCTTGTTGGAATTTCTTTTTATAAATATGATGGAATCAGTTATGAGACATTTTATTTTTCAAGGGAAGAGTTTCAAGGAAAAGAGATAGAAACCTTTGCGGAAAAAGCAGAAGATCGCCTGCTAGAATTAACAGGAGTGTCTGCGAAAAAGGGAGATCTTGTAAAACGATATTATTGGGAGTTTGATGAAGAAGAAGGAGAACAAGGCAGTATTGCCTCACAAGTTATTTTACATAAAGAACAATCTCATGTATCGATTAATGATAAAGATGCCTCTGTTTGGATGGTTCATGTGACGAGTAATTTAAAGCGATTAGAGGCTTCTCATATTTACTCCCAAGAAATTTTATTAAATGCAGATTATAATGAACAAAAGCTAGTGGGTTTTGGACAGTATGAAGAAGACAATGCAGAAAAAACTACTCTATCTTCTTATCCAGAAGAACAAAATGGTTTTTTTGTAGAAGATGAGAGTAGTATGACAGGCAATTATGGAAGATGGGTATTTTCAAGGACGTTAAGAGAAGAGGATAAGCTTAATGCAAATCCATCCATGCTTGTGTCCAATACCGAAGGAAAGTTGGAATTGAGCTTGCAATATTTGGTAGAACTTTCAACAAAGAGCACTTCTATTTTTGATAAGCTCAATGAGTATCACACAGGAAAAGTTAAGATTTTAGTTCCAGATCGTTAAGGGATAACATAAGATCTACCATGCGACCATAGCTTTTTACACCGTCTTCTTGGTGGTTGGCTTTTAAATAAACATCATTGGCGGTTTCTGCTACTTTGGAGACTTTTCCTTCAAATTGATTCCAGTAATAGGAATTATAAGAAATGTCCCTTAATACTTGTTTTTCAAGAGAGGAAAAGATTTGGTCATAGGTTTTTGTTTCGCCAGCATCATAAAGAGCATTGGTAGCATAAATGAAAGCATTTAAGTTACCGCTATATTCTAGAACGGTATTGTCAGATTGGGTACAAGCAACGTAAGCTACAAATCCTGCTTCATCTTCTGGGACGATTCCTTTTAAATGAGCAAGCTCATGGCAAATCGTATACGGAATGTTATAAGAAGGCACATTATTATTATAGTTTGCTTCAATTGTAAATGGAGAGTAAAGTCCTGTTAGGTTTAAGTAAGACATTCCTTTTGAAAAGGTCACTGGTTTTGGATTTGGATAGTATCCAGAAAATACAGAATATTGTTTTCCAAGAGCCTTCATCGCTTCTTTTGCATCGCTAACATAGGAATTTGGAAGTTTTAAAAGACCTTTGTCATCAATCGGTATTTCTTTACTCAGTATATTTAATTGTTTTGCTAATTGCTTACAAAGGGATGTCAATTCTTCAATAGAATGTTCCGTCACCTCGATGTGGAAATCCTTTGCAATGGAAGAGCGGCGATATTGCACGAGATCCGCGTAATGGAGTAAAAAGGTAGCAAAAGAAGCAAGACATCCTATGAAAAAAAGGCAGGAGAAAACAAAATGCCTGAATTTGGAGGAATTTTTTCTTCGAAAAGAAGGCAAGGAATTTCTTCTGTTTTTTTTCTTAATAAAGGAAGAAAGGAGAAGGAATCCTTTTACTAATAGACTTCCCATAAAAACAATAAGAAAGAAACTGAGGATATAGAGAATCCACTCATATACAGAAAATGGAAGGAAAGAGAAGAGTCTTCCTAATGTGTTTGGAAAAATAGGAAATATATGTGTAGAATACCAGTCGCCAAATCCCTCTTTGTTCCACATAAGGCGTAATCCTAATGTGAGAAGAAGGGGAAGGCATATTATTGCTGTTTTTATCATATGTTTTTTGGTAAATAGTTTCATAAATGGGAACCTCATTTCTTTTAAGATATGTTTCTTTTTGTCTTATTATAAGACAAATGAAACAAAGAAAAAAGAGGAACTATGAAAATTTATGAAGAAAGACAGGAGGAAATTATGCAAGCGTGGATTCTAGCGGTTATGGGAAAATATGGATATTTCGGTATTTTCTTGTTGATTTTATTAGAAAATGTTTTTCCGCCAATTCCGTCAGAAGTGATTTTAACATTTGGAGGGTTTATGACAACCAAAACGGATATGAATGTCATTGGGGTGATTGGAATGGCGACCCTAGGTTCTTTAATTGGTGCGGTAATTTTATATGGAATTGGACGTCTTTTAAATGAAGAGAGAATGATAAAGATAGCGATGAAATATAAAGTTTTACGGATAAAGCCAGAAGATATTGAAAAAACCATGAATTGGTATCGAAAATATGAGTATAAAACCGTATTTTTTTGTCGTATGATACCGATTGTGCGGAGCCTTATTTCCATTCCAGCGGGAATTGGAAAAATGCCACTACTTCCTTTTATGTTTCTTACAACGCTCGGTTCTATTATATGGAATACAGTATTAGTAGGAGCAGGTGCTATTCTTGGAGAAGCGTGGGAAAGTATTTTAATTTATCTTGATATGTATTCGAATATTGTATATTTAATGATTGCCATTGGGGGAGTGATTCTTGCTATATACAGTATGATGACAAAGGGAATAAAGGAACGATAAAAAGGGGCTATAGCCCCCTTTTTATCGTTCCTTTATTCTATTAAGGTAAGCATGGAAATATCAGGCTCAATGAGAAGAGAATAGTTCGTATGATAAATAACGAATCCTGGTTTTGCAGCTGGTGGTTTTTTTAAATTTTTACGTTCCGTATAATCGATTTCCACTTTTTTTGCCGCTCTTCCTTTGGAATAATAGCCAGCTAATCTTCCAGCTTCTTCAAAAGTACGATCTGGAATTTCTTGTCCTTGCTCTCGTTTAATAATGACGTGGGAACCAGCCATTCCTTTTGCATGGAACCACCAATCTCCACCATTTGCAAATTTAAACGTCAATTCTTCATTTTGATAGTTGTTTTTTCCAACATAAATATGAAAACCGTCAGAGGAAATATAGTGAAATGGTTTACTTGTAATTTTTTCTTTTTTCTTTCCCATATATCGTTTTTTCATATAGCCATATTCCATTAGCTCTTGCTTTAGCTCTACAAGATCATTTTCTAATAAGGCGATATCCAAAGAATTGCTGATTGATTCTAGATGTTCTAGCTCTGATTTTGTTTCTACAATTAATTCGCTCAAAGCTTCGTAGGTTCGTTTTAATTTATTATATTTCGCAAAATATTTCTTTGAATTTTCCTGTGGAGAAAGAGTCGGATCAAGGGGAATGGTAATCTCTTCATTTGTGTAATAATTAAGACAAGTGAGAGAGGAAGCGCTGTCTTCTAATCCATAGCCATAGGCATTAATTAATTCTCCATAAATACGATATTTATCCCGTTTATCCGTATCTTTTAACTGACGAAGTTGTAAATCATATTTTTTATTCGTTCGCTCGATAGCATTGGAAACAATTTTACGAAGATCCGCAGATTTTTGGCGAATACGTGTAATTTTATTTTTAAATGCATAATAGTTTTCTAATACGTTTGAAATGGAAGGATAAATTTCTTCCTTGTAGTCGGAGTACATAGTAAGAGGAATACTGGAAAATTCAACAGGTTCTTTATCCCCTTTGAATACGATATTTGGAGTAAATTCTTCTCTTTGTACAAGTCCCATAATCGTTGTAAACGATGTAAAAAGGGATAGTTTATCATCTCCACTAAGAGCCGCTGTAGAAAGGCTAGAATCTAAGCCTGCTCGATAACAAATCTCCTCTGCAATCAAAGGGCTAATACCGATAAAGGAAGTATAAATTGCTTTTGTAAGGCTTAAAGGTTTTTGCAAGACAACGGTTTCAAAATATTCGGGAGTGACAAAGAGAGGAGAAATTTTATCATGAGAAGGTGGGATAATATAGTCTCTTCCTGGTAAAACTTCACGAACCGAACTGATCTGGGCAGAAATATGTTTAATGCTATCGATAATCATGTTTTTTTCATCGACAAAAATAATGTTGCTATGTTTTCCCATAACTTCAATAATCAGTTGTTTTGTGCAAAGATCCCCTAGTTCATTTAAATGCTCAATGCTAATATTAATAATACGCTCAAAGTTTGGTTGTTCAATAGATAGAATACGCCCATTATTCAAGTGTTTTCTAAGGAGCATACAAAAGTTTGGTGCACTCATTGGGTTTCCTTTTGTTTCTTCTGTAAGATAAACAAGAGGAAGGCTTGCTCCTGCCGATAATAAGAGACGATACGTCTCTTTTTGGTTTTTAATAACAAGAATTAACTCGTCATTTTCTGGTTGATAGATTTTATAAATACGTCCTCCAAGCAA
Organism: uncultured bacterium; assembly: GCA_905214925.1. Lineage (GTDB taxonomy): Bacteria > Bacillota > Clostridia > Lachnospirales > Lachnospiraceae > Scybalomonas. Next base: position 52,963 of record CAJMOB010000006.1, on the reverse strand, counting down.
AGTGGATTTTAATTGACTCACTACGCTTGAAATTACTACGCCATCAAGTGCCATAGACAAACTCTCCTTTTCTATAATGCTTTTTTATAGATATTCAAAACGATAAAAAGCAAACTCGCTATTTTCACGAAAACGATAAGAAAGATGTTTTGCGAGTTTCCAAAAAAATTCCTATCTTTTAAATAGTATATCATGGATACTATAGCATAAAAGATAGGAATTTTCAAAAGTATATTGAAATCTAAAATTCGCTTATTAGGCTATTTACGAACTTTTTTTACAATCCATTTTAAGATCTGAATTAGAATCATGGAACCGAAAGCAAGACCATAAATTGTGAATAATAAGGAAAGTGTAAGCGCTTCCGTTTTAAAGAGTGGCTGTAATGCTGGAATGAGAAGAACTCCATTTAAAAGCACAAATCCAATGAAGAAAGCGCCGAATAAATATGGGTTGTTGCCAAATTGTTTTGTAAAGAGAACTGGATGTTCTGATTTACAGTTAAATCCATGGAACAAACGAGAGAGGCAAAGAGTTGCAAATGCCATAGTAGAAGCAGTTTGAGGGCTTGTTTGTAAACCGATTGTATAGGCGACTAAAGTAGCAATTGCAATAATAAGGCCTTCAATTCCTATTTGTCTTAAGAAAGACTTCGTCATGATAGATTCATTCATTGGACGAGGTTTTTCTTTCATCACATGGCTATTATGTGGTTCTAAACCAAGGGCGATAGCAGGTAAGCTGTCCGTTAATAAGTTAATAAAAAGTAAGTGTACCGGTTCAAATGGAAGTGGAAGTGCGAGAAGAGATGCATAGAGCACTGCTAAAATTCCCGCAAAGTTACCAGAAAGAAGAAATTGAATCGAACGTTTAATGTTAGCGTAAATATTTCTTCCGTTTTCCACTGCTTTTACGATGGTTGCAAAGTTATCATCAGTTAAAATCATAGAAGAAGCATCCTTTGCAACTCCTGTTCCTGTAATACCCATAGCAACACCGATATCCGCTTGTTTTAAAGCAGGGGCATCGTTAACACCATCACCTGTCATAGCAACGATATTGCCACGTTCCTGCCATGCACGAACGATACGAATTTTGTGCTCTGGGGATACACGAGCGTATACTGCGACTTCTGGAACTAATTCTTGTAGCTGTTCATCCGTTAAGTGATCGATTTCCGCGCCATCTAATGCTTTTTGACCGTCGGATAAAATACCGATTTGTTTTGCAATGGCAGAAGCAGTTACTTTATGATCACCCGTAATCATGACTGGACGAATTCCAGCGCTCTTACATGCAAAAACCGCTTCCATAGATTCTTCTCTTGGTGGGTCGATCATAGCGATCAATCCACAGAATGCATAATCAGTTTCATCTTCTAACGTAATTGGAAGATGGGAAATTTCTTTTTTTGCAAAAGCGAGAACACGAAGTCCTTCTTTTGAGAAAGTTTCATTGGCTGTTTGAATTGCTTCCTTTTCTTTATCAGAAAGATTCATACGATTTAATAAGACATCTACAGCTCCTTTTGTAATCATCATCTGTTTTCCGTCAAAAGAATGTACCGTAGACATTAATTTTCGATCGGAATCAAATGGAATTTCAGAAAGTCGTTCATAAGAAGAGCGAATGTTTGATTCTTCCATCTGTTTCTTTCTGGCAAAGTGAAGCAGAGCAGTTTCTGTTGGATCTCCAATTTCTGTATCATTTTCAATACGGGAGTCATTGCATAGAACTCCATAAGTAATCAGTTCTTTGACTGCCAAATCAGAGGTATTTAAATCGTTTAATGATTGAATTTTGCCATTCACATAACAAGAAGTTACGGTCATTTTGTTTTGTGTTAAAGTACCTGTTTTATCGGAACAGATAACAGATACACTACCAAGACCTTCTACTGCTTGTAACTTTCGAATAATCGCATGTTCTTTTGCCATCTTTTGTGTACCAAAGGAAAGTACGATAGTAACGATGGAGCTTAATGCTTCCGGAATAGCAGCAACTGCAAGAGCTACAGCAAACATGAAGGAGTCTAAGAAACTTGCCCCTCTTACCATGCTGAGCACTAATAAAATAGTACAGAGTCCAAGGATTAAAAGAGAGAGCTTTTGTCCAAAGGCGTCTAGGTTTACTTGAAGTGGTGTTCGTTTTTCTTTTGCATTTTGGATTAGAGAAGCAATTTTACCAACTTCTGTATCCATACCGATAGAAGTAACAACGAAAGCGCCACGGCCATAAGTGGCAAACGTTCCAGAAAACACCATATTTGTTTGATCAGCAATTGGAAGACCATCTTTTAATGGCTCTAATTGTTTTTCAACGGCGGTACTTTCTCCTGTTAAAGCACTTTCGTTTACCTGAAGGCTGGCACATTCTAAAAGGCGTCCATCGGCTACAATAGAATCCCCTGCTTCTAAGTAAACAATATCTCCAATAGTAACTTCACGAGAAGGAATTAGAACGATTTTGTTATCACGAAGCACTTTAGCGGATTCTGCCGATAAACTCTTTAAGCTATTTAAAGATTGTTCTGCTTTTTTGGTTTGGACTGTTCCAAGAATCGCATTTAATATAATAACTGCAAAAATAACAAGGGAACTTTCCCAATCACCAAGTACTGCTGAAATCGTACCAGCACCGATTAAAATAAGTACGAGGAAATCTTTAAATTGTTCAAGAAAAATTTGGAATGTGGATTTCTTCTTTGTATCGGTCAATTCATTAAGACCGTACGTTTCTTGATGTTTTTTTGCTTGTTCAGTTGTGAGTCCAGAAGATGTGCTATTTACGTTACGAAGCGTTTCTTCTGACGACATTGTGGAGTACTGTTTGTTTTGTTCCATAAAATCGAATCCTTTCTTTTGTATTATAGTCTCCCCATAATGATGTTAGGCTATACAAAGAGTAATGTAACTTGCATATGCACTTTTTTATTTCATAGGAAACCAGTACTTTTACACATTGATGTAACGATGTATTTCCTATGAAACAAAAAAAAGCGAGCCCTTTATCACAGTATTAGAAATACTGCAATAAAAGTCTCGCTGCTTAGTTACATACCGAATTGAATCATCAATTGTACTGACGATATTGTACCTATCTAATTTTACAAATAAAATTAGATATCAACTACTCCCTTTTATTACGAAATGGGGATTGATATAATTATTATAGAAATGAGTATATAGAAAAAAATAGAAGTTGTCAAGGAGGATTTGCCATTTTTTTTTTCTTGTGGTATATTCTTTAAGAAAGTAAAATAAGAAACAGTAATAATAACTAATTATAATTCTAGCAAGAGAAAAGAAGATTGCCGGTAATGGGTTTGTGAAAAAGTGTGTGTTGGAAAACTTCATGACCAGTTATTAAATTTATAGGAAACATTGGTTTGCTAGGCAATTGAAAGGGGAATTACTTTGGAATTTAAAAAATTTACAGTAGAAGATAGAGATTTATTTTTACCTTATTATGAACAAGTGGACGAGCGTTCTTGTGAGCTTACTTTTGCTAATATGGTATTATGGGCACCTCATTATGGGGTCACTTATGCTATTGTCAATGATATGCTTGTCTATCGCTTAGAACGAGGTGCTTACACCTATCCACTTGGAAAAGGAGACTTAAAAAAGACAATTGAACTTTTAATAGAAGAATCACAAAAACAAGGGATCGAGTTTTCTATGTGTTCCATTACACCAAGTCGTTTTGAACGATTAGAGGAATTATTTCCAGGAAAGTTTCAAGTAGAATATAATCGAGATTTAGCGGATTATGTTTATTTATCAGAAAAACTTAGCACGTTAGCTGGAAAGAAATTACATGGAAAAAGAAATCATATTAATCGTTTTAAAGAAAACAATCCAGATTGGACTTATGAGCGAATGACAGAAGATAATATTCCAGAATGTGTTGTAATGGCACAGGACTGGAGAAGAGAAAATGAATGTGATAGTGATCCAGAAAAATATGCAGAAATTTGTGTCACATTAAATTATTTAAAATATTTTAAACAGTTAGACTTATTCGGTGGTGTATTACGGGCAAATGGTAAAGTAATCGCTTTTACTATTGGAGAAAAAGTGACAGATGATACCCTCGTTGTGCATATTGAAAAAGCATATGCAGATATTCAGGGTGCTTATCCGATGATCAATCAACAGTTTGTTAGTGATTTCGGAAAAGAGTTTCTCTATATTAATCGAGAAGAAGACACAGGAAGTGAAGGACTTCGTAAAGCAAAATTGTCTTATCGTCCAGAATTTTTAGTGGAAAAGGGAGATATTACTTTGCGTTAAATCGTTACGCTTTTTTCCTTTATTATAATGGAGCATAATGGGAAAAAACTTATAGAAAAAATGATAAAAGTTATATAGTTTATATCATAGAAAGAAAACGGGAAGAAAAAGGCGGTGTAGCAATGAAAAAGCAAAAGAGAATTGCGTTAATCAACGATGTGACAGGATTTGGAAGGTGTTCGACAGCAGTACAGCTTCCAATTATTTCAGCCATGGGGGTACAGTGTTGTGTTCTTCCTACAGCCATTCTCTCTGCTCATACAGGATATCCAGCCTATTATTTCGATGATTATACAAGCCATATGAAAGAGTATATGGATAATTGGAAAGAATTGGGGGTATCCTTTGATGGAATCACAACAGGATTTTTAGGTTCGGAACAGCAGATAGAGTTAGTACTTTCTTTTTTGGAACAGTTTCAACGAGAAGATACAAAAGTGATTGTAGATCCTGTTATGGGAGATGATGGTGTTTTGTATGCCACTTACACGGAGAAGATGTGTAGGGAGATGAAACATTTGGTTCATCATGCAGATGTTGTGACGCCGAATCTTACAGAAGCTTGTCGACTTTTAGAAATAGAGTATCCAAGCGTATTACCAACGGAAGAAAAATTAAAAAAAATCGCAGGAGGGCTTTGTGATTTAGGGGCGAAAAAAGTAGTCATAACAGGATTGCAGTTTCATGATAACGTGGTAAACTATTACTATGAACGAAATGGAAAAGAAGGACTCATTGGGAATAAGAAAGTAGTAGAAAGTCGTCCAGGGACGGGAGATGTATTTAGTGCAATTATTACAGGAGCTGAAATGAAAGGGATTCCAATTGAGCGTTCTGTCTCCCTATCAGCAGATTTTATAAGAAAAGCTCTCGTTTATACGATGGAGTGTAATACGCCAAAAAATGATGGGCTTTGTTTTGAATCCGTTCTTTGGGAATTAATTGAAGCCATTCATCGGGAGAAATTATAGTCTTTAAGCTCAGCTACATTTTGAAACAACTGTGGAATATGAGATGAAGAAATAAATTAGAAAAAGGAAAGGAAGGATAGAAAAGACATGAATGAAGTTTTAAAAAGAGATCAGATGGAAGAAAAGTATACATGGAAAATGGAGGATATGTATGCGACAAATGAAGATTGGGAAAGGGATTATGAGTCTTCTTTTAAAGAAATGGATGAATTAGCAAATTATCAAGGAAAGCTTTCTGCTTCTCCAGAAACATTAGCAGAGTTTTTAAATAAATATGCCAAGTTAGCAGAAAAAGTGGAAAAGATTTCTGTCTATGCAAATCAAAGATATCACCAAGATACTGGAAACAGTTTTTATCAAGATTTTGCAGACCGTGCTTCTAATGTAGAAAATCGTTTTGAAAGCAAAATTTCTTTTATGACACCAGAATTGCTTGCTATTGAAGAAGAAACATTAAAAGAATGGGCTAAGAAAGACTGCCTTATTTTTTATAAAAAATTTTTAGAAGAAGTAACAAGACAAAGAGCCCATGTGCTTTCTGAAGAATTAGAACAACTTCTTGCAGAGACAAGTGATATGGGAGGAGCACCTGCTGATATCTTCTCTATGTTTGATAATGCAGATATTCGTTTTGAAGATGTAATGGATGGAGATGGAAATAAACTTCCATTGACACATGGACGTCTTCTATCTTATCTTTCTAGTAGTGACCGCACACTTCGTAAAAATGCCTTTGTTAGCACTTATAACGCTTATTATGCTCATAAAAATACATTGGCTTCTATTTTCAAAGCAAATCTTAAAAAAGAATGGTTTTATGCAAAAGCAAGAAAATATGAAAGTTCTATGGCCATGAATTTAGATAATAATAATGTACCTGTTTTGGTATATGATAATTTATTAGCTTCCGTTCATGACCATTTACCATTACTCCATCGTTATATGAAAATCCGAAAAGAGAGATTAGGCGTTGACGAACTTCATATGTATGATATTTATACTTCTATGATTGAAGATATGGAAAAAGAGATCAGCTATGAAGAAGCAAAAGAAATGGTATATGAAGCGTTAGCTCCACTTGGAGAAGAATATCGTTCTCATTTAAAAGAAGGATTTGAAAATCGTTGGATCGACGTATTTGAAAATAAAGGAAAACGTTCTGGTGCTTATTCTTGGGGGTCTTATGGAATCCATCCATATGTGCTTTTAAATCATGAGCCGAATTTAAAATCTGCATTTACATTAGCCCATGAAATGGGACATGCCATGCATTCTTATTATTCTGATAAGGCACAGCCATTTTTATATGCAGGATATAAAATTTTCGTAGCAGAAGTGGCATCCACTTGTAATGAAGCCATTTTAATGGATTATTTATTAAAGAAAGCGGATTCCAAAGAAGAAAAAGATTATCTAATAAATTATTTCATGGAAAAATTTAGAACTACTTTATATCGTCAGGCATTGTTTGCTGAGTTTGAAAAAATTACCCATGAGATGGTTCAAAAAGGACAATCTTTAACAGCAGAAAGTTTATGTAAGATTTATCATGATCTCAATGTGAAATACTATGGAGATGACGTAATCGTTGACTCTGATATCGATATGGAATGGGCAAGAATTCCGCATTTTTATACACCATTTTATGTATATCAATATTCAACAGGTTACTCAGCAGCTATTGCAATTAGTAGAAAAATTTTATCAGGTGATGAAAAAGCAAAAGAAGGATACTTTAAATTTTTACAAGGTGGTTGTTCCATGGATCCAATTAGCCTTTTAAAATTATGTGGTGTGGATATGTCAACAAGAGAACCTGTCGATAGTGCATTAAAACTATTTGAAGAATTATTAGATCAGTTTGAAGGCAAATAAATTCAATAATAAAGAGCCTAAAATATGGCAGGAGAATTATAAAAAATCACAAAAAATTCGTTCTTTCAAAAAAAGTTGAATGGATTCCCTTGCATTGAAAAAAATTATACTATATAATCAAATCACTATAGGAGAATAGTTTGAAATGCATTACGTTTGTAGAGAAGGACTCTATAAATAATAAAAAGTATAGATAAAAGAAGGATAAGAGCAATGAAAGAACATTTAGAATTTGAAGACAAGAAGACAGAAGACAAGGTGCTAGATGCCGCTCTTAGAATTGTAAAAGAAAAGACAATTAGCGGTACGAGAATGCACCTGATTGCAGAAGAAGCGAATATGGTTCAGTCAAATGTCCATTATTATTTTAAGACAAAAAATGATTTGATGATCGCTCTTCAGAAGAAAGTATTACGTCGTTGTATCGAACTGCGTAAAAAATTAAGTTTGAGTTGTGGAGATTCATTAGAGAGCCAGCTTGATACTTTTTTCAAACAAAAACTTGATTTTATTTTAGAAGAAAAAGAATATGACTTTGCAGAAATTGATTTTTGGATTCAAGGTAGAATTAATGAACCAATGCGTAAAGAATTTTGTAAATCTTTTGAAGGTTGGAGAAATGAAATTGGTGTATTATTGGATAAATATGCCCCAGATCTTTCAAAAGAAAAACGTCAATATATTCCATTTATGCTAGTTTCTATGTTAGAAGGTGGTTCTTTACAATATTTAATTGATGAAGGAAATTTTGATATTCATGCTTACTTTGACTTCTGTAAACAACAGGTGTTAAAAGCGGTTCATGAAGGATAAGAATAAAAAACTAGGCGTTATTTTATTAGGAGCTGGTAATAGTCGACGGTTTGGTGGAAGAAAGCAATTTTTTAAAGTCAATGGAGAAATGATGTATCTTTCCATGATGAAAAAATTAGCAGCGATTCCAAATACAGAGAAAATATTGGTAACACAGTTTGAAGAAATGAAAGAAGAGGCAAAAAAGTATGGCTTTATGCCAGTGATGAATGAAGAGCCAGAGCGAGGAATTTCAAGTTCTATTGGACTTGGAATTCAGGCTCTTTATAAAAAACAACAACAGTTTTCAGGTATTTTATTTGCCGTCTGTGATCAGCCTTATTTATCATTAGAATCGTTAGAACGCTTAGTGAATGGATACTTGAACGAAAAACAAAAAATCGCTTGTCTTTCTTATGAAAAAGAGATGGGAAATCCTGTTATTTTTCATCCGGATTATAAAAAAGAATTACTTGATCTTACAGGAGATGTAGGAGGAAAGAAAGTATTAAAGCGGCATATAGAAGAAGTATTTTTCGTTGAAGTAAAACAAAAAAGAGAGCTTTTTGACATTGATGAAAAGCAAGATGTAGAAAAAGGAAACGAGATCTTTTAAGAAGAGCTGTTGCAAAGCATAAAATTATGTAGATGCAACAGCTTTTTATGTTATAGGAAAGGAAGAAAAGATGAAACTAATATCATGGAATGTTAACGGGTTACGTGCCTGTGTGACAAAAGGATTTTTAGATTATTTTAAAGAGGTGGATGCAGATATTTTCTGTATTCAAGAAAGTAAATTACAAGAAGGACAAATCGATCTTGAACTAGAAGGATATTATCAATATTGGAACTATGCCGAAAAGAAAGGGTATTCAGGAACTGCTATTTTTACAAAGCAAGAGCCATTATCTGTCAAACTTGGCATTGGAATCGAAGAACATGATCATGAAGGACGTGTTATTACATTGGAATTTGATTCCTTTTATATGGTAACGGTTTATACGCCAAATTCCCAAAATGAGTTAAAACGTCTTTCTTATCGTATGGAATGGGAAAGAGATTTTCGTAATTATTTAGTAGAGCTTGATAAGAAAAAGCCTGTAATCGTATGTGGTGATATGAATGTAGCTCATCAGGAGATCGATTTAAAAAATCCAAAGACAAATAGAAAAAATGCAGGATTTACTGATGAGGAAAGAGAACAGTTTACAAAATTGTTAGAAGCAGGGTTTACGGATACGTTCCGTTACTTCTATCCAACAGAGGAAGGAAAATATAGTTGGTGGTCTTATCGCTTTAAAGCGAGAGAGAAAAATGCTGGGTGGCGTATTGATTATTTTTGTGTATCCAATCGCTTACAAGAGCAGCTAAAAGGTGCAGAAATCCATACAGAGATTTTTGGATCCGATCATTGCCCTGTGGCATTAGAGATTGCTCTATAAAAAAACGCGGGAAAAAAGAAATAAAGGGAGCATATGGATGAATATTTTAACATTAGAAAAAGTATCAAAAGGGTTTGGAGATAAAACACTGTTTGAAGAAGTGACCTTTGGGATTCATGAAGGGGATAAAATTGGTATTATTGGTATCAATGGAACTGGAAAATCCACTTTGTTGAAAATTATTGCTGGTGTAGAAGAACCAGATGGAGGCAATGTGATTAAAGGGAATGGAGTTCGCATTGGATATCTATCTCAAAATCCAAGTTTTAGAGAAGGAATCACTGTGCTTGACTATGTAGCAGGAGATAGTAAGCAACGGATGGAAGATTTGACGAGGGAGAGTAGCGCTAAGACCATTCTTACAAAATTAGGAATTTTTGATTTTGAACAGAGTGTTGATGTGTTATCCGGTGGACAAAAAAAGAGAATTGCCCTCGCAAAGATTCTTGTGGATAAAGCGGAGATTCTTGTGCTTGATGAGCCAACCAACCATATTGATAATGAAATGGCAGATTGGTTAGAACAATATTTAAACCAATATAAAGGCGTATTAGTTATGGTAACTCACGATCGTTATTTCCTTGATCGGGTGACAAATAAAATTGTAGAAATCGATAATAAAACACTGTATTCTTATGAAGAAAATTATAGTGGATTTTTAAAACTAAAAGCGGAACGAGAAGAAATGGAACAGGCATCTTATCGGAAGACGCAAAGCATTTTAAAAACAGAACTAGCATGGATGATGCGAGGAGCGAGAGCTCGTTCTACAAAACAAAAAGCGAGGATTGAGCGTTTTGAAGAACTAAAACAAGTAGAACGTCCAAAAGAAGATGGAAAGGTACAGCTTGATTCTGTTGGTACAAGACTTGGAAAGAAGACAATCGAATTAAAAGATATTTGCAAATGTTATGGAGAAAAAACATTAATCGATCATTATAGCTATATTGTACTTCGAGATGAAAGGATTGGTATTATTGGTCCAAATGGTTGTGGAAAGTCTACATTGATTAAAATTATTAATGGGATTGTAGCTCCAGATTCAGGAAGCGTAGAAATTGGAGATACCATTAAAATCGGTTATTTTGCTCAGGAAAACCAATATATGGAAGAAGGACAAAGAGTCATTGATTATATTCGAAACGTAGCAGAATATATTGAGACATCAAAAGGAACGGCTTCTGCATCTCAAATGTTAGAACGATTTTTATTTCCTCCTGTTATGCAGTATACCCCTGTGGAAAAACTTTCTGGAGGAGAAAAAAGACGTCTTTATTTATTGCGGGTATTGATGGAAGCGCCAAATGTATTAATTCTCGATGAACCGACCAATGACTTGGATATTGCAACACTTACGATTTTAGAAGATTATTTGGATAGTTTTTCAGGGATTGTTATTACTGTATCCCATGATCGTTACTTCCTTGATCGGGTAGTAAACCGTATTTTTTCTTTTGAAGGAAATGGGATAATCCGTCAGTATGAAGGGGGATTTTCTGATTATTTACAAAAGAAAAAAGCCGATGAACGGGAAGCTCTTTCTTTTAAAAAGGAAGAAAAGAGCGTAGATAGTGCAGAAAAAAAAGAGTGGCAAAAACCAAAACAACAAAAACTTAAGTTTTCTTATAATGAACAAAGAGAATATGATACGATTGATGAAGAGATTGCCAAGTTAGAAGAGACCATCGAAAAGCTAGAAGAAGAAATTGCCGAAAATGCAAATCATTACACAAAATTACAACAATTAATGGAAGAAAAAGAAAAGGTAGAACAGGCATTAGAAGAAAAAATGGAACGATGGGTTTATTTAAACGATTTGGCAGAAAAAATCGAAGAACAAAAACAACAAATGAAAAAACGATGAAAAGTAGCGTGTACTTTTCATCGTTGAGGTTTCATAGAAAAAGAGAGTTTTAAAATTTTGTTCTTTAAATATTTTTTACAATTTTGTCATAGAGATCCAGTGTACAGTGTTCGCTCTGTGTAAAGTGGGAGCAGTTTAAACAGCTCTTACAGGAAGGATCACAAGCACAGTTTGTAGCACCTACGTGTTTTAATTCATATTCACTACAGTTTTTTGCAACATTTTCATAAATTTCTTTACTTGCTCTCATAATAAGCTCCTTTCAAATACAGTCATTTGTTACGTTTTTACGCGAAGGCAATGAGTCAAATAGCGAATTTAGAAGAAGGGAAACATAGTTTCCAGTTTTTCTAAATGAGATATTTGACGACTGCCCGTGAACGTGAGAAACTCACCAAGTATGTTTCTCAATGTTAGTATGAGCAAAGAAAAAACAATTTATACATTTGTTCTTTCAAAGAAAGAGAAGTAAGATAAGAAGAATAGTTTTTGTTTGACTAATGGAAAAACTTGAATTATAATGGAAACTATGTTAATAATCATAATAGGCTTACTATGTGATAAAACTAGAAAGGCGGAAATTTAAAATGATTAAGAGTATGACTGGATTTGGTAGAAGTGAAATGGCAACGGAAACTCAAAAAGTGATTGTAGAAATAAAGTCAGTCAATCATCGATATTGTGATTTAAATATTAAAATGCCAAAGAAATTGAGCTTCTTTGAATCCAATATTCGAACTCTTTTAAAAGAATACATTCAAAGAGGAAAGGTTGATGTTTATATTAGTTATGAAGATTATACCGAGGCGAAAGAATGTGTTCGTTATAGAAAAGAAATTGCCAAAGAATATTTTTCTTATCTTAACCAGATAGAAAAAGATTTTGGAATTGAAAATGATGTGACTGTGTCAAAGCTTTCTCGTTATCCAGAGGTACTTGTTTTAGAAGAACAGCCTGTAGATGAAGGAGAGCTTTGGAAGACATTAGAAGATCCAATTCGTGATGCTGCTGTTCGTTTTGTACAATCTCGTGCAAAGGAAGGCGAGAACTTACAAGTGGATCTTATAGAGAAATTAGATAGTATGCTTCAATTAGTAGCTGTTATCGAAGAACGTTCTCCAAAGTTAGTAGAAGAATATCGCCAAAAGCTAGAAGCAAAAGTAAAAGAATTGTTGGAAAGTACTTCAATTGATGAAAGTAGAATTGCTACAGAAGTGACGATTTATGCAGATAAAATCTGTGTAGATGAAGAGATTGTTCGTTTAAAGAGTCATATTACTAGCACAAAGGATACGATTTTAGCAGGTGGAAGTATTGGACGAAAATTGGATTTTATTGCACAAGAGATGAATCGTGAGGCCAATACGATTTTATCAAAAGCTAATGATATCACAATTTCAAACCATGCCATTGAATTAAAAACGGAAATTGAAAAAGTGAGAGAACAAATACAAAATATTGAATAGATAGGGAAGAATCAGATGAGCGTGAATAAACTAATCAATGTCGGATATGGAAATATGGTTAACGTAGATAAAGTTGTTGCGGTCATCAGCCCAGACGCAGCGCCAATTAAGCGGTTGGTGCAAAATGCAAAGGATGAAGGAAGAGCCATTGATGCAACTTGTGGTCGAAGGACAAGAGCTGTGATTGTAACGGATAGCAATCAGCTCGTTTTATCTGCTCTTATGCCAGAGACAATTGCAAATCGCTATCAACAAAAAGAGAACTTTGAATGGAAAGGTGAAGAAGATGAAGCATAGAGGAACATTAATTGTTTTATCAGGCTTTTCAGGTGCTGGAAAGGGAACCGTTGTAAAAGAACTTGTAAAAAAATATCAGTATCGCATTTCTACTTCTTGGACGACAAGAGCTCCAAGAATAGGAGAAGTGGATGGAAGAGAATATCACTTCCGTACGACAAAAGAATTTCAAGAATTAATTGAAAAAAATGGATTTATTGAATGGGCACAGTATGTAGAAAATTACTATGGTACCCCAAGGGCCTTTGTAGAAGAGGAATTAGAAAAAGGAAATAATGTTATTTTAGAAATTGAAGTACAAGGTGCCTTAAATATTAAAGCTCAATATCCAAATGCTTTGTTGCTCTTTATTACAACAAAAGATGCAAAGACATTAGAACAACGCCTCATAGGTAGAGGAACAGAAGATATGGACACGATTAAAAAACGTTTAAACCGTGCCAAAGAAGAAGCAAAAGATATTGAGAAATATGAGTATATTATTGTCAATGACAATTTGGAGGAATGTGTAGAGCAGATCCACCAGATTGTTTTAAGTGAAAACTGTCGAATGAGCAATCAGACAGATTTCGTTCATAAAATGCAAGAAGATTTAGCAAGTTTATAATTGCGCAAAGAGACGAAGGGAGATAATAACATGATTCATCCATCTTATACAGAATTAATGGAAGTTGTAAATAGTGAGGTAGAGCCAGGAGAACACCCAGTAGCAAAGAGCCGTTACTCTATTGTGCTTGCAACCGCTAAGCGCGCCAGACAATTAATCGCTGGAAATGAACCTTTTGTAAAAGATCATGGACAGAAACCACTTTCTATTGCTGTAGAAGAATTATACAACAGCAAGATTAAAATTGTTGGAGATGATGAGGAACAACAACAGGAAGAACAATAATGAGTATGAAAGCTGTCGCAAATAAAAAGATGCGACAGCTTTTGCTTTGCACAAAGCGTGTTTCTTATCGTTGTAATGGTTTGGGGAAAGGAAGTGAAAAAGTGGATCAATATGCAGATATTATTATTAATATTACCCATGAAGCGGTGGATCGAGTATTTCAATATCGAATTCCAGAAGAGTTAGAAGACAAAGTGCATATTGGAAGCCAAGTAAGAGTACCCTTTGGAAAAGGAAATCATATACAAACGGGATATGTAGTAAATCGAACGGGAACTCCTAATTTCGATATTACAAAAATAAAAAATATTACTTCTGTAGAGGAAAAAAGCGTTTTAGTAGAGTCGAAATTAATTGCCCTTGCTTGGTGGATAAAGGAACAGTATGGCTCTACGATGATACAGGCATTAAAGACGGTTCTTCCTGTGAAGGATAAAATTGAAAGAAAAGAAGAAAGGAACATTCAACTTCTTTTAGAAAAAGAAGAAGGGGAAGAAAAATTAGCCTTTTACCTCTCGAAACACTATACAGCAAAAGCCAGATTATTATCGGCTTTGTTAGAGAAAGGCACATTTTCTTATCAAGTGGCTACAAAACAGTTAAAAGTGAGTAAATCGGTTATCCTATCATTAGAAGAAGAAGGAGTTTTGAGCGTTTCCACAAAGCAAGTACATCGAAATCCTGTCTTTTGTAAAGAAGTGGTACAGACAAAAGTAACTCTTAGAAAAGAACAACAAGCAATCGTGGATGCCTTTGCTGATGATTATGAAAAGGAGCAATATAAGACTTATTTAATTCATGGCGTTACAGGAAGTGGCAAGACAGAAGTTTATATGGAATTGATTCAGCAAGTATTAGAAAAAGGAAAACAAGCGATTGTATTAATTCCAGAAATCTCATTGACATATCAGACCGTAAGAAGATTTATGAAACGCTTTGGAAATCAAGTGACGATTTTGAATTCTAGAATGTCAAAAGGCGAACGTTATGATCAGTTTTTGAGAGCGAAAAATGGAGAGATTTCCATTGTCATTGGGCCGCGTTCTGCTTTATTTATGCCCTTTCCTCGATTGGGACTTATTATTATTGATGAAGAGCATGAAATGAGTTATAAAAGTGAAGGAGTACCAAAATATCATGCAAGAGAAACTGCCATTCAAAGGGCGAAGATGGAAGGAGCAAGTGTTGTCTTAGGTTCTGCCACCCCATCTTTAGAATCATATACAAAAGCTAAACTTGGCGAGTTTACTCTTTTTACTATGAAGGAAAGGGCAAAGTCAAATGCGCTTCCAGCGGTTCAAGTGGTAGATTTAAGGAAAGAATTAGCAGAAGGAAATCGCAGTATGTTTAGCCGTGCCTTAAAACAGTTAATCGAAGATCGACTGGAAAAAAATGAACAGATTATGCTATTTTTAAATCGAAGAGGATATGCAAACTTTGTGTCCTGTCGACAATGTGGTTATGTAGTTACGTGTCCTCATTGTGATGTTTCCATGACCTATCATAAAAATGGGAGTTTGCGTTGTCATTATTGTGGATTTGAAAGACAGACGCCAAAAATTTGTCCACAATGTAGCAGTAAATATATTGCCTCCTTTGGCACGGGAACACAAAAAGTGGAGGAGGCAGTAAAAAGAGAATTTCCAAATAGCCGTGTTCTTCGCATGGATATGGACACTACAAGAGGAAAAGAAGGGTTTGATAAAATTTTGGATTCTTTTTCAAAAGGAGAGGCAAATATTTTAATTGGAACCCAGATGATCGTAAAAGGACACGATTTTCCAAAAGTGACCTTAGTTGGAATTATAGCAGCGGATCTCTCGCTTCATAGTAGCGACTATCGAGCAGGAGAGCGGACGTTTCAACTTCTGACTCAGGCGGCAGGGCGTGCAGGAAGAGATAAACTAACAGGAGATGTTGTGATTCAGACCTATAGCCCTCACCACTACAGTATTGTGACAGCAAGTATGCAAAACTATGAGGCGTTTTATGAGCAAGAAATGTCATATCGAAGAATTATGAAATATCCTCCAATTTATCAGATGCTAACGATTTTTATTGCTTCGAAAGAACAAAAAAAAGCAGTAGAGGCTTCTCTTGCCTTATTAGAAGCTATGAAACAATGGGATGAAGAAGGCGAGTTATTATTGATTGGTCCAAGTGAGGCATCGTTTTCGAAACTGCAAGATGTCTATCGGCGTGTTTTTTATATGAAGCATTTAGACTATGAAATGTTAGTAAAAAGTAAGAATTTCTTAGAAGGATATATAGAATATTCTGCTATTTTTAAAGAGGTACAAGTGCAGTTTGATTTTAACGCCATGACGGTATACTAAAAAGAGAGAATGTAACAAGATCCTAACATAGCATAATAGCTCGAAATATAGTATAATAAAAAAGATAATCTGCAAATAGCAGAAAAATATAATAACTTATGAAAACAATAATTGAAAAATAAAGGAGTAAAAAGAAATGGCAATTAGACAAATTCGCTATGAAGGCGATGAAGTATTAAGAAAAAAAAGTAAAGAAGTAAAAGAAGTAACAGAGAAAACATTAGAGTTAATCGATGATATGTTTGATACGATGTATGAAAACTATGGAGTAGGGCTTGCCGCTCCTCAGATTGGAATTTTAAAAAGAATCGTAGTCATCGATGTAACAGGAGAAGATCCAATTGTTCTTATTAATCCAAAAATTGTAGAACGTTCTGGTTCTCAAACAGGAGAAGAAGGATGTTTAAGTCTTCCAGGGAAATCAGCAGTGGTAACTCGTCCAAATTATGTAAAATGTGAAGCGTTTGATGAAGAGATGAATCCAATTGTGATTGAAGGAGAAGAATTATTAGCAAGAGCTATTTGTCATGAAGTGGATCATTTAGATGGTGTGTTATACCGCGATGTTGCAGATGGTCCTGTTCATGATGTCGATCAAGAATAGGAGACAATATATCCTATTCTTAGGTAAGATTGTGTCTTAAAAGGGCAGTTGCCTTTGAGTGGGAGAAAGTAGAAAAAGAAGAAAGGAGATTGCCATGAGAGTTGTATTTATGGGAACACCAGAGTTTGCGGTTCCAACGTTACAGACATTAATTGACAATCATGAAGTAGTAGGCGTTGTAACACAGCCGGATAAAAGAAAAGGGAGAGGAAAGGCGATGCAATTCCCTCCTGTAAAAGAAAAAGCATTAGAATATGAGATTCCAGTCTATCAGCCAGTAAAAGTGCGAAATGATGAGGAATTTTTTCATACATTAGAGCAGTTAAATCCAGATATTATTGTAGTAGCAGCTTTTGGACAGATTTTACCAGAGAGTATTTTAAATTTACCAAAGTATGGCTGTATTAATGTGCACGCCTCTTTATTGCCAAAATACCGTGGTGCAGGTCCGATTCAATGGGCGGTTATCAATGGAGAAAAAGAAAGTGGAATCACAATTATGTATATGGAAAAAGGACTGGACACTGGTGATATGTTAAAGAAAGTCGTTGTTCCATTAGAAGAAAAGGAAACAGGAGAAAGCCTTCATGATAAACTAAGCGTAGCTGGCAATAAAATTTTATTAGAAGCGATGAAAGAAATTGAAGAAGGAACGATACGTCCAGAAAAACAAGAGGATGCACTTAGCACCTATGCTCCAATGCTTGATAAAGCAATGGGAGAAATTGACTGGAAAAAAGATGCCGTTACTTTAGAACGTTTGATTCGCGGTCTTTATCCATGGCCAAGTGCTTATACCCATCTTGGAACAAAGACATTGAAAGTGTTTGCTGCCGATATTGTGGATAAAACAACGGATCAGATGGCAGGAACGATTGTAGAAGTAGCAAAAGATGCGATCGTCGTTCAGACAGGAACCACTTGTCTTGCATTAAAAGAAGTGCAATTAGAAGGCAAAAAAAGAATGGAAGTGAAAGCCTTTTTACTTGGATATGAAGTAAAAGAAGGCACAGTGCTTCAAAAAGAAAGTTAAGAGGAAATTATGGCAGGACAGACAAATGAAAGAGAAGTTATTTTAGATATTCTTCTTATGATTGATAAAGAAGGAACCTATAGTCATATTGCGATTTCTGAAACGCTTAGGAAATATCAGTTTTTAGAGAAACAAGTTCGAGCTTTTATTACAAAAGTGGTAGAAGGAACATTAGAATATCAGCTTCGCCTTGATTATATATTAGATCAGTTTTCAAAAACAAAAATGAAGAAGTGCAAACCTGTCATTCGAAATTTGTTAAGAATGGGAGCGTATCAGATTTGTTTTTTAGATCAAGTTCCAGATTCTGCTGTTTGTAATGAAGCGGTGAAGTTGGCAAAGAAGAAAGGGTTTGTCGCTCTTTCTGGTTTCGTAAATGGCGTCCTTAGAAATTTAGCTCGAAAAAAAGAGGAGATTGCATATCCAAAAGAAGAATCGGATCCGATCTTATTTTTATCCGTTTATTATTCTACACCAGAGTGGATTGTAAAATCTTTTCTAAACGATTATGGATATGAGCAGACAAAGCAAATGTTAGAAGCATTTTTAAAAGAAAATAAAACGACCATTCGCTGTCATACTTCAAAAATATCCAAAGAGGAATTAAAAAGTTGTCTAGAGGCAGAAGGTGTTACTGTAGAGCCTTGTGACTATGTTAAGGAAGCTTTTTTCATCAGCGATTATAACTATATGCAACGATTAAAAGCTTTTAAAGAAGGTCTATTTCAAGTACAAGATCAAAGTTCTATGCTAGTCGTAAAAGCAGCAGCTCCAAAAGAAGGTGACTGTGTGATTGATGTGTGTGCAGCTCCTGGTGGAAAGAGTTTTCACTGTGCAGAAGAATTAAATGGCACAGGTCTTGTAATCGCAAGAGATGTTACCGATTATAAAGTGAGTTTAATGGAAGAAAACTTACAAAGAACTGGTTATCAAAATATGCGAATGGAACGACAAGACGCAAGAGAACTGGTACAAGAAGATGTGCAGACAGCGGATATCGTTATTGCGGATTTACCTTGTTCTGGACTTGGAATTTTAGGAAAGAAAAATGATATTAAGTACAAAGTGACAAGAGAACAGCAAAAACAGCTTGTTTCTTTACAAAGAGAGATTTTATCAACGGTTTGGCAATATGTGAAAGTTGGTGGGACTTTTGTTTATAGCACTTGTACCATTAACAAAGAGGAAAATGAAGAAAATCGTCAATGGATTTTAGATAATTTACCAATGGAAGCGGTAAGCCTTGATTCGGTATTGCCAAAAGAATTGCACAATGAAACGACAAAAGAAGGATATCTACAGCTCCTTCCAGGAAAACATCACTGTGATGGCTTTTTTATAGCAAAGTTTAAACGTGTTCAATAGAGAGGAAATAAAATGGAACAGATGTTACAGTATGATTTAAAATCTTTAACAAAAAAAGAGTTAGAGGATTTCATAGAACAGCTTGGGGAGAAGAAGTTTCGTGCAGGACAAATTTATAATTGGATGCATCAAAAGCTTGTGCGAGATTTGGATGAAATGAGCAATGTACCAAAGAACTTAAAAGAGCAAATAAAAGAAGCAGGTTGGTATCCAGTAAGAGAGCTTGATCGGCTTGTATCACAGATTGATGGAACGAGCAAATTTATTTTTGCTCTTCATGATGGAAGCGTTATTGAGAGTGTTTTAATGAAATATAAACATGGAAATTCTGTTTGTATTTCTTCTCAAGTAGGATGCCGTATGGGATGCCGTTTTTGTGCGTCTACATTAGATGGATTATCAAGAAATTTAATGCCTTCAGAGATGCTTGATCAAATTTATTATATTCAAAAAGCCACTGGAGAAAGGGTTTCTAACATTGTTATTATGGGAACAGGAGAACCATTTGATAATTTTGATAATGTGATGAGATTTTTAGATTTAATCACTTCTGAAGATGGATTAAATTTAAGCCAAAGAAGCATTACCATATCCACTTGTGGACTTGTGCCAAAAATTCGTCAATTTGCAGATCGAAAAATGCAATGTAATTTGGCAATTTCCCTACATTCTCCAAATGATGAGATGAGAAAGGAATTGATGCCAATTGCAAATTCTTATACTATCGATGAAATATTAGAAGCATGTGAATATTTCTTTCAACAGACTGGAAGAAGAATTACCTTTGAATATAGTTTGGTAGCAGGTGTGAACGATAAGCCAGAACATGCAAAAATGTTAATTAAGCGTTTACGACATTTAAATTGTCATGTGAATTTAATTCCAGTTAACTCGATTAAGGAAAGAGACTATAAACAATCCACAATGGATTCCATTCAAGAATTTAAGAATCTTCTTGAAAAAAATCACATAAATGTTACTATTAGAAGGGAAATGGGCCGTGATATTCAAGCGGCTTGTGGACAGTTAAGAAGAAAATATACAAACGCAACCCAAACAGAATAGAACATAATACGTGAGAAACTTGTAAACGTATTTCTCATCATTTTTGGGAGAAAAGAACGAACAGGAGGAAGAGCATGAGATCATATGGGATTACGGACATTGGACGTAATAGAAACATGAATCAGGATTTCATTTTTTATTCTGATGAACCAGTTGGAATGTTTCCCAATTTGTACATCGTAGCGGATGGCATGGGTGGACATAAAGCTGGAGATTATGCATCATCTTTTTCCGTGGAACGTTTTGTACAATTCGTAAGGGAAAAGACAGACAGTCATTTAGTTCTTGTTATGAGACAGGCAATCGAAGCGGTAAACGAAGAGTTGCTTGAGAAATCAGAAAGCAATGACGATTATAAGGGAATGGGGACTACATTTGTAGCAGCTGTTATCGAAGATAATACGATGTATGTTATGAATGTTGGTGACAGCAGACTTTATGTAGCAGATGATAAGTTAAAACAGATTACGATGGATCATTCTCTTGTAGAGGAAATGATAAGGAGCGGTGGCTTAAATCGCGATGAAGCGAGAAACCACCCTGTGAAAAATGTGATTACCCGTGCTGTCGGGGCGCAAAAAACGATAATGCCAGATTTTTTTGAAGTATCATTATATCCAAAGGATCATATATTGTTATGTTCCGATGGGCTTACCAATATGGTGGATGATGATGAAATTATGGAAATTATTGAAGAAAAAAAAGAAGTGGAACCGATTGTACATAAGCTCATTGAGCGTGCAAATTTTTATGGCGGACGAGATAATATCAGCGCCATTGTGGTTATGCAAGATTGAAACGAGGTGAAGATATGTTAAAACCAGGAGACATCATAGGGAATCGCTATGAGATTTTGCAGTTACTTGGTTCAGGCGGAATGGCTTATGTGTATAAAGCGAAATGCCATAAACTGAATCGTTTTGTAGCAATAAAAGTTTTAAAACCAGAATATAGCAATGATGCAGTATTTTTACAAAAATTCCAAGTGGAAGCCCAAGCAGCTGCAGCTTTGACTCATCAAAATATTGTGAGCGTATATGATGTTGGAGAAAGTGATGGACTTTTTTATATTGTAATGGAATTTGTAGACGGTATCACTTTAAAACAACATATTATGGAGAATGGAAGACTTTTTCCAAAAGAGGCAGTGGAGATTGCAAATCAAATTGCATTTGGAATCCAAGCGGCACATGGACGTCATACCATCCATCGTGATATTAAGCCCCAAAATATTTTAGTTGGAAGAAATGGAATTGTAAAAGTAACTGATTTTGGAATTGCAAGAGCAGCGTCTGCCAACACGATTACATCAACGGATGTGGTAGGTTCTGTTCACTACATTTCTCCTGAACAGGCAAGAGGTGGCTATTCCGATGAGAGAAGCGATATTTATTCTCTTGGAGTCACTATGTATGAAATGGTGACAGGGAGAGTTCCATTTGATGGAGATAATAATGTGACAATTGCCCTCGCCCATATTCAAAAGGAAGCGATACCTGTTACAACTTATTATGAGGACATTCCAAAGAGCTTAGAAAAAATAATAGCAAAGGCCATGCAGAAAAAGCCAGAACGTCGCTATCAGACCATTCAAGAATTGATTCTTGACTTAAAGAGAGTGTTTACAGAGCCAAATGGTGATTATGTACAAATGACCCCTGTATTCAATGATTCTCCAACAATTATGATGTCGGAAGAAGAGCGAAATAAAATCAAAGCTGGCGTGCAAAAAGAGGAGCAACTAAAGGTTTTCCCAGTGGATCCACAAGTAGATCAAAAGGAAGCAGTTTCTGACCAAAAAGAAGCATCTTCCAAAAAAGAGACACAAAAAATGGCTCAGAATATAGAAGAGGAAGAGTCATATGAAGAAGACGACTACGAAGAGGAATATGAAGAGGAACAAGGGAAAAGATTTTTAGGAAGAAAGTTTTCAAAAAGAAGAGATTACGAGGAAGAAGAGGATGAGGAGACAGAATTAGAAGGTGCCGATGAAGAAAGTGGCATGGATCCAAAACTTGAAAAACTTGTATTTGTTCTTGGAATTGCAGCGGCTGTGTTAGTTGCTTTATTTGTTATTTTTATGATAGGAAAAGCATTGAATTTATTTGGTAGTGACGGGGGCAAACAGCCATCTATCACAACAGAATCCACCATTTCTTCGGAAACTACAACGGAAGATGAAGTCGTATCCATGATTAAAATCGTTGGTATGGATGCAAAAGAAGCACAGAGTCGATTACAAGATTTAGGGCTTTCTTTTGGGAAACTAGAATATGAAAAATCAGAGGAATATGAGAAAGATCAGATTATAAAACAGAGTGTAGCAGAAGGGGAAGAAGTAGCTGTTGGAACACAGATCGATATTGTAATTAGTGAAGGTGTAGAAGCTACAACAGAAGCCACGACAGAGGCTACAACCGAAGAAGATTTAACAGAAGTTCCAGACTTTTATGGGGATACAAAAAGTGATGCTGAATATGAGGCAAAACAATATGGAATAAAAGTGGTATTTAAGTCTGCCTATAGCAATGAACAGGATAAAGGTTGTGTCTTTGAGCAGAGTATTCCTGCCAATACAGAAGTGAAAAAAGGAACCGTTGTAACGGTAACACTAAGCCTTGGAGCGGAAGAGACGAAGCCAAAAGTTCCAGATTTTACTGGTGGTTCCGTATCCAATGCCCAAAGTCTTGCCAATAGTTTAGGATTAGTTTTAAATGTAAAAGAGCAATATAATAGTGAGGTTTCAGAAGGAACGGTATACGATCAAGCAACTCCGGAAGGAACAGAGGTGGAAAAAGGAACGATTATTACGATTTATGTTAGTAAAGGTTCTGAACCAGTGACCGTATATCAAGGCTCTATCACTCTTTCCCAAGGAGCAAATCCATTTACCGAAGGAGAAAATGAAAGTGGTTATGTAAAAGTAATCGCCGATCAAGATGGAGAAGAAAAAGTGATTTTTGAAGGAACTTTAACGTATAAAGATTTTCCAAAGACAATTACATTTACAAGTTATAGCAATAAGTCTGCGCACATTTATATGCTCGTAGATGGTGAACAAGTTCCAGGTGACTGGGTTGTGTCTATGGAATAGGAGTGTTGAATGAAAGGAAAGATTGTTAAAGGAATTGCTGGATTTTATTATGTACACGTTGTAGATTATGGGCTTTATGAATGTAAGGCAAAAGGAATTTTTCGAAAGAGAAAAATAAAGCCTTTAATTGGAGATAATGTTCAAATTGATGTTATCGATGAAAAAGAGAAGACAGGAAATATCGTTGAAATTTTACCAAGAGAAAATGAATTAATTCGACCAGCAGTATCAAATATCGATCAAGCGATGGTAATTTTTGCAGCCGCTGAGCCAAATCCAAACTTTAATTTGTTGGATCGATTCCTCCTGCTTATGGGTAAGCAGGGGGTACCTGTTATTATCTGTTTTAATAAAAGAGATATTGTAAAACAAAAAGAATTGGATCTTTTATACCATACGTATGAAAAATGTGGCTATGAAATTCTCTTTACAAGCACTTATACCGAAGAGGGGATCGAACAAGTAAAAGAACAGTTAAAAGGAAAAACAACGGTTTTAGCAGGTCCTTCTGGTGTTGGAAAGTCATCGATGATGAATTTATTACAGCCAAAGGCTAATATGGAAACAGGCGAAGTGAGTGAAAAAATTAAACGTGGACGCCATACAACAAGACATTCTGAGATTATCCATATTGAAGGTAATACTTATGTAATGGATACACCAGGATTTAGTTCTATTTGGATCGATCAGTTTGAAAAAGAAGAATTAAAGGATTATTTCACAGAGTTTTTAGAATTTGAGCCAGAATGTAAGTTTAAAGGTTGTGTTCATATTAATGAACCAATCTGTGGTGTCAAACGAGCCCTTGAAGAAGGAAAAATTAGTAAAATCCGCTATGAAAACTACGTGAATTTATATGAAGAACTAAAGGAAAAGAGGAAATATTAAATGTATAAATTAGCACCATCAATTTTATCCGCAGATTTTGGACATCTTGCAAGAGATATTGAAACAATTGAAAAAGCAGGAGCCGACTGGGTCCATATTGATATGATGGATGGGATGTTCGTTCCGAATATTTCATTTGGGTTTCCAGTGATGAAATCCGTTCGCTCTGTAACGGATATGACATTTGATGCCCACCTTATGATAGAGGAGCCATCACGTTATATTGACGAATGTAAAAAAGCAGGAGCAGATTTAATCTGTGTTCATGCAGAGGCTTGTAAACATTTAAACCGTACGATTATGCAAATTAAAGAGAGCGGATTAAAAGTTGGTGTAGCATTAAATCCAGCTACATCCTTATCCGTGCTTGATTATGTATTAGAATATGTAGATATGGTTTTAATTATGACAGTGAATCCAGGATTTGGTGGGCAAAGTTTTATCGAAAACTGTATTGAGAAAATTAAAACTCTTCGAACAATAGCAAATGAAAGAGGACTGACATCTCTTGATATTGAAGTTGATGGCGGAGTGACACCACAAAATGTAGGAATGTTAATTGAAGCGGGAGCAAATGTCTTTGTAGCAGGTTCTGCTGTTTTTAAAGGAGATGTTGCAAAAAATATCGCAGACTTTAAAGCGGTATTTGCCCGTTATGAGGAAAAATAGAAAATGAAGGTGTTGATTATTACAGGGGGAAAGGTAAAGAGTGATCTGTTAAAAGAGTACTTAAAGAGCCATTCTTATGATTATATCATCGCAGCAGATGGAGGAGGTTCTTATGCCAAAGAAGTTGGCATAAGACCAGACCTTTTATTAGGAGACTTTGATACACTAGATAAACAAGTATTAAAAGAGTATCAAGAAATGGGGGTGGAGTTTATGACGTTCCCACCAGAAAAGGACTATACGGATACTCATTTAGCTCTGACAACAGCTCTTGCAAAGAACCCCGAACAAATTACAATTTTTGGAGCAACAGGAACAAGGCTTGATCACACACTAGCAAATATCGGTCTTTTAACATTAGCAGTTCATGCAAATGTAAAAGCAGAGCTTATCGATGAAAATAATCGGATTCAAATGATGAAAGACCATTTGACAATAAAAAAAGAGGAAGCGTGGGGGAACTATATTTCCCTACTCGCTTATACAGAGAAAGTGGCGGGAATTGATTTAGAAGGATTTTTATATCCGCTCCATAAAGCCGAATTAACCATTGGAATTAGTCGGGGGATTAGCAACGAATTAGTAAAAGAACAGGGAACGATTTCAATTGAAAGTGGACTTCTGCTTGTGATTGAATCCCGAGATTAAGTGAGGAAGATTATGGCAAAGGAAGAAAAAAAGAAGAAGAAAAGTAAAATCAAACCAATTGGAATAACTTTTTTAGTATTTCTTTCAATCGTGGTTGGAGGTGCTTTTGGTTATTTTAATTACCTCGTATCTCTCACAAAAAGTGGTACAAATGAAGAATTTAATCAAAAGAATATTATTCAGAATAAAGAAGTAAAAAATAAAGATGAATATTGGACGTTTGCGATTTTTGGAGTCGATGCAAGAAATTCAAGTCTAGGTAAGGGAAATCGTTCCGATTCGGTTATTGTTGCTTCTTTAAACTTAGGAACAAATGAAGTAAAATTAACATCCATGTATCGGGATACACTTGTAGACATTCCAGGGTATGGGTATGATAAATTGACGCATGCTTATGCTTTTGGCGGACCAGAACTTGCAATTAGTACATTAAATCACAATTTTGATTTAGATATTAAAGACTATGTCACAGTAAATTTTGCAGTAGCAGAAGATATTATCGATCTCTTAGGAGGAGTCGAAATTAATGTACAAGAAAGTGAAGTAAAATGGCTCAATGGATATGTACATTCTCTAGCAGGAGAAGGGGCTGATACAAAAGTAAAATATATTGATGGAGCTGGTTTGCAAACACTTTCTGGAAGTCAGGCAGTTGCTTATTCAAGAATCCGTTACACAGGTGGTGGAGATTATAAAAGAGCAAAACGTCAAAGAACAGTATTAAACGCTGCTCTAGAAAAAGCAAAGACTTGTGGAATTGGCACATTAAATGATGTGATTCAAACAATGTTTTCTCAAATTAGCACCAATTTAACAGTGACGGATATTTTAAAGTTAGCAGCCAATATTAATGAATATGAAATTAAGGATAGCCAAGGTTTTCCATATCATATTAAAGAGGCAAAAGCCAATACTTATGCCTATCCGGATCGAAAAGTGGCAGTGGATATTCCAACCATGCTTTCCGAAGACTTAAAAACGTTACATTATCAGCTTTATAACGAAGGACAACCAAGTACCGTAGAAGCACCAAGTGATTCTCATTTAGATGAGGAAAATGGAGTTGCCAATGCAAATAATGGATATGGTGCTGGAGGGAGTACAGCGGATAATGTAGACAATGATTTAAAAGAAAATGAAAGTGATGTAACAGAAGTCAAAGAAGAGAATAAAAAAGACTATTCTCCTTCACAGACAGTACAAGAAATTAGTGACTATTTAACAAA
The DNA here is from genome assembly GCA_905214925.1 of uncultured bacterium. GTDB lineage: Bacteria > Bacillota > Clostridia > Lachnospirales > Lachnospiraceae > Scybalomonas. The sequence goes on along the minus strand of CAJMOB010000006.1, from coordinate 26,141 downwards.
TATTGCATCACAGTATTAAAAAACAAAAATAAAATTTTTGATAACTAAAAAACCTCAACACAGTTTCGGAACTTGTGTTGAGGTTTTTTACCGTATACGCAAATGTACGAAAGGGTGTTGAGTAGCATTTGCGATAACGTATAAAACATACTGATAAAAACAAAAAATAAAATTTCAATATAAAAAGTATGTTCAAAACCGATACGGAAGTAGTAAAGAAAGGAAATATACTCCTTCCGCATGGATTGAGAAATTCAAAAGTGAATTTCTCAATTAAAAATAAAATTTAGAAATAATCATAAGGGTTTAATTTTCTAAATACAAAAGAATGACATAACGAGTATATATAAGGTTTGGAGAAAGGGTTATGTCATTTTTTTATTTAGTACTACCCAAGAGCAAATAATATGACGAGAAGATTGTTATATTTGCCCCTAGGCCGAAAATGAATTTTATCCTACAAAATCCCTGATAACACAATCAAGAAAATTATAGGAACAAAACCTTGGAATGGAGGGTTTAAAAATCCATTTTCTAGTTCCTACAATGTCTATTACAATGTCGGGAAAACAAAATAAACATTGCAACATTTGTTTAAACGATGAGAAATGCGTCTCAAATGAATTAACCTATTTGATTAATTGAACTAATTTATATTATACACATTTTTTTTATTTAATCAAGGAAAATTGGGGAATATAAATAAACCTAAACACAAAAAAAGAACAAATAAGAATAAACAAATAATAATACGATAAAACAATATAAAATAATTGACAGTGAGAAATACGGATGCTACACTTTCCATAGATACGATTGAAACGATTCCAATCAATACAAGGAGAGAAAACTATGTTTACAAAAGAATTAAGACAATATGCATCAAAACAATATAAGAAATCCTTAAATCAGCTCGGAAAAAAAGGAGAAGAAATTCAAACTTATATGGAATCTCTCCAAGGAGACGAGGAGATTCTTATGAAGTTTTTATATGGTACCATGCCGTTTGCAGATGCCAGTGATTATGGACCAGAATTATTTTACGCTTATGTGAAGCACAGTTTGTATTTAAAGGAAAACAGTTCTTATACGAAGCATCTTCCTGAAGAAATGTTTTTAAATTATGTTTTATATCATCGTGTCAATAATGAAGATATTGTAAATTGCCGTCCATGGCTTTATGAGAAAGTGAAGGAAAGAATCAAAGGATGTTCACAAGAAGATGCCATTAAAGAGTTGAATTATTGGTGTGCAGAAAATGTGACCTATGCCGCTTCTGATGAGAGAACGTTAAATCCAATTGCTGTGTACAAAAGTATTACTGCTCGCTGTGGAGAAGAATCTACTTTCCTTGTATCCGTATTGAGAAGTGTTGGGATTCCTGCAAGGCAAGTGTATACCCCAAGATGGGCGCACTGTGATGATAATCATGCATGGGTAGAAGCATGGGATGGAGAGAAATGGCGCTTTTTAGGCGCTTGTGAACCAGAGGAAGTGTTGGATAAGGGATGGTTTACCAATGCGTCATCAAGAGCTATGCTGATTCACACGAGAGTTTTTTCTGATTATGTTGGGAAAGAGAGTGTGAAAAAAAATGAAATAACGGGAAGAGATGGTGCCGTTATTTTTTATAATGATACTTCTGTCTATGCAAAAACAATGATATTGACCGTTCGTGTGGAGAAAGAAGATGGAACAAAAGCAGTGAATTGCCTAGTTCAATTTGAATTGATGAATATGGCGGAATTTTATCCAATTTCTACACAGCATACCGATGAAGAAGGAGAGGTATCCGTAGAACTTGGAAAAGGTACCATACAAATTTTTTGTTCCCTTGATGGACAAATAGGAAGTGTGCTCATAAATACGGAAGACACGAAAGAAGTGATAATACGATTAAAAAATCAGAGGGTGTTTGTGGAGGAAGAAGCGAAAAAAGAATGGCAGTTTTTTGACTTAATAGCTCCTTTTGATTATCCAATGCATCCGAGTCAATTGACTACGGAACAAAAAGAAAGAGGAAGAGTAAAAAAACAAAAGGCGGATCAAATAAGAAACGAAAAGAAAGACAATTTTTATCCGAAGGAAAAAGCAAAAAAATATGAGGGAAAGGAAGCGATAACTACCATTTTAAAAAATGCATATGGAAATTTTGATGAAATTTATGATTTTTTGGAGAAGGATACTAATCCATATCGTTTATTGCTCTTGCAGACATTGGAAGTAAAAGATAATAGAGATGTAAAAAGTGAAGTGCTAGAAGAACATTTACAAGAATCTCTACTTGTAAAAGAAGTCGCTTTTGCCTATTTAGAAGGGATGGGAGAGGAACAAGAGCCATTATTTGTCCAATATGTAATGAATCCTAGAATCCGTTATGAGATGATTCGCCCTTATCGAAAAGAAATTTCTAAGTGGTTTACAAAAGAAGAAAAGCAACAGTTTTTGAAAAATCCAAGTGTCATTTGGGACTATGTGAAGCAACACGTTGTGACTACAGAAGATAGAAATTATGAAACAGTTGTCACCTCACCAGTTGGGGCATTGATGACAGGACAAGGTTCTGAACTTTCCAAGAAGACATTATTTGTAACCATTTGTAGGACGTTAGGAATTCCTGCTAGAATTAATCCAATTCATGGCAATATAGAATATTGGAAAGAACGCAGATTTATAAAAGCTGATGGTGATAGTGAGAAAAAAGAGGAAATGTTAATGGATGTTACATTTACTTATGAAGGAGAGGCGGTACCAGCCTATTTTGTAAACTGGACCATTGGTAAGTTAGAAAAGAAAAAAGAATGGGCGGTATTCGAAACGTTGGATTATACGAAAACTTCTTTTGACATACAAAAAATAAAATTACAATTACCAAAAGGATATTATCGCCTTTATACAACGATGCGTATTCCAAGCGGAAATCAAATGATAGCCGTAAAATATTTTATTATTACAGGGGAAGAGAAGGAAAAAACAAGCTCTTTTTTCATAAGGCAACCAAGGACAGAGGATATGTTAGAAGATTTAAAATTAGACTCCTTTTCATTGAAAAATGAAGCAAACGAAGATGTGTTATGGGAACAGATTGCAAAAAATAAAGTAGCCCTTCTTAGCTTTTTAGAAGTTGGCATGGAACCAACGGAACATGTCCTCAATGAATTAAAAGAAAAAGTAGAAGAAATAAAAGAAAAAGATTTTACAATTGTGTTTGTGTTAAAAGACAAAAGGGATATGGAAAACCAAACATTAAGGAGTCTATTAAAAGAATTGCCACAAATTCAAATTTATTATGATGATTTTAAAGAGCTTCCAGAAATGATAGCAAGGCGTATGTATACCGATCCAGAAAAATTACCACTACTTGTATTAACGACCGAAAGTTGTCATGGTCGTTATGCTTGTAGCGGTTATAACGTAGGAACAGTAGAGTTACTTTGCAATATTAGAAATATACTATAGAGTATAGAGAAAATAAGAAAAAGTGTCGTAAGATTAGGAAAAGGAGTGAAAATAGAACCAATTATGTTTATCGAAGAACGTCATACTAATATTATAAAACTGCTTCAGGAAAATGGACGAGTAAAAGTGAAGGAATTAAGCCAGTTGTTTCAAGTGACAGAAGATTGTATTCGAAAAGATCTTCGCACCTTAGAAAAGGCTGGAGAATTAAAGAGAACCTATGGAGGGGCTATTTTATCAAAGGATTATCCACTAGTTCGAGACGTAATCGAGAGAAAGGATGTCAATTTAGAACAAAAACGTAAGATCGCTCAAAAAGTTATGGAAACTTTGAAGGACAATGAAACGATTTTTTTAGATATATCCACAACGAATATTTTAGTGGCAAAAGAACTTGGAAAATCCAATCGACGTATGATTGTGGTTAGCAATATGGTTGATATTTTAAAAGCATTGTCAAAAAATTCGAATATTACCGCTATTGGAGTTGGTGGAACTTATGTAAAAACAGTCAATGGATTTTTAGGAGCTGAGACAATCCAAATGATTAAAAAATATAGTTTTGATCGTGTCTTTGTTGGAACTTGTGGCATTGATATGACGGATCAGAGTATTACTACATTGGGTGCAGAAGATGGTCTTACGAAAAAGGCGATTTTAGAAAGTGGAAGGCATCGATACTTAGTAATGGAGCGGGAGAAATTTTATTTTAATGAATGTTATAAGTTTGGTTATGTTCATGAAGTGGATGGTATTTTTACAAATGAGCTTCCAGATCAAGCCACAAAAGAAATATTGGATCAGATAGGAGTTAGCTTATATTAGAAAAAGAGAAGGGATGAAACGATGAAAAATTATTGTTTAGAAGCGTGTGTAGACAGTGTTCAATCTGCCATCAATGCAAAAAAAGGTGGTGCTAACCGACTAGAACTTTGCGGAAATTTGATTATTGGTGGGACAACCCCATCTATTGGATTATTCGAGGAAGTAAAGAAACAAACACACATGGAAACGAGGGTGTTAATTCGTCCAAGATTTGGAGATTTTTGTTACACAGAAGAAGAATTTCAGGTGATATTAAGAGATATCGATCGGTTTGTAGCATTAGGAGCGGACGGAATTGTAACGGGGATGTTAAAAAAAGATGGGAGTCTTCATTTAGAACGGATGAAAGAAGTGATGGAACATGCGAAAGGCTGTAAAGTGACCCTTCATCGTGCTTTTGATGTATGTTGCGATCCGAATAAAACATTAGAACAGGCAAAGGAATTAGGGATTCATACGATTTTAACTTCTGGTCAGGCGGATTGTTGTGTGGAAGGAGCAAAGCTGATAAAGCAGCTCATAAAAAAAGCAGACAATCAAATAGAAATTCTCATTGGAGGTGGAGTGAATCAAGAAGCCATTGAAATTGTATATGAAAAGACAAAGGGAACTTCTTATCATATGTCTGGAAAAGAAGTATTACAAAGTCAGATGATTTATCGAAAAGAAGGGGTTTCTATGGGGCTTTCGTCTTTTAGTGAGTTTGAGATTTGGCAGACAAAGGAAGAGAAGATAAGAGAGGCGGTTTTGGTATTAAAAAGGCTAATCGAATAAAACTGTTAAAAGAAAAAACAGGTAATGATTGACAAATGGAAGAAATGATGATAATCTAATCCCAAGTAAGTTAGTAGGATATGGGGGATAGAAAGATAAGATAACAACGTCAAAAGGTAAAAGGAGGTTTTTTATGTATTATCAATCAATGTTAGAGGTAATTGGCAAAACACCGCTTGTTGAGTTAGGCAATTACCAAAAAAAGATGGGACTTCAAGCAAAAATTTTAGGGAAAGTAGAAGGGTTAAATCCAGCAGGCAGTGTAAAAGATCGAGTTGCGCTTTCTATGATTTTAAAAGCGGAGCAAGAAGGAAAATTAAAAGAAGGTTCTGTTATTATTGAGCCTACAAGTGGAAATACAGGAATTGGATTATCTGCCATTGCAGCTGCAAAAGGATATCGCATCATTATTGTTATGCCAGAAACAATGAGTGTGGAAAGACGAAATCTAATGAAGGCATATGGAGCAGAGCTCGTTTTAACCGAAGGGGCAAAAGGAATGAAGGGGGCCATTGCAAAAGCAGAACAACTAGCCAGTGAAATCGAAAATAGTTTTCTTGCTGGGCAATTTGTCAACGAAGCCAATCCAGAGATCCATAAGAAAACAACAGGTCCAGAAATTTGGGAAGATACAAACGGTAAGGTAGATATTTTTGTGTCTGGCGTTGGAACAGGCGGTACGATTACAGGAGCAGGAGCGTATTTAAAAGAAAAAAATCCGAATGTTCAAGTAGTAGCCGTAGAGCCAACAGGTTCTCCTGTGTTATCAACAGGTACATCTGGAGCTCATAAAATTCAAGGAATTGGAGCAGGATTTGTTCCAGAAGTCTTGGATACAACTATTTATGATGAAATTATTTGTGTGGATAATGAAAGCGCCTTTGAAACAGGAAGAGAAATTGCAAGAACCGAAGGAATTTTAGTTGGAATTTCTTCAGGAGCAGCCGTATATGCGGCAAAAGAACTAGCAAAACGTCCAGAAAATAAAGGAAAGACGATTGTAGTTATTCTTCCAGATAATGGCGATCGCTATTTATCAACACCGATGTTTGGGGAAAATGATAATAAATAGTAAAAAAATAAAGAAATAATAAGAAAAAGATATGTCGATTGAGAAAAAGACATATCTTTTTTTTATCCTTTGTTTATTAAAAAGAGCATAAAAATCTGACATGATTCTAAGATTATTGATATTTAAGTTTTTTTATAAGAATTGTAAAATAGAACTATAAGAAGGAACAAAAATATAAAAATAAATCAGGAGGAACATGATATGAGAATGAAAAAAGTATTAGCAGTTGCAATGACTGCAGCACTTGCAATGACATCATTAGCAGGCTGTGGTGGCTCAGGAAATTCAACAACAACAGCTTCTAATGGGACCTCAGAAGGTGGGGCAAATGGTGAAGTCGAAAAAATGACTTTAAAAGTATGGGCTCCACAAGAAGACCAAGTGAAAACAGATAAATATCCAAAAGGATATTTAAAAGCACTTTGTGATCAGTTTAATGAAGAGCATCCAGAATGGGATATTACATTTGAGTATGGGGTTATGTCAGAAGCGGATGTTGCGGAATCCGCAATGAAGGACTTAGAGGAAGCAGCGGATGTATTCTTGTATGTAAATGACCAAATTCCTAAAATGGTAGAAGCGGGGGCACTTGCTAAGTTAGGTGGTTCTACCGTAGAAGAGATGAAAGCACATAATAGTGAATCTATGGTTGGTTCTGTTACATACAACGATGGTGTCTATGGATTCCCATTTACACCAAATACTTATTTCTTATTCTATGATAAGAGCAAATTTACAGAAGAAGAAGTAAAAAGTCTTGATACTATGATGGAAAAAGATCTTGGAGATGGCGTAAACAACTTCGCATTTGACCTTGATAACAGCTGGTATTTACCTGCATTCTTCTATGCAGCAGGCGGAGAATTATTTGGACCAAATGGTGATGATGAGGCAGCAGGAACAACATTTGGTGACCATCCAGAAGCAACAGAATATTTAGTTAATTTATTTAACAATAAGAAATTCTTCTTAGAAGATACAGGCGCTTCTATTGCAAAATTTAAAGATGGTACATTAGGTGCTTACGTATCTGGTTCTTGGGATGCAGTCGCTATTCAAGAAGCATTAGGAGATAACTTTGGGGTTACAAAACTTCCGACAGTAAACTTAAATGGAAAAGATTCTCAATTATATTCTTTTGCAGGAAGTAAAGCAGTTGGTGTGAATCCAACATCAAAACATATGGCAGCATCTGTTGCTTTAGCAGCTTATTTAGCAGGCGAACATGCACAAACAGTTCGTTTTGAAACAAGAAATATTACGCCTACATGGGATACAGTATCCAATTCAGAAGCAGTAAAATCAGATGTAGTAGCATCTGCTCAAATTTTAGAAATTAATGAAGCATCTAAAACTCAACCACTTGTTAAGAAAATGAGCGACTTCTGGTCTCCTGTAGAAGCATTAGGAAAATCTATTGTTCAAAAAGATACAACATTAAAAAATGCAAAAGAAGCGACAACACAGATGGGCGAAGGTATTATGAAAGAATAAGTCAAGTGGGAATTGAAAAATTCAATGTTAGATGACTGACATAGAAAAGGGGCTAGTTTCATAGAAAAAGCAAATGAAACAGCCCTTTTCTTATCGGAAAACTGAGCCAAGGAGGTAGTCCAGTGAAGGCGAATAAGAATAAAATAAAAGAATTTCAAACAGAATATACAGTGATAAACGGGTTAACAAAAGGGGACGTATTTACAAAATTATCAGCCGTTATTCTTGGAGCAGGAAACTTTGCAAGAAAAGAATTTGTAAAAGGAATTTTATTCTTGCTTACAGAGGTAATTTTTATTGCCTTGATGGTAGTATTTGGTGCACATTCTCTTGCCATGCTTCCATCTCTTGGAACAAAGGAAACTGGAGAAGTATTTAATGAAGCATCTGGTATTTATGAATATGTGCAAGGGGATAATTCGATGCTCATCTTGCTCTATGGCGTCATTACATTTTTTATGATAGGGGCTTTTATTATAGTTTGGAGAGCAGCAATTAAATCCGCTTATAAGGCCCAGTGTAAAAAAGAACGTGGAGAAGTAATTCCAACATTTCGTCAAGAAATGAGTACTTATTTGGATACAAACCTTCATAAGACATTATTATTCCTTCCAGTTATGGGAATTTTAATTTTTACGATTATGCCATTGATTTTCATGATCAGTATGGCGTTTACCAATTATGATCGGGATCATCAACCACCTGGAAAATTGTTTGATTGGGTTGGTCTTGTAAACTTCGGAAAAGTTCTTGATTTTACAAGTGATCTCGGTAAAACATTCTGGCCAGTGCTTGGTTGGACGATTGTATGGGCAATTTTTGCTACTTTCTTAAACTATATTTTTGGTATGGTATTAGCACTTGTCATCAATCGAAAAGAAACAAAATTTAAAAGCTTTTGGCGTTTCGGATTCGTACTATCTATTGCGGTACCATCTTTTGTTACACTTTTGATTATGAATCAGATGTTACAACCAAATGGTGCGATTAATGTATTATTACGACAGATAGGCTTAATAGGAATGCATGATTCGCTACCGTTTTTAACAAATGTAACATGGGCAAGGGTAACCGTTATTGTCATTAACTTATGGGTTGGTATTCCATATACAATGCTTACTATGACAGGAATTTTGCAAAATATACCAAGTGATTTATACGAAGCGGCAAAAATCGATGGTGCTAACGCTATGACGATTTTTTGGAAAATTACAATTCCTTATATGTTATTTGTAACGGCTCCAAGTTTAATCACAACTTTTGTTGGTAACATCAATAACTTCAATGTTATTTACTTGTTAACAGGTGGTGCTCCATCAACCATGTCTTATTATAAGATGACAGCTGGTAAGACGGACCTATTAGTAACATGGCTTTACAAGTTAACGATTGAAAATAAAGATTATTCTTTCGGTGCGGTTATCGGTATTTTAGTATTTGTGATTACAGCAACATCTTCTCTTATCGTATATAGACGTACCGCAGCTTATAAAAACGAGGAGGGATTCCAATAATGAAGAAAAAAACAATAACCAATCTTATCATTCATCTTATATTGGCAATTTTAGTTGTTATTTGGGTGCTTCCAATTATCTGGATTGTATTGATTTCTTTCCGTGAAGAACAAGGTGCTTATACAACAACATTCCTTTCAACCGCATATACGATTGATAATTATGTTCGTCTTTTTAAAGAGAGAGATGTATTTAACTTTCCACTTTGGTTTGCAAATACATTTATCGTGTCTTGCTTTAGTTGTGTGATTGCAACCTTTTATACATTAGCAGTTTCTTATAGTATGTCAAGAATGCGATTTAAGATGAGAAAACCTTTTATGAACATTGCGTTGATTCTTGGTATGTTCCCAGGATTTATGTCTATGATCGCTGTTTACTATATCTTAAAAGGTGTTGGACTTACGGATGGTTACTTAAAACTAGTGGCATTAGTGCTTGTATATTCTGGCGGTGCAGGACTTGGATTTTATGTGGCAAAAGGGTTCTTTGATACGATTCCAAAAGCCATTGATGAAGCAGCCTATATCGATGGTTGTACAAGATGGCAGATTTTTACAAAGATTACCATTCCACTTTCAAGACCAATTATTGTTCAAACTGTATTAAGTGCATTTATGGCACCATGGGTAGACTTTATTTTTGCAAAAGTTATTACAGGAGGAGAGCCAAAATATTATACCGTTGCTATCGGATTGTGGAATATGTTGACAAAAGAAAATATTACACAATATTATACAAGATTTGCGGCAGGTGCCGTTATTGTATCCATTCCGATTGCAATTCTCTTTATGAAGATGCAAAGTTGTTATATGGAAAGTAATGCTGGAGCCGTAAAAGGTTAAGGAATAAAAGAGACAATCCAGTTGAAAGTTATAAAAAAAACCGATATATTGTAAATAGATGTTAAAGGCTCAAAAGGGAAAGGAGACGGATGGCATGATAAAATATTTGGGAAAGAAAATAATGGCGATTGGATTGTCTCTTGTTCTTTGTTGCACAGGATGTAATAAGGAGTATTTATCCTCTTCTAGTGGTGGCGATTTTTTATTAACTTCCTCCGTAGAAAAAAGGATGGAAAAAGCATCAAAAGAGCCGTTTGGAAGGTATCCAGAAACGATTACATATACATTGGGGAAAATATCAAATTCCGATAATGCTGGAATGCCAGAAGGCGATACTTTTGAGGATAATGCATATACACGATATTTAAAACAACAGTTAAATATTCAAAATGAAAATGTTTTTAGTGGAAGTGGTTCCGACTATAACAGTATGGTCGTTATGGCGATTACATCGGGAGAAATTCCAGATATTATGGTGTTAGAAGACTATGAATATTTAAAAATATTAGTAGAGAAAGATATGATTGAGGATCTTACGCCATATTATGACCAATGTGCCAGCGATCGAATTAAAGAAATTTATAGTAGTTATGGAAGTGACTATTTTAACGAAGTGACCTTTAATGGAAAGATGATGGCGTTTCCTGAGACGCTTATTGATAGCGGGCCAAACGTTTTATGGCTTCGCTATGATTGGTTAGAGGAGTTAAATCTTGAAGAACCAAAGACAATAAAAGACGTAGAAAATATTGCAAAGCAATTTAAAGAACATGATATGAGCAAAACTGGAGAGACAATCGGACTTCCTATGACAACGGATATTTCCAGTGACTATATCGCTTCTATGAGTATTTTATTTGCATCAAAGGGTAGTTATTTAAGAAATTGGATAAAAAAAGATGGTAGTTATCAGTATGGTTCCATTCAGCCAGAGGCAAAAGAAGGGTTAAAAGAGTTAAGAAGGCTATATAAAGAGGGAACGTTAGATAATCAATTTTTATTTCGAGCTGATAATAATATTGAAGAGCTAATTAAAGATGGAAAATGTGGGATTTTCTTTGGAGAATGGTGGAGTGGTGATAATCCTTTAATGCAAGCAAGAAGTAAAAATAAAGATGCCGATTGGCGACCTTATCTAATTGAGACGGATTCTGATGGAAAGACAAGCTATGTGCAACAAAATCCAGTGGGAAAATATGTTGTTGTAAGGAAAGGATTTGAACATCCAGAAATTGTTATTAAAATGCACAATGTGCTGTTTAATAAGTTACAACAAGATGATTCTCAATTAAATGAAATTGCACAATACTATAAAATGAATGTGGATCCAACAGCAAGACCATGTAGCATTAATGTAGATTATGAAAATGCATTAGAACGATCTTATGAAACGATTCAAGGGGCTTTAACAGGTGAGGTTGATCCGGAATCGTTAGAGCTTATGAACTATTCTTATTACAAAGCATGTAAACGGTATAGAGAAAAGGGAAAAGAAGCATCGGATGCGGATTGGGCAGCTTATATTACGAGAATTGTCGCTTGTTCTCTCCTTCAAGAGGATAAGATTAAAAAGGTAGATACCTATTATTTAGGAGAGAATACAAAGACAATGGAGAAAAAATGGGAGTCCTTGATGGCTTTAGAAAAAGAAACGTATTTGAGTATTATTACAGGAGAAAAGCCGCTCTCTTATTTTGATACTTTTGTAAAGCAGTGGAAAGCAGATGGGGGAGAACAAATTACAAAAGAAGTAAATCAAATGTATCAGGAAAAGCATTCGTTTTCCCTGTGAAAAAACCGCGGGGCAAGAGTCCTGCGGTTTTTTATATCATAAGAAATTGCGTTATTTTTGTATGATAGAGTTACGGTTCTTATGATATAAAAAAGTGCTATGCACAAACAGTTATTCAATAACATAAAAAAGGAAAGAGAAAGGATAGGAGAAACAATATGAGAAAAACAGGTGTATTATTACCAGTGGCATCTTTGCCATCCAATTATGGAATTGGAGATTTTGGGAGTTTTGCTTACGAATTTATTGATATTAGTGTGGAGATGGGAATGAAAATATGGCAGATTCTTCCATTAAATCCCCTTGGATATGGAAATTCTCCTTATCAGCCATATTCCTCTTTTGCAGGAGATGAACTTTATATTAGTTTAGAGAAGTTACAAGAAAAAGGATTGTTAAAAGAAGTACCAGTTCCATTTCATAAAGAAGCTACAAGCATTGATTATAGCCAAGTAAGGGCGTATAAAGAGCCTGCATTAAAAGAAGCGTTTCAAAATTTTGTGAAAGATAAAGAGTATGAACAATTTGCTTCTATGGAATGGGTAAGACAGTATGCTATTTTTATTACATTAAAGAAAGCAAATGGATTAAAATGCTGGAATGAATGGAAGATAGAACATCAGACATGGATTATCGATCAGAAATTGGATCTCAAACCTTTTGAAGAAGCCATTGCTTATGAAACGTTTGTGCAATATATGTTCTATTGTCAATGGAAGGAATTAAAGGCTTATGCCAATGAAAAAGGAATTGAGATTATGGGAGATATCCCTTTTTATGTAGGAATTGATTCTTTAGATGTATGGGCAAATCAAAAATGTTTCTTGCTTGATAAATCCCGTCCTACTTATATTGCAGGAGTACCACCTGATTATTTTAGTGAAGTTGGTCAGCGCTGGGGAAATCCAATTTATGATTGGGAATATTTAAAGAAGACAAACTTTAAGTTTTGGCTCGATCGCATTGGCTATAATAAAAATTTATATGATATTATTCGCATCGATCATTTCCGTGCCTTTGACACGTATTGGAAAATTCCTGCAAGTTGCGAAACTGCCATTGAAGGGGAATGGATCGAAGCACCAGGGTATGAATTATTTGATGCCTTATATAAAGCAATGCCAGATATTGAAATCGTAGCAGAAGATTTAGGAGATATGCGACCAGAGGTGTATGAACTTCGCGATCACTATCATTTAAAGGGAATGAAAATTTTCCAATTTACTATGGATGTGGCAGAAGAAAATAATGATTTTGAAGATCGAGAAAATATGATTATTTATACAGGAACCCATGATAATCAGACGATGATGGGGTGGTTTGAAGCACAAGAAGAGGAATATCAAGAAGAAATTATTACAAATTTAAAAAAACTTGGATATGACCAAGAGAAGATAATCGATCGCTTTGATTCTTATGTGCTTGACAGTATCGCAGACTGGGCCATTCTTCCAGTGCAAGATATTTTAGGGTTATCCGATGAAGCGAGATTAAACACCCCAGGAACAACAGGAAGTCCAAACTGGGAATGGAAATTAAAAAATTTCTCAGAACTTAGAAAACGAATCATTCCAATTCATCAAATGATTCTTGATAGCAAAAGAGAAGAGAACGAATAGGAGAAGAAAGAAGAGGTTTTAAGATGCATTTTCTATATGGCGCACAAGATTGGAAAACAAGAGAAAGAGGGCAAGAAGATTGTTACCTTCTAACCAATGGTCTTGGAGGGTTTTCCTCCACCACCATTATCGGTTCGAATACAAGAAATGATCACAGCGTATTAATGGCTTGCGTAAAAGCACCGAATAACCGAATCAATATCGTAAACCATTTAAAAGAGACACTCTTAGTTGGAGAGAAATCCTATCGTATTTCAACACAGGATTATGTATCAAAGCAGAAAACAGAACAAGAAAATGGATTCCTTTTCCAGTTGGCATTTCGATTTGAAGATTACCCAGAATGGACGTATCTTGTAGAAGGTGTAGAAATTCAAAAAAAGCTGGTAATGAAACAAGGAGAAAATTCTGTTTTTATCTCTTATGAAATCGAAAATCGTAGCGGGAAAGAGAGTACATTTACGATTATTCCATATTTTCAGTTTACAAAAAAGGGAGAAAATATGGAGGAAGGGCAAAAAATTGAAAAAAATAAAAATTGCATCTCCTCCAATGGATATTCGGTCTATTTTTGGACCAATGGGGTTGTAGAGGAAGAAGAAACGACTTATGTGGATGATTTTTTTTATGCGTATGATATTTGTGATGGAAGAAGAGAAGTTGGGCGTTGTGCCAGCAATCACAATATTACGATTTCTCTTTTACCAAAAGAAAAGAAGTCACTATTTCTTCTTTACAGCATGAAGGAACTACTAGAAGAAAACGTTACAGAAAAACAATTAAAAGTCGCAGAAAAACAGTTGTTTGAACAAGAAGTCTCTTATCGAAAGGAACTTGTAAAAGCAGCAGGGCTTCAAGATGAAGTGGCACAGATGCTTGTAAAAAGTGCCAATCAATTTGTATCCGATCGAGAATCTACAGATGGAAAGACAATATTAGCGGGCTATCCATTTTTTGAAGACTGGGGACGGGATACGATGATCGCTATGGCAGGATGTTGTATTTCTACAAGACAGTTTGAAACGGCAAGAGAAATCTTTCGTACCTTTATGAAATATTGTGAGAAAGGGATTATGCCGAACTTATTTCCAGAAGGAGGAAATAAGCCAATGTACAATACCGTGGATGCTTCTCTTTTATTTATTAATACCGTGTATCTTTATTATGAAAAGAGCCAAGATCAATCCTTTGTAAAAGAGGCCTATTCGGTTATGGAAGATATTATTTTCTGGTATCAAAAAGGCACAGATTTTGGAATTCATATGGATGAGGACGGCTTAATTATGGCAGGACAAGGTCTTGATCAAGTGACATGGATGGACGTTCGAATTGGAGAAATTCTTCCAACTCCAAGACATGGAAAGCCAGTGGAAATTAATGCCTATTGGTATAGTGCCCTTAAAGTGATGGAATTATTTGCAAAAGAAGTGATAGGGGAAGAAGAAAAAGCAAAACGTTATGAACAATTGGCAGAAAAAGTAAAGCAAAGTTTTGCAAAAGAATTTTGGAATGAAGAAAAACAATGTTTAAAAGATGTGATCTCCGATACAAAAGAATATGAAAAGGCAGATTGTCAAATTCGTTGTAATCAGATTTGGGCAGTTTCTATGCCATTTACAATGCTTGATAAAGAAAAAGAAGAAAAGGTTGTCGATAAAGTATATGAAACTCTTTATACGCCTTGTGGTCTTCGAAGTCTTGCACCAGAAGAAGAGGAATTTCATCCAATTTATGGAGGTGAGCAGTTAAAAAGAGATTTGGCATACCACCAAGGAACTGTGTGGGGATTTCCACTCGGTGGATATTATTTGGCTTATTTAAAGGTGAAAGGGTATTCAAAAGAGGCTAAGGAAACAGTAAAACGTCAGTTAGCCCCATTAGAAAATACTATGCGGGAAGGCTGCGTTGGACAGATTGCAGAAATTTATGATGGACTTCGTCCTGTTCGTTCCCATGGCTGTTTTGCGCAGGCTTGGAGTACAGGGGAATTGCTTCGCGTATATGAAGCGTTAGAAAGATAAGCAGCAACAATAATGAGTGATAAATGAAAAAAGGTGAGGAGATTTCCAATGAAGCGGACACCAAGAGAATGGAAACAATATTTTGAATCAGAACAGTTTGAAAAAGAATACACTTACAAGGAATACGACCTTGGAATGACATATACAAAAGAAAAGACGGTGTTAAAACTTTGGGCACCGACAGCAGATAGCGTTTTATTAAACCTCTATGCTTATGGAACAAAAGAAGAGGAAGCAACCGATCAAAAAAATTTATTAAAGCAAAAAGATGCAAAAAGACGGTATCAAAAAGGGATTTCTTTAACAAAAGGAGAAAAAGGCGTATGGTCTTTGACATTAGAAGGCGATTATCATAACGTTTATTATGACTATGAAGTGACCGTCGATGGAAAGACAAGGCAGACAGCGGATCCGTATGCGGTTGCCTGTGGGGCAAATAGTAAGAGAAGTATGATCATTGACTTATCTTCTACCAATCCAGAAGGCTGGGAAGAAGATAAAAGTCCAAGAGAAAAAATGGATTGTCCTTTTATTTATGAAGTTCATATTAAAGATTTTTCTTATGATGAAAACAGTGGAATAAAAAAAGAATATCGCGGAAAATATTTAGCGTTTACACAAGAAGGAACAACTTATCAAAATGATGGGGTTCATCCAACAGGAATCGATTATTTAAAACAGTTAGGCGTGACTCATGTTCATTTATTACCCCCTTATGATTATGGTTCTGTTGATGAATTAGGAGAGGATTCTCAATTTAACTGGGGGTATGATCCTGTGAATTATAATGTGCCAGAAGGTTCTTATTCTACCGAACCAAGAGAAGGGGCTGTTCGCATTAAAGAGTTTAAACAGATGGTGATGGCACTGCACAAAGCGGGGATCAACGTAGTGCTAGACACGGTATTAAATCATACGTATTCTTTGGATTCTTGGTTTGAGAAAACCGTTCCTCATTATTACTATCGTCAGTGGGAAGATGGAAGTATTTGTGATGGTTCTGATTGTAGTAACGATACGGCAAGCGATCGCTCTATGTTTGGACAGTATATGAAACAATCGTTGTTATACTGGGTAAAAGAATATCATGTGGATGGATTCCGATTTGATTTAATGGGACTTCACCATACAGAAATTATGAATGAAATTCGAAAAGAATTGGATGCACTTCCTGATGGGAAACATATTATTATGTATGGAGAACCGTGGACAGCTTCCAAAACACTGATGAAAGAAAAGGCGATTCCAGCAATTAAAGACAATGTGGAACATCTTCATGAACGAGTGGCTATTTTTTGTGATAGTACAAGAGATGCGATTAAAGGTCATGTGTTCTATGGAAAAGTTCCAGGGTTTGTCAATGGAAAAGAAGGGTTAGAGAAGGAAATTGAACATTCGGTTGTGGCATGGTGTGATGGTTCGAAAAAGTGGAAACCAAAAGCGCCTTCTCAGATTATTTCTTATGTATCCGCCCATGATAATTTTACGCTATGGGATAAGCTTCTTATTACATTGCGAAAAGATCCTGCGTATGAGAAACGGGATGAAGAAATTGTTCGAATTAATAAATTAGTAGCAGCCATTGTATTTACTTGCCAAGGCATGGTGTTTATTCAAGCGGGAGAGGAATTTGCAAGAACAAAATTAGGAGAGGAAAATAGCTATTGTTCCTCAGCAACATTAAATCAGTTGGATTGGAAGCGAACGATTGAGTATGAGGATTTGGTAGCATATTATAAAGGACTTTATCAGATTCGAAAACAGTTTGGAACGTATCGCTATTTTGGAAACGATGCGTACCAATATTGTCATTTTTTAAAGTGTAAAGAGAAGAACGTGGTCGCTTTTACAATGGATAATATAAGAGAAGATGAGACTTATAAACGATTATTTGTGGCGTACAATGCCAACAAAAAAGAAGTAAAAATAAATCTTCCTGATCGTGAATCTTATGTACTTCTTGCAGATGGAAGCAGTGCGACAAGAGAAAAAGAAGGAAAAGAGGTAAGGGATTTTGTTCTTCTAAAACCACAAAGTGCAATGATTTGTGGAAAGCGATGAAAACATTAAGAAAGAGAGAAAAACGCGGAAAAGAATAGGAGAATTGGCAATGGAATTTGGGAGCGTTTATCATAGAACCACAGAGCAATATTGCTATGCGAAAAATGAACAGGAATTAGTTATAAGTTTGTTAACAGGCTATGATGTAAAACAAGTATTTATCAATTGGGGGGATCCTTTTTCGGCTGGTATTTTAGGAGGAAATGAAATTTGGTCGGGGCAAGAAGAGGAAATAAAAGAGAGAATAGAACTAGAACATCATCTTTTATGGAAAATTGTATTAAAGCCAAAGTATAAACGATGTAAATATTATTTTAAACTTCTTACAGATCAAGAACAATGGATCTATGTAGAAGATGGTTTTTATGAAGAACAACAATTAAAAGAAAGTGGTCGTATGATCCAATATTTTATTATGCCTTGGATGAATGAAAAAGATATTGGAGTTGTTCCAAAATGGGCAGAGAATACTGTTTGGTATCAAATATTTCCCGACCGATTTTGCCGTGGAGAGGAAGAAAAGGAGCATACTCATATAAAGCCTTGGAAAATGGAAAAGACAACGTATTTTGATCTCTATGGTGGTGATTTAAAAGGGATTATTCAAAAACTTCCGTATTTAAAAGAACTTGGAATCACTGGAATTTATTTAAATCCTATTTGCGAAGCCATTTCCAATCATAAATATGATACAACCGATTATAAAAAAATCGATCCGATGTTTGGAAATGAAAATACCATGAAAGAACTAGTGCAAAAAGCACATTCTTTTCAGATGAAAGTAATGATGGATGGCGTATTTAACCACTGTGGAACGGAATTCCGTCCATGGAAAGATGTATTAGAACATGGAGAGCATTCCAGATATAAAGATTGGTTTATGATTCAACAGTTTCCTGTTGAGAAGGGAAAAAGAAACACAAAAGATGGTAGCTATTACTCTTTCGCATTTGCAGGAGGAATGCCTAAACTTAATACAAACAATGAGGAAGTCGTTGCTTTCATAAAGGATGTGTGTGGATATTGGGTAGAAGCATATGGAATCGATGGCATTCGTTTCGATGTTGGCAACGAAGTATCCCACTATTTGTTAAAGCAATTAAGAACCTATTTATTAGAGAAAAAGCCAGATCTTTATTTACTTGGTGAAATTTGGCATGATTCCACTCCGTGGCTTCTTGGGGATGAGTATGATGCTGTTATGAATTATCCTCTTACAAGCAGTATCAATGACTTTTGGAAAGAAAATTTAACGGCAAAGCAGTTTGAACATGCCATTAATCGTTGTATGAATTTATATCGAGAACAAAATCAAAAGGTTATGTTTAATCTATTGGATTCTCATGATACCGATCGATTGCGGACAAGATGTGGCAGTGAAGATATTTTTTATCAACAGATGGCACTGTTATTTACAATGGCAGGCAGTGCTTGTATTTATTATGGAACTGAAATTGCGATGGAAGGAGGACACGATCCCGACTGTAGACGATGTATGCCTTGGGAAGAGATTGAAAAAGGCGTTTATGAAAAAGAATTAATGGCTATAAAAACTTTGATCCAAATGAGAAAAAAAGAAGAGGCAACCCATTCTTTAGCCATTCAATTTTTATATGGAGACGAAAAGGCAAAAAAAGAAAGAGTGATTCATTATAAAAAAGATAAAAACTTTTATGTGCTCTTAAATGCTACAAACGAGCCAATTTTGTTAAAAGAGTATATAAAGGATAGCGAAACGCTCCAACGTTTATTTCAGTGGAACTGTAAAGAGTCCGTATTAGAGGCCGATGGAACGCTTATTTATAAGAAAAATTAGTCAGTAGGTCATAAAAGGATGGCGAAAGAAAAATAGAAAATATCAGCCTTGAAGAAGTAACAGAAAAAGATAGAAAAAGGATAGCAAATAGTGTTAAATTTTTTCGGTATTTAAAAAGAATAAGAGATGATAAGATATGCTTATCAAAAAGGAGGCACATTATGGAACAAAAACAACAGCTTTGGTGGAAAGATGCCGTTATGTATCAAATTTATCCGAAGAGTTTTAATGATACAAATGGCGATGGAATTGGAGATTTAGAAGGAATTATTGAGAAACTGGATTATTTACATACATTAGGTATTAAAGGAATTTGGCTTTCTCCTGTCTATAAATCCCCACAAGATGACAATGGATATGATATTGCGGACTATCAGGATATCGATCCGATGTTTGGGTCTATGGACACAATGCTTCGTTTAATTGAAGAAGGGAAAAAAAGAGATATTCGAATTATTATGGATTTAGTGCTCAATCACTCTTCTGACGAACATCGTTGGTTTATAGAGGCGAAAAAAAGTAAGGATAATCCTTATCATGACTACTATGTATGGAGAGATGGTAAAGAAGGAGTGCCACCAAATGATATGAGATCTTGCTTTGGCGGATCTGCATGGGAATGGGTGCCAGAGTTGCAACAATACTATTTTCATCAGTTTTCTAGAAAACAACCGGATTTAAATTGGGAAAATAAAAAAGTGAGAGAAGAACTCTATGAAATGATCCGTTGGTGGATGGACAAAGGTCTTGGCGGATTCCGGTTAGATGTAATCGATTGTATTGCAAAAGAACCAGATAAAAAAATTACAGGAAATGGTCCAAGACTTCATGAGTTTATTCAAGAAATGAGCAGAGAAACGTTTGGTCATAGCGACTTTTTAACGGTAGGGGAAACTTGGGGAGCTACCCCTGAGATCGCTATGCAGTATAGTAATCCAGATGGTAGTGAATTTTCTATGGTATTCCAATTTGAGCATATTTCGCTCGATCAAGAAGGACCAGAGAAATGGGATTTAAAGGCTCTTGATCTTGTGAAATTAAAGAAAGTGCTTTCAAAATGGCAGACAAAACTTCATAAGAAAGGATGGAATAGTCTTTTTTGGGATAATCACGATCTTCCAAGAGCCGTATCTCGCTTTGGAAATGATAAAGAATATCGTGTGCCATCTGCGAAGATGCTCGCAACTGTTCTTCATGGAATGCAGGGAACTCCTTATATTTATCAAGGAGAAGAACTTGGCATGACAAATGTTCGCTATGAATTATCCGAATACCGTGATATTGAACTTTTGAATATGTATCAAGAGAGAAAAGAAAAAGGATATGAAGAAGAAGAGATTATGGAGTCCATTTATGTAAAGGGTAGAGATAATGCGAGAACACCGATGCAGTGGAGCGATGAGGAACAAGCGGGATTTACAACAGGAACTCCTTGGATCAAAGTCAATCCAAATTACAAAGAGATCAATGCAAAAAGCCAATTAGAGGATAAGGATTCTATTTTCTATTATTATAAAAAGTTGGTACAATTTCGAAAAGAAATGCCAATTCTCGTTTATGGAGATTATCAATTATTGATGCCAGAAGATCAAGACATTTTCACGTATGTTCGTACGTTTGAAAATGAAAAATTATTAGTTGTGGCCAACTTCCATGAACGGGAACGGGAGTATGATGTGCCAGAAGAATTTAAAGAAGCTACCAAAATAATTGGTAACTATGAAGAAGAAAAAGCGGGAATATTACAGCCATACGAAGCTAGAATGTATTATAAACAATAGAATAAGTATAAAAGAATATAAGAAATCCCCTATACAAATGCTGATAGGGGATTTCTTTAGTTTGCACTAAGGCTTTGATGATTCTAATGGGAAAGAGAAAAGTAGAAGCTTAGAAAAATGTAAGACTCTATTGTCACATTTTTGTATCTATGATAAACTTATAAATAAAACTTTAGGAAAGAAAAAGAAACGCAATTTTTTATAGAAGTATTATAGTATTATAATTTTGGTTTTATAAAAAGGGGCGATTCAAGAAGAAAAGGAAGTGTAAATATATTATGTTAGACGGAAAAAAAGCCATTTTTAGTGGTATGCAACCAACAGGAACGATTACATTAGGAAATTATTTGGGGGCACTTAAAAATTGGATCAATCTTGACCCGAATGAATATACTTGTTTTTTTAGTATTGTAGATATGCATTCTATTACCGTAAGACAAGATCCAGCCACTCTTAGAAAACAGGCTAGAAATCTTTTAATGTCCTATATTGCAGCAGGAATCGATCCAGAGGCTTCTTGTATTTATTATCAGTCTCATGTATCTGCTCATGCGGAATTAGCTTGGATTTTAAACTGTTTTACTTATATGGGCGAAATGAATCGTATGACACAATTTAAAGACAAATCATCCAAACATCCAGAGAATATTAATACAGGCCTTTTCACCTATCCAGTATTAATGGCAGCGGATATTTTATTATATCAAGCGGATCTCGTTCCAGTTGGAATCGATCAAAAACAACACTTGGAGATTACAAGAGATATTGCAAATCGTTTTAATAGTATCTATGGAGATGTTTTCACAATTCCAGAACCATATATTGGAAAAGTGGGAGCGAAAATTATGAGTCTCCAAGAGCCAACAAAGAAAATGTCAAAATCCGATGAGAATCCAAATGGATTCATTTCTATTTTAGATGATGAAGCAACAATTTTACGCAAATTTAAACGTGCAGTTACGGATTCTGATAGCTGTATTTCTTATTCCGAAGACAAACCAGGAGTGAAAAATTTAATTGATATTTACAGTGTTGTGACAGGAAAAAGTGTGGAAGCCGTGCTTGCCGAGTTTGATGGCTGTGGATATGGAGTGTTAAAACAGCGTGTAGGAGAAGCGGTAGCGGCTGAGTTAAAACCACTTCAAGATCGTTTCTATGATTTAAGCAAGAACAAAGATTATATTGATAGTATTATTAAGAATAACGCGGAAAAAGCCGCATATTATGCAAATAAGACACTGCGTAAAGTGCAGAAAAAAATTGGTTTTCCTGAAAAAATTCGATAGGAGTAATAAGATCTATGAACTTAATTGAGATTATAAAAGTAATCATCATCGGTATTGTAGAAGGAATCACAGAATGGCTTCCAATCAGCAGTACAGGACATATGATTCTTGTGGAGAAATTTTGGCCATTACAGCAAAGCGAAGCTTTTGTTAGTATGTTCAATGTTGTCATTCAGCTAGGAGCTATTTTGGCGGTTATTGTTTTGTTTTTCCATAAACTGAATCCTTTTTCGCCGAAATACGATCGACAAGAGAAAAGAGAAGTTTGGGAGCTTTGGTTTAAAGTGCTTGTAGCCACGATTCCAGCTGCTATTTTAGGGCTATTATTTGATGATTGGCTCGATGAGCATTTCTATAATTTTGAAACAGTTGCTTGTACCTTGATTCTCTATGGTATTTTATTTATTATTGTAGAAAATTGGAATCGAGGAAGACGACCAAGAATCAATCAATTTTACTCTATGACGTATCAGACAGCTCTTCTTATCGGAGTATTCCAAATTTTAGCGCTTATTCCAGGAACTTCTCGTTCTGGTGCGACTATTATTGGAGCTATGTTGCTTGGATGTTCTCGTTATATTGCAGCAGAATTTTCTTTCTTCCTTGCAATTCCAGTTATGTTTGGGGCAAGTGGGCTTAAAATTGTAAAATTTATAAAAGATACTGGCGGATTTTTCTCAATGCACGAAATGATGATTCTTCTCATTGGGATGGTTGTAGCTTTTTTCGTATCCCTTATTTGTATTAAATTATTAATGGGATTTGTAAAACGACATGACTTTAAAATTTTTGGATATTATCGAATTATCTTGGGAATTCTATTACTAGCTGTATGGCTAGTGCCTATGATACAAGGATAATACACATAACATAGATTGTGTAAACGATAGGAGCGGACTATGATGTACATTATGTACCAATAGTTCGCTTTTTCTAATGAGTCAAGGAGGAGCGTATGAAAAAAGCATTACATTTTCTTTCTAGCAGGTTATTTGCTGTCAGTTTTATTATCGTATTACAGTTTTTCTGGTCAGCACTTTTGTTAATGAAAATTGGGAGTCATGCTGGAGAAGTAAGATTTGTATTGTGGTGTTTAAGTGTTGTTATTTCCATTTGGCTTTTGAATAAGTGGGATAATCCTGCTTATAAGCTAGCTTGGATTATACCAATTTTAATGTTTCCTACTTTTGGTGGTATGTTATATTTGCTCTTTGGAAATAAAGAGCCTACGAGAAGACTTAGAAAGAAGCTAGAATATGGATATACTTTGTCAAAACCGTTGTTAATTCAAAAAAAAGAAGTAAGGGATAAATTGTATCAAAAGGATATTCGGATTGGAAGGCAAAGTGAATATTTAATAAAATATGCTAATTGTCCTGTTTATGAAAATACAATTTCAAAATATTTAGAAAGTGGAGAGGCCTATTATACGACATTAGTAGAAGAGATAAAAAGAGCGAAAAAATTTATTTTTCTTGAATTTTTTATTATTGAAAAAGGAATGATGTGGGACACTATTTTGGATATTTTATTAATGAAAATACGAGAAGGTGTAGAAGTACGTGTGATCTATGATGATGTTGGCTGTGTAACAAAACTTCCTTATCATTATGAAAAACATTTGACAGAGCTTGGAATTAAATGCGTTTCCTTTAATCAGTTTATACCAATTTTTTCTTTAGCATTAAATCATCGGGATCATAGAAAAATTGTAGTCATCGATGGTCATACTGCTTTTTCAGGAGGGATTAATCTAGCAGATGAATATATTAATGAAGTGAAGCGATTTGGACACTGGAAAGATACTGGGATTATGATAAAAGGGGAAGCGGTATGGAATTTTACTGTTATGTTTTTGCAGATGTGGAATAGCATTATACGAACCGATAGCCACTTTAGTTTTTATCAATATCATTATGCTCCTGATTGGTTTCAAAAACAAAATAGAGTTTGGAATGAAAATGTATATGTAACCGAAGAAAAAAAAGATGAAAAAAAGAGTTTTTGGGAAAATGATGGATTTGTTCAACCTTATGGGGATAGTCCGCTCGATCAAGAAATCGTTGGAGAGAATGTTTATTTAAACTTAATTAATCAGGCAAAAAATTATGTTTATATAACAACTCCTTATTTGATTATTGACAATGAAATGATGACAGCACTTTGCCTTGCCGCAAAGCGAGGGGTGGATATCCGAATTATGACACCAGGGATTCCAGATAAAAAATTGACGTTTTTACTAACAGAATCTTATTATCGACAACTGATTGGTGCAGGAGTAAAGATCTATGAATATACACCAGGATTTTTACATGCAAAAATGATGATTGCCGATGATGAAGTAGGAACAGTAGGAACGATCAATTTAGATTATCGAAGCCTTTATTTGCATTTTGAGTGTGGTGTTTTTTTATATGCTACAAAGACTATTTTGGATATCAAAGAAGATATGATAGGGATTATGAAGGTGAGTCATCAAGTGGAAGAAGAGGAGTGTCAAAAGAATTGGTTTCAATCATTGCTTCAATGTATTTTAAGAGTATTTGCGCCTTTGATGTAAAGAATAGTCTTGCGAGGAAAATAAGAATTTAATATAATTAAAGGTAGTCTAGCCATGCAAAGGAAAGTCAAAGGATTACCTTGATATAGGCGCGTTTATGTGGCTATTTAATCACCATAAAAACAGAAAAGAAAAATGGAGAGAGTAAGATGTATCGGATATTAATTGTAGATGATGAGAGAATTGAAAGAAGGGGGATTCGCTTTCTGTTAAGAAAAATTGGTGTAGAAATGGAAGTGATGGAAGCTTCCAATGGAAAGGAAGCTTTCGAATATCTACAAAAGCAAGAGGTAGATATTTTATTTACCGATGTGAAAATGCCATTTATGGATGGGTTAGAATTAATTCAAAATGTTGTACCCAATCATCCTCATATGAAAACGGTAATATTCAGCGGATATAGTGAGTTTGAATATGTAAAACATGCTTTGACATTAGGAGTAAAAAATTATATTTTAAAACCAGTGGATCCAAAAGAGTTTGAAAAAACGGTGTCTCAAATTATGAGAGAATTAGAACAAGAACAATTGCAAAAACAGTTGAAAGAAAAAGAGAGTAATTTTATGAAAGAACATATTTTATACTCTTTAGTCAACGGAACGCCAGTAGATTCTATTTTGAAAAAGGTGGAAGGTCTTACTGAGTTTAGTTTTTTAAGTGAATTTGGATTATTGTTTCTAATCGAATTTTCAGAGGATTTTTTTGGAAAGATGGGGATTGATTTTCCTAAAATGTTAAAAAAACAAATTCAATGGGATTTTACCTATTTAAATCTAAATCCACAGCAGTGTTTGTTACTTGCCGATAAGGGAGCTTCTCTTGGAAGTGGAAGAAAGGCAGGAGAAGAATTGTATACGTTTATTAAGAAAACGTTTGACGTAAAGCCTTATATTGCAGTGAGTAAACCGTTAGGAAGTATCAGCCACTTAGCAAAAGAGTTTGAGAATTTAGAATTATTAATGGAAAATAAATTTTATCAATCGGAGCAACATGTATTTGTGGAAGAGGAAGAAGGAAATAATAATTTATTAGCCCAAATTAATGATGACATTTTATTAAAACAGATTCGCCAAGATCTTCGCATGAAAGATATTGAATCATTAAAAGAACATTTTGAACGCCTTTGTGAGAAATACCGAAATCGTCAGGATTTTTCACAAGTCTATATTAAATTTATTTTTTCTAGTCTTTTAAAAGATTTTTATAAAAGTTTGCCAAAGGA
>CAJMOB010000005.1:0-147030 GCA_905214925.1 uncultured bacterium | reverse complement strand
TAGATGTTTAACAGGTTCTTTTCCTAAGTCCACTTCTTTTGACATTGATAGTTTCATAATATTAAACCTCCCTTTTTTTAAAACGCTCAATAATTTTAAGCATGGTTGTTTCCATTTGAGATATTTCTTCTTCAGAAATATCTTGTAATAAAATCTCATTGATTTGCTCGATTTCTTTTTGTAATCGTAGAAGCAGAGGGGCTGCCTCTTTCGTCAATTGAATTCTTTGGATCCGTTTATCTTTCGTATCTGGTAGACATACAATGAGCCCACGAGAAAGTAAAGAGTCAATACTTCGACTAATCAGTCCTTTCGATACTCCTAAAATAAGAGTAAGTTGGCTGCTTGTATTAATAGAAGCATTATTGGAAAGAAGGATGAGAATCGAGATTTCATTCGGAGAAAAATTTTCATCTTTGAATCGTAAATGAATTTCCTGAGCATAAACACGTCTGATCTGAGAAAAATAAGAAAGCATTGTTTCTACATTTTTAATCATTAGAACCTCCTTTTTAGGTGAAGAACAGATTTTGCCATGAAAATTGCTTGGGTAAGGCAAAGAGTGAATTGCTATAAAGCGATGAAAATTGTGAGTAGTGTGGGTATCACACTATATTATATAGTTTACTTGTAAACTACTTTAACTATAGTTCTCATAAGTTTTTTTGTCAACAGAAAAAACTAGAAAAAAGCAAAAAAGTAATATTATTATAAGATTTTTTATATATTCCTTTCAAAGTTTCGTTGCTATACTATTCCTATACGAATATTTATGGAATAAAAAAATAGTTTTAGGAGGAAAGGTATGAAAAAGAGTGGAAGAAAACAAGGTGTCTTAACTTTATTTTTCAGTGTATTATTGGCGATAACCATTATTTTTACAAGCATTATGCCAGTTTCTGCAAAACAAAGTCAAATGACAAAGGAAGTAGGAAGTAAGGTAGCTATTACGTTACATTATTATCGATTTGATGACAAATATGATGACTGGGATATTTGGGCGTGGGCACCAGAAGGAGTGGCTTTTGCACTAGATAGTCAAGATGAATTTGGGAAAAAAGGAACAATAGTATTTAAAAATGTTTCAGAAGAGACACCAATTGGATTTATCGTTCGAAAGTCCGACTGGTCACAAAAAGAAGGCAATGCCGATCGCTTTATTGATAAAAGTAAATTAAAAAGTGATGGTACAGGAGATATTTATGTGATTGAAGGAATTGATACTGTGTATACAACACTTTCATCCGCTCAAAAAGCTATTGCAGATTTAAAGAAGCCAAGAGTCACAACTGCAAAATTTGATTCCTTAAATACGGTCTCCTTTGAAACCAATCAAAAAATAACAAAGAAAGATAAATTTACGATTCAAAGATATCATGGAGTTCGTAAAATTCCAGTGAAAAGTGTGAAATTAGATAAAGACGGTATGGGTGGAACCCTAGTATTAAAAAATAATATGCTTCCAGATAAAACGTATACGTTAGAAGTCCAAGGATTGGATAAGAAAGAAATTACGATTGGGGAACTTTATAATAGCAAAAATTTTACGAAGCAGTATACCTATCAAGGACAGTTAGGAGCACTTTATCAAAAGTCAAAGACGAAATTTGTCTTTTGGTCGCCAACTGCCGATAATGTTTCCATTGCTTTTTATGGAAAGGATGAAAAAAATACAGAGAAAACTACAAGTACACTTGCGATGAAGAAAGGTAAAAATGGTGTTTGGACCGCTACAAAAAAAGGGAATTTAGATGGCACTTACTATACATATGAAGTAACACACAATAAAAAGAAACAGTCTGTTGTAGATCCTTATGCAAAAGCAGTTGGAGTCAATGGAATAAGGGCTATGGTTGTTAATTTAGATTCTACTGATCCAGAGGGATTTTCCAATGAAAAACGACCAAAGGTAAAAAATCCAACAGATTCCATTCTCTATGAAATGCATATCAGGGATTTTTCCATTGCTGATAACTCTGGAGTTTCAAAAGAAAACAAAGGAAAGTATGCAGGTGTTTGGGAAGCCGATACAACGGTTCCAAATACGGATGTGAAAACGGGTATCTCCCATTTAAAAGAATTAGGAGTTACAACCGTCCACCTTCTTCCAAGTTTTGACCATCAATCTATTGATGAAACAAAGTTAGAAGAAGCACAATATAATTGGGGGTATGATCCAAAAAATTATAATGTGCCAGAAGGATCTTATTCTTGCGATCCTTATGATGGAAAAACAAGAATTACAGAATATAAAAAAATGGTACAAGAACTCCATAAAGCAGGAATTTCTGTTGTTATGGACGTTGTCTATAATCACACAGGAGCAACTTCTGATTCCGAGTTAAATAAGGCTGTACCAAATTATTATTATCGTCAAAATGAAAAAGGCGAATTTTCTAACGGCTCTGGTTGTGGAAATGAAACAGCTTCTGAACGAGCGATGATGAGAAAATTAATGGTAGACTCTGTGACTTATTGGGCAAAAGAATATCATGTTGATGGGTTCCGTTTTGATTTAATGGCACTTCATGATCAAGATACGATGAAAGAGATCAGAAAAGCTCTTGATAAAATTGATCCTTCTATTCTTATTTATGGAGAGGGATGGACAGGAGGCGATACGCCATTAAGTAGTGAAAAACAAGCAACAAAAGCGAATACAAAAAATTTTGATGAACTACAAATTGCTGCATTCAGTGATGATATTCGCGATGGAATCAAAGGAAGTGTCTTTGATGCAAAAGACCATGGATTTGTTGATGGAGCGCAAAATAAAGAAGAGACAATTAAATTTGGAATTGTAGCATCAACACCAAATGATCAGATAGACACGGATAAGGTGAATAATCAAACAAAAGCATGGGCAAAGGAACCATACCAGACAATCACTTATGAATCCGCACATGATAATTTAACCCTTTGGGATAAACTGCAATCTGCCAATGAAACGGCAACAGAGCAACAATTATTAGCCATGAATAAGATGTCAGCTGCTATCGTTCTCACTTCACAAGGAATTCCATTCCTTCATGCAGGAGAAGAGATGGCTCGTACAAAAGTAAACCCAGATGGTACATTCAATGAAAATAGTTATAATGCCTCTGATTCTGTGAATGCCATTGATTGGATCAGAAAGCAGAAATATGAGGATTTATATGAATACTATCAAGGCTTAATTGCTATGAGAAAAGAGCATAAAGCGTTTCATATGAATTCCACAAAAGAAATTCAAGATAATTTGAAGTTCTTAGATGTTACTGAGAAAAATGTAGTCGCTTATACATTAAATGGAAGAGCGGTGGGAGATAGCTGGAATACGATTGCCGTTATCTTTAATGCAAATAATAGAGCCGTAGAAGTAACGGTTCCAGACAATCAATGGGCAGTTGTTGTGGATCAAAATACTGCTGGAACGAAACAACTAAAAACAGTAAGTGGTTCAAAAGTGACAGTGCCAGCTAATAGCACTTATGTGCTTGTTGATAAAGCATCTATCGATACTGTGAAATAGATCTTTAGTATTACATTACTAAAAGATAAGAAAACACCTAGTACAGAAAAATTGTATTAGGTGTTTTCTTTTTTGTTACTTTGTATTTATAGGAAAGGAATAAATACAAGTGTGGTTGCTATCACTTAAATTACCTGTTTTAACTCAAAATCTTCTGTTACAAGAAGAATATCTGCACGTTTTCCAACGGAGATAGAGCCAACGGTATCAAAAATTCCAATGCTCATAGCTGGATTTTTTGTTGCTGCAAGAATCGCTTCTTTTTCTGGCACTCCAAAAGAAATAGATTTTCTCATGCAGTCAAAGAGGTTTGTAGCAGAACCAGCAATTGTGCCATTTGATAGAGTCGCTTTTCCATCGGTTACAGTAACTTCCTGTCCACCTAATTCATAAGTGCCGTTTTCCATTCCTGTTGCCATCATAGAGTCACTAATTAAGACAACACGATCTTGGAACATTTTAAAGGTGGAACGAACAACGCTCGGATGAATGTGGATCCCATCGGTAATCAGTTCCACATAACTATGCTCAGCATCACAAGCCGCACCTACTAATCCAGGAGCCCGATGGGAATAGGCTGGCATGGCATTGAAAAGATGAGTTACATGATCAGCGCCTGCTTGAAATGCCTCTATACAACAATCATAGTCAGCAGCCGTATGTCCAAGAGAAATATGTACTTCTCCATGTTTTTCTTGAATAAATTCCATAGCACCTTTTGCATTTGGAGCAACGGTTACTAATTTAATCAATCCATTGCTTGCTTTTTGGCAATGGTCAAAAAATTCGGAAGAAAGGTTCACAATATATTTGCTTAAATGAGCGCCTTTCTTTTCTGGATCGAGAAAAGGTCCTTCCATATTAAGTCCAACAATGGTGGCTTCAAGAGGATCAGTGCCTACTTTACTCGCTGTTCCAAATACTTCTTCTAAAACATCGATTCCAAGGGTCATAGAAGTTGGGCAATAAGAAGTGATGCCATGCGCTTTTTCATATTTTAAAATCGTTTTTAAGCCTTCTACATCTGCATCGGAAAAATCGTGTCCAAATGCCCCATGGCTATGAATATCGATAAGCCCAGGGATAACTTTTAAACCTGTTGCATCGATGGTAGTGCGATCGATTACTTCATCAATAGAAGATACGATTTTATGATTTTCAATATATACAGGTTCTTGTTTATAAGAACCATCTTCTTGAAATACAAGTCCGTTTTCAATGATCATAGTTAGAACACTCCTTTTTCTTTAGCAACAGATAAAGCATCTTCATCTGCAATGACAATAACATCTGGATGTAGTTGGAGAATAGAACCTTGTACTTTTGGTGTAATAGGACCAAAGAAGGATTCATAAATAGCATTTGCTTTTTCTTTTCCTGAGGCTAATAATAAAATTGTTTTGGCACTCATAATGTTGCCAATTCCCATAGTATAAGCGTATTTTGGAACATCTTCTTTGCTAGCGAAAAATCTAGCATTTGCTTCTACGGTACTTTCTGCTAATTGAACACAATGGACTTCTTTTTTGAATTCATCGGAAGGCTCATTAAAACCAATATGACCATTGCCACCGATTCCTAATAATTGAAGGTCTACAGCACCCATAGAATGTAATAATTCATTATATTGTTTACAACCTTCTAAAGAATCTTCCGTAAGACCATCTGGAACGAATGTATTTGATTTATCGATATTAATATGATCAAAGAAATTCGTATTCATAAAGTAACGATAACTTTGTTCATGTTCCCCTGATAATCCTTTGTATTCGTCTAAATTTACAGAATGCACTTTGGAAAAATCAAGTTCGTCGTTGTTATATTTTTTAACTAAGTTTTGATAAGTACCAACCGGTGTAGATCCTGTTGCAAGCCCTAAAAGGCAATTAGGATGTAAAACAACTTTTGCAGCGATAATTTCTGCCGCTTTTTTGCTCATGTCCTCATAGTTTTTTGCTTCAATAATTCTCATAAATAAATCTCCTTTTCTAAAAATGAAAGTAATAACAAAATATGCGTCGTACACATAAATAAGAAAATTTTACTATGTAAACTGCTTGCACACTATTTTCTACGATAGGAAATAAAATTTCTTATCATAGAAAATAGCATCTATCTGATTATAGTATAGGAACTCTTCTATTAACCTTATTATAGGACTTCTTTGGTTTATTTTCAATAAATCAAGGGATTCTGAAATAACTTTCAGTGATTGTGAAAAATCGACAAACTTATACTTAAATATTTGGATAAAAAATAGAGTTTTTTCCGTAAGTTTTGAAAGTAATTTCATAAATAGGAAAATGCTTGAAATTAGAATTCAATTTAGCTATAGTGAAATCAATAACCGATGAGCAATACAAGATGAGGATTTCTCACGTATTGTCTTCATGGAAAAGAAAACAGCTTAGTAAAATCGAAAGTAAAAACTAAAAATGAATGGAAATCGAAAGGACGGGCTTATATGGAAAACTATTTAGAAGCGCTAAAAGGTCATTTAATTGTATCTTGTCAGGCACTTCCTCATGAACCACTTCATTCTTCCTTTATTATGGGAAGAATGGCGTTAGCAGCAAAAGAAGGGGGGGCAAAGGGAATCCGTGCCAATACAAAAGAGGATATATTGGAAATTAAGAAAAATGTAGATCTTCCAGTGATCGGCATTGTAAAAAGAGATTATGATGACAGTAAGGTTTATATTACACCTACCATGAAAGAAATTGATGAGCTAATGGAGGTGAAGCCAGAGATTATTGCTGTGGATGCCACAAGTGATCTTCGGCCAAATGGGGTTACAATTGATGAGTTTTATAAAGAGATTCGATTGAAATATCCAGATCAGCTGTTAATGGCAGATTGTTCAACAGTAGAAGAGGCACTGCATGCGGATGAATTAGGATTTGATTTTATTGGAACTACATTAGTGGGATATACAAAGCAGAGTAAAGGGATGAAAATTGAGGAAAATGACTTTGAAATTATCCGAACAATTTTAGAAAAATCCTCTCATAAGGTGATTGCAGAAGGAAATATTAACACACCTGAAAAAGCAAAAAGAGTCATTGAACTTGGTTGTTATAGCGTAGTCGTTGGCTCTATTATTACAAGACCTCAGCTGATTACAAAATCCTTTACAGAGGCAATCGACTCAATAGAAAAATAACAGAAATGAAATATTATTTTCAAATATTTATTCATCACAAAAAAGAAGTGATAGCGGAAATCCGCAGAAAGGAAAGGTTTATTATGAGCAATTTAGAAAAGTACAGAGGTGTTATTCCAGCATTTTATGCTTGCTATGATGAAAATGGAGAAGTAAGTGAAGAAAGAGTAAAAAGATTAACCGAATATTACATTGAAAAAGGGGTAAAAGGTGTCTATGCCTGTGGTTCTTCAGGAGAATGTATTTATCAGAGCGTAGAAGATAGAATGAAAACATTGGAAAGCATTATGGAAGTAGCGAAAGGAAAATTAACAGTAATTGCTCATGTTGGATGTAATAACACAAAAGATAGTGTTCGATTAGCAAAACATGCAGAGAGCTTAGGCGTTGATGCTATCGCGTCTATTCCTCCAATTTATTTTAGACTTCCAGAATACTCTATTGCGGAATACTGGAATGCAATGAGCAAAGCAGCACCAAATACAGACTTTATTATTTATAATATTCCTCAATTAGCAGGGACGGCTTTAAGTATGAGCTTATTAGAAGAGATGAAGAAAAATGAAAACGTAATCGGTGTAAAAAACTCTTCTATGCCAGTACAGGATATCCAAATGTTTAAAGCAGCAGGTGGAGAGAATTTCGTTGTATTCAACGGACCAGATGAACAATTTATTAGTGGGCGCATGATGGGTGCTGATGGTGGTATTGGAGGAACTTATGGAGCGATGCCAGAATTATTCTTAAAAGCAGATGAGCTTGTAAAAGCCCACAAAAATGAAGAAGCTCGTGAACTTCAATATGCGATTAATGAAATCATTTATAAATTATGTTCTGGACATGGAAATATGTATGGAATGATTAAAGAAGTTCTTCGTATCAATGAAGGATTTGATATTGGTGGTGTGCGAGAACCATTGACAAACTTAACAAAAGAAGATAAAGAGATTGCAAAAGAAGCAGCTAGTATGATAAAAGAGACAATCAAAAAATTTTGTTAATCGATTTTGCTAATTGGAATAGTTAAAGATATAAATTAAAAATAATTTTCACAAATGCTAAGATTAACATACTTGATTTAGCAAACAATCAAAAATGTAAAGGGAGGAAGTATCATGAGAAAAACAGTGAAAAAATTTGTTGCACTCAGTTTGGCAGCAATGTTAACACTAGGAACGTTATCTGGGTGTGGAGGCTCAAAGAAGAATGAAGAAAGTACAACAGGAGGAGGTACCAAGACAGCAGAGGCTACTGCATCAAAAGCAGAAGCGGGAACTTTAAAATTAGCAGTTACAACAGGGGATGGTTCCACAACAGACGATAAAATTCCAACTCCATGGTACAATCGTATTATGGCAACCAACTTAATGTTTCGGGGATTATTTCTCGCAGATAGCACGTTAACAGAGGTGGAGCCAGATTTAGCAAAGGATTATACCATTAGTGATGATGGGCTTGTATACACCATTAATCTAAAAGAAGGATTAAAATGGTCTGATGGTGAGGATCTCACCGCAGAAGACGTTAAGTTTTCAATAGAAACAGCATTAAAAACAGCTACTATCAATTCTATTTATACATCTGCATTCCAAAATATTAAAGAAATAAAAGTGGATGGTACGACGATCACATTAACACTTTCTAAACCATATGCTACAATGCTTGACGTGTTAGCACAATTTGCAATTCTTCCTAAGCACAGTTTAGAAAATGTCGATCCATTAAAATTGGATTCTGACGCATTTTGGAAATCACCAGTTACTTCTGGTATGTATGCTATGGATGAACTCAACGTAGGAAACTACTTCACATTAAAAGTAAATGACAATTATGAAGGAACAAAACCTAAGATTTCTAAAATCATTTGTTATTTCGTTACAGATTATGTGACAGCTGCCAAAGCTGGAAATACAGACTATGTATTCGGAAATGATGCAAGCCTTGTGGAAAGCTTACAAAAAATGGATAATTTTGATACCCATGAAGTGGACGTTTTATTCTATAAATACTTTATTTTCAATATGAAGGGTGTGGATGGAAAAGAAAACGAAGCAATGCAGAATAAAGAAGTGCGTAAAGCGATTATAGAAGCCATTGATCGCACCGCATTGGCAGGATTATATCCGAATGCAACCGTTTTAAATAGTGGAGTTCCAAATAATAATCCAGCGTATAATGGATTTGAATACTCATATGATGTGGAACAAGCAAAAGCGGATTTAAAAGCATCTGGTTATGATTTAAACCGCACATTAAAAATTTGTTATTATAACAACGATCAGACTTCTATTGACTTAATTAATACCGTTGTTTATTACTTAGAACAAGTTGGATTTAAAGTGGAAGCAACACTTTCTAACGATGGTACAACAGATTTATTTACAACACGTGATTATGATATTGGATTCAAAGGAAAGAGCTCTTTCTCCATTGATGAATGGTATGTAGAGTATATGAGTAATGATGGATTATTCCAAAATATTTTTGGTGGGGATACCGCATTTGATGCACTCATTGCAGAACTTTCCAGTGAAACAGATACAGAAAAAAGAAATGAAATTTATAAACAATTACAAGATTTAGAACAAGAAAAAATGTATAAAGTGCCAGTCTTCACTGTTGGTACTTATGTATTCACAAGTAAAAATGTGACACTGCCAGATGGTGTTACATTCTGTAATCCACTTTATATGTGTGATTTAGATTTTGCAAATTGGGAAGTGAAATAATCGTTGAAACATAGGGGCTGTAAAACAGCCCCATTCAACTTTCTAACGTTGTAATCAATCACTTGAACAAAAGATGGAAATTAAAAATGGGGTGAAAAAATGGTTAAGTATATTATAAAAAAATTACTTATGATGATTCCAATGCTATTGCTCATTAGTTTTATTGTATTTTATGGTTTACAATTAACGGGAATCGACCCGATCAACTTCATGGTCAGTCCAGAAGTGTTATCTTCTAATAAAGATAATATTGATGCTTTAAGAGAATCGTTAGGGTTAAATGATCCTTTAATTGTGCAATATTTTCATTGGCTTATCAATTGCCTACAAGGCGATCTAGGATATTCTTTTGATGGAAGTTCTATTGCTTCCATTATCAGTGTGAGACTCCCTTATACATTTGAATTAGCAGGGTATTCTTTATTCTTTTCTGCTATTTTAGGAATTGGAATTGGTATTATATCCGCCATTCGTCAAAATGGAATTATTGACTATGTCGGTCGCGTGCTAGCAGTGCTTGGACAGGCTGTTCCACAGTTTTTAGTTGGCATTATTTTAATACAGATTTTTGCAATTAAACTTGGTATTTTTCCATCTGGAAATCGTGTGAGTCCAGAAGCTACCAATCCTTTTATGGATGCGTTTCTCCATTTGTTCTTGCCTGTTGTTACTTTAACAATTGGTATGGTAGCGGTGCTTATGCGTTATGCGAGAAATACAATGCTTGATGTTTTAAATTGTGATTACATAAAAACAGCAAGAAGTAAAGGCATTCCAGAGTGGAAAGTGTATTTAAAGCATGGGTTTCGCAATGCTATGAAACCAGTTCTTGTCATTTTAGTTTTTCGTATTCCAATGCTTGTTGGTGGTTCTGTTGTCATTGAAAGTGTTTTTTCTTATCCAGGAATCGGTTTAACGATGACAGATGCCATTGTTTCAGGAGATTATCCAATCGTGCTTGTTACGACTATGATCATCGCAGGAACGATGTTGATTTGTTCCTTTATGGTTGACGTATTCAATGCACTATTAGATCCACGTGTTCGTTTAAGTGAATAAAAAAGGGGGACATGAGAGTGAATTTGCAAGAACAAAAAAATACAGCATCTTCTTCTTTATTTAAAAAGAATGTGCGTAAATTT
Organism: uncultured bacterium; assembly: GCA_905214925.1. Taxonomy (GTDB): domain Bacteria; phylum Bacillota; class Clostridia; order Lachnospirales; family Lachnospiraceae; genus Scybalomonas. The sequence goes on along the minus strand of CAJMOB010000005.1, from coordinate 136,485 downwards.
ATGAGAAATAAATTAGCAGTCATAGGTCTTTTGGTCGTAGTTTTTATGACGATAGCTTGTATCATCGGTGCGATTGTAGGTGTGGATTATAACACGCCAGTATTGACGGAAATGAAAAAAGCGCCGGGGAATGGACATTTGTTTGGAACCGATACCATCGGTCGTGATCTTTTTGCAAGAGTATTAATTGGCGGATGTTATTCTATTTTAATTGGTGTTTTTTGTGCCGTATTAAGCTCTGTTATTGGTGCAGTACTCGGCGCTATTGCGGGATTTTTTGGTGGAAAAACAGATGCAATTCTTGTTAGAGTTTCTGAAATCTTTCAGGCATTTCCACAGCTTGTCCTTGTTATGATGTTAGTGGCCATTGTGAATAAAAGAGGACTTACTAACTTATTATTTATTTTTGTTGTGACAGGATGGATGACTACGTTTCGTATGGTTCGAAATGAATACATGAGTTTAAAAGGAGAAACATATGTAAAAGTGTGTGAAGCCTTTGGAATGAGTGGGAATAACATTATGTTTAAGCAGATTTTACCAAATGTTATGAGTCCTATTATCGTATCCACCACAACAAATGTAGCATTTTTTATTTTACAAGAGGCATCCTTATCTTTTATTGGTCTGGGAGTTGCGGATAGCACACCGACATGGGGAAATATTTTAAATGCAGCAAAGTCTATTTCCATTGTGACGGATCAGTGGTGGATCTGGGTATTTCCAGGACTTGCTATCAGTTTATTTGTGCTTGCCATCAACTTTTTAGGAGATGGATTACGTGATGTATTGGATGCAAAACAGCAATAAAGGAGAATAGAGGATGGATACAAGAGAAATTATTTTAGATGTGAGAAATTTGAATACATCTTTTATTTCTGATCAAAAAGAGATAAAGATTGTAAAGGATGTGTCCTTTCAATTAAAAAGAGGAAAGACATTGGCAGTTGTTGGGGAATCTGGTTGTGGAAAAAGTGTAACAATGAATTCCATTATGCGTTTTACAGGAAAAAATGCTATTGTAAAAGCGGATAATATTCAATACAACGCTCTAAGAGGGGATAAGATTGAGGAATATCACTTAGAACAGATCGATAAACCAAATGGAGCGAAGATGAGAGCCCTTCGTGGAGCGGATTTATCCATGGTTTTTCAAGATCCCATGTCTAGTTTGAATCCCGTTTATAAGGTAGGAGATCAAGTGGCAGAAGGTCTGCTTCAGCATAACAAAGGGATGACAAAAGCACAGGCGCGAGAAAGAGTGCTTGAGATGTTTAAAAAGTTAGGGATTCCAGATCCAGAGGAGAGAATCAACTGCTATCCTCATCAGTTTTCTGGTGGAATGAAACAGCGTGTCGTCATTGCTATTGCCATGATATGCAATCCAGAATTGATTATCTGTGATGAACCGACCACCGCATTGGATGTGACGATTCAGGCACAGATTATGGATTTATTAAAAGAATTGCAAATAAAGGAAGGAAAGTCCATTATTTTAATCACACATAATATGGGGCTTGTAGCAGAGATGGCGGATGAAGTGTGTGTCATGTATATGGGAAGAGTGGTTGAGTTTGGAAGCCTTGAAGATATTTTTGACCGAACAAGCCATCCTTATACAAAAGCCTTGTTAAGAAGTGTACCGGTGCTAGGGCTTGCCAATGGACAAAAGTTAGAAACGATTCCTGGCTCCACACCAAACCCAGCTGATTTAAAGGTAGGGTGTGAATTTGCCGATCGTTGTCCAGAATGTACGGATAAATGCAGAGGCAAAGTCATTCCAACTTATGAAGTAGGCAAAGGGCATCTTGTTCGTTGTGTGAAATATGATACATATCCGGAGGTGAAGTGAAATGACAACTGATAAAAAAGAAGTGATATTTCGAATAAAGGATCTAAGAACTTGGTTTCCGATTACAAAAGGGATGTTTAAAAAAGTTGTAGGTCATGTAAAAGCGGTGGATGGTGTCAGTTTAGACGTGTATAGAGGAGAAACCATCGGGATTGTTGGAGAGTCAGGTTGTGGAAAGTCTACCTTTGGAAAAACGGCAATGATGTTAGAAAAACCAACCAGTGGAGAAGTGTTGTATTGCTATGATGGAGAATTTAAAGATATCACGAAATTTAATAAAGAAGAGATGTTTGAATTTCGAAAAAAGGTGCAAATGGTGTTCCAAGATCCATATTCTGCATTGAATCCACAAAAGAAGATCTATTCTTCTTTTGAAGAGCCGTTAAAAGTGCATGGTATGACAGATCAAAAAGAGCGTGAAGCAACAATGGAAAAAGTGTTAAAGATGGTCAATATTCAGCCAGATTACCTTATGAGGTATCCTCATGAGTTCTCAGGAGGACAACGTCAAAGACTTTGTATTGCTCGTGCATTGGAAGTGATGCCAGAAGTGCTAATTTGTGATGAACCAGTATCCGCACTGGATGTATCCATTCAGGCACAAGTGTTAAATCTCATGAAGGAAATTCAAAAAGAAATGAATTTAACCTATTTATTTATTGCACATGATCTATCGGTTGTACAATATATGTCTGATCGAATTGTTGTAATGTATTTAGGAAAAATCGTGGAGATTGCGGATTCAACAGCACTTTATGAAGAGCCTTTACATCCTTATACAAAAGCGCTCCTATCCGCTATTCCAGTAGCAGATATTCATATAAAAAAGGAAAGACAGATTTTGGAAGGAGAAGTTCCAAGTCCAATTCATAAGCCAAATGGATGTCCATTCCACAATCGCTGTCCTAAGTGTATGGAAATATGTAAAACCAAAGAGCCAGATATGGTGCATTATGGGGCAGAAGGTCACATGGTGGCATGTCATCTATATAAAAATGAAGGAATGGATGGAGAAAAAGAGTCATGATGCAAAAGTATTTATTACTAGATCGACGTGTTTTAAATCCACAAGGGATGGAAAACGTGCAATTGGAAGTGACAGCCCCTAAAAAAGATAAGGAGCATGGGGTGTTATTTTCAGAAAGTGAACCATGGGAAATGCGGATTGATAATGGGTATCCCAATGTGATTTATGATAAGAAAGAAAATATCTATCGGTGTTATTACACGCTTTTTATTGAAGATAAAGATAGTGAAGGTGTTTCAAAAGAGGAAAGAGAACGTAGAGATTATCAACCGAGAGAAGATCGAGTTCCAGCCCTTGCCTATGCGGAAAGTGAAGATGGAATCTGCTGGAGAAAGCCGAAGTTACATCTTGTGGACTTTAGAGGAAGCACAGAAAATAATTTAATTTTTCCATATGCCCATGGAACAGGGGTTATGTTGGATGAAAGAGAAGTAGAAGAAGAAAAGCGATATAAAATGGTGACAAAAATTGATCAGCCAGGGCATGCAGCTTATATGGCTGTCAGTTTTTCAAAGGATGGAGTGCATTGGAAAAAACCGATTCGATGGAAGCGTTTTAATCCACCAGCGGATAGTCATAATCTGCCATTTTGGGATGAGGAAAAGAAGAGATATTGTTTGCTATCTCGTGTATGGAAAGATGGGATTCGTATTACAACAATGAGTCATAGTTACGACTTTTTGGATTGGAGTGAGCCAATAGAAACACTGCGTGGTGGGGGATTTGAACGACAGATTTATGCCATGCCAGCATTTTCATATGGCAATCTTTATTTGGGATTTGCCTCTGTGATTCATGAAGGAGATAGAAAAAGTTCTATGTTTGATCGGGTGGACTGTGAACTTACATGGGCGGTAGAACCAGAACATTTTGACTGGGTCGTTGCAGGACAAAATTTCATAGAACGAGGAGAGGGAACGTATCCAAAAGGAGAAGCGGATTGTGGCTGTATTTACGCTTCACCACCTGTTCCATTGGAAAATGGCGATCTTTTATTTTATTATATGGGAGGGAATGGAAAACACACCAACTTTAGAGAGAGTTCCCTTATGAGGGCTTTTATAAAAAAGGATCGTTTTGCTTCGTATCAAACGATAAAAACAGAGGAAGAAGGAATTCTTTCCACTTGCAAATTTAAAATACAAGGTGAGGAATTAGAAATTTTAGCAGAACCAATCAAAGAGAATGAAAAAAGTGGGCTTTCTGTGATGATAGCCAGTAACTGGAATAAGGAGGCATTTTCTGGTTTTTCTTTTGAAGATTGTGTGATAGAAGAAGGAGAAGAGGGCTGGAAAAAGGTCTCTTTTGCACAGAACTTGTCTCAATTAAGTGGAAAAGATGTGAGCATAAGGCTTCGTTTTTATAATATGAGAGTTTGGGCGATAAAAGGTGCGATTACTCTTACAGGGCATCGACTTTGGGAAGGTGCTGGAGAAGAGGAGTACGCAATCAAGCGTTAAAAGGGAGATAAGCTATGATATTTGGAAATATAAAAAATTTAAAAGAGTTTTCGTATTTAGAAGAAAATATATTAAAATGTTTAGAATATGCAAAAACACATGAATTACTTTCGTTAAAAAAAGGAAGCCATGAGATCGATGGGGATCGCTTGTTTGTAAATATTGTGGAATATGAAACGACAACTCCAGAAAATCGTTTTTGGGAGGCTCATAAAGATTATTTAGATTTACATTTTATGCTAAGTGGAAAAGAGCAAATCGATGTGAATTTTATCCATAACATGGAGCAAAAAGAGTTTGTCCCAAAAGATGACTTTCTTCCGCTAGAAGGAGAACCGAATAGCCATGTGGTGTTAACAAAAGGAGATTTTTTAATTTGTTATCCAAACGATGGCCATCGTACTGCAGTACAAGTGGGAGAGCCAATGATGATAAAAAAAGCAATTTTTAAAATTAAAATTGAGAAATAGTCACATAGTAGCCGCAGGAAGGGAAGTCTTTCTGCGGTATCTGTGCATATGGGAGGAAAAGAAATGAAGCAATATATTTGTATTGATATCGGTGGAACATCCATAAAGTATGGTATAATAAAAGAAGGTGGAGTATTTCTGATTACCGACGAAATGCCAACAGAGGCCAAAGAAAAAGGCGGAGAAGGCATTATGGAAAAGGTTCGTTTTATTATTGCCGATTATAAGAAGAGATATGAGATAGAAGGTGTTTGTATATCAACAGCAGGAATGGTGGACTGGAAGAAAGGTTGTATTATTCATGCCTCTTCCTTGATTCCAAATTATACAGGGACGAAAATCAAAGAGAGAGTGGAAGAAGAGTTTCAAATTCCGTGTGAGGTGGAAAATGATGTGAATTGTGCAGGACTTGCGGAATTTTATGGAGGAGCGGGAAAAGGTTGTGAAAGCAGTCTATGCTTAACAATTGGAACAGGCATTGGAGGATCTTTTGTATATCGAGGGGAGATCTTTCATGGATTTTCTGGAAGTGGTTGTGAAATTGGATATATGCATTTACCAGAAGGCGAATTTCAAGATCTTGGAGCTAGCAGTGTATTAGTAAAAAATGTGGCAAAAAAGAAAGGAATAAAAGAAGGAGAGCTCAATGGGAAAATGGTGTTTGAACAAGCAAAAGCAGGGGATGTTATTTGCATAGAAGCCATTGAAAAAATGTGTGATGTCTTAGGTGTGGGAATTGCAAATATTTGCTATGTATTGAATCCAGAAATTGTCATATTAGGGGGAGGTATTATGGCTCAGAAACAATATTTAGAGCCCATTCTTAAAAAAAGTCTTAAAAAATATTTAATTCCGTTTGTAGCATCTCATACAAAGTTAGCATTTGCCCAGAATGAGAATCAAGCGGGAATGTTAGGGGCTTATTATCACTTTAAAAATATTCATGCTAAGTAAGAATAGAAAAATGATGGGATAGAGAGTGAAAAGAAAGGAAAGTAGATATGGAACATCAAATTCAAGCAATGATACCACTAATAGAATCAATTTATGAGAGTTTTACGCCTCTTGAAAAAACCATTGCGGATTTTTTTATGAAAGAGAAAGAGGAAAATGATTTCTCCGCAAAAAATATTTCAAAAAAACTGTATGTATCAGAAGCATCCTTATCCCGTTTTGCAAAAAAATGTGGATTTTCAGGATATCGGGAATTTTTATTCCACTATCAGCAGGAAAAAGAGACAAAAAAAGTATTTCCTGTCCATGACTATCATTCGACGCAAGTATTAGATACGTACCAAGAACTTTTAAATAAAACCTACCATTTGATGAATGAGGAACAGATGGAGAGAATTGTCAAGTTGCTCTCTACGAAAAGTAGAATTTATGTCTATGGAAAGGGAAGTTCTGGGCTAGTTGCCCAAGAGATGAAACTTCGCTTTATGCGTCTTGGTGTCAATATTGAAGCCATTACAGATGAACATATTATGAAGATGAATGCGGTCTTATTGGATAAAAACTGTCTCGTAATCGGAATTAGTGTCAGTGGAACAAATGAAGAAGTGCTCAATTCTTTACAAATGGCCAAAGCACAAGGTTCTTCCACAATTTTAATGAGTGCAAGAAGAGATAAAAGTTTTCGTTTTTGTGATGAAGTTTTAGTAGTAGCATCAAAGAAATATTTAGAAAATGGAATGGCGATTTCTCCCCAATTTCCAGTTCTAGTTATGGTGGATATTGTATATTCGCGTTTTCTAGAATCCGATAAATTCCATAAAGAAGCGTTACATGATCTGACGCTTAATGCGTTGCATGAGAAAAAAAGGACGTTTGAATATGAGTAAAGAAGAGAATGGATGAGAAAAATAGAAGAAAATAAGTTTTGTGAAAAATGCCAATTTCCAATTTCACTTCATAAAAAAAGTTTTATTGTTAGGATACATAATATTTAGAGAGAGAGCTGTGAGGAGGAATAAGAAGAATTGATAGGAAACTCTTTGTCAGAAATAGAAATTGTGCATAACTTATAAAAATAATTTGCTATATTGACAAAAAAACATCTATTATATATGATTATATATAGAAAATATATTGAAAGATAAAGCAGCAGTAAAAATGGAGAAGTGAAGAACTTCTCCAAAAAAATAAGGTTAATTGGTTCTACCAATTGAGGTGTATTAAAAAATAAGTGTTTTCTAAAAGGACTTTTTAACAAGAAGAAGCTTTAGAAAAACAAGTGGGATTTTAAGTTGTAATTACAAATAATGTTATTGGTAAATAAGGAGAAAAGAGTATGGAGATCTTAGTATGTGTAAAACAAGTACCAGATGATTCTGTGGAGATTCATTTAAAAAATGGAGATCCTGATTTTAGTCAAGCGGCTCCTGTTGTGAATGCATTTGATACTTATGCATTGGAGATGGCAGTTCGATTAAAAGAGGCGGTAGATGGAACCGTGACTGTTTTAAGTATTGGTCCAGAAAGCGCAAAGAATTCATTAAAAAACTGTTTAGCTGTTGGGGCTAGCAAAGCTTTTTTAGTATCCGAAGAAGACTATGAACATTTGGATGCTAAAGGAATTGGAGAAGTTTTAAAAGGTGCTATTGAGAAAATTGAAACACAAGAAGGGGTGAAATTCGATGTGGTGTTCTGTGGGAGAGAATCCACAGACTATGCTTTAGGACAGGTAGGAAGTGTATTAGCAGAAGAACTTGGTGTTGGTGTGATTCAAAATATTGTGGATATTGAAAAGGTAGAAGGAAATATTGTAGCAAAACAGGAGACAGAAGAAGGGTACCGTCAAGTGGAAACAGCAATTCCTTGCGTTGTTACCGTTAATAAGCCAACTTATGATCCTCGTTATCCAACAATTAAAAGTAAAATGGCGGCAAGAAAGATTACTATTAATGAATTTTCTCTTGCTGATGTTGGAAAAGAAAAAGAAACACTCCTTTTGGAAAATTCAGTGAAGGTTGTAAAAGTATATGAACCAGCGAAGAAAGCAGCAGGTGTAAAAATTAAGGCGGAGAGTGTAGAAGATGCAGTAGCACAGGCATTTTCACTTATGGAAGAAGCAAAAGTATTGTAGGAGGCAGGAAATATGAGCTTTACAGAAAATAAAAAAATTATGGTATATGTAGAAAGTAAAGAGAATAAAGCGGTTCAAGCAGGGCTTGAAGTATTGACTCCTGCAAAGGAATTAGCAAATGAAGTGATTGCGGTTACAAATTCAGAAGAAGCTGCAAAACAAGTGGCTACAATGGGGGTTCAAAAAGTGTTTGTAATCGAAGATGCTTTTGAAATCGAAAGAGAAGCTAAGAAGCTTGTACAGTTAGTAAAGGAAGAAAATCCATCTCTTCTCTTTATGGGAGCCACTCCAATTGGAAAAGACTTAGCCGCTGAAGTTGCTGCAAAGGTAAAGGGGGCTTGTATTACCGATGCCATTGGAGTAAAGGAAGAAAATGGAACAATTGTATACACTTGTCCTGTCTATGGAGGAACGGTATTAAATGATATTACTTCCAATGCGAATATCCAAGTGGTTTCCATTCGTTCTGGAATTTTTAAAAAACCAGAAGGAAATGAATCTCCAGTAGAAATTGTAAAATCTTCAATAGAAGTACATAATTTAAAAACCGTTGTGAAAGAAACGATAAAAGAAATCGCAGAAGCAGTTAACCTTGAAGAGGCCGATGTGATTGTAGCTGGTGGTAGAGGTCTTGGAAATGAAGAAAACTTTAAATTAGTGGAGGAGCTGGCAGAAGTGTGTGGTGGAGTTGTCGGTGCAACAAGACCAGCAATTGAAGCCAATTGGATTTCGAGAGCTCATCAGGTGGGGCAGTCAGGAAAAATTGTTGCACCAAAGCTTTATATCGCATTAGGGATTTCAGGAGCAACTCAGCATGTGTCTGGTATGATTGGATCTGGATATGTCATTGCAGTAAACAAAGACGAAGATGCTCCAATCTTTGATGTTGCGGATGTTGGAATTGTTGGAGATGTTGTAAAAGTGATCCCTCTTTTAATTGAAGAGTTTAAAAAGAGAAAAGAGAATTAAACAATTTAATTCCTTAGAAGTTATTTAACTTTTGGAGGAGTTTCCATGATAAAAAGAGTCATAGAAGAGTGATATCACATTCTTTTATGATTCTTTTTCAGTTAGAAGAGCTTTTCTTTGTCCAGTTATATTTATTAGTCTCATTGTAACGAAATCGTAAGAAAAAAAATACTGGTATCAATTGACAAAGAAATTATAGCACCATAAAATAGAAATTAGCGAAAATGGTAAAAGAAATGGAAAATACGACAGAGTGAAAGGGAAAACAAATGAAAGTTTGCAAATCAAAGAAAATGAATACCATTTTACGATGGTGTGTGTGCCTGTTAGCTGTTTGTTTTGTTATGCAACCTGCTAGCATTATGGCTAAGAGCAGTAAGAGGGTGATTCGCTACAATGGAAAAGACTATGTGTATACCAAAAGCCAAGTGAATGTATCTGTCAATGATAAGGCGGTAAAAACGCCTTTTGGAGGAATTATTTTAAATAATATCTCTATGCTACCAGCCTATGATACGTTCTATAAGTCAGAATTAGGTACTTATTATGAGTATGATGAAATAAGCAATGATCTGACACTAGAAACAGTGGATACTGCTGTGCGATTGCCAATCAACAAGAACTATATGTATGTGGATGGCAAGAAAAAGACGATAAGTCAGGCGACCATTAAAGTTTATGATAAAAATACGAAAAAAACCCGTTTAATGGTTTCCGGCCGTGACGTCGCCAATGCGCTTGGTTTTCAATATGAGTGGAATAATAGTAAAGTTACATCTGCCCTTTATACAGAAGAATATTTAGATTCCAAAGACGATGAAATGGATACGGACACGCCACAGGAAGATAATTCTAATAATGAAAATCCAGACGATGGGCAAATAGAAGAACCTGATAAGGATCAAAACAATGACGGAGAGCAACCAGATAATAATACTTCGGATGAAGAGGATGACACCGATGGGGTATCTATTCCAAAAACTTATGCTCTAAAAATTCCAAAGCCAGAAGATATGGCCATGGATAGTTATGAGACAGATGATAATTATTGGAAAAAAGAATTTACCATTACTTTTGATGATGATTATTCTGAATTTTATGATGAAAATTCTATTATAAAGAAAAAGAGTAACGTAACCAATGTTTCCGTATCACAAGATAAGAATGATTGTACGCAAGTGGTGTTAAAAACAAGCAAAATCCAAGGTTTTCGTATTACAGAAACGAAGGATGCTTTGTATGTAGAAGTGGATACCCCGCAAAAAATTTATGATAGAATTGTTGTTATCGACCCAGGACATGGAGGAAGTGATCCAGGGGCACAAGGAAATGGAATTGCGGAAAAAGATAAAACACTTGAAATTGCAAAAAGAGTCAAAGAGTATTTTGATGGAGAAGAAGAATATAAGATTTATTTTACTCGTTTAGCGGATAGTGTTTCTGGTATGACAGCTGGAAGTTCAGGAGTAAAAGACTCTCGTATGTCTTTACCAGCTCGTTATAACTTTGCAAATGAAATTAATGCAGATTTATTTATCAGTATTCATTTAAACTCTTTTGGAAGTTCAGCAAATGGAACAGAAACTTACTATAGTGCTAAAAACACAAATAAAAATGATTGGGGAATCACATCAAAGGAACTTGCAACTCGAATGCAAAAAGCGATACAAAGTGTGATTAACCGACAAAATAGAGGTGTGAAAGTAAATTCCAATTTAGCTGTGTTAACCCATACGAATATGCCAGCTATTTTAATTGAAACTGCCTTTGTATCAAATAAAACAGATGCCAGCATTTTAAAGAATCCAGATAAGATGGATCAAGTGGCAAATGCTATTTATGATGTGATTGTTGGAACATTTGAATAAGATGATGAAAAAACGATGAGAAACTTACCTTCCGTTCCTCATCGTTTTTTATGTTAGACTTTTATAAGATAATTGTTATAAGTTAAAAGTGATTTCAATATTTTTTCTTAATGGATAAAGAGAGATCTTGGGATTTTCTTTGTAAAAAGTGATGTTTTAGTTGGATTTGCTTTCTTAAATTTAACGCTCGATCGGGGCGATCGGTAATAATGCCTGCTACAGAAGAATGGAGGAAACGCTCAATAAGAGAAGGTTGGTTAACCGTCCATACGTAGATAGGCATTTTTTCCAGTCGCATTCGAAAGAGAAATTCTTTTGTGAGAAATTGATAATGGGGGCCAATAAAATCGGCTTGACACCGATGAAGTCGACGTTCTGGAAAATATTCATGAAGCCGTTTTTTAAAATCTAGTGTTTCGATGCCAATTAATAGACCTGCTGTTACATTTGGATCGGCTTTTTTTATTGCTAATACAGAGCTGTCATGGAATGATTTCATAAAGAACTCGGAGTAAGAAAAGTATTTCTTTGTAAGTGCCAAAACTTCAAGTTCATATCCCGTTTCTTTTAGCTCGATATCCAGTCGAATTTTTCCCTGACATAAGCGAAGAACATCTTCAAAAAGAGGAATTGTATATCCTTGCGTTTTGGCAATATGATTGATCTCTTTATAAGTTAGAGTGTGAAGTGGTTTGCTATATAAAGTGGGATTGTGGAAAATAATCAGTTTTTTATCGAGTGTTCGTCTAACATCAAATTCTACCATATCAGCACCTAAATCAATGGCAGTTTGAAAAGATTCTAAAGTATTTTCATGGGAAACAAGAGCAGAAGCTCCTCGATGTGCAATAATTTGTATTTGTCGTTTCATATTTTAACACCTCGATTCTAATTTACGCAAAAATAACGAGTTAAGTGAGGAATATTTGTCATGTTGACTCGTCTATGAGTGTGAGAAACTCGTGAAATGTGTTTCTTCTTTGTATTATGATAGCACTAATTTAAGAAATGCACTACTCTTTCTTTTGTGTGAAAAACAGAAGAAAAAGACGGAAAAAAGAGAGAAATAATTTTAATTAAAAGTTTATAAAATTTAATGTAGATAATAGTAAGAAAATATGGAACCCAGAAATAGAGTGATGTATAATGGGAATAAAGATAGAAAACCGATTCACTAGAAAGGTTTCAAGATAGGAGGTTATGATAAAATAGAAAAAAATTTATTTTACCATAACCACATTTCCTATTCAAAAAATCTGGTATCAGTTGATAAAAGAAAGCAATGACTGTTTTACGCAGAAGTGAGTTTTAAACCTAAAATTCCGATTAAAATACAACTTAAAAATACAATTCGTAAAGGAGTTAACGCTTCATGAAAAAGGATAATTCCTAATAAAATCGTACCTAAAGAGCCAATTCCAGTCCAGATTGCATAAGCAGTACCAAGCGGAAGAGTTTTCGTAGCCATTGATAGGAAGTAAAAACTAATGATCATACCGCCTATAGTGACAACCGATGGCATAAGCTTGGAAAATCCATAAGAATATTTAAGCGCAATTGCCCAGACAACTTCAAAAGTTCCAGCAATGATTAAGTATCCCCAAGCCAAGTAAATCATCTCCTTTCTATTTGTTATCGCTTGTTTTACTAGGTAATGACCATGATAAAAGCCTGAGAAATATCTGATGATATCTCCCAGGCTTTTATCCTTCCGTGACATAGCAATTAGCTATGAGTTTTCTCTTGGTCACAGGCCAGTCATACTGCGGAACCCTAGAAAACATATATAATAACAATTTTTTATCAGTTTACTATATAATAAATTCGTTCCTTTGTCAATATAAGGGATACCATAGGGAAAGGATAAGAATGGCACTGATAGTTTACATTGAAACAAAAATGCAATCTGATATAATAATAAATAGTAGCAGACAATAGCAACATAAGGAGGAAATTATGCCAGCGTTTGTAGAGTTAAGAGATGTTATGAAGACGTATCAAATGGGGGAAGTGGAAATTCATGCGGTAGCAGGCGTCAATTTTCAAATAGAGGAAGGTGAGTTTGTTGTAATCGTAGGTCCAAGTGGGGCTGGAAAGACGACAGTTCTTAATATATTAGGTGGAATGGATAGTGCTACTTCAGGAAAAGTGTTTGTAGGAGGAGTGGATATTAGTCATTATGGTTCAAAACAGCTCACTACATATCGAAGAGATGAGATCGGATTTGTATTTCAATTTTACAACTTAGTACAGAATTTAACGGCTAAGGAAAATGTAGAGCTAGCCACACAGATTAGTAAAAATCCATTGAATCCAGTGGAAGTATTAGAGCGGGTTGGATTAAAAGAGCGAATCAATAACTTCCCTGCACAGCTATCAGGTGGAGAACAGCAACGTGTGGCAATTGCAAGAGCACTTGCAAAAAATCCAAAACTTCTTTTATGTGATGAGCCTACAGGAGCCCTTGATTATACCACTGGAAAAGCGATTTTAAAGTTATTACAAGATACTTGTAGAGAGCAGAAGATGACGGTTATTGTAATCACTCATAATCTGGCAATTGCTCCAATGGCGGATCGAATCATTCATATAAAAAATGGAAAAGTTGCTCATATGGAAAAAAATAGCAACCCAATGCCAGTGGAAGAAATCGAATGGTAATATTTCTTTTCATAAAAAGGAAGAAAAAACAGAAAGGAAGGGTTGCAGAAAATGAAAAAATCTATGAGAAAGGATTTCTTTCGGGAGATCAAAAATAGTTTCAATCGTTTTCTATCGATTATGCTTATTGTAGCATTGGGAGTGGCATTTTTTGCAGGAATTCGTGCTACAAGTCCTGATATGAAATTGTCTGCAGATGCTTATTATGATAGAGAAAACATGATGGATCTTCGTGTCCTTGGAACGTGGGGAGTGACAGATGAGGATATTTCCGGATTAGAGCAGATTGAGGGAATTAAAGAAATAGAGCCTCTTTATTCTTATGATGTTATGGGAAAAGTAACGAGCAATCAATATGTGCTAAAAGCGTATTCTATTCCAGATAACATTAATAAAATGAAGGTAGTTAAGGGGCGTCTTCCTGAAAAAGAAGGAGAATGTGCCATTGATGAGCAATTGGTTATGACAGGTGAATTCCAAATAGGGGATACGCTCACCATTGAGTCGGGAAATGAAGAGGAATTAAGCGATATTATAAAAGATAATCAATATGAAATCGTTGGTGTTGTTAATTCCCCTATTTATATGGATGTGGAGAGAGGTTCTACAACGATTGGAAATGGAAAAGTGAATGGATATTTTGTGATTCCAAAAGAGGAGTTTACATTAGAAGCTTATACAGAAGTGGTTATGACAGTGGAAGGCGCAAAAGAGCTTGTAGCTTATTCAAAAGAATATGAAGAATGTGTGGCACCGGTAAAGAAAAAAGTGGAGGATTTTGTTGAACAACGAGCAGAACTTCGCTATGATGATACGATAAAAGAGGCAAAAGAAAAAATCGCCGATGGTGAAAAAGAAGTAAAAGACGGGGAACAAGAATTAAAGGATGGGCAAAAAGAATTAGAGAAAGCCAAAAAACAAGTAGAAGATGCAGAAAAAGAACTCGCTGACGGAGAAGTAGAGTTGGCAAGTGGCGAAGAAGAATTTGCAAGTGCAGAGCAAAAAATTGTAGATGGTGAAGCAGAGTTAGCAAAAGGAAAACAAGAACTTTCCGAGAAAAAAGCTGAGTTTTTAGCAAAAAAAGAGCAATTAGAGCAAGCGGAAAAGAAAATCCAAGATGGAAAGGCTCAGATAAAAGAAGGAAAAGAACAATTAGCAAAAGGAGAGCAAGAGCTAGTTGCCCAACAAGAAACCATAGAGCAAGGAAAAAAGGCATATGAAGAGCAAGAAAGTAGTGTAAAAACGGCATTACAGGAAGCAAAAACAGAGTTAGAAAATGCAAAGAACACTTTAGATGCCAATAAAAAGCAGTATGAAGAAACAGAAAAAGCAGCGTTACAACCGATTGAAGAAGCAAAGACACAATTAGAGAAAACGAAACAACAGCTAGAACAATGGAAAGCTCAGATTGCAAAATTAGAGCAAGAAGTTTCAGAAGATGATGAACAGCTTGTTAAGTTGAAACAACAATATCAGTCTAGTTTGGTAGAATATGAAGCTGCAAAACAAGAAATTGAGGCAAAAGAAAGCTTGGTTAACCAACAATTAGCGGAAGGGAAAAGAGCATTAGAGGAAGCAGAAGAACAATATAATCAAGGATTATCCGAATATAATCAGAAGAAAAGCAAGGCTGAAAAAGAGTTACAGAGTGCAAAAAAACAGCTAGAACAAGGAGAAAAACAGATAGAAACAGCAAAGACAAGCCTTGTCTCTAGCAAAAAAGAACTGGCTACAAAAGAAGAAGAACTGAAACAAGCAGAAAAGGAAATAGAACAATCAAAGCCTCAATTAGAGGCAGGAGAGAGCGCTTTAAAACAAGCGGAACAGACGATTCTTACTAGTGAGACCCAGTTAGAAGAAGGTCGACAAGAGTTAGAGAAAAATCGTCAAAAATTATTGGATGCAAGACAACAGTTAGAAGAAGGTTGGCAAGAAGTAGAGGATGGTAAGAAAAAAATAGCCGATGGGGAAAAAGAATTAACCGATGGGAAAAAGGAATTGGCAGATGCAAAGGAGAAATTGGCGGATGCCAAAGATGAATTAGCTGATTTAGATGAGCCGGAGTATTATGCTCTTGATCGCGATTCTATTGTCAGCGCCGTTTCGTTTGGAAATGATGCGGATCGAATTAAAGCGATTGGAGAAGTATTTCCAGCTATCTTTTTCCTTGTGGCAGCGCTTGTAAGTTTAACGACAATGACTCGAATGGTAGAAAGTGATCGCACACAGATTGGTACATTAAAAGCATTGGGATATAGTAAATGGAATATTGCCATGCGTTATATTTTATATGCTCTTTTCGCCACATTAATTGGAAGCCTTATTGGTATGATTTTAGGACAAAAGATTTTCCCAAATATCATTATTGGAGCTTATAAGATGATGTATCAGACACTACCAGATGTAATCGTACCACTCAACAGTTTTTATTCTATTACCTCTTGTTTTTTAGCTATTGCTACGATTTTGGTGGCGACCATATTTGCTTGTTATAAAGAACTTCAAGAAGTACCAGCTGGATTAATGCGTCCAGTTGCACCAAAGATTGGAAAGCGTGTTTTATTGGAAAGAATCCCATTTATTTGGAATCGATTGAGTTTTATTAGTAAAGTAACAGTAAGAAATTTATTCCGCTATAAAAAACGTTTCTTTATGACAATTTTTGGAATTGGTGGATGTATGGCATTAATTATTGTTGGGTTTGGTGTTAGAGATTCCATTTACTCCATTGTGGATAAACAATATGGGGGAGTTATGGATTATGATTTATCGATTTCTATTAAAGAAGGAAAGAAACCAGAAAAAATAATAGAAGGAGAAGACAGTATTTTAGGAAGTCTTAATACATGGCAGGCCAGTATCGATGTTCAGACGAAAGAGGACACAATAGAGGCATATATGATTGTCCCAGAAGAAAAAAATAAGTTAGAAGATTATATTCATTTGCATAATCGAAGAACAAAAGAAACTTATGAACTTTCTTCCAATGGTGTTATTATTTCAGAAAAGTTAGCCACATTGCTGAATGTGAATATTGGAGATACAATTGTCATTCAACAAGAGGAAAAGGAAGATCAAACAGTTCTCATTGAAGGAATTACAGAAAATTATCTTTACCATTATGTGTATATGGCACCAGAGTTATATGAAAACCTTTATGGAGAACAAGAAGATTGGAATCAGATTTTAGTGAAGACAAAAGAACATTCTTCCGAACAACAAAATGAACTGTCAGAACAAATACTAAAGAAAAATGGAGTGAATAGTGTGACCAAGGTGACAGAATCAAAGAAATCCATCGATCGTATGATGAATAGTATGGATATTGTCGTTGTTGTATTGGTAATCTCTGCGGGAGCACTGGCGTTTATCGTATTATATAATTTAAATAATATTAATATTAGTGAGAGAAAACGAGAGCTTGCAACCATTAAAGTGTTAGGATTTTATGACATGGAGACAGCGGAATATGTTTATCGTGAAAATGTTTTATTGACAATTTTTGGTGTTTTATTAGGATTAGGATTAGGTGTTATTTTACACCACTATGTCATTATTACAGCAGAACTTGATATGATGATGCTAGGAAGAGATATTAAACCAATGAGCTTTGTTTATGGTGCATTATTAACAGGTGTATTTTCCATGTTCGTGAATTTTGTATTATATTATAAGTTGAAAAAAATTGATATGGTAGAATCGTTAAAGAGCGTGGAGTAAATAATAAAATGTAAAGTATGATAGAATAAGAAGGTATGGAACGAAAAAGGCATAAGTTAGCTATTGTTCCATACCTTCTATTTATGTAAAGGCAAGGAGTCAGAAACTATGCTCGTATAAGTTTATGACAACTGCCCGCCAACATTTATAATGTTAACGCCGTCTACGAACGTGAGAAATTCACAAAGTATGCTTTTCATCGTTTTAGTCGGAAGTAACGAGTGAGATAGTGGGTGGTAGCGAGAACTTCTCATTGATGAAGAATTATGATATTCTAAAGAAGAAAATCTGATAGAAGAGAAAGGAGAGTTGAAGTGGGAAAGATAGAGAAATTAAAACAGTTTTTAAAAGATTTTAGAATTTTATATGTATTATTGGGGATAAAAGTTCTTTTGTTTTATAAACTTGTGGATTTCTATGGAGTGACCTACATCGTCAGCGTTTTGACGTTTGCTTTTTTAGCGATTCTCATAGAGAATATGAGAAGTTGGAAGAATGAAAAAAGGGCAACCATTTTATTTGGAATTTTTTATACGTTTGTATCAGTTATTATGTTAGCTGATAGTATGTATTATAGCTACTTTATTCAATATACTTCAGTAAATCAACTATTTCAGATTGGAAACTTATTGGATACAGCAGGGGCCATTGATTTGAATGGGGTTGTATCAACAGCAGGAATTCTTTTATTGTTATGGGATATTCCTCTAGCCATTTATTATTTTAAAAAATCAATGACACAGGCAAAAATAAGGGAAAAGAAGAAAAGAGAAAAAGAGAGAAAATTTTATTGGGTTTGTGCTATGCCGACGTTATTAGGTATTTCTGCTTTTAGTGTGCTAGTGATTCTTGTATGGAATCCATTGAATGATGATGGTGTGAAAAGTATTAATCATTTGGAATTTGTTACGTATCATGCCAGTGATATTGTCAAGTTTACAGCAGGAGAACTGGAGCGTTCTTCTATTAATAAAAATCACATTCAAGAAGAGATTGCAGAACTTGTACCAAAAGCCACAGGAACAAAGTATCGTGGGATCGCAAAGGGGAAAAACTTAATTTTAATCCAATTAGAGAGTTTTCAAAATTTCCCTATTGGAAAGACATACAATGGACAAGAATTAACTCCGAATATTAATCGTTTATTGGAGGAGGATACGCTTTATTTTGATCATTATTATCAAAGTATTGGAAAGGGAAATACGTCGGATGCGGAATTTGCCACTTTGAATAGTTTTTATCCAGTAACAGAGCGAGAATCTTATCGCTTATATGTAGATAATAATTTTAATGGATTACCATGGTTGTTGCGAGCCCAAGGCTATGCTACTCTAGCTTTTCATGGGAATGTAAGGACATTTTGGAACCGTGGGCAAATGTATCCTCAAGAAGGATTCCAAACATTTTATAGCAAAGAATATTTAAAAGAAGCGAGAATTTCTGGGTTTGGCATTACCGATAAAGACTTATTTTCACAGGCAGTTACCATATTAAAGCAACAGACAAAACCTACTTTTAGTTTTATGGTAACGGTTACAAATCATATTCCGTATCAGTTGGATGCGGATCTGGTGGACTTAGAGTTGAAACCAGAAGATAATAATGTATTTGGCCATTATTTGCAATCGGTTCATTATACGGATGAGGCGATTGGTCAATTGATTTCTGATTTAAAAAAGGCGGGGCTTTATGAGGATACGGTCATTGCTATGTATGGGGATCATCATGGAATGTTGATTTCTGACGAAGAGTTCTATGAGCCAATTCAAGAGAGCATGCCAAAGTTTCTAGGAAGAGCTTATGATTATGATGAAATGTTGCATATTCCGCTGATTATTCATATTCCAAACAGTGGAGTCAATGAGACGATTCATACAGCAGGCGGGCAAGTGGATTTCTTGCCAACTATAGCAAATTTAATGGATATTACAATTCCACAACCGTATTTGTTTGGAAAAGATCTTGTAAATGTAGAGGATGAAGAGGGCGATTTCGTTGCATCAGTTACTTATTTACTAGAAGGCTCCTTTATATGGAAAGATACGATGTATCAAATTGGAAGAGATGATACTTTTAAAAATGGACGGGCATGGAATACAAAAACAGGAGAAAGTATTACATTAAATGATACGTTAAAAGAACAGTCAGAGCGGGCAAGAAAATTAGTGGAGTTATCGAAAAAAGTATTGGACTATAACTTAATGTCTGATTATCCAGGGCAAAAATATGTGCTAGAAAAAGAAGGGCTTGATATGGATCTATCCGAGTTTATTGGAAAATAATAGGATATTATGATAAAATAAGAAAAAAGTTCGTTAGGAGTAGAGATAAATGGAAAGAAATTTGGATAAACGCTTGTGGAAAGACAGAGGAATATGGGGAGAATACGAATAAATAGATGCCTTTGTTAAGAAAAAAGTAAGAGAAAGAGAGGCATTATATAGAAATGATTTCCTATGTATATTTATTTTTAGCAATTGCTTTTGAGTTAGTTGCAACTGTATTTCTAAAATCCACAGAAGGATTTACAAAGCTTTATCCAACCGTTTGTTGTATTGTATTATATATTATTTGTTTTGGGTGTTTATCTAAAGCCTTATTAAATTTGAATCTTGGAATTGCTTATGCAACATGGTGTGGAGTCGGTATCGTTGTTTCCTCTTTTGTATCCGTTCTAATTTTCAAGCAGAATATATCATCCATAGGCGTATTGGGGATTTGCCTTATTGTCATTGGATGTGTACTGTTAAATCTATTTGGGAATACCCATTAAAGTTTAATAATTCCTTTTCTTGTAAATGCATTGACTAAATGATATAATGATTTTGGTGAGAATAGTCAGAAAAAATACACATAATTAAGAGAAAAATCTTAAGGATGAAAATGACGAAATAGCCAATGTTTACTTGCAAGGAGGTAGCCAAAATGAGTAATCAATATGATGTTATTATTGTGGGCGCAGGGCCATCAGGAATTTTTTGTGCTTATGAATTAAAAGAGAAGAAGCCGAATCTTCGGATTCTTATGATAGAGAAAGGAAGAAGAATTGAAGAACGTGTTTGTCCAAAACGTACGACAAAGCAATGTGTTGGCTGTAAGCCTTGTTCCATTACAACTGGTTTTGCGGGAGCGGGGGCTTTTTCCGATGGAAAATTATCACTTTCCCCTGATGTAGGAGGAAACTTACCAGAAATTTTAGGATATGATAAGACAGTAGAGTTATTAAAAGAATCCGATAATATTTATTTAAAATTTGGAGCGGATACAAAAGTCTATGGAATCGATGAAGAAGAGGCCATTTGGAATATTCGTAAAAAAGCGATCAATGCGAACTTAAAGTTAATTGAATGTCCAATTAGACATTTAGGAACAGAAGAAGGTTATAAAATCTATGCACGTTTACAAGAACATTTAATAAAAGAAGGTGTAGAGATGAAATTCCGCACAATGGTATCCGATATTTTAGTAGAGGACAACCATGCAGTTGGCGTAAAAACCGACAAAGGGGATACTTATTATGCACCAGAAGTTGTATGTGCAGTAGGAAGAGAAGGTTCTGAATGGTTTAGCCATATTTGTCAAGAGCATGAGATCGAGACAGAAGTTGGAACGGTTGATGTGGGTGTTAGAGTCGAGGTTCGCGATGAAGTTATGGAAGAGCTAAATAAGACTCTTTATGAGGCAAAACTTGTTTACTTTACTCCAACTTTTGATGATAAAGTTCGCGTATTTTGTAGCAACCCATCTGGGGAGGTAGCCACAGAATATTATGAAAATGGATTGGCTGTTGTTAATGGACATGCTTATAAGTCCGAAGATATGAAAACAAACAATACAAACTTTGCACTTTTAGTATCAAAGAATTTTACAAAACCATTTAAAGAGCCAATTCAATATGGAAAATCCATTGCACAGCTTAGCAATATGCTCTGTGATGGTAGGATTTTAGTACAGCGTTTTGGGGATTTCCAAAGGGGAAGAAGAACAACAGAAGAAAGACTTGTTCGCAATAATATTATTCCAACATTAAAAGATGCGGTTCCAGGAGATTTATCTTTAGTATTTCCATATCGTATTATGAAAGATATCGAAGAGATGATTTTAGCACTTGATAAGGTGACACCAGGACTTGCTAGTGATGAGACACTGCTCTATGGAGTGGAAGTAAAGTTCTATTCCAACAAAGTGGTAACAGATACTCATTTTGAAACAAATATTAAAGGAATTCGTGCCATTGGAGATGGGGCATCCGTAACAAGAGGTCTTCAACAGGCATCTGCCAATGGAATTAGCGTTGCTCGTAGTATTCTTGGAATTTCATAAAAGAAAGAAAAAAGACAGTGTGAAAACATTGTCTTTTTCTATTTCTTCACGGATGCTCTTACTTCTTCTCATCATTTTCCTTCTATCTTAATGGTCTCGATTTTCTTTACCAATGAATTTTTGAGAAAAAAATATGATACAATGGTTTAAACAATTAAACGAAAGAGGTGAATGTTATGTCTGTGCACAGCGAAGATATTCAGCGTTTAGCAGAAGAGTTTGAAAGTTGCCAAAAAATTTTGCTTGCGCTTGGAGATGAAAATCGTCAGCATCTTATGCTTGAGATGATGCGAATGAACGATTGTGGGGGAGTACGCGTTGGAACGATTGCTCAAAAATCGAATCTTTCCCGTCCAGCAGTATCTCATCATATTCAAATATTGAAAGATTCAGGTATTCTTAAATTCCGTCGAGAAGGAACAAAGAACTACTATTACTTTGATGCGGATATGGAAGCGATGAACAAGCTCATCCATATGCTAGAGCACGCAAAGAAAATTATGGAACAATTACCAGATAGGAGTGGAAATAGTGATTAAAATACACATTTTTCATACGGGAAAAGTTAAGGTTGATCGGGCAATTCCGTACAAGGAGAAGAATCCTCTTGCTGTAACAGGCTTATTTCGAAGTGAGGATAAAAAAGTCATATTGCCGGTTTCCTGTTATTTAATCGAACACCCAAGTGGGAAGATACTCATTGATACCGGATGGGATAGTAAATATATAGAGGAAAAGCCACACCGCTTTTTTGGTCTGTTAGATAACATTAGTACACCGATGATAAAAAGTGGTGAGAGCGTGGATTGTAAATTAGCAAAGCACAATATCAGTGGGGCAGATCTGCACTATATTTTTTTTAGCCATATGGATTTTGACCACACAAGTGGGTTGCGTCTTGTTAAAGAGGCAAAGCGTATCATGGCGTCAAAAGAAGAAATTGAAGATTCAAAAAAATATTTTTTTCGCTATGTAAAATCCAATTGGAATTTTGTAAATGTGGAGCCATTCGTATATGATAACACAGGAATAGGACCTGTAGGTAAGAGTTATGATGTATTCGGTGATGGAAGTGTTGTACTAGTTAATACCCCTGGGCATACTCATGGCCTATTCAGTGCAATGATACGCAATGGGGAAAAATATGTAATTTTAGCAGGCGATACCATCTATACGCAAAATTCCATAAAAGAAAAACGTATTCCAGGTTTCACTGTTGATGCAAAATTAGCGCAGAAATCTTTGGAATGGATTTGCCAATGTGCTGAGGATAAAAATTGTCTGCTTGTGGCTGCTAATCATGACGCGGCTATAAAGGAACAAACGATTGAATTATAAAAAGATGGAGGAAAAGAAAATGAATAGAATGGAAGCGATAAAGGCACGTCATAGTGTTCGACAATATAAAAATAAACCAATAGAAGTAGAGTTGATTTCTGAATTACAAGCGGAAATTGAGGCCTGTAATGAGGAAAGTGGACTGCATATTCAGCTGATAACAAATGAACCAAAGGCATTTGATAGTTTTATGGCTCATTACGGAAAGTTTAGGGGGGTTACCAACTATATCGCTATGATTGGAAAGAAAGGAGATAATCTGGAAGAGAAGTGTGGCTATTACGGAGAACGCCTCGTATTAAAGGCACAACAGCTTGGGTTAAATACTTGTTGGGTAGCAATGACTTATAGTAAAGTCCCATCTGCTTTTTCTATCCATAAAGGAGAAAAATTGTGTATTGTAATCTCTCTTGGCTATGGGGAGAATGAAGGGGTAGCTCATAAATCAAAACCTTTTGAGAAAGTGGTAAAATCGGCTCAGCAAGTACCAGAATGGTTTAAAAATGGAGTGGAAGCTGCACTTCTTGCACCGACGGCCATGAATCAACAAAAATTTGTATTCACTTTAAATGGTAATCAAGTATCTGCAAAAGCTGGGATTGGCTTTTATTCCAAGATAGATCTTGGTATTGTCAAATATCACTTTGAAATTGGGGCAGGGGAAAATACATTCCAATGGAAATGATAGTAAAAGGGTATCTTATATATTTTTTTGATATGGATTTTGGTAAGATTAGGATCAAAGCAGAAATACTTATTTTATGTGGAAAATTTTTTGCAAATATAATATAATGAGCCCAAGCGATTGAGAGAATTTCGCTTATTAGTTGCAAACGATGTAATCAAATTGACTACACATTGTTATTTAGGAGATAATAAAATGATTCAACATAAAATACAGCCTGTTTATGATAGAAATTCTAGAATTTTAATACTTGGAAGTTTTCCATCTGTAAAATCACGAGAAGGAGGATTTTTTTATCATCATCCTCAAAATCGATTTTGGAAGGTGTTGTCCGCATTAGCTAATGATACACTTCCAACGACAATTGAAGAGAAGAAGAAATTTTTGCTTTCTCATGGAATTGCAGTTTATGATGTGATTGCAAGTTGTGATATTGTTGGTTCTAGCGATAGCAGTATTGCCAATGTCATTCCATCGGATATAAAGACCATAATAGAAAAGACAGGAATTACTAAAATTTATTTAAATGGGAATAAGGCCTTCGAGCTTTATGAAAAATATCAGAAAAGAGAATTAGAAGCGGAAGGAATTCAAGTAGAGGCAATCAAACTTCCTTCTACAAGTCCAGCTAATGCAAGTAATTCTTTAGAGAAATTAATTGAGCAGTGGAGCGTTATGAAAAAAGAAATTTATATTCCGCTAAAACCACTGGATCAAGAGTTATTCGATGCTCTTCTTAACTGGTATTATCACAATGCTAGAATTCTTCCGTGGAGGGAAGAACCAACACCTTATCGTGTATGGATTTCAGAAATTATGTTACAACAGACAAGGGTAGAGGCGGTAAAGCCATATTATGATCGTTTTATGGAAGCATTGCCAACCATTGAAGATCTTGCAAATGTAGAAGATGAAGTGCTAATGAAATTATGGGAAGGATTAGGATACTATAATCGGGCGAGAAATCTTAAGAAAACAGCCAATATTGTTATGGAAGAGTATGATGGGGTTATGCCAGCCGATTATGAACAGTTATTAGCACTTCCAGGGATTGGAGAATATACCGCAGGTGCTATTGGGTCCATTGCCTATGGATTAGATGTACCAGCAGTAGATGGAAATGTTTTACGAGTCATAACGAGAGTGATGGAATGGTATGAAGATATCCTAAAACAAAAGACAAAAAAGGAATTGACAGAAAAACTAAAAGACGCATTAATGAAAGGAAAAAGCGGAGATATTAATCAAGCGCTTATGGAGCTTGGCGCTACCGTCTGTATTCCAAATGGGAAACCTCATTGTGAAGAATGTCCGTGGGATACAAGATGTCTTGCTTATAAAAAAGATAAGATAACAGAACTTCCAGTAAAAACTCCAAAAAAAGAGAGAAGGAAAGAAAAGAAGACAGTATTTTTATTGGAATATGAAGGGAAAGTGGCCATTCAAAAGAGAGGGGAAAAAGGGTTACTTTCTGGACTATGGGAGTTTCCAAATGAAGAGGGATATTTAGAACAACAGGAAATGGAAGCATGGTTACAAAAACAGGGGATTACGAAATATCAAATGGAAGAGGAATATCGTGGAAAGCATATTTTTTCTCATGTGGAATGGCAGATGAAAGGAATCAAAATTTTAATAGAGGAAAGAGCAAAATCCTCTACTTTTGCAGAGCAGAAGAAACGAGATTTTGTTTGGATATCAAAAGAGGAAATGGAACGAGACTATGCAATTCCATCCGCCTTTGAATGGATAAAAAAGAATGTTTAACGATGAGAATCCCGCTTTGCGAGCTTCTCATGTTCCCAGGCAGTCGCCATATGTGAGCATAAATGCTCCCGCATGGCGACTGCTTTTGCGTAAAAAATAAGGGAACAAAAGCAGATTAGCTTTGTTCCCTTATAAGAAATCTCTATTCTATTGTTGGAAATTCTAATGTGTCTTGGGCTATTTCCGTACTGCTTTAGCTGTGGAGGCTTCTATTCCCAATTCACTTTCGGTAGAAGTCGTATCCTCTTCTGGATTCGTGGTAGTACTAGAAGAAGTGTTACTTTCCTCTGGCTTACTAGTAGTATCAGAAGAAGTTGTGTTTTCTTCTGGTTCATCCGTAGTATCAGAAGTTGTCATATCCTCTTCCTCATCTGTAGTACCAGAAGTTGTCATATCCTCTTCCTCATCTGTAGTGCCAGAAGTTGTCATATCCTCTTCTTCATCCGTAGAGGAAGCTGGTGGAATAACTACATCTTCTGGAGCTTCCGTATTGCCAGAAGTGCCAATATCATCAGGTTCTGTAGTTTCCTGATTAGAATTTTTATTCGAATCCTTGTTGGAATCTTTGTTTGGCTTATTGGAAGATTCACCAGTCGTTGCTTCTGTTGTGTTATTCGGTTTGTAATTTGGACAGTCTGCTGAGCAATTTGGACAGTCCTTTTTACATCCTACATCCGCTTTACAATTTTCACAAGTACAGAATTCCGAACAATATGGACAGTACTTGGATGTAGCAGTAGCTCCCTCTATCAAGGAAGATGTTGTGTTCTCAGTAGCAGACGATGTGTCTGTAGAGGTTGTGATAGAGGTAGAAGTTATTGTAGTTTGTGTACTACTTTCTTCGGTTGTATCTACAAGACTATTTTCATTTGTAGATGATTTTGTAGATTTTAAAGGTTTTGATTTTCTACTTTCTGTTTTGTTGGAAACAACGGTAGTTGTTTCATCTTCGCACTCAACGACATCTGCCATTTTTATCTGGCGTTTTTCCACATAAGTTTTGATTTCTTGAATTGGTAAAGCAACTAATTCTTCAATTGTAAGTGTTGCATCTTTTTCAATTAAAGAGTTAATTAATTGCATTTTACCAAAAGAAGTATGGTATTGTTTCGCTAGGCGTTCTAATTCTTTTGTTTTAGAATTAGAAATACTCTGTTTATAAATAACAGGTTTAATTTCTTGCTCGTTTAAAGTAGTTTTAATATCTGTGACAACTCGAGTCTTTACTTCATCCGCCTTTACTTCATTGGAATTGGAAACAGAAACTAAAATAGAGTTTTTATTTTTGTTAATATATCCACTAGAAGAAAGAGACATTGTAAGTTCAGATATAACATCATCGCAATTTTTGTTTTTAAAGGATTTATCTTTAATTAGTGATGCAGCATCCTCGTTGTTGGCTTTTACATTCAATACTTTATAAGATTTATTGAGGGATATTTCAACACTTGGATTTACATCAATGGCTACGATGGTGTCAACAGAGTAGTAATTGTGTATGAGCCCAAAACAAATTAAAAATACAATAGCGAGACTTGTGCAAGCCGTATAAAGTAACTGTAATTTAGAAGCATTGCGTTTTGGACGTTCCTTTACAATATAATCTTCTTCGGGAAGTTTCTGCACAGGGGCGGAAACAATTTTGTCGAATAGATCAGGAGTGTCAAAAGCAATGCTTTGCTTAATGGACTCTTCAATCTGACGGTTGTTCATTAAATCGACTCCTTTTCTATTAAATACTTTTTGAGTTTTTTTAGAGAGCGATTATACTTAGAAAGCACTGTAGAAAGTGGCATTCCAAGACTTTTAGCAATTTCATGGTGTTTTAAGCCAGAAACTGCGTGTAAAATAACAATTTGTCGTTCTTCCTCTGCCAAGATATTAAGAGCAGCTTGTAAAACAATCCGATCTTCCGATGTTGTGTGATCAGAGGTTGCTAAATAATTAGAATCCTCAAGATCTTCAAGAGAAGTATCCGATGTTCTTGTGGCTGTTCTTAATTTCATAAGGCAGAGATTTCTTGCTATTGTAAAAATCCATGCCAAAGGTTTACCCTGCTTTTGATAAAGATGGGCAGAGGCACGAATCTTTACATAAGTGTCTTGCATAATATCCTGAGCATCGTGTGGATTCTTCAAAATGGAGAGAATGAAGGCATACACAGTCTGGTCAGTGAGACGATAGAGTTCTTCAAATGCTGATAAATCATCATGTGCAATTCGAATGATCAATTCTTCGTCAAGTTTTGCAAGACGTTTCCCGTTATTTTGTTTGATAGGTAATTGTGTCTTGTCCTTTGACACATTAGAAAGCAATAACATGTAGCTGTTCTCCCTTTCTGTTATATTAATGCGTAAAGCAGTTGATTTATTGCAAATAAAGTAAAAGATATTATAAAACAAAAATGAAAAAAAAGCTATAAACGGTTGGATGAAAATTCCTAGTTTAATGGCATGTACATTCTAGCATGAACGAGGAGGGTTGGCAATCTAGCATTTTCAGAGGAAGAGAAAAAATGCATAAAAAACTAATGTATATGAATAAATATTATTGTGGTATTGTATAAAAATGGCTTAAAATGGCCGAAAATCGTAAAAATGCATTTGACAAAAATGAATTTTAGTAATAGAATATACATAAATTGATAAAAGATTTTATAATAGAAGTAGAAAGCTATTTGGAGGGAAATAATAATGAAAAAATTTGGTAAAGTAGTAGCGGCTATGATGGCTGCTGTCATGTTGTTATCTGGTTGTGGTGGTACGACAGGAACTTCTACAGAAAATGGAACTTCTAGTGGGATTCCATCAAAGGTTGTTGTTGGAACAAATGCGGAATTTCCTCCATTTGAATATATGGATAATAATGGACAGCCAGACGGATTTGATATGGCGTTAATCAAAGAAGTTGGAAAGCGTGCAGGCTTTGAAGTGGAAATTAAAAATATGGATTTTGATGCTCTTTTAATGTCTATGTCAACAGGAGGAGTTGATATGGTAATTGCTGGTATGACAGCAGATGAAGAGCGTAAAAAACAAGTGGATTTTTCCGATGGATATTTCCAATCTGGTCAAGTTATTATTGTAAATAAAGACAATGATGAAATTAAAACATTTGATGATTTGTCTGGAAAAAAAGTTGCCGTACAACAAGGCACAACAGGGGATTTATCTGTAACAGAAGGCGATGAGAAATGCGTTGTAAAAGGTGTAGATGTAAAACGTATGAACAAAGGTGCAGATGCGGTTGTAGACTTAATGAATGGTGGTGTTGATGCTGTTGTCATCGATGCGCTTCCAGCGGAACAGTTTGTAAAAGCTCATCCAGATGATCTCAAAGTCGTTGTTGATGAAGCAGTGGTAGAAGAGTATGCGATTGCAATGCCAAAGGGACAGGATGAATTAAAGAAAGCTGTGAATCAAGCATTGGCAGATATAAAAGCAGATGGAACATTGGATCAACTTGCAGAAGAATATAATGCAAAATAACTAATCATAAAAGAATAAAAATATTGTTTTTAAATTAGGAAAGAAGGGCTGTCTAAAAACCTGAAAAAGGCTTCTGACAGCCCGTTTTCTGTTATAAAATTTAGATTCTCTTGATCCGATAGATAAAGTGTGATATAAGAAATTGAGAGTTTAAGAGAAGGAAGAAACGATTAAGAGAAAGGAAAAAGAAAATGAATGGATTAATGGGAATAGGCTTCTTTTCTTTGCTTAGCAATCAAAGTTGGTTTGCTGAGTGGGGAGGAAAAATCTATAATACTTGGATCAATATGAATGGTTGGAAGCTATTTTTAGATGGATTCAAAGTGACGTTAGGTGTATCCGCAGTTGCCGTTGTTATCGGTGTAGCCGTTGGTTTTATTTTGGCTTTAATGAAATTAACGGAAGTAAAGAAAGGGGGAAGAACGGTTCTCTCTACTTTAGCAGGGATTTATATTGACATTATAAGAGGAACACCATCTCTTGTTCAATTAGTGATTATGTATTTTATTGTATTTAAAAGTCAGGCGTCTTTAATGGCAGGTATGCTTGCTTTTGGATTAAATAGTGGAGCGTATGTAGCAGAGATTATTCGTGGTGGTATTTTATCTGTCAACAAAGGACAGATGGAAGCGGGGCGTTCCTTAGGTCTTAGCTATGGAATGACAATGCGTTATGTTATTGTTCCACAGGCGATTAAGACGATTTTACCAGCACTTGGTAATGAATTTATTGTATTAGTAAAAGAAACATCCGTTATTAGTTTTATCGGTGTTGCAGATATTATGAAAGCCGGACAGTTCTTAGTATCTCGTACTTATGAACCATTTGTTCCTTATATTTCAATTGCAGTGATTTATTATGTGATTATTAAAATTTTATCATTGCTTTTAAATGCCTTTGAAAGGAGACTTCGTAGAAATGATACACGTTAGAAATTTGCATAAACATTTTGGAAAATTACAAGTATTAAATGGAATTGATATCCACATTAAAAAAGGCGAATGTGTTTGTGTTATTGGACCTTCAGGTTCTGGTAAAAGTACATTTTTACGCTGTTTAAATCTTCTTGAAGTACCAACTGATGGAGAAATTATTATTGATGGAATCAATGCCACTGATAAGAAAACAAACATTGATACATTCAGAAGAGATGTGGGAATGGTGTTTCAGCAGTTTAATTTGTTTCCAAACTTAAATATTATTGATAATGTAACATTAGCTCCTGTGAAACTTGGAATTCTTTCTAAACAAGAAGCAGAGAAAAAAGGAATGGAATTATTGGAGCGTGTCGGGGTTGGATCAAAGGCGAAAAATTACCCAACACAATTATCTGGCGGACAGCAACAGCGTGTTGCCATTGCAAGAGCATTATGTATGTCACCAAATGTAATGCTTTTTGATGAACCTACTTCTGCCTTAGATCCAGAGATGGTTGGCGAAGTATTAGACGTTATGAAACAACTTGCAGAAGAAGGAATGACGATGGTTGTTGTTACTCATGAAATGGGATTTGCAAGAGAAGTGGCGGATCGTGTTGTTTTCATGGACGGTGGAGTCATTGTAGAAGAAGGATATCCAAGAGATGTATTTGGAAATCCAGTAAATGAGCGTACAAAAGCATTTTTAAGTAAAGTGTTATAAAAGTGAAGGATAAAAAGAGATGATTAGAGTGATTCTAGTCATCTCTTTTTTATGTTATAGGAAATTCCTCGAAAAGCGTGTTTCTCGTTATTGACAAATAATTCCAAGTTGTATATAATGCAATGTTAGTTATAACTAACTTTTGGAGAATGAAGGAGGAAAATAAGTGACAGCTTTACAGATGAAATATTTGTTAACTTATTTGAATTTAAGAGAAAATGAACGAAGTGTAACGTCAGTAGCCATTGAACTTGGGGTAAATAAGTCTACAGTAAGCCGTGTTTTTACACTAGCGATTAAGGAGGGGATTTTAGATGAGAAACATCAAGTGACGGAAAAAGGTAGAGAGGAGGTACAACAATTTTCTATGAAATTACAGGAGGTGATTGAATTATTATGTAATTTAGGAATTGAAGAAAAACGGGCGATTGAGGAAGCATATCAAATGATAGGAGCTTGTTCTGATGGCACAATCCAAGCCATATTAGAGAAGTGGAAGGAGTTAGAAATAAGTTGCATATAGGGCAACAAATGCTGTTTGACAACGGATTATTTATACATTATAGTTAGTTCGTACTAACTATATTAGTGTAAACTAATCCAAAATGAAAAAAGAAAACGTAAATAGGAACAAAAAAGATCTCAAATAAAATTGAGTACAATGAGGAGAAGAAAATGATTAAAAAAAATCTGAAAATGAAACAAGCAATGGCAATGGCTTTGACACTTGTCGTAACATCATCTGTGTTTTCCACACCAGTACTTGCAAATACAGTAACAGATATTACGACACAAATGGTGACAAAAGGTGTTCAGTTGGAAGATGGAGTCTATAGTATTCCCGTTAAAATGTGGCATGTGACAAAGGATCAAGCTTCTTCAGGGAATGGAGCATTGTCTCAGACCGCAACTATCATTGTAAAAGATGGAAAAGCAAATTTAGTTGTTACCTATCTACCAATGACAACTATGGGAAAAACAACTTATGTATCAGAGTTAAATTATTTAACGGATATGAAATATAGCGAATCTGGAACCCTTGATAGCTATAAAGAAAATCCGAGCACAGTGTTATCCACTTATAATGCAGTGGATGAATATAATGCAGAAGATAGCAAAGATCCAACAGTAGCTGGAAAGGCATATCCAAAAGATCAGATGCTTCCAATTACGATAGGGGAAGATGAAATTCTTGTTAGCATTTATGTTCCTATTTCAGCTCCTTACATTGGATATGGAAAGAAGCATGAAGCACGTTTAATTTTAGATTATGATAATATAAAAGCGATAGATGGAAGTATCTTTTTATCTCAGAATCAATTGACATTATCTACAAAGGAAACCGCGAAGTTAAATGCAACCGTATTTGGAGATAATGAGAATGTCACTTATACTTCAAGTGATAAAAATGTTGCAACGGTTTCAAAAAATGGAGTTGTAACAGCAAAGTCATTGGGGAAAGCAACCATTACAGCAACAGCAAATGGCGTAAGCACTACTTGTGAAGTAAAAGTTACTTTAAAAGATGGAAAATATCAAGTCCCAATTAGTTTATGGCATGCCTATAAAAATGAAGCTTCTATGGGAAATGCAGGTGTAAAACAGACAGGAACTTTAACAGTAAAAGATGGAGAAGCAACTTTAACAATGGCATTTGTTCCAATGAAATTAGGAACGCTCAGCGGATATTTATCTGAATTAAATTTAATGACAAATATTCAGTATGATGGGAATAAAATTCCAGTTTCCTATGATAAAGTACCATCAACAGTATTATCTACTTATAATGTGGTAGATGAATATAATAAAGCGGATAGTCCAGATAGCAATGTAGCAGGAAAGGCGTATCCAAAAACAGTTTCTATTCCTGTGGAATTAGGACAAGAATATACATGGGTACATATGTATGTTCCAGTTATGGGAGTAACTGGTGCAGGTGATTGTGAAGCTAGAGTAAAAATAGATTATTCTGTATTTGAGCCAACAATCACTTTAAATAAAACAAAAACAACAATAACAGCAGGAACAACAACAACATTAAAAGCCAATATCCATGGATTATCATCAAAAGCAACGTGGACATCTAGCAATAAGAAAGTTGCAACTGTATCAAGTACTGGTAAAGTAACTGCAAAAAAAGCAGGAAAAGCGGTAATTACAGTAACTGCTAATGGTATTAGCAAAAAAGTGACAATTACTGTAAAAAATCCTACATTAAAAGTAGCCAATACAAAGGTATCCGTAAAAGTAGGAAAAACAGCAAAAGTAAAAGCCACTGTTTCACCAAAATTAGCAATTTCTTATACGTCCAGCAATAAGAAAATTGCAACTGTAAGTAAAACTGGTGTAATTACAGGAAAGAAAAAAGGAACAGCAAAAATTACAGTATCCTGCTATGGGGCAAAAAAAGTTGTAACAGTAACAGTGAAATAATGCTGTGAGAAGAGATGGGGTTTAATATTCCATCTCTTTTTTGTCTTATAGGAAATTCCTCGCAAAGGGAGCTATCTTATAAGATAAAAAAGCGCTACGCGCAAACGATGCGCAGCTGGCAGATAAGAAAGATAATATTAAATATTAGATAAGAAAGGTATTTCATGGAAATGAAAAAAAAGACAGTACAAGTTTTTATTTTTTCTTTGATTTTTTGTTTTTTAATCCCTTTTGGAGTTTCCTTAGGAAGTAAAGAAGTAGACGCAAAGAATCAATGGGAAGATGGAGATTATACAATTCCTGTTACCTTGTGGAAAGCTGCACAAGATCAAGTTTCTATGGGGAATAGTTCTTTACAAGAAGCGAAGTTGGAAATAAAAGATGGAAAAGGAACGTTATATTTGAAATTTCAGTCAATGATATTTTCAGGAATGGAAGGTTATTTAGGAAAGTTTGATTTGCTTGAAAATATTACATTTGATTCTTATCATCAGCCAAAGACATATGATTTAAAAGATTCCACGATTATCTCTACCTTTGGTGTAGTGGATCAGTATAATAGCAGTTCCTCTACCGATGTGATAATAGCAGGAAAAAGCTATCCAAAAGTAGTAGCTCTTCCATTGGAAACGATCGGCGATGATTTATTATGGGCACAAGTTTATGTTCCAATTATGGGAAGTCTTGGGTTTGGAACACAGATCTGTCGTGTAAAGATAGAATATGAAGAAGCAAAAGCGATGACGGAAGAAGAGATAGAACGATGGGAAACCTATGAACAAAGCGATAAAAAAGAAGAATTAGAAGGAGAAGTAACAGCGACTATCGATCGATCTAAATTAAAGTTACAGATTGAAAAAGCGACTAAGTTAAAAGAAAAGGTAGATCAGTATACAGAAGCTTCTTTAAAACAACTAGAAGAAGTGTTAAAAGGGGCGAATACTGTTTATGATTTATCAACAGCGACTCAAGAAGCTGTGGATCATCAGGTAGTGCTATTAAAAAATGCAATTGGACAGTTAGTAAAAAAATCCTCTGAAAATTTAGATAAAAATTTTCTTTCGGATGGAAAGTATCAAGTCTATGTGGATCTTTGGAATGCTGTTTCTGATGAGGCATCTATGGGAAATTTAGCTTTAAATAAAAAAGCGCTATTGACGGTAAAAAATAATCGTTACACAATGGAAATTTCTACACGACCAATGACCGTAGGAACGATTACTGCTTGTTTGCAATCCATACAGATCAAACAAAAAAATGGCACTTATCAGTATGCAAAAATTACAGCAAGAAATAATGAGAACAACCAACCAAGTGTTTTTCAGTTCTCCTTGCCTTCTACAAAGGAATATATTGACGTGTTAATCGATCCGAAAGTAGAGGTTATGGGAAAAGATCCCCTGGCTGCTCGATTAAAAATTAGTTGGGATACGTTAAAAAAAGTATCAAATAGTGAAACAGTAGAAGAAAATACAGAGACAATTGTGTCAGGTACTTCTTCAAAGGCGGTGGACTGGACAGATAAAAAAACTGGTATTTCCATAAAGGCACAGGCCAATATGATAGAAGATGATACTTCGTATAAAACATCCATTCTCACAAGTGGAGAAAATTATAATGCAATAAAAGAAATGTTTACGGATGAAGAAGTTATAGCCGTATATGG
The DNA here is from genome assembly GCA_905214925.1 of uncultured bacterium. Classification (GTDB taxonomy): domain Bacteria; phylum Bacillota; class Clostridia; order Lachnospirales; family Lachnospiraceae; genus Scybalomonas. The sequence continues at coordinate 102,032 of CAJMOB010000005.1, read as the reverse complement.
TCTTTTCTTTGAGAATAAAAAAGAAACAAAGGTACAGCCAAATGGTATGATTCAAATTTCTCTTCCAATCGAAGAAAAGGAGAAAGATACTATCGAAGTTTATCGTATTTTAGACGGAGTAAAAACTAAGATGAGTGGCAGTATCACAAAAAATCAGTTTGTATTTTCTACAAATAAAGTTGGTTATTTTGCTGTTGTAAAAGCAAAAGAAGAAGAAAAACAAAGTGCAGGATTTCTTATCAATACAGGAGCTAGTAATCAAGGTACTTCTTACCAAATGACAACAAAGGAAGAGAGTGCTTTGGAAAAATCAGAAGAATTAGAGATACAAAATCAGGAAGAAACCGATAATGATAATAACATGGAAAAGGAAGAAGAAAGCATTGGGGAGACAGAAGGGAAAGAGACAATAGAGCAAAGAATAGAAGAAAATTCCCAAGAAGAAATGAACAAAAGTGAAGAAGTTATAGGAACTACCATCGCTATTTTATTTTTAGCAGTTTCTATTTTTATTTCATTTTTATTTGTTATTTTTATAAGTCTCGTTGGAATCAAGCAAATTTATAAGAGAGGATAAAGGAATGAATTACAAAAAGAGAATCGTTGTATTTTTATTGGCATTGATCGTTTGTATTAATATCAAGGAAATTCCAAAGGCATCAGAATTAGGGACAGCCTATCTTGCAAAAGCTACATCATATTATAAGCATCCAATTACTGGAGTTGTAGAAGATGCGGGAAATAATGAAGGTCTTGGACAATCTATGACAGAAAGCGTATTATCTTCAAGTGCTTTAGTAGAAAAGACCAATAGTGGAAAATTCTATGCAACGGTAAGAATTTTTTTAACAGATAATATTAGTGAAGTGAAATTTTTTACCCAAAAGCGCGGAGAAACAAGTTTTAAGAGTGTATCTGCTACTTTAATGCAAGAAAATATAGGGGGTAAGTATTGTTCGGATTATCGTTTTGCGATTCCATCAGAAGATGCCATCGTAAAAGCGAGTTTTTATGTGACACCAATGGGGAGAGATGTTATCTTTTATTTTGATTTTTCTAATTTAAAAGAAGGTTCTGGCGATTTTATCGTATCCGTAAAACAGGAGACAAAAAGCCAGACAACAAACAAGACAGTAGAAAAAGTAAATAGCGAAGAAAAAGAACAGATAAATTCCTCTAGCGCAAGCACACAGGAGGAAAAAGAAGAAAATACCTCAAATAAAAAAACACAAGAAGAAACAAAAAATGAGATAGATGAGCAGACAGATACGGAAGAAAAATCCAATCAAGAAGGAAAAGAAACGACAACAGAAAAAGAAAGTGTGGCAGGAAAAAGTCCAGCAGAACAATTATTAGATCAAACACAAGGGTTAGTCTTATCGGATACGAGCGTCTTAAGTACAGAAGAAGGAAGTATTGAAAACTTAGAAGAAGGAAAGGAAACAGAAAAAGAGGCCATTGTCATACCAGCGTTATCGTGGACTCTTGTTTGGCAGTGTATTTTGATTATCACACTTCCTTCTCTTATTATTGGCGGTGGAATTTTTGCTATTCTTATCTTTTTAAAGAAACGAGAGGAAGAATAATATGATAGGTTGGAAGAAGTGGATAAGGAAAAGAAAAAAAGTTACTCTTTTGGGAGCTATGGCAGTTTTATTTGGAACGTTACTAACAGGATGTGTCGATCAGAGCGGGGGAAGCACAAGTGCTGATGTAAGGAAAGTGGAAGTCGTACAAGAAAAGACAGAGGAACAGACAAAAGATTCTCCTCGTGTTATTGCGACTTCTATGGCGGTTGTGGAAATTTGTGATAAATTAGGCATTCCTTTAGTTGGAGTTCCAGAAAGTAGTTTATCAGAAATTCCAGAGCGATATGAAGAAGCCAAAACAGTGGGAACACCAATGTCACCAGATATAGAGATTGTTTCTTCTTTAAATCCAGATTGGATTCTTTCACCCGTTAGCTTACGATCTGATTTGCAACCGAAGTATGAGCAACTAAATACAAAATATGCATTTTTAAATTTAAATAGTATTCCAGGAATGTATCAGTCGATTTCTCAGCTTGGACAGATTTTTGGAAAGGAAGACGAGGCACAAGCATTAGTGGATGATTTCGTTACTTTTTATAATAACTATCAAAAAAGCCATGAAGGAAAAGACGCTCCGACTGTTTTAGTTTTAATGGGACTTCCGGGTTCTTATGTGGTAGCTACAGAAAATTCTTATGTGGGAAGTTTAGTAGCTATGGCAGGTGGAAAAAATGTGTACGCAGGAGAAGAGGGAGATTTTTTAAATATTAATACCGAGGATATGTTAAAAAAAGATCCTGATATTATATTAAGAACTGCCCATGCATTGCCAGATCAAGTTATGGAGATGTTTTCTGAGGAGTTTAAAACAAATGATATTTGGAAGCACTTTAAAGCAGTGAAGGAAGATAAAGTATATGATCTTTCTTACAGCAAATTTGGCATGAGTGCTACTTTTGATTATAAAGATGCACTACAAGAACTAGATACTCTTTTATATGGTGAATGAAATGAAGAAAAAAAGTAAAATTTGTATTATTAGTAGTTTTGTAATCATTAGTGTGCTGCTTCTTGGTGTATTTTTATGGGCGGTGAATACAGGAAGTTTAAAAGTAGGAGGAATCCAATTGCTTCGGGGATTATTCATTGCCTATGATCCAGAAGTTGCTACAGTATATGATTTACGTTTTCCAAGAATTATTATTTCTATGTTAGTAGGAAGTGCCCTTGCAGTATCAGGAGTATTATTTCAAGCAGTATTGAAAAATCCATTGACGGATCCTGGAATTATTGGGATTTCCAGTGGTGCTAGTTTTACCGCGGTTCTTATTACGGCTTGTTTTCCAAGTTTTTATTTTGGAATTCCAATTGCAGCATGTGTAGGGGGATTTGTTGCCTTTCTCATAGTCTATTCTCTTTCTTGGAAAAACGGGTTAAGTCCCCTTCGCATTATTTTAGTTGGAATTGCAGTTAGTTCCATGTTTACTGGTTTATCTAGCAGTTTTAATTCTATGAGTGGAGGGAATTTATCAGGAGTTGCCTCTATTGTTGAGGGAAACATTACCATGAAAACTTGGAGCGATGTAAAAATGATCGTCTATTATATTCCGATTTGCCTTGTGATCGCATTTGGATTTTCAGGAATCTGTAATTTATTATCGCTGGATGATAAAACAGCAAGAGGGATTGGCGTCAATGTGGCTCGTATGAGAATTTACATCTCGATTGTGGCAGTGCTTCTTGCTTCTATTTCTACAGCGGTGGCTGGTGTTATTAGTTTTGTCGGTTTGCTTGTTCCTCATATGGCAAGAAACCTAGTTGGTAGTAATCATAAAATATTAATTCCTTACAGTGCATTATTAGGAGCTTTTGTTTTCTTACTGGCGGATACATTGGGAAGAACCATAGCAGCCCCATATGAAATCAATGCATCTGTCATTATGGCTGTTATTGGAGGACCTTGTTTTATTGTATTATTGAGAAGGAGAAGTAGTTATGGAAGTTAGAAATCTAGTCTTTTCCTATGATAAAAAGAAAAAAAATAAAATTATTGATGATATTTCATTTCAGATTCAAAAAGGAAAGATCACAACATTATTAGGAGCAAATGGTTGTGGAAAGTCTACTCTCTTTCAATTAATGACGAAAAATTTAATTCCTGATAAAGGAAAAGTCATATTGGATGGAATGAGTATTCGAAAAATGAGCCAGAAAGAGTTTGCAAAAAAAGTAGCCATTGTGCATCAAAACAACCAAGCCTCCGAAGATTTAACAGTAGAAAAATTAGTGGCCTATGGAAGAACACCACATTCCTCCTTTTTTGGTAGCAGTGATGAAGATGACGCACTTATCCAATGGGCCATGGAGGAGACAGATATTGTAAAATATCGAGAGCGCACAGTGATGAGTTTATCTGGGGGACAACGCCAAAGAGTGTGGATTGCTATGGCTCTTGCACAGAAAACAGATATTTTATTTTTGGACGAACCAACTACTTATTTGGATATTCGGTATCAAATAGAGTTATTGGAAATGGTAAGGCGATTGAATGAAAACTATGGATTAACGATTGTAATGGTTTTACATGATATTAATCATGCCGTTTATTATAGCGACTATGTAATTGGTATGAAAAATAAAAAGGTGATTGTGGAAGGAAATCCAAATGAAGTGATTACACCTGAAATCATTAAAGAACTTTATGGAATTGAGCTAGAAGTTCGGGAGTTAAATGGACAAAAGATTGTAATGAATGTCCGATAAAAAAGAAAATACTAAAAAAAGAGAGCAATAAGAAAAGACTGGATTCTTATTGCTCTTTTTTCTATGGAATTAAAAAAAACTGGCACTATAAATTAAATTATAACTGGATGTTTTAATCATACCAGAAACTGGATATAATAAAACAAACTTTACAACAGTAATGTGGTAAATAAACTATGTAAATCAAAAAGTATGGGAGAAAGAGAGGGAAAATTATGGCACAGGAATCCGTTATGGCACAACAAGAAAGCGAAAGAAAAAATCAAGTTCAAGAAATAGCAATGATTGGAGTATTTACGGCTCTCACTTTGGTATTCACCGCAATGATCAATATTAAGTTGCCATTTGGACAGGGTGGATTGATTCATATGGGGAATATTCCATTATTTTTAGGAGCGATCTTGTTTGGAAAAAGGACGGGGATGATAGCAGGAGCCGTCGGTATGGGAGCTTTTGATCTGCTGTCTGGATGGACAGCATGGGCACCGTTTACTTTCGTCATTGTAGGAAGTATGGGATTTGTTGTGGGAGCATTCACAGAAAAGAACAAGAGTTTTTCTCGATGTGTCATTGCTATCATACTGGCTCTTATTATAAAAGTGATTGGTTATTATTTTGCTGAAGTTTTTTTATATCATAATTTTATTACACCGTTTGCCTCTATTTTTGGCAACGTTATGCAAGTTTGTGTAGCAGGAGTAATGGTTGTAATTCTAATACCAATTATCAGAAAAGCAATTATAAAATAAAAGGAGAAAGGAGAGTATGGATGGATTTCTTTGTAAATACACCATACAAGAAAAGATATGGGAACAAGAAAAGAATGTGAATTAAAAATAATGACACCAGGTCCAGTTCAGGTAAGAGAGAATGTGAGAAATGCTAGAAGCATCAAAACAACGAATCCTGATGTAGACACCAGTTTTGTAGAAGAGTATAAAGAAACTTGTGATAAAATTGCAAAAATACTCCATACATCAGGGAATGTTTATATTTTAAGTGGAGAAGGAATTTTAGGGTTGGAATGCGCCTGTGCTTCTTTAACGGAAAAAGGAGATCGGGTTCTTGTCATTGACAATGGCATTTATGGGAATGGATTTGCGGATTTTGTATCCCTTTATGGAGGAAATCCTGTTCTTTATCAAAAAGATTATCGCCATACGATTGATGTAGAAGAATTAAGAGCTTATTTAGAAAACGATCATGATTTTAAATATGCTACGGTAGTACATAACGATACACCAAGCGGTATGACCAACGATGTTATGGCCATTGGAAGACTTCTTGATGAGTTTAGAATTTTATCTGTTGTAGATTCTGTCTCTGGAATGATAGGGGAGAATTTAAATATTGATGAAGGAAAATTAGATATTGTATGTGGAGGTTCTCAAAAAGCAGTCTCTGCACCTGTTGGTCTTACTTTAGTAGCAGTAAGTGATAGAGCAATCAAGGTAATGGAAGAAAGAAAGAGTAAAATTGCTTCTTTTTATTGCAACCTTTTAAATTTTAAAACTTATTATGAGGATAAGTGGTTTCCTTATACAATGCCAATTAGTGATATTTATGGGTTAAACGTGGCTGTTGATAATATTTTAGAAGAGAAAGATATTGTAGGGAGACATGCAAGAATTGCAAAAGCAGTTCGAGCTGCTCTTGTAAGAGGAGGGCTGACTCTTTATGCAGAGAATGGATTTTCAAATAATGTGACTGTTTTTTGTATTCCACAAGGGATAACCGAACGACAGATTTTAGATACAATGAAAGAAAAGTTTGGAATTTTATTATCTGGCTCTTTTGGAGTATTTGCAGGAAAAGTAATTCGAATTGGTCACATGGGAGAAAATGCAAATAAAGAAGACGTAGTTGAGACATTAGATGCTTTATATCAAACGCTGTCTGAATACTCTGTGCCATTAAAAGAAGATTTTGCTCAAGTTTTTCAAGAGGAGTATGAGAAGGAATAAAAACTTTATGACATCTTTGTTCTAACATTGAATTATTGATATTATTTTGGTATCATAGGAGTGGATAAAAAGATCCATAGTAAATAGAAACGGGGAGTGTTTATTTTATGGAACAACGTTTTTATTTCAATGAAAGGATTGACAAAGCTATCAACAAAGTGATGGATTATCCGCTTACAATTGTTTCTGCACCGCTTGCTTTTGGAAAGCATACGGCTGTAGAAGAGGCTGTAAAACGCGTTAAAGAACAAGGGGTCAAAGTAAAATGGATCGTACTGCAGAAAGAAGAAAGAAAAAACTATCTGCAATATATAAAAGATAAGCTCAATGAGCCAAAAGAAGGGAAAATGCTTTATATACTCGATGGGTGCCAGACAGATGGAATTTTAAAACAGCGATGGGAACACGAACTTTCTTATGAAATATGGAACAAAGACGTGCATTTCATCTGTATTATGAATAAAAATATTCCAATGAATGGCATTCATCTAAATCATACGATTCATAGTATTACAAAAGAAGATTTAGAGTTAAAAGAAAAAGATATCTTAAAATTATATCAATTAAATGGAATTAAGATTAGTTACCAAACAGCAAGGATTTTATATGAGTATTCCAGTGGCTGGGCGGGAGCCATTATGCTTGGAATTCGAGAATATCATTATAATCATAAGATTATGCCAGGAATTGGTGTTAGTGAGCTGTTAGAAAGAGATTTTATTAATCATTTGACTATGGAAGAGAAAGAAGTTTTATTTTCTCTATATCAATTGAAAGAGGTAACACTTGATCAGATTGGTATGTTGATTGGTGATAAAAATGATGATACTTGCCAATACATCTCTACAGTCATTGATAAAAATCCATTTATTGAATATGATATGATTCACGATACGTATCAAATTCAAATGGTATTATACCATTATTTGAAACAAGGCGTGAAAAAGTTGCCACGGGCAATACAAAAAAGAATTTATACAAGGCGTGCGAAATGGTTCGAGTCTCAAAAGGATTATAAATCCAGTATTGATATTTATAGCCGATTAGAAGAATATGAGTTAATTTTCTCTTATCCTTATCAGTTATCCGAGTTGAATCAATGTCTAGATCAGAGATTTCTTGAGAAACTATGGGAGATTATGGAGCATAGCCCTTATTATTTAAAATGTAAATATCCAAGGTTTCCTCTTTTAGTTGCAGGCATTTTTCTATTATGGGGACAAGAACGACGAGGAAATCACATTTTAGATGAGATAGAGGAAAATCTTAATCAGGTGTTACAACTTCCAAAACGTATGGAGGAACAATTAAGAGGTGAAATCTATTTTCTTCGTTCCTTATCGTTTGGATATCATTTAAATCAAGTGGAACAATATTATAAAAAATCATATGAACTTCTAAAAGGTAATTCTACTATTTATGACAATAGAATTGTATTCACCCATGGAATCCCATCTATCTGTCATCTCTATTATTCTATCCCTGGACAATTAAATAAGACGATTCAGAAGTTAAAAAGTTGTATGACCAATTATTATCGTTTAACAAATGGAAACGGTATGGGAAATTGGGTTGCCATGCAAGCGGAAGTAAAATTATTAAAGTGCCAAATAGAAGAGGCAGAATCTCTTGCATATGAAGCAATCAAAATTTCAGAAAAAGGTGGACAGCTTAGCGTTAAAATAGCAGGACAATTTCTTATGATGCGAATTTGCCTTTATTTAGAGCAGCATACAAAAGCGGAAAAATATTTAGAAGCCATCAAACAAGAAGTAAAAGAGAGCAAAAATCGAGAACTTTTATTGGAAGCAGAATTATGTTCAGCATATTTTTATCTATTTCTAGGAGAACTGGACAAAATTCCTGAATGGTTAAAAGAAGATCATTCTGCCGATAAACAATATTCAGAGGCTTTTATTAACTATATTCATGTCTATTATTTAAAATTTCTGTTAGCAAAAGGGCAAGAACAAGAGTTAATTTCTATTGGAAACTATATTCACAATCAAGTAAGACGAGGTGGATTTTTATATGCTGAGATAGAAATTGAAATCATACGCTCAGTTGCTTATCATCGACTTGGAAATAGAAAGAAATCCATTGAATATATGAAAAAGGTATTAGATCTTGTACAACCAGACGGATTATATTATCCAATTATTTTATATTATGCCGAATTGGTACATGTATTTGAAGTTCTTCTTCATGAAGAAAAGTACCATGAGAGCGTAAAACAAATTTTAGAATTGTATAAAAATGTTCGTTCTCTACGGAGATACAACCAACAAAAGGAAAAGAAGGAAAGAAATCCTTTCGGGCTTACAGATAGAGAACTTGAGATAGCCATATTAGGAGCTAAGAGATTGCGAAATAGTGAAATTGCAAAAAGGCTTTATATCTCAGAAAATACAGTAAAATATAATATGAAACATATCTTTCAAAAACTTTCTATTAAATCTCGATTAGAACTTCGAGAGTATTTCAAGGATAGTTAAGGAAAACCACCCCAAAAGGGGGATGTAGAAGAAGATGATGTGTCATAAAATAATTATGTGGGGTAGTAACCTGAAGGGAGTATTTCCTATATGAAGTTCCTAGTCTTTTGAAACTACAGAAACGATAGATAGAGTAGTTTCTTAGAGTATGAACTTCGGATAAGAAAATAGGGAAATCATCTTATCCACACAAAGCAGTTATGTAATAAGCGACTACTTGAGGACAGTATTTGAAAACTGAATAATGAGTGGACTTGTACAGAGTGCTAAAAAAAGGCTAGAAGAAAGGAAGCGTTTCTTCTAGTCTTTTTTATTGATAGGAAATTCCTTGCAAAGGGAAGGAGCTTATAAAATAAAAAAGCACTACGCGCAAATGGTGCATAACATCTATCTTTATTGTAAGTTTGTTATAAAATTATCAAATTCTTCCAATCTCTTTGTTCCTGTTGTACATAGTAAGATTTAATAAAATGTGATATAATAAATATAAAAACTTATTAGAGTTTTGAAAAGGAAGATGATAATAGAATGAGAAGAACAAGAAGGCTAAGAACAAGTGAAAATATGCGTGCGCTTGTAAGAGAAACAAGTGTGCGAGTATCAGATCTTGTATATCCAATTTTTATTGTAGAAGGAGAGAATTTAAAGACACCAATCCCTTCTATGCCAGGGATATATCAATGGTCTCTAGATCGATTAGAAGAAGAATTAGTTCGTGTGAGAGAAAGTGGAGTAAAAGCAGTGCTTTTATTTGGGATTCCAGCTCATAAAGATGAAAAAGGAAGCGAAGCTTATAATCCAGATGGAATTGTACAAAGAGCCATTCGTCAAATTAAGAAGTTTGACAAAGAGATGATTGTAATTGCAGATGTTTGTCTTTGTGAATATACTTCTCATGGACATTGTGGATTAGTGCATGAAGGGGAGATTCTAAATGATGAAACACTTCCTCTTTTGACAAAAATGGCAGTGACTTGTGCCGAGGCAGGTGCTGACATTATCGCGCCATCGGATATGATGGACGGTGATGTAGAAGCAATTCGAAAAGGATTAGACGACAACGGATTTATTCATACGGTTATTATGGCATACAGTGCAAAATATGCTTCTGGATATTATTCTCCATTTCGTGATGCAGCGGATTCTGCTCCTTGTTTTGGAGATAGAAAGACATACCAAATGGATGTATGTAATGGAAGAGAAGGCTTGTTAGAAGTACAAAAGGATTTAGAAGAAGGGGCTGATATTGTGATGGTAAAACCAGCACTGGCTTATTTAGATGTCCTTTCTGCGGTTTCTAAAATGACAGATTATCCACTTGCCGCTTATAATGTGAGTGGGGAATATTCCATGGTAAAAGCAGCAGCTATGAATGGTTGGATTGATGAGAAAAGAATTGTAATGGAAAATATGATCGCCATGAAGCGAGCAGGTGCTAAAATTTTAATTACTTATCATGCACTTGATGTTGCAGAGTGGTTGAAAGAAATGGAAAAATAAGATATAATAAATGCGAATAAGTAGAAATAAAAATAGCTTATTCTGTGCGAATAACGAGTGATAAGTGGCTAGTATGAGCATAGTTTATGATAGAGAACAATGGGTACAGCTTATTTTCTGATTTACGCGAAATCGGTAAGTCGAGTAACGAGTAAAAAAGTGGATCGTGTTTCAATTTTTTTAGATATTTGACTAGCCAACGCGAATATGGGAAACTACTAAGAAGTGTTTCTCAGTGTTCTTATGAAAAGTAAAACCAATAGGAACAATACCTATGGATAGATTTTCTAGATAAGAAAGTTAAAGTTTTATAAGAACAGTCAGAATAAGATAAATCATAATACACAATACTTAATTTAATATGGAGGAATTTAGTATGTTAGTATCAGCAAGAGATATGTTAAAAAAAGCAAAAGCAGGACACTATGCAGTTGGACAGTTTAATATCAACAACTTAGAGTGGACAAAAGAAATTCTTTTAGCAGCAGAAGAAATGAGAGCACCAGTTATTTTAGGTGTATCTGAAGGTGCTGGAAAATATATGACAGGTTATAAAACTGTTGTAGGAATGGTAAACGGAATGTTAGAAGAATTAAATATTTCTGTTCCAGTTGCTTTACACTTAGATCACGGTTCTTATGAAGGATGTAAAAAATGTGTAGAAGCTGGATTTTCTTCTATCATGTTCGACGGTTCTCACTTTGACATCGAAGAAAACAAAGAAAAAACAAAAGAATTAGTAGCATTAGCTCATGGAAAAGGAATGTCTATCGAAGCAGAAGTTGGTTCTATCGGTGGAGAAGAAGACGGAGTTGTTGGTGCTGGTGAATGTGCAGATCCAATGGAATGTAAAACAATCGCTGATTTAGGTGTTGATATGTTAGCTGCTGGTATCGGTAACATTCATGGAAAATATCCAGAAAACTGGGCTGGATTAAGCTTTGAAACATTAGATGCTATTCAACAGCAGACAGGAGATATGCCATTAGTTCTTCATGGTGGTACAGGTATCCCAGAAGATATGATTAAAAAAGCAATCTCTCTTGGTGTTGCTAAAATTAACGTAAATACAGAATGTCAGTTAGCATTTGCAGAAGCAACTCGTAAATATGTAGAAGCTGGTAAAGATTTAGAAGGAAAAGGATTTGACCCTCGTAAATTATTAGCTCCAGGTTGTGCTGCAATTAGAGCAACTGTAATTGAAAAAATCAAATTATTCGGTTCTGATGGAAAAGCTGATTGCTAATCCATTATTTATAGTGGAAGTAATGCTTTCTACGTAAGTGAATATGCCCCGCCTATGATGAGGATGTGAAAATATTTGTCATAGGACGGGGCATATTTGCTTCTCATCGTTGCCTCATGTGGAAGCTGGGCGAATAGGAAAGGAGAAGGAAAATGGAACATGAATTAATTATTCCAAATGAAGGGTTTCCTTTTAAGTTGTTTCAATTTGAAGGAAAAGATGGAAATTATGTTAGGGGGAAGCACTGGCATCGTTCCATTGAAATTTTTGCTGTTTTTGAGGGGAAATTGACGTTTTATGTAAATGAAGAGAAACGTTTTTTACAAAGGGGGGAATTTATTCTTTTAAACTCTAATGAAGTTCATTCTATTTTATCACCAGAACCAAATAAAACAATTGTCCTACAAATCCCATTAAAACTATTTGAAAACTATTATATAGGAGGAAATCAGTTTTTGCTGTTTACCCATCAGAAAAGAGAACAAGATGCAGAAATTATGGAGCTTTTAAAAGAAATGTACGAGGGAGTCTGTGAAAAAGAGATCGGTTATGAGTGGAACGTACAAAGTGGATTTTTTAAATTATTATATTTACTCATTAATTTTTATCGAAGACAAGAAATACCAAAAGAGTTAGTGAGAAATCATAAGAAATTAGACAAGCTCTCCATGATTACTTCCTATATTAGAGATAATTATACAAAAGAATTATCATTAGAAATGCTAGCAGAGGTTTTTGGATATTCTCCTTCGTATCTATCTAGAATGTTTCAAAAATATGCAAAAACAAACTATAAAACTTATTTACAAAGTGTGCGATTAGAGTATGCCTTTCAAGAATTTGTAAATACGGATCATACGGTATCAGAGATTGCTATGAACCATGGGTTTCCAAATAGCAAGGCTTTTTCAAAAGAATTTAAAAGAAAGTATGGAGTTTTACCAAGCCAATACAAAAAAGGACAAAAAAGTGCCATAGATTAGCCAAGTTTTTGGTCGAATAAGACGTCCTTCCTTGCTATAATAATGTTAAATAAAGATGTAAGAAAATATAGAAATATTATAAGTTTTATCTATAAAAAATGAATTGTTTTAAAATATAGTTCTATAATAGATGAAAAATATGCTAATAAATATCGATTTTTATCCGTTATGACTAGCAAAGGCAATTGGAGGAGGTAGCATGAAACTAAAAAGTGTATTTGATGATGCGTTTGGTAAATATGGAAAAATATTGACCCAATATGATACGACGGAATTGAGAAAAGAAATGGAACATACCCCATTACCAGAAGATGTGATCTATGTACCATCCGATGAGAGATTAGAATCTCTTTTGGTTGCGAAGAAATTCGAACAATATGGATATGGAGGACTTCCGATTCAAATTGGATATTGCAATGGAAATAACCATAAGTTAAACGCATTAGAATATCATAGAAATTCTGAAATAAATGTGGCAGTAACAGACTTAGTATTACTTATTGGAAAACAAGAGGATATTACAAAAGAATGGACGTATGATACAAAAAAAGTGGAAGCATTTTTTGTTCCAGCAGGAACAGCCATTGAAGTATATGCAACAACACTTCATTATGCTCCATGTAATGCGGGAGAAAAAGGGTTCCGTTGTGTTGTTATTTTACCAAAAGGAACCAATGAAGCATTGTCTTTTGTCCCTTTAAAAGAAGGAGAAGAAAGACTGATGACAGCACAAAATAAGTGGTTACTTGCTCATAAAGATGCACAGATAGAAGGTGCTTATGAAGGATTAATGGGAGAAAATATTCAGGTAGATTAAAAAATAGTTGAAGGAAGAGAAAAGTAGGAGGAATCAAAATGAGTTTAAAAGACAATATGCCAAAAGTGAAGTTAGGTATCGTAGCCGTGAGTCGTGACTGTTTCCCAGAAAGTCTTTCTGTAACAAGAAGAGAGGCTTTAGTGAAGGCTTATGCAGAGAAATACGATGTAGAAGATATTTATGAATGTCCAATTTGTATTGTAGAAAGCGAAATCCACATGGTACAGGCATTAGAAGATATTAAAAAAGCTGGATGCAGTGCACTCTGTGTTTATCTTGGTAACTTTGGGCCAGAAATTTCTGAAACATTATTAGCAAAACATTTCGATGGACCTAAAATGTTTATTGCAGCAGCAGAAGAAACAGGAAATAATTTATGTGGAGGAAGAGGAGATGCTTACTGTGGAATGTTAAATGCAAGCTACAATTTAGCACTTCGCAATGTAAAGGCATATATTCCTGAATATCCAGTTGGGGATGCTAGTGATTGTGCGGATATGATGCATGAATTTATCCCAATCGCAAGAGCGGTTATGGCACTTTCTGACTTAAAAATTATTAGCTTTGGACCACGTCCACTTAATTTCTTAGCTTGTAATGCTCCAATTAAACAGCTTTATAACTTAGGCGTAGAAATCGAAGAAAACTCAGAACTTGATTTATTCGAAGCTTTTCATAAACACGCAGGGGATGAGAGAATTCCTGCTATTGTAAAAGAAATGGAAGAAGAATTAGGAGAAGGAAATAAAAAGCCAGAGATTCTTGAAAAACTTGCTCAGTATGAATTGACATTAAAAGACTGGGTGGCAGAACATAAAGGATACCGTAAATATGTTGCTATTGCAGGAAAATGTTGGCCAGCATTCCAGACACAGTTTGGATTTGTGCCATGTTATGTAAACAGCCGATTAACGGAGCAAGGAATTCCAGTTTCTTGTGAAGTTGATATTTATGGTGCATTAAGCGAATTTATTGGAACTGTAATTAGCCAAGATACGGTAACTCTTCTTGATATTAACAATACGGTTCCAAAAGATATGTATGAAGAAGATATTAAAGGAAAATACGATTATACATTAAAAGATACTTTCATGGGATTCCACTGTGGAAATACAGCAAAAAGCAAATTGTCATTTTGTGAAATGAAATATCAAATGATTATGGCAAGAACCCTTCCAGAAGAAGTGACACAAGGAACACTAGAAGGAGATATTATTCCAGGAGATATTACATTCTACCGTTTACAAAGCACTGCTGACAATAAACTTCGGGCTTATATTGCACAAGGAGAAGTTCTTCCAGTTGCCACAAGATCCTTTGGTTCTATCGGAGTCTTTGCGATTCCAGAGATGGGAAGATTTTACCGTCATGTATTAATTGAAGGAAATTATCCACATCATGGTGCCGTTGCATTTGGACATTTTGGAAAGGAATTATATGAAGTATTTAAATACATTGGTGTTGATGTAGAAGAAATCGGATATAACCAACCAAAAGGTGTTCGTTATAAAACAGAAAATCCATTTGCATAAAAGGATATGGGAGTTTTTAGGGAGAAAATAAATTTACATATTGGGTGAAGGAAAAAAGGCAGGTTTTCATAAAAAAGCCTGTCTTTTTCTCAATCATTTACGCAAAGACAACGAGCTATGGGAGAGCATGTATGCTCACATATGGCGACTGTCTGCGAACATGAGAAGCTAATTTATAGGGTAATGATTCATTGTTAGTATAAGAGAAAAGTAAAAAGTGGAGGTGCACCTTATGTTATATATTGGTGTTGATTTAGGAACATCAGCAGTAAAATTATTATTAATGGATGAAACAGGAACAATTAAAAATATTGTCTCGAAAGAATATCCTCTTTCTTTTCCTCATCCAAGTTGGTCCGAACAAAATCCAGAAGACTGGTATGAAAAGACTATGGAAGGATTAAAGGAATTGGTAGCGGATTTTGAAAAAGACAAAATTGCAGGCATTAGTTTTGGTGGACAGATGCATGGACTTGTAACATTAGATGAAAAGGATCAAGTCATTCGTCCAGCGATTCTTTGGAATGATAGCCGTTCTACAAAAGAAACCAATTATTTAAATGAGGTAGTCGGAAAGGAAACTCTTTCTAATTATACGGCGAATATTGCTTTTACTGGATTTACCGCTCCGAAAATTTTATGGATGAAAGAAAATGAACCAGAAAGATTTGCAAAGATCAAAAAGATTATGCTTCCAAAAGATTATTTAGCGTATCGTTTATCAGGAGCGTTTTGTAGTGACTATTCCGACGCTTCAGGAATGTTATTACTGGATGTAGAGCATAAATGTTGGTCAAAGGAAATGATGGATTTTTGTGGGATTACAGAAGAACAGTTACCAACTCTTTATGAAAGCTATGACGTTGTCGGAACGTTAAAAGAAGAAGTTGCAAAAGAATTAGGACTGTCTGCCACGGTAAAGGTCATTGCAGGTGCTGGAGATAATGCCGCCGCCGCCATTGGAACGGGAACGGTTGGAGAAGGAAACTGTAATATTTCCCTTGGAACAAGTGGTACTATTTTTATTTCTAGCAAACAATTTAAAGTGGATCCCCATAATGCCCTTCATTCCTTTGCCCATGCTGATGGACATTATCATTTAATGGGCTGTATGTTAAGTGCAGCTTCTTGTAATAAATGGTGGATGGAAGAAATTTTAAAAACGGTAGATTTTGATAAAGAGCAAGAAGGGATTGAAAAGCTAGGAGAAAATCAAGTCTTTTATTTACCATACCTTATGGGAGAACGTTCTCCTCATAACGATCCAAAAGCGAGGGCAACGTTTATTGGAATGACAATGGATACAACGAGAGAAGAGATGACACAGGCGGTATTAGAAGGAGTTATCTTTGCTCTTCGTGACTCTTTAGAAGTTGCAAGAAGTCTTGGAATCAAAATTGAGCGAACAAAAATCTGTGGTGGTGGTGCAAAAAGTTCCCTTTGGAAGAAGATGGTGGCAAATATTTTAAATTTAAAAGTGGAAGTCATTGAAAGCGAACAAGGACCAGCCCTTGGAGGAGCGATTTTAGCTGCAGTTGGATGCGGGGAATATGAAGATGTAGAATCTGCTGTTGGTCAGTTTGTAACAGTAGTGGAAACGATTGAACCAGAACAAGAGCTAGTGAAAAAATACGAAGAACGCTATCAGAAATTTAAACAGATCTATCCTGCATTAAAACCAGTATTTCAAGTATTATCGGAATAAAAAGAATAGAAACTATGAGAAGATAGGTAAGTTCATTAGGAGCTATAAGGGATATCACATTGGCATATTGGATAATCTAGAGAGAGAAAAAAGAATCATAGAAACTGCATACTACTACAACTAATCCATCTTTAATTGCAAAAGAAGGAAGAGATTTTAACGAAGTGATAAAAGAAATTAACGTGTATGTCTTTAACGCATCTTAAAATAAAAAGTGTTAAGTGTCAAAAGCATTTATTTTTAAAAATGAAAAAGCTTAAATAAAATAGAGTACTATAAATTATTGAAGACAGCAAATAACAAAAAAGAGAGTAAATATAATAGTAAACAAACATTATAATCAAATATTTTTGTAATAAGCCTTACTAAAAGACAATAAAATTTTTCCTCAATATCGGTTCTAGATGAAATTGTTCATCTCAGAGATAAAAATAATACAATTAGATTGAAACTTTAACAAAATCATACATCCTTTGAATTTTAGTTTATATAATTTGGATAGTATATTTTTGTTAAAGTTTTTTTAAAATTAATTAGTGCAAAAAATCATAATAAAATTATCATTTACATTATTTTTTATATTTATTGTAAATATTCTGTTTATAGTTGACGAATATTGTGTTTCGATATATAATTTAGTTGTAACTTTACGAAGTTTATAATTTTTATTTGCATAAATTAATATATAAGAAACAGTTTATTGATAGAAGACAATAAAATTGATCTAAAAAATTAAAAAAAGGATTATTTTCTTAAATACATTATATTTGTATAAATAATGAGATGCATATGTAAATGGTTTTTTGTTCTAATGTATAAAAATAAAATACAAATATAAATATTTGTGTTTAAAGTATGTTTTTTTGCAAAAAAAATAATAAACAATATAATTAATATTATTTTGTAAAATAAGTGTTATTCATAATAAATTGAAGGAGTGAGTGGGGAGTTATAAGGAAAATATTTATGATACATTGCTATAGGGGAACGAACGTTATAAATTGTATATAATATGCAATTTGTTCTGAAGATGGTATAATAAATGGAAAGATTAGAAAAAGAGAATTTATTCTAAAAATGAAAAAATATAGTAAAGGAATAAAGTTATGGGAAATATACAAGAAGATGAAATTGAAATCGATTTGAGAGAGGTTTTTTTTGCGATTAAACGCAAATTTTTTTTGATTTTAGCAATTGGTCTTTTAAGTGGATGTCTTGCTTCTATATGGACAAAAATATTTATAACACCAATTTATACTTCTGTCTCTAATATGCTTGTTTTAACAAAAGAGACAACCTTGTCTTCTTTGGCAGATCTTCAGTTAGGAGCACAGTTAACAAAGGATTATACGGTTTTAATTAACAGTCGTCCTGTGTTGCAATCAGTTATTGATAACTTAGGATTAGATATGGAGTATAAGGATTTAAGAGAAGACATTACTATTACGAATCCAAGTGATACAAGAATATTGGAAATTTCTGTAGAAAGTTCTGATCCTGTTTTAGCCAAAGATATTGTAGATGAGTTGGCAAATGTATCTTCCGCCTATATTGGAGATAAAATGGAAGTAGTTCCTCCTAAGATTATTGAGGAAGGTGAGATACCAACTGAGCGGACAAGTCCGAATATGATAAAAATTGTCTTAATTAGTATCTTAATTGGAGCAATGGGTTGCATTGCCGTTATTGTTATTTTGGAAGTTTTAAATGATACGATTAAAACAGAAGATGATATTATAAAATATTTAGAACTTTCTACTTTGGCAGTAGTTCCAGATAGAAAAGATTATATTAACTTTCGAGGTAAGAATGGAAGAAAAACAAAGAGGAAAAAGAAGGGGAATAAGTGATGGAACTAAGAGTAGAAATGCACGATCCAAAAAAATCGGATTATTTTTATGAAGAAGCGATTAAAACACTTCGTACCAATCTATTATTTATGGGCAAACAAGTCCAGATGGTCATGTTTACTAGCTGTTATCCTAATGAAGGAAAAAGTGATATTGCACTTAGCCTTGCAAGAGAAATAGGAAATGCAGGGAAAAGAGTATTGTTAGTTGATGCAGATATTAGAAAGTCAGTCTATGTTACACGATATGGGATTCGTAAAAAAGTAAAAGGATTGACGCAATATTTAAGCGGACAGGTAGAGAAGCAATTGATTATTTATGAAACCAATTTTCAAAATTTAGATATAATTTTTGCTGGTCCAGTTGCTCCAAATCCATCAGAACTCTTAGGAGAGAGTATATTTGGAGAAATGTTAGAGGAATTAAAAATGAGGTATGATTATATACTTTTGGATACGCCTCCAATTGGAAATTTAATTGATGCGGCTGTGGTAGCGCAAAAATGTGATGGGGCCATTTTAGTAATAGAAAGTGGCGCAGTTAGTTATAAAGTAGCAAAAAAAGCGAAAGACCAGTTGAATAAAAGTGGTTGTAGGATTTTGGGCGCGGTATTAAATAAAGTTGATACAAAGAAGGATAAGTATTATTCCTATTATTATGGTAAATATGGTAGTTATTACAAGAAGAGTGAGGATTAAAAATAAAAGGGGGAATGGATATGAAGAGAAAGAATTCAGTATTATGGAACTTTTTGCTCATTGTATTATGCGTGCTTTTATTTTTAGTATTAATATTCTTCCTAGTTGAAAATAAAAGAAGTGAAGGCGCAGAACGAAAAGACTTGGAAATGGTAGCCCAAGAACGAAGAAATAAAAATAAAGAACAAAATGTGTCTCTAGAGAGAAAAGAAACGACAAAAGCTAGTGTTACAAATGTTACAGGAATCTCTTGTTGGGGGGATGAATTCTTGAAAAAATCAGATGCTGTTACTTATTCTTATCCAGCCGTTTTGCAAGAGATTTTAGAAGAGAATGCGTATGATATCAATGTAAAAAGTAAAACATTAGGTGGAGGTAGTACTTTATCTGTCATGAAGATGGCAGGTGTTTCTGATGATGTATTAGAAGACTATGTAACAAGTCATCAAGAGGCAGCAGGAAATGCCACTCCTCCAATAACAGAGGTGGGAATTCGAGATTTTACAGAAGAAGAACTGATAAGAGAGGATAAAGATGATATTCCAATTATTTTTATGGGGTATTATGGTGGATGGAATAACGATGTAGAAGAATTGATGGAACAACAGCAAAAGATATTGGATACTTTTGAAGAAAATAAGGAGAAGTTTCTTATTGTTGGAATTCCTCCTGCTAATGGCTTAGTGAGTCAAGAAAACTATGATGAAGAGATGCAAAAGAGATGGGGAGAACATTATATGAGTGGATTAAAAGCAGCTTTACCAAATGCAGTAGCTTCTTATAATGGACAAAAGAAGATTGCAGATATGATTTATGAGAAATTAGTAGAACTGGAATATATTATAAAGGAATAGGGCCATGAGAAATATTTTTGACATACATTGCCATATATTACCGGGAATTGATGATGGGTCGTCTTCGATGGAAGAGACTTTAGAGATGGTTCGAATGGCAGAGGAACAAGGCATTGGACGTTTTATTGTAACTCCACATTTTTCAAGGCAATTTCTAAATGACAATCCTAAAATGATACTTCAATTGTGTCAGGAGGTTCAGGAAAACATTTGGAAAACCATAGGAAAAGAAATAACTGTCTATCCTGGACAGGAGATTTTTTATGGAGAAGATATTATAGAGAAGCTAAGCCAAGGTGAGTTGTTGACTATGGCAGGAAGTGATTATGTTCTGTTAGAGTTCCATCCTCAGGTACCTTATTCTATTATATACCGCGTTGTGCGAGAGATGACAATGAACCAATACTGTCCAATATTAGCTCATGTAGAACGCTATGGCGAGTTAAGAGAAAAAGGAAAAGTTGAGGAGTTAATAGAAGCAGGAGCTTATATTCAAGTAAGCTATCATTCACTTTGTGGGAAATGGTATGCAGAAATTTCGCGATGGTGCAAGAGGATGCTAAAAGAAGGAAATGTTCATTTTATGGCCACTGATATGCATAGTCCAAGAACTCGTAGACCTATGGCATCTGAGGCATTAGTATGGATGAAGAAACATTTAGATCAAACATACTTAAATAAGATTTTATATGAAAATGCAGAGAAAATTTTACAAAATGAAAAAATATAGAAAAGGAATAACAAAATGAAATATTCCAACCAAAAGAAAAATGATAAAAAAACTTCTAATAGGATCAAAATATTAGGGGGTATAGTACTGCTTCTGTTAGTAGCATTTCTTTTCTATTTTTTATTTATTCCAAGACAAAAGGAAGTAAAAGCACCAGTAGAAGAGAATGGCAAGGTAGAGGTTACTAGCAGCATTTCGAAAAAAAATACAATTACATATGATGGAAAACGATACCAATACAATGAACATTTAAGCAACTTTCTTTTCCTTGGAATTGATTCTAGAGAAAAGATGGATACGAGTCAAGGGCAGGCAAATGCTGGACAATCAGATGCTCTTTTCGTATTGTCATGGGATCGAGTGAAACATAGTTTGACAATCATTTCTATTCCAAGAGATACAATGACACAAATTGAGACATTTGATGTCAGTGGAAATAGTCTTGGGATGAGTACGGATCACATCAGCTTAGCTTATGCTTTTGGAGATGGTGGTAGACAAAGCTGTGAATTAGCAAAAACAGCGGTATCCAATTTATTATATCAGGTACCCATACAAGGATATTGTGCATTAAATTTAGACGGATTACCACTTCTTGCAAAAGCAGTTGGAGGAATCCCGATTACTGTTCCAGATGACAGTTTAGAACAAGTGAATCCAGAATTTCAAGAAGGACAAAAAGTAATATTGAATGAAAATAATATTGAGACTTTTGTAAGATACCGAGATATTACGCAAAGTCAAAGCGCTATTACACGTTTAAATCGACAAAAAGTATTTTTAGATGCCTATGAGTCACGTGCCATTGAGACATTTAATGAAAATCCAGGATTTATTAGCGATTTGTATATAGATTTACAAAATTATATGGTTACAAACATGGGGACAGATCAATTTGTCAAAATTATGGAAGATGCATCAAGTGGTAGTGAGAAAGAGTCATTTACAATTCCAGGAGAGGGAATGGAAGGAAAGGTATTTGATGAGTATCAAGTGAATGATGAAAAACTCTATGAAATGATTCTTCAAGTATTCTATGAGGAAACAGAGTAAATTAAGGAGAAAACTATGAAAAAGAAAAAATTTCTGGTAGTAGCACTTCTTTGTTTCGCAGCTTTTGTATGTTCCGGAGTTGGAGTTTATAAATATTTGAAAGAACATAACGCAGGTCAAGAATATGAAAAAATAAAAGAGGAAGTCAAACAGCCTGTTTCAGAAGTAACAACAGAAAAAGAGACAGTGTTTAAAAGTCCAATAGACTTTAAAAAATTGCAAAAAAAGAATCCAGAAGTATATGCGTGGATTAAAGTAGAAGGAACAAATGTGGATTATCCAATTCTTCAAAGTGAGACGGATAATGCTTATTACTTAACTCATACGATTGAGAACAAAGAGAGCCCAGAGGGAGCAATTTTTACAGAAAATTATAATACGAAGACTTTTGAAGATCCAAATACTCTTATCTATGGTCATAATATGAAAAACGGTTCTATGTTCCGAACGCTCCATGATTACATGGATCGGGATTTTTTTGAGAAAAATAGAGATGTCACAATCTATATGCCAACAAAGACCTTACATTATAAGATCTTTGCTGCTTATTTAAGTGATGCTCGTCATATATTGAAAAGTTATGATTTTAATGATAAAGCAGTATATCAAAATTATATAGATAACATTTTTACTATGAAAAGTATGGATTCTTTTGTAGATACTTCGATGGAAGTCACAAGCGATGATAAGATCATCACAATGTCAACCTGTTATGCAGGATTGTCAGACCGAAGATATCTAGTACAAGCTGTACTGGTATCTATAGAAAAATAACACTATATTTAAGAAAGGAAGTGGGTACCAATGAAGAAAAAAATCTTTAGTGGTCTCTTGGTGGCAGCACTCGTTGTAACACAGGCAATCAGCGCATTTGCTGCACCAAGCAAATCAGCAGGTATATCTCTTGTAGGAGATTCTGCTGGAAACTACGCAGT
Source organism: uncultured bacterium (assembly GCA_905214925.1). GTDB lineage: Bacteria > Bacillota > Clostridia > Lachnospirales > Lachnospiraceae > Scybalomonas. The sequence continues at coordinate 79,375 of CAJMOB010000005.1, read as the reverse complement.
ATCTTCTGATTTCTCAGCAGCAGGAGAGACTGTAGCAAACTTAATTGAAGAGATTAATGCAGGGGGAGCAACCATTCAGAATATTGCTGAACAAGCTCCAGAACTTGCATCCGCTCTTGAAGGAAAGAGCCTTATGGGCTCTTTTGTTGACATCACAGCAGCTGATGCAACAAAAAATGCGAATGGTAACTATGAAGTAACATTATCTGTACCTGGTTTACCATCAGGGGCCGTAGAAGTATCTGTGCTTCACTATAGTACAGTACGTTCTACATGGGAAGTAATTGCTCCATCTAATATTGATCTTGCTAACAAATTAGTTACAGCAGAATTTCAAGACTTATCTCCAGTAGCAGTTATTGCTAAAGTTTCTGGAACGGCTACAAATACCGATTCTACAACAACAGATACAGATGCTACATCTCCAAAGACAGGTGTGGAGTCTAACTGGGCTGTTTGGATGACATCAGCAGTTGTACTTTTTGGTGCGGCAATTGTTATATTCAAAAGAACTAGAGCTTAATAGGTTCATAACACGAAGAATGGAATTGCTTTTGTAGCAATTGCATTGAAGAGAAAAATAAGGCAGAGTTCTGTATATATTTGGCAGAGTTCTGTCTTTCAAAATGAAAAAATGAGGTGAGGAAGCATGTACAGAAAAATTTCAAATAGCTGGTTTAAGCATTGGGATTTTATAATATTAGATGCCGTAATGCTACAAATCGCTTATGTATTTTCCTGTATTGTTCGAAATGGATGGAGTAATCCATACAATGATCAAGTGTATTTTAATATAGGGGTAATTATTTTTTTTGGGGATATTTCTACGGTATTTTTCATGGAAACGTATCATGGAATTATGCGAAGAGGATATTTTGAAGAGCTAAAGAATGTAATAAAACATGTTGGAAATGTTGGGATAATCGAAGTTAGTTATTTATTTTTGAGTAAGAATGGTTTTGACTTTTCGAGAATTGCTTTTGTCATATTCATTTTATCTAGTATTGGCTCGATCTATGCAGAACGCACTCTTTGGAAACTTTATTTATTAAAATATAGAAATTTATTTTATGACAAAAGAAAGATGCTGGTGGTAGTTTCCAGCGAAGAGGTAGAAGATGTAATCGAAACGATTCGCCTCAATAGCTACAATGAATTTGAAATTATTGGAATCGTATTAGCAGATAAAAAGGAAGTTGTTAGGAAAACAATAAAAGGAATTCCTGTTGTATGCACATTAGATATGATTCCTGAATATATACAAAAACGATGGGTAGATAGCATATTGTTCCATATAAAAGGAAATCAAACAGTGCCAAAAGAGTTGATTGATACTTGTGTTGGAATGGGAGTTGTCGTACATCGTCGAATTATGGAATTACAAGATGGAATTGGAACACAGAATGTTGGAAAAGTAGGTGGCTACGCTGTATTGACTTCTAGTTTACGAATGGCAACACCTGGACAAGTATTAGGAAAACGGATATTAGATATATGTGGTGGAATTGTCGGAGTGATATTGACTGGCATTATTATGCTCTTCTTAGCACCCGCTATTTACATTGCATCTCCAGGTCCAATCTTATTCTCACAGACAAGAGTTGGAAAGAATGGAAAACAATTTAAAATATACAAGTTTCGAAGTATGTATATGGACGCGGAACAGAGGAAAAAAGATCTGATGGAACGAAATCAGATGAAAGGTCTTATGTTTAAAATGGAAAACGATCCAAGGATCATCGGAAGTGGACCGGATGGAACAAAGCATGGACTTGGATGGTTTATAAGAAAAACATCCATCGATGAATTTCCGCAATTTTGGAATGTGCTAAAAGGGGATATGAGCCTAGTTGGGACAAGACCTCCAACTATTGATGAATGGAACGAATATGAAAAACACCACAGAGCTAGAGTGGCAATGAAACCAGGGCTTACTGGGATATGGCAAGTTAGCGGAAGAAGTGATATTACAGACTTTGAAGAAGTTGTGAAGCTTGATACGGAGTATATTAGGAATTGGGGGATTGGGATGGATCTGAAGATACTATTGAAGACAGTAGCAGTGGTGATAGGTGGAACAGGAGCCAGATAATAATGTTATAGATAAATTTATTTCTATGAGTGTTACTGTGCATTTGAACTTATATGAGATTGAAAAAATCAAAGCCCAAACACATTTATAGAAAAGCTTTGTCTATATACAGTTCTTATATATAGTATAAACACTGTCTTAGCAAGATACCTTTTTCTTAAAAGATTAATGAAGATATGCGGAGGATTAATGAGATGTTTTATCACATCGATTCTTACGATTATTATAGGAAGTATTGTTTATTTTCAGTCACCAGTCCCTATCTTTTTGGCAGGAACGTATAGGAAAAAGTGGGTGTAAGTTTAAGATTTATAAGTTCCGAAGCATGTATATGGATGCAGAAGAGCGGAAAAAAGAATTGATGGAACAGAATAAGATTGCAGATGGATATATGTTCAAGATGGAGAATGATCCCCGGATTATAGGCAGCGAAAAAGGGCTGGGTAAAGGAATTGGTAATTTTATCTGGAAAACATCTTTGGATGAGTTCACACAGTTTTGGAATGGGATTAAAGGAAATATGGCGTTGATTGGAACACGGCCTCGAACCGTTGTATGTATGTAAAGAATGGATTGATGAAGTTCTGATAGTTGTATCGGATGAATTATCTTATCCCAGTGAGCTGATTGATAAGTTATCTCAGACAGGAGTTACGATTCATTTGAATCTGGCAAAAATCACGAATGTTCCAGGTAAGAAACAGTTTGTTGAAAAAGTCGGAGTATATACGGTTCTTACTACAAGTATTAATTATGCTTCCTCATTCCAACTCATGCTGAAAAGATTAATGGATCTTGCTGGTGGACTGGTAGACTGCATTTTGACTGGAATTATTTTTATATTTGTGGCACCAGCGATTTATATTGCATCACCGGGACCGATATTCTTTTCACAGGAACGTGTGGGAAAGAACGGTAAGAAATTCAAGATGTATAAATTTCGCAGTATGTATATGGATGCAGAAGAACGTAAGGCAGAGCTTATGAAAGATAACAAACTGGGGGATGGGAAAATGTTCAAACTTGATTTTGATCCTCGTGTTATTGGAAATAAGATTCTTCCGGATGGTACTCACAAAACAGGAATTGGAGATTTTATCCGGCGCATGAGTCTGGATGAATTTCCCCAGTTTTTCAATGTGTTAAAAGGAGACATGTCGGTGGTGGGCACTAGAACTCCGTTAATTTCGGAAACGAACTTATATGAGCTTCATCATCGAGCGAGATTGGCAATTAAGCCGGGAATCACAGGTATGTGGCAGATTAGTGGACGTAGTGATATTACCGATTTTGAAGAAGTTGTCAGACTTGATAAAGAGTATATCAGTAATTGGAATATTGGTATGGATATCAAAATTTTGTTTAAGACGGTGCTGATAGTTTTGAGAAAAGACGGATCAATGTGATGTTGATATGCAGCTTAGTCTTTGCAAAAGGGGAGGCTGCAGAAAACACTATACTAGATAAGTTATAAATATAATAAAAATTGGAGGAAAATAAAATGTCTTTATATGAAAAACTTGTAAAAGGTGAAGAAAAATTAGCACTAGTTGGACTTGGGTATGTTGGGATGCCTATTGCGGTTGCATTTGCAAGAAAGGGACTTGATGTAATTGGATTTGATCTTAATAAGAATAAAATTGAACGCTATAAGAATGGTATTGATCCAACTAAAGAAGTTGGAGATGAAGTTATTAAAAACACTACTGTTGAGTTTACAGCAGATGAAGTTGAGATACAAAAGGCAAAATTTATTATCGTTGCAGTTCCTACGCCTATTAATACAGATCATACGCCAGACTTGTCACCAGTTATTGGTGCATCTGAAATCGTTGGTCGTAATTTGAGTAAGGGAAGTATAGTTGTTTATGAGTCTACCGTGTATCCGGGTTGTACGGAAGATGTGTGTATTCCAATTCTTGAAAAAGAATCTGGTTTGAAGTGTGGGGTTGATTTTAAAATTGGCTATTCTCCAGAACGAATTAATCCAGGCGATAAGGTTCATCGTCTAGAAAATATTCATAAAATTGTTTCTGGTTGTGATGAAGTTGCATTAAAAGAAATTAAAGCAGTTTATGATATTGTAATTGAAGTAGGGACATATCCTGTTTCAAATTTGAGGACTGCCGAGGCTGTAAAAGTAGTTGAAAATAGTCAGAGAGATATCAATATTGCATTCATGAATGAACTGGCAATGGTTTTTGATAAGATGAATATTGATACTAACGAAGTAGTTGATGGCATGAATACAAAATGGAATGCTCTTGGATTTAGACCAGGTTTAGTTGGGGGACATTGTATTGGTGTAGATCCGTATTATTTTACTTATGAAGCTGAAAAACTTGGATATCATAGTCAAATTATTTTGAATGGACGTATTGTAAATGACAGTATGGGTGCATACGTTGCTGATGCAGCAGTAAAGAAAATGATTGAGGCTGGTCAGGCACCAAAAAAATCCAAGGTTGTAATTCTTGGATTAACATTTAAAGAAAATTGTCCTGATACAAGAAATAGTAAAGTAGATGATATTATTAAGGAACTCAACACTTATGATATTAATCCAATTATAGTAGATCCATGGGCAAATGAAGGAGATGCTATGCGAGAATATGGGATTACATTGAATAATCTGCAGGATGTCAAAGATGCAAATTGTATCATTGTTGCTGTAGCACATAATGAATTTAAGGCATTAAAATTGGATGATATTAAGAAGCTATTTGCTGATAGTGCTGATGATGAAAAAGTATTAATTGATGTGAAAGGACTTTATAAAGTAGAGGAATTAAAAGCTTCTGGAATGAAGTATTGGAGATTGTAAAGATATGGAGAAAACCAAAAAAATTAAAATTTGTTTAGCCTCTTCATCTGGAGGACATTTTGAACAGTTAATGATGTTGAAATCGTTGGTGAACAAATATAATGGATATATTGTGACTGAAAAAATAGGATATGATGTAAAAGCTGGAAATATACCAGTTAAATACGTTTTAGCAATAAATAGAACAGATAAACTGTTTGCTTTAAAATTTCTTTTAAATATTATAAAATCTTTCTTTATAATCGTATGCAATAGACCGGATTATATTATATCTACTGGTGCATTAGCAGCAGTACCGCTTATGGTTTGGACAAAAATTTTTGGTGGGAAAGTTATTTATATAGAGTCATTTGCAAAAATAAGTAGCCCCAATATTTCTGGAAAAATTGCATATAAATTTGCAGATCAATTTTACGTGCAATGGGAAAGCATGAAGAAATTTTATCCCAATGCTATTTGTAAGGGAGGAATATACTAAATGATTTTTATTACGGTGGGTTCAAGAAGTTTCCAGTTTGATCGATTATTAGAAGCTATTGACAAAGCTGTAGAAGCAGGAAAAATTCAAGATAAAATTTTTGCTCAAGTCGGCTCAAGCACATATTCAGTTAAGAATTATAAAACGGTAGATTTCTTGAATCACGATGAGTTTAATAAAATGTTGAATGAATGTGATATCGTGCTTACACATGGAGGAACAGGAGTAATAGTAAATGCTGTCAAACTGGGAAAGAAAGTGATTGCGGTTCCTAGACTTGCCAAATACAAAGAGGTTGTTGATGACCATCAGATTCAACTTGTTGAAGCGTTCGAAAAAATGAATATGGTTATTGGATGTTACGATTGTGATAAAATTTCAGAAGCAATAGAAAAAGTAAAAAGAAAAGATGTTGTGCCGTATAAATCGAATACGGAAAATATCATAAAATCTATTGATGAAATGATTCAGAAAAATGCAAAGGAACCTGATGATAAAAAAATAAGAGTTTTGATGTGTGGCTCAGATAGAAGAGAAAAAGGTGGAATGAACAGTGTTATTGACCAGCTAATGAATCATAGTTGGGGTAATGATTTTGAATTTTCATATTTAGCAACACATATATCGGGAAATGCAATAAAAAAATCTATGTTTTTTGCAAAAGGTTATTTGAAACTTATTGGCTTGATAAGAAACAATATGTTTGATATTATTCATATTCACATGTCATATAAAGGAAGCTTTTATAGAAAGTATTATGTGTCGAAACTTTGCAAAAAATATGGAAGAAAAGTAATTATACATTTGCATGGTTCTGAGTTTAAGGATTTTTATAATAATGGAAGTGAAAAATTAAAAAAACAGATTGAGGAATTGTTTTCTTTAGTAGATTGTACAATAGTATTAGGAATTAATTGGAAACAATTTATTGAAAAAATTGCACCTAAAGCTAATGTAATTATAATCAATAATGCAATTAGAATTCCTGATCTTTCAGCCAAAATTGAAAATACTACACCAGTATTACTTTTTCTTGGAGCTTTGATTAAACGAAAAGGTGTTATTGAACTTTTGCAGGCTATAAAAGAACTTTCTGATAAAGGAATTGATAATTTTAGACTACTTATTGCAGGGGCGGGTGAAGAAGAAGCGACATTAAAAAAATATGTAATAGATAATCAATTAAACAGTCGAGTTGAATTTCTTGGATGGATAACCAATGAAGAAAAAACGGATATTTTAAAAAAAGCAGATATTTTGATATTGCCATCTCACAATGAAGGTCTACCAATAGCAATATTAGAAGCTATGGTTTACTCCTTGCCTGTAATAAGTACCAAAGTTGGTAGTATTTCTGAAGCAGTTATTGATGGCAAAAATGGATATTTGGTTAGTCCTGGGGATGTAAATATGCTTGCAGAAAAAATTGAAGTGATTACAACAAATGAGGATATCTGGAAACAACAGTCAATAGAATCAAGGAAGATTGCTGAAAGTAAGTTTTCGGAAGATGTTTTTTTATCTAAAATCAAACATTTATATTATAAAATTGGAAAACCAGTATCAGAAAGGTGATGTTAAAGAGAATATGAAAAGAATACTTTATTTCATTAATATCTTTCGTAGTATTCCAGTTTGGATGGTTGTTGTGATACTTGGTGTGGATGATATTATTTGTGAGGATATGGAAGGATATCGTTATGCAGCTGATCAAGAACATAAATTACATCGATTTTGGCTATTTAATCGTATTACAGCAAAAAGAAAGCTTTTTCATAATGTAATTCAATTTCGTGTGAAAAATAAAAACAAGATGCTCTCATATTTAATAGATTTTTTGCTGCCTATAAAGAAAGACTTAGAAATTAGTCAAGGAGAAATCCGGGGGCTTACGATTTTTCATGATCATGCTTCAGTAATTGTGTGTAAAAGATCTGGAAAAATTTAATAGTGTATCAGAGGGTTATAATAGGCAAAAATTCTAAAGATGGTAAAAAAGACAATGTTATGCCTGTAATTGGAGATAACGTAACAGTATATTCAAATGCAGTTGTAGCTGGTGATATTACTATAGAAAATAATGTTGAAATAGGGGCTGGTGCGATAGTCATGAAAAATGTCCCAAGTAACACGACTGTGATAGGAAATCCCTGTATATTTAAAGAAAAAAAATAAGGAATTAGATATGAAAAGTAGAAATGTAACAGTAATTATTCCGGTATATAATACAAAAAAATATTTGAGAAAGTGCGTTGAGAGCGTTGTTTCTCAATCATATAAGAACCTTCAGATTATACTTGTGGATGATGGTTCAACAGATGGCTCTTCAATTTTATGCGATGAATTGAAAAACTTAGATAAGAGGATTCAAGTTATACATAAAGAAAATGAAGGACTTGGGTTAACTAGAAATAAAGGACTTGAATATGCAAAGGGAGAATATGTTACATTTTTAGATTCAGATGATTGGTTTGATGAAAAACATATTCAGAATTTACTTGATGAAACATATTCCGATGGATGTGACTTGATATTTGGTTCTTACACGAAAGCTACTAATAGTGGAGAACTTCTTGATATTACAAGACTACCTTACTATGGAAAGATTTATGGAGAAGAGGTAGTGAATAAAGCAATGTTATCTATAATAGCGGCAGAAAACGGAAGTAGGAAAGATTTAGGGATTCCAATGAGTGTATGTTTTAATTTGTATAAAGTCAGTGTGATTAAAGAAAACGCATTGGTTTTTCCGTCAGAACGAGTTGTAAGTTCTGAAGATTTATTTTTTAATTTAAAATATTTAAGCCATTGTAGATGTGTTTATTTTACAAAAGAAGCAGGATATTATTATAGATACAATCCCAATTCAATAACTAAAGGTTATGATGAAAAACAAATTGAAAGAACACGAGTATTTTATCAGGAACTTATTAATTTTACGAAAGAACTAGATATGCCGAATACTGTCGATGTTAGAATTGATAGATGTGTTGTAGCCAAAATACGTGGTTTACTTTTAATGATTGCGAGATCTTCACTTAGTACGAAAGAAAAAATTGGGAAAATGAGAGGCGTATTAAATGAAATATGGATTGATAAATTATTACAGAACTACAAGATTCCAAACTATCGTTCTTCACTTAAAATTACAACTTATTGCATGAAAAGAAAAATAATTTATTTTCTTTATATAATGTTAAAAATAAAAGATGTTATAACAAGAAAATAAGGATTATGAATTTTATGAAAGGAATGAAAAATGAAAATACGATTAAGAATGTCTTTATGCAGAAAAATAAAGACATCTGATATAGTCCTATTTTGGATGTGGTGGTATATGATTATTACCCCAATATGTGTATATTGGATGAAGTTTCCAAGGATAATTCTGTATATTGGAGACGTTGTAGGATGTGGAGTATTTTGTTTAATAATGCAAGATATTTTAAGCAAAAAGCATAAGACGTACATAAAGGGTTTTACGATACTGATAATTATGATATTCATTATATTTGGTACAATGAGTGCTGTTGTTAATGTGGTTAATCCATTGTATTATTTATGGGGACTTAGAAATTGTGGACGGTTTTTTCTGTTCTTTTGTGCTTCAGCGATGTATCTAAATATAGATGATTTTATGAAGACACGAAAAATTATTAAAGCAATATTTTGGATTTCTGTACCATTATGTTTCTATGAAACTTATTTTATTAGTTATCCAACAGGAACAATTATTGGAGATATGATTGGAGGAATTTATCATGGATTTAATGGTGTAACAATGGCATTAAATATAATTTTGGTTTTAGAAGCCATTGATATATTAGATGATTATTTCCATAATAATGTGAAGGTATTACAAACAGTAGCGACTTTAGTTGCGGCGGTTCTTATGAGTGGTTGGGCTGAATTAAAAATATTTATTGTAGAATTACTGATAATTGTAATTACTCTTATGCTAATATCGAAGAAAAGTATAAAGACCATTTTTATAGTGGTTCTTTGCATTTTAGCATTTTCTTATATAATTACATTTTTTACAGATGTCAATGCACGTGGTCGTACTACTTATGGAGATATCTTTACAATTGAAGGGTTTATAGAATATATTTCAAGGGATTCAGGTTATGATGGTGTAGGCGATTTGAATCGTTTGAGCGGGATTAGTACATTAAACAAGGGGTTATTTAAAGGTGATATTATACAACATATTATAGGTAATGGTATTGGAAGCGCAGAATATACAAGTTTCTTTTCAAGCCCATTTTATATTCAAAATAGTTATACCCATTATTCCTGGTTTCAAATGATATGGGTATACATTGAAAATGGATATATTGGAATTATTTCGATAATTCTTTTTATAATTTCGCAGCTAATAGATTCGTTTAAATCTATAAAAGATACATGGCTTAGAAATTATAGTGTTACAGTATTGATTCTGTTACCGGTATTGTTTATGTACAATGTTACTTTACGTTCAGAAGTTGTAGGGTTCTATTTATATTTTGTCATGGCTTTACCTTGTCTTTATCGAAAAGAAAAATATATAAATAAAAAAGAAAAAAATATGAAGGAGAGAATATGATGATTCAAAAAAAAATACATTATTGCTGGTTTGGTGGTAATCCATTACCTGAAAAAGATCAAAAATGTATTGAGAGTTGGCACAAAATGTGCCCTGATTATGAGATTATTCGCTGGGATGAATCAAATTATGATATTACCAAAAACCAATACATGAAAGAAGCTTATGATGCAAAAAAATGGGGGTTTGTTCCAGATTTCGCTCGATTAGATATTATTTATGAAAATGGTGGCATCTATTTGGACACGGATGTTGAACTTGTAAAAAATCTTGATGAACTTTTATCTTGTGAAGCTTTTATGGGATTTGAAGACGGAGAACATGTCAACCCAGGACTTTGTATTGCTGCAAAGCAATATCATCCAACTATTAAAAAATTAATGAATATTTACTCTAATAGAAAATTTATAAAATCTGATGGAACGCTGGATTTAACCCCCAGCCCTATTATGAATACGGATATGCTTATTGAAATGGGGTTAAAGTGTGATAATAGCAAACAGGTAGTAGAAGGTATTACAATTTTTCCAAAAGATTATTTTTGTCCGAAAGATTACAAAACAGGGAAACTTGCAGTTACAGAGAATACTTATGGCATTCATTGGTTTAATGCATCCTGGCAAACACCACATCATAAAAGAATGTTAAAAGTTCGTCGTGTAATAGGAGATGAGCTTTATTTTAAATTAGTTGATATAAAAAATGCGATTATGGGAAAAAAATAAAAATGAGTGTGGATAAAAAAATAAAGATATGTTTTGTTAGCGGTGTTATTGCTAGATCTGGCGGTACAGAACGTGTTGGAAGTATTATTGCTAGTGCCTTGGCAAACAAAGGATATGATATAACGATTTTAAGTTTTTGGAATGAAGGAACCCCCTTTTTTCCTTTAGATGTAAAAGTAAAAGTACATTATCTACTTAATCCAAAAACAGAGGGTAAACTTTATCGTACATATATATATCCAATTTTAAAATTACATCACTATATTGTAAAAAATGGTTTTGATATTATTATTGATATTGATACTGAATTGGCACGTTTTACTTCGTATGCCATACAAGGTACAGGATGTAAACAAATTTCATGGGAACATTTTAATTATTGGACAATGTTAAAACTTAATGATAAAAAACGTTTTACAGCAAAAAAACTAATAAAACGTTATGCTACAAAGTTAGTGGTTTTAACAGAAGAAGATCGACAAAAACATATTAAAGAGTACAATTTAACACCTCATTTTGTGATTACGATGCCAAATCCATGTTTATCTGATGTTGTATCTAAATATCAATTTAAGAGTAAAACATTTTTGGCAGTAGGCAGGCTTTCCCACCAAAAAAAGTTTACAGCTCTTTTGGATGCTTGGTCATTAATTTTTCACAAATGTCCTAGCTGGAAATTGATAATTGTGGGGAAGGGAGAGCTGGAATTAGATTTGAAAAAAAAAGCAGAAGATCTGAAACTTCAAAATTTGATTTTTGCAGGACATAGTAGCTGTGTAGAGAAATATTATAAAGACGCAGCCTGTTTTGTTTTATCTTCTGATTATGAAGGTTTTCCAATGGTTATCTTGGAGGCTCAGTCTTTTGGGTTACCTGTTATATCGTTTGATTGTAAAACTGGACCAAGAGATCTTATACAAGATGGCGTAAATGGATTTTTGGTAGGGGATGGAAATGTTAAAGAGTTGGCAAAAAAAATGTTGGACTTCACACGAGATGAAAATCGTGCTTGTCAAATGTCAATTGCAGCAGCAAGGGATGTTCAGAAATTTAGTTTGGAAAATATTACTACAAAATGGTGTGATTTAATAGGAAGTATTGTTAGTGAATCATAAGTTAATGTAATGCAAAGGAGAATATAGCACAGGAATGAAAATCGAAAGAACAAAAAATGCAAAGAAAAATATAATCTTTGGAACGATTTATAAAATATATCAAATAATTGTTCCATTTGTAATGCGAACATTGATGATTTATCAGATGGGGATGGAATATGCAGGATTAAATAATTTGTTTACTTCTATCTTTCAAGTTCTTAATTTGGCAGAGATTGGAATTGGTGCTGCATTAACTTGTAGTATGTATAAGCCCATTGCGGAGGATAATACAGAAGAGATTTGTGCATTGTTAAAACTGTATAAAAAATGTTTTTTTATAATAGGCTGTGTAGTAACACTTTTAGGTATAGTGTGTGTTCCTTTTTTGAGTATGTTAGTGAGTGGAAATATTCCTGGAAATCTAAATATGGTAGTATTATATTTGATGTATCTTGCAAATACAGTATTATCTTATTGGTTATTTTCATATAAAAAAAGTTTGCTTTATGCACATCAGCGTAGCGATGTTATTAGTAAGGTTATGCTCGTTACTTCGACAATTCAGTTTGTATTACAAGCATACGTACTATTTTTTTTGAAAAATTATTATTTATATTTGATGGCTTCAATACTTGCGCAAATTTTACAAAATATTATTTGCGCTATATTGTCAGATAAAATATATCCTAAATATAAACCTCATGGGAAACTTGATGTTAATACGGTAAATGATATTAAGAAAAAAGTTCAAGGGCTTGTAACTAATAAAATTGGTGGGACGGTTTTGCGTTCAGCGGATTCCATTGTCATTTCTTCATTTTTGGGATTATCAATTTTAGCGATTTACCAAAACTATTATTTTATTTTAACAGCAATTATTGGAATATTTGGTATTATATTCGAATCATGTGTTGCAGGTATTGGTAATAGTCTTATTGTAGAAAGTGCAGAAAAAAATTATGCAGATTTGAAGACAGTTACATACATTGTAGGATGGTTAGTGTGTATTAGTTGTGCATGTTTTACAGCACTATATCAACCGTTTATGATTATTTGGGTTGGGAAAAAGTATTTGATGGATTTTTCGCTTGTTATTTGCATGATTGTATACTTTTTTCTTTATGAAATTGATCAGTTAGTAGGACTGTATAAAGATGCCGCAGGTATTTGGTATTCAGATCGTTATCGTCCGATTGTATCAGCAATGTCAAATTTAATAATGAATATTGTTCTTGTACATTACATTGGCTTATATGGAGTTTTGTTATCTACGATAATCGCATTTTTAGTCATTGATTTGCCATGGTTGTTACATAATGTATTCAAAACGATGTTCGTAGGTCAATCACTTTTACAGTATGTAATTGGGTTAGTAAAATTAGCGGTATATGCAGCAATTTCATCATTAATAGTTTATCTGTTATGTATAAATATTTTGTTTGATGGACTGCTTGGGTTGATTATTAAACTTATAATTGCAATTTTTGTTTCTTGTGGAATCCTTTTTTTGGCTGAATTTAGGAGTTTGGAATTTAAGAAAAGTAAGAGAATTTTGATTTCAGTGGTTAAGCGAGGAAGAAGAAAATGATTACAATAATAAAACGAATTCATACTATATGTAGCAATCATGCAAGTATTATAAGGACTATTTACTATAATTTTAAGTATCTGCCTGTCTCACAAGCCTGTAAATTGCCCATGATAGTTGCTAAGGGAGTTCGCATTTGGGGTAATGGAAAAATTTCTCTGGAAGATTGGAATATGAAGACTTCTCCATCTATTTATATAGGTGGAAAAGCATTGAAATGGATGCCATTTCCTAAAGAGGTTCCTACAATATGGCAAATTGATGGTACTTTACGATTAAAACCTAATTTTTATTTTGGAAGTGGGGGGGGAATTGAAGTTGGAGAAGGAGCAGTTTTGTCATTTGAAACAGGCTTTAATGCAACAGGAAGATGTACAATTGTATGCAGGAATAAGATTAATTTTGGAATAGATACGTTGGTTTCATGGGATACGCTTTTTATGGATTCAGATCAGCATACTTTGTTAAGTAAAGAAAGTCTTCCAACTAATCCGGATACTTCAATTGAAATAGGTAATCATGTCTGGATTTCTTCAAAAGTCACCATTCTTAAAAATTCGATTGTTGCTAATCATTGTGTCATTGGCTGTAATAGTTTAGTACATGGTAAATACCTTCAAGATAATGTTTTAATTGCAGGGATTCCGTCTCGAATTTGCAAAGAAGATATAGAATGGTCTTCTATGAGACCTAGTAAAGAGAATATGGAGAGAGACTAAAGTAAAGTTGACATTTGGTAAAAATAGAATGGAGAAATTGATATGTCTAATAAGAAATTTTTCCGAAGGAAAAAATCCTTTTATTGTAACTCTTATTGTAACATTTTTTAATGGAACACTCTGGTATTTATATGCGGCACTTTGGACGTATGTTGTATTTGGAGGGTATTTTTTAATCAAAAAGAAAATAAAATGGGATATTTCCATATATGGACAGATTTTTTTTATATCAGTTTTGCTAGGGACTGAAGTAATTGGTAGATTGCTTTGTTAGTCTTTTGCAGATATTAATAGATGGATTTGATTTTTTCGATCTTTTTTACTTCAAGGAATTCCTTTTATAATAATTGGGAAAATCATTCATCAATATGAAAAAATGTTAAAACATTTGACAAAGAGAATCTATTTTGTTGGATTGATAGCTGCATATATTTTAGCAGGAATTGAATATATAGTGATTGGCCAGTATTTGGATGTTTATTTTTCAACGGTGGTAATTGCGTATGGGTTATTTATCTTAGCATTACATTTTAGAAACTTGAAGAAGTTTAATTTGTTTCAATGGATAGGAAAAAATATATCTGGATATATGTATATCATACATTATCCAATTATTGAAATAATAGAAAATCTCAATCCACATATCGGGGGGGTTATATCAATCCGATATTAGTAATTATTGCTACAGTCACAATATCAGCAATGTTTTATCAATTAAAAAAAATGAAGGGGTTTAAAAATGGGAAAATATTTTGGAACTGATGGTTTTCGAGGAGAAGTTAATAGAAATTTAACTGCAGAACACGCATATAAAATTGGTCGTTTTTTGGGGTGGTATTATGGTGAGTTAAAGGGTTAGAATGGAGATGACACACCAACACGTATTGTAATTGGAAAAGATACACGTCATTCCAGCTATATGTTTGAATATTCTTTAGTAGGTGGGCTGGTAGCATCTGGAGCGGATGCGTATCTCTTACATGTGACAACTACTCCATCTGTTGGGTATGTTGGTTATTTGATTTCTTTAGGTGTTTACTCATTCAAGGGTATGAGAGTTGGTCTCGATTGGGATAATGGAAGTTCTTGGAATATTGCAAAAGTAGTATTTGATGCTTTAGGTGTAAAAACGTATGTAATTAATGCTGATCCGGATTGAAGTCATGATGGCCAAGAAGAAAAAGATGAGTCAGCTCATAGAGGATTTACATATTTATCCGCAGGTTCTTGTGAATGTCAAGGTGAAAGATAAAGCTGTTGCACAGGCAGATGTTGATGCTTTAAGGGGACACTGGGCGTATTCTTATTCGGGAATCTGGAACAGAGCCGTTAATCCGTGTAATGGTAGAAGCAGAAACTGAGGAAATTTGCAGGAACTATGTAGATGATGTTGTGAATGTAATTAACAAAAAAGAAGCAACATGGTAACATACAGTAAAAGGGAGATAAATAATTATGTGTTGTGGAATTGTTGGATTTACAGGACGAGAACAGGCAGCACCTATCTTATTAGATGGTCTGTCAAAATTAGAGTATCGAGGATATGACTCAGCAGGAGTAGCAGTACGTGATGGTGAGAAGCCGATTGATATTGTAAAGGTAAAAGAACGTCTCAAAATTCTTGCAGATAAAACAAATGATGGAAAAGCAGTACCAGGCTCTTGTGGTATTGGGGATACAAGATGGTATACACATGGAGAACCATCAGAAAATAATACGCATCCTCATAAAAGTGATGATGGGAATATTGTAGCAGTACATAATGGTATTATTGAAAACTATCAGTAATTAAAAGATAAGCTGGTAGGAAAAGGATATACTTTTTATTCTGATACAGATACAGAAGTAGCCGTAAAATTGATTAATTATTATTATAAAAAATATCAGGGAATACCTGTAGATGCAATTAATCATTCTATGGTACGTACCCGGGGTTCCTATGCACTTGGGGTTATGTTTAATGATTATTCGGAAGAGATTTATGTTGCCAGAAAAGACAGCTCAATGATTCTTGGTATAGAAAATGGAGAATCTTATATTGCATCTGATGTACCGACAATCTTAAAATATACAAGAAATATATAGTACATTGGCAATATGGAGATGGCTCGTGTAAGAAAAGGTGAAATTACTTTCTATAATCTGAATGGAGATGAAATCGAGAAAGAGTTAAAAACTATCGACTGGAATGCGGAAGCGGCAGAAAAATCAGGCTATGAGCATTTCGTGATGAAAGAGATCCATGAATAGTCAAAAGTGGTAGGAGATACTATAAATTCTGTTCTAAAGGGTAATACTATTGATTTATCTGGAATTGGACTTTCAGAAGAAGATATTAAAGAGATTAGCCAGATTTATATTGTTGCCTGTGGCTCTGCTTACCATGTTGAAATTGTAGCACAGTATGTAATTGAGAATTTAGCAAAGATTCCTGTTCGTGTAGAACTTGGATCAGAATTCCGTTATAGAAATCCATTACTAGACAAGAATGGTCTGGTTGTAGTTATCAGTCAGTACGGTGAGACCGCAGATAGTCTTGCTGCTCTTCGTGAATCAAAAGAAAAGAGAGTACGTACATTGGGAATTATTTAGTTATTTCCTTGAATAAATGTAACATATCCAAAACTCCTTGCTTGTAAGCAATTCGTTGATACTCAATGGATAAAGCATTCTGAGAGGATATACCGGCATCAATTATATTCCAGTCTTCTGAACTTAAATCCAGATTTTCTATCTTTTTTTAAGGCGGCTTCATTTTCTTGGTTTACTGTCTGATAGCGGGAAGCTTTTTTGAGTTCAGCTGATATGACTGTCTCCATACGGAATGTGCTAATTTGATCTAAAAAGTTTTCTTTGGTAATTTCTTGTATAGAATCTTGACGGGCAGAAGAATGGTTATCTTCGAGTTCATGAAAAAAATAGTTTGCCAATGCTTCTAAAAGGTTGAGTTTAAATTCATTTTGGGTATTCTTCATGATATTCCTCCATAATAAAACATATTATTAACGTTATATCGTTAATTTATCATTTGCTCTCCATGATGTCAACGGCGTACCGTTAATACTTGGAAGAAAAATCCTTTATGCTGAACACAGATTTGGAATAAAGGATTTTTCGTATGACATATTCAGAAGCCATTATAAAGAGATTGACACAATTATGTATGGAGAAAAATATAACCGTAAATAAGCTTGCTACATTATCCGGAATTACGCAATCTACGCTCAATAGTATCATGAATGGAGAGACTAAAAATCCTAAGTTAAAGACATTGCGTAAAATTGCAATGGGATTGAATATGACAGTGCCGGAGTTGTTGGATTTTATGGAAATTTTAGGTAAGAAAAAGGCAGAGAAAGCAATAAGGAAAGAATTATTTGCTATAATGTTGGAATGTCGTTGTTATATATCTTTTCAGCATTAAAGATATATAAATTACGTGAAAAACAAAAATTAAATATAGAATTGAAAGAGATAGGACCTAAAGAAAAATATTGGTTATGATATTTATGATTTTAAAGTATTAATATTATTTCAATATTTTATATAATATACTTAAAAATATTATTAGGAAGGGAGAGCGTGTGTTTTTATACACTAGATAAATATATGAAAACAACTTTAATTATTATGGCTGCTGGTATTGGTTCTCGCTTTGGCGAGGGAATTAAACAGCTAGCGGAGATCGGACCAAATGGCGAAATTATCATGGATTATTCTATCTATGATGCGATTGAGGCAGGATTTAACAAAATCGTTTTTATTATCCGCAAAGATATTGAACAGGAGTTTAAGCAGATCATTGGTGATAGAATCAAGGAACAGATTGAAGTTGACTATGTGTTCCAAGAGTTAGCAGATATTCCACAGGGGTATGATGTTCCAGAGGGAAGAACGAAGCCTTGGGGAACGGGACAAGCTGTTCTGTGTTGTAAGGATATTGTAAATGAGCCTTTTGTGATTATCAATGCGGATGACTATTATGGAAAAGAAGCATTTCATAAATTACATAATTTTCTTGTATCAGAAGAGAGTCAAGATGGAATGGGGATGGCAGGTTTTATTTTGAAAAATACGTTGAGTGATAATGGTACGGTTACCCGTGGCATTTGTTTAGCGGATGAAAATGATATATTAACAAAGGTTGTTGAGACAACAGGGATTCAAGCGGATATGGATGGACAGATTTTGTGTGACAATGAGGAAGTAAAACAATGGATTCATCCGGATGTGAAGGTGTCTATGAATATGTGGGCAGCATATCCGAAGTTTTTTGAGCATCTTGAGGAAGGGTTCCATTTATTTTTACAAAATCTTAAGGAAGATTCCCATAAGAAAGAATATTTGTTGCCAAATATTGTCGATTATTTGATTCAAGAAAAGGAAATGAATGTTAAAGTTCTAGAAACAAAAGACCATTGGTTTGGAATTACATATAAAGAAGATAAACAGGCTGTGAAATCGGCATTTTCAAAGTTAATTGCAGAGGGCATGTATCCAGAACAGCTTTGGGCATAGAGAGTAGAGCAATGCATATGAGTTAAGAAGTTTGTGACAGAACGAGGATATTGCCAGTTGGATGATATTGTGATGAATACGTTAGGAACATTGATAGGCTGGATGATTTATAAGATCATCAGTCTCTGGATTAGGAGAGATAAGAAAGAATAAAGTATATAGTTAGAGCAGGGTATTGTTATAGCCTGCTCGTTTCTATTATTTCTTTTTATTTTTTTCTTTTTTCATAATTTCTTCCATTTTTTCATCAGAACGCTTGGCTATAGTATTTGCGCATATAAGTATAAAAGAAATTAGAATAAAAATAGTGACAGCAAGCCATATCATAGTAATATCTCCTTTTGATAAAATAAGGTGTTAGTATCCTTTTTCGTTATTGTAAAGAGGAGTACAAGTTTTAGTAATATAATATAGTATATTACTTGTATGTATAAAATAATAGTATTTCCTAATATTTTATATGAATACTATAAATGATCAAAGGTAAACGATAGTCTATTAGGGTACCTGAATAATTAAAACCGGTCTTATGAGTGGCTATTGTTTTGGTTTCTTGTAGATTTCTGGAAGTTTTGGTGACCATGGTAAAAGATCTTCACAGAAATCTAAATTCATATCGTTTGTTCAGCATCATTATTATCTATTGGTACTTCAGCATCATTCGAAAATGCCTTAAGATATTTTTCATCCGGCAAGATGATATCTTAATTATACTGTGAGTCATTTCTCATGATACTTTGAATCGTGTTATAGGAATGCTTTCACTAGAAGTATTACCACAACTATGTGAAAAATAACAGGAATTATTAAATTGAAATATATGAAGATGTAGAAGCAGCTGTGAATCAGTTTGTAAAAGATGTAGAAATTATTGAGCCAGAAGAAATTTTTATAGCAAAATATGAAGAGTATTCCCAGAAATTTAAACAGATTTATCCAGCATTAAAACCAGTTTTTAAAGCATTATAGCAATAACTGAGTTGATATAAAGGAGTAATAAAAAATAATTTCATAAAAATGAGTGTATGTGTAGTATATGAAATAAAGTTGACAAATGAAATAGGGTATACCACGAAGGCTTTCTATGATAAAATAAAATCATAGGGGCCTTTAAGTTTATCATTTATGCTGGTTGGTGACAAACTTATGATACATGCGAGGAAAAATAAAATGTTGAAAAAAGTAGTAAAAGATGTATTTAAAATCAATCGAAATCCTATCTCATGGGAGAAGCCAATTGGGGCAGCCATCTGTGGAGCGTTTCCGATTTTAATGGGATTGCTTTTTCATCAAATTCGGTACGGGCTTTTGGCGTCGATGGGTGGATTTGCATACTTATATATGTTTTATGAACCCTATGCCCAGCGTATGAAGAAAATGTTTTTTGTATCTATTGGTATAACAGCATCTGTGGCGTTAGGAATCTTTACAAGGCCTTATCCTATTTTAGTGGTAGTGACGGTTGCTTTGATAGGAGCAATTGTTCTTTTTATATGCGGTACATTAAAAGTGGCAGGTCCAGGTCCTGTCTTCTTTGTTATGATATTTATGATGTTTACAGGAATGGACTTAGAGAAACAAGAAATCCCTATTATCATCTTCCTTATTTTTCTAGTTACTTTATTGTGCTGGGGAGTTAGTATGATCGGGTACTTTTTTAATCCGCATGGTCCAGAACTGAAAAAAATAAAACAATTATATTTAGTTTTAGGACAATTTTCAGAAGGAATTGGAAGCCGTGATATAACAAGTGTTCGAAACAAAGTTGTTAAGACATTAAAAGAAGCAGAAGAGATATTAGCCATTGGACATATGCCGTGGAAAGAATCTACATTTTTTGAACGTTTAGTTTTACTGAATGAACAGGCTAATTTTCTTTTTTTAGAGCTGTCAAAGATTCATTCCAATAATAACCAAACATTACCAAAAGAGCTCACAGAAAGAATTAAGAAAATATCTTCTTATATTTCAATTAATGACAAAACAGAAATAGAAAAAAAACAGATACAACATGATGAAATATATACAGAATTATTAGAAATTATCTATGGCATCGAGACAATCATAACGATGCCAGAACAAGAGATGAAAAAAGAAGTAAATCTTATAAAACCTTCGGTATTTCATAAGCTAAAGGAATTTTTTCATAAGGATTCTATTATATATTCTTACTCTATACGATATGGTGTCGTATTGGCTATGTCAGCCGTAATCGCTTATCAATTAGATGTTATAAAACCATATTGGATTACTTTATCTTGTGCTGCTGTTATGTGTGGAGCAACGATAGCGTCTACATTAAATCGAGCCATACAGCGTTCCCTCGGTACGATAATAGGAATCTTTTTGTCCATTGTGATTTTAAGCATTCATCCAAAAGGAATTTTACTTGTCCTATTTTATATGGTATTAACCATATTAATTGAAGTCGCTATTACCCAAAATTATGCTTTAGCAGCTATCTTTATAACGGCAAATGCCATTTTAATCGCTGAAAATTCAGCTCAAATCTATAATACAATGTATTTTGCAGGGTATCGTATTACCAATATTATTATTGGATCGCTCATTGGTGTAGTAGGTACTTACATTATTAGTTATAAATCTGCATCTAAGAGAATTAATTATTTAATTGCGGAATTACTTAGAAGCCATGCAAGAGTGCTTGTTTATCTACAATATAGTGATGAAGAGCATAACGGTAGTATGATAAAACAAAAATTGGATATGGATTTTGATAACTTGAAAATGGCCTATACCTATGCTCTTGGTGAATTTTCAAAAGAAAGCAAAAAACTGGATAGATTATGGCCAGCATTTTTTGCCTTAGAGCATATGAGCTATTTGTTATCAAAATATTGTATCGATAAAGGAAAACTAACCTTAGATGAAAAACAGTTAGGAGAATTAGTACTTGTCTATATTAGAATGGCAAATGATATCGAACAGAATCGAGAAATACAATACAAGAACGTACAGGAAATAGAAGAGATTTCAGAACTTTGTAGAGAATTAAGTCTCTTTCAAGAGGCTTATAAAATTAGATAGTGTGTATTGCTAGAAGTAACTAAAAGTTACTAAAAAAGTGCAACACACACTTTCTATGAACTTATGAATACTCGCAACAAAAATCTGTAAAAGTTCCTACCCCATTTTCTTCCGAATCAATAGCATAAAGTCCAAAGAAGACCCCTGTAAAGCCACCAGCGACCTCGGAAGAAAGATAACGGGTACTAGCTTTTCCAAGAGAAATTTGTGTTTCATTCTCTATTAGAAAGAAGTGATAGTGTTCGTTATCGAATTGAATAAAAAGAGTTACTTTATTTTTTTCTTTAAGAGAATAAGAATGTTGAATTGATTTGATTTCTCCAATATTCAATCGTTCTATCACTTCATAGTGTTCTCCATTTTTTCGTAAGGCAAGGTCATAATGATGGGCTTCATCCATAAAAACGGTAATGCCTGCTTCCCCACTCGTAAGGCTTATGGTACAAGAAAGAGTTCCTAAGAAATCTTTTTGACGAAGTCCAATCCAAGTGGGAGAGCCTATCATATCCAATGTGGTAGAGGTTCCTAGTAAATCGAGTTGTTTTCCATTAAAGTGATAGTGATTTTTTTCAGGAATTCGAAGATAGGCGAATTCTTTATTAAAGTCGATTGTATCAAATGTGAAACGTTTTTTGTCCTTTTGTAAAACGTTTTCTGTTGGTTCCTTTTGGAGATTGGAATGGAAAGAGTCGTCTTTTTGTTTTGGAAGAGGAAACTCTTTTCTTGTTGTTCCATTTTCTCCTGCAAGAAACCAACCATCCTCTGTCCAAGTGACAGGGCTTAAAAATACTTCACGACCAAGATGGTGGAAAGGAAGCCATTTTCCAATTTGGCGAAAGCCAAGATGGAAAAGCCACCAGTTTCCATCCGTATCTTCAATTAAATCTCCATGCCCTACCCCTTGAATCTCATATCCACCGAGATTTCGATTTGTCAAAACTGGGTTGTCTTTATAAAGGGTAAAAGGGCCATACGGAGAAGTAGAACGGGCATAAGTTACCATATGCCCATATTCTGTTCCGCCTTCCGCGGCTAATAAATAGTAGTAGCCGTTGATCTGATACATATGAGGGCCTTCTATATAACGTCCCCCAGAACCGAGCCAAATCACTTGGCTTTTTGTCAATTTTTCCCCTGTTTCAATATTAATTTCACATTGAACAATTCCATCAACACCGTCGTCATCAAGACCCGTGCTTAAAAAATAAGTTTTTCCGTTGTCAAAAAATAAAGAAGGATCGATTCCATCTTGTTCGATGTAAATAGGTTCTGACCATTCTCCATAAATATTATCGGTCCAAACAAAAAAGTTACGACGAGAGGTGGAGTTGGTTGTACACATATAAAAACGGCCTTCATGATAGCGGATTGTTGGAGCAAAGACTCCACCAGAGCTTGGAACAGTAGAAAGATCGATTTGACTTTCTCTTGTTAAGCAATGGCCGATCTGTGTCCAATTGATTAAATCTTTGCTTTCAAAAAGAGGTACCGCAGGAAAATATTGCATACTGCTACAAACGAGATAGTAAGTATCACCGACTCTGCAAACACTTGGATCCGGATAAAAACCTTTGATAATTGGATTTGTATAAAACATAGTGCACTCCTAATAAATGGTTATATTTTTTATTTGTTATATTCTTAAAATTATTTCATCATTTCCATGAATATAGGTAATTTAAAAGTGGTGTGTAAACAATAGGTAAAATATTTATCCCATGATGACTTCCACATGATATTCTTTCTTTCCTTCTTCAAATGGAACAATTGTTGTCTTAGTAGTCACTTTCTTACCATCGACTGTCATAGAGGCAATCCCTTTTTCCACATGATTTGGATTTTTTATTGTAATGAAATACCAAGCGCCTCTAAAATAACGTTTAATCTGCAATTGTTCGAAATCAGAAGGAATACAAGGGTTAATAGAAAGTCCTGTATATTCTGGTTGAATTCCTAAAATAAACTGAGAGACGTTGACAAAAGTCCAAGCAGCCGTTCCAGTAAGCCAGCTATTTTTTGCCTCTCCATGGAATGGGGCATCTTTACCAGCGATCATTTGAGAATATACATAAGGTTCGGTTCTATGAATTTCGCTAATATCTTCAATGTAAGCAGGACAAGTCTTTTTATACACTTCAAAGGCACGATTTCCTCTTCCAACAACCGTTTCTGCAATGGAAATCCAAGGGTTGTTATGGCAGAAAATTCCAGCGTTTTCTTTGTATCCTGGTGGATAAGAAGAAATTTCACCAAGGTTTAAATAATATTTGGAATAGGCAGGTTGTTGTAGCATAATGCCGTATTTCGTATCTAAGTGTTTTTCAACAGATTCCAGTGCTTTTAAGGCAAGACCTTCTTTTACTCCAATGCCTGCTAATACACAAAAACCTTGAGATTCAATAAAAATTTTACCTTCTTCACATTCTTTGGAACCAATTTTTTCTCCATAAGCGTCGTAAGCGCGGAGGAACCATTCGCCATCCCAGCCAGCGTCTAAGACAGCATCATACATTTTATTTACTTCTTCCCTTGCTCGCTTAGCTTCTTCCAAAAGACCTTTTAATTCCGCAATTTTTGCATATTCAAGTCCATATTTTACAAACATTCCAGCGATAAACACGGATTCTGCAACAGGACCTTCAGAAGGGCCTGTAATTTGGAAAGATTCTCCTGCATGTTTCGAGAAACAGTTTAAGTTTAAGCAGTCATTCCAGTCCGCTCTTCCGATTAATGGCAGATTATGAGGGCCTAAATGAGTAACCGTATATTGGAAGGAGCGACGAAGGTGTTCAAATAAGGTATCCGCTTTTGTAGGATCGTTATCGAAGTCAACCATTTCTTCTAAAATAGAAAAGTCTCCTGTTTCTTTTAAGTAAGCAGCAGTGCCTGCAATTAACCAAAGAGGATCGTCATTAAATCCACTACCGATATCTAAGTTCCCTTTTTTCGTTAAAGGCTGATACTGATGATAAGCGCTACCATCTTCAAATTGAGTTGCCGCAATATCTAAAATTCTTTCTCTTGCACGGTCTGGAATTAAATGAACAAATCCCAGTAAGTCTTGGCAAGAATCTCGAAATCCCATACCGCGTCCAGTTCCAGATTCAAAATAGGAAGCGGATCTGGACATATTAAAGGTAACCATACATTGATATTGGTTCCAAATATTAACCATGCGAGAAAGTTTTTCATCTTCACAAGAAAGGGTATATTTAGAAAGAAGAGAATCCCAGTAGGAAGCTAATTGCTCTAATGCCAAAAGGACTTGTTCTTCTGTCTGATATTTTTTAATTAATGCTCTTGCAGGCTTTTTATTGATGACATTTAAAGATTCCCATTTCTCATCTTCTTCATTTTCAATATAGCCAAGAAGGAAGATGAAAGATTTGGATTCCTTTGGCTGTAAGGTAACTTTTAAATGATGAGAGCCAATAACGCCCCAGCCACTGGCAACCGTATTTCCAGCTTCTCCTTTTATGACCGTTTCAGGAGCATCAACTCCATTGTAAGAGCCTAAGAAAGCGTCACGGTTCGTATCAAAACCATCAATTGGACAGTTGACAGAATAAACGGCATAATGATTTCTTCTTTCTCGATATTCCGTCTTATGATAAATTTCTGAACCAGTGATTTCCACTTCCCCAATGCTATAGTTTCTTTGGAAGTTCGTCATATCATCAACGGCATTCCAGAAACAAAATTCGATATAAGAAGTTAATGTAAGCTCTTTTACGGTGTTTGTATTGTTTGTTAAAACAAGATGGTTGATTTCACAATTGTCATGCAAAGGAACAAAAGCGGTTAACGTGCTGTTTACTCCGTTTTTCGAAGCCGTAAAACGGCTGTATCCCAGTCCATGACGACATTCATAGAAATCTAAATCCGTTTTTGTTGGTTGCCATGCTGGATTCCAAATGGTATCGCCATCTTTGATGTAATAATATTTTCCGTTTGTATCAACAGGCACGTTGTTATAACGGTAACGAGTGAGGCGAAGAAGTTTTGCATCTTTGTAAAAACTATAACCTCCACAAGTATTTGAGATTAAAGAGAAAAATCCTTCATTTCCAAGATAGTTAATCCAAGGCAGAGGAGTTTTTGGAGTCGTAATGACATATTCTTTTTGTTGATCATCAAAATAACCATATTTCATAGTAAGTACCTCCGTAGTAATAGATGTAATAATAAGTGATGAAAATCACAGAATCAAGTGTGCGTGATGCACGACTTGTTACTTTCGTTCATAGATAGTGTTCTGTACAAAATACAACAAATAATAGTTACATAGCAGGAATTCCTGTTTGCTCTTCTTCATAGCAAGAAAACACACGAATAAAAAGATAGGAATTACAAAGTGCGATAAAAGAAAAGCCTAATAAAATCATAAAAATTTTCATTTGAGGAACGAATACACATAATGTTAACGCTGCTATTTGAATGGCTACAATTCCAAGTGTTTCTTTAGAATGAAGCAAAGGGATGAAAATAGAGTTTTTCACAGTCTGCCTTAGACCATTATCAAAGCGAGCCATCAGCGGAAAAATATATAAAAAAGAAAGTGCTAACACAATAAGAGCAAGTATAAATACAATCAAAAAGATCGTTCCAATGATAGAGCCTTGTCCGCCCCAAAAAAAGGCGTTAAAGAGGAATACAAGAGCGAGTCCAAGATAGAGTAAAAAAGTGCCAGCACTAGAAAAAAAGTTTTCTTTAAACGCTCCAAAAAAGGCATTAAAGATAGCTTTATGGTCTTTTCTAGCCTCTTGCATTGTTACGGTATAAAGAGCTTTTAAGGCAGGGCCAATCGTAATGATTGGTAAGCAAAGAATTAAGAATAATACATTAAGGCCAATAAAAGTAGCTAACGTGTTCATAAATTGAAAAAATGGACTTTCAATATTAAATTTCATAACAAATTCCTCCTATTTTTATAATAATTTTATGGTGATTTTATGCCAATCCGTTTTCCTCTTCTCTTAAATAAGTATGTATTGCTAGAAGTAACTTAAAGTATCAAAGAGTGTCAATGGACACTTTGTTTTATAGTTCCATCTTATAGAAGGAAAAGTATTTCGTCTACGGTAAAAATAATAGTGAAAATACAATAAAAAATAGAGGTTCTAGAAAAATACAGTAAAAATTTAAAAAAATACAGTAATTTGAGTAGAATTTGTTCGGTATTAACAAATAAAAATAAGTGATAAGATAAGGACAGTGATTGACAGAATCGAAAAAACAATGAGAAAAACAAAGAAAGGGAGATGTCAAAATGTCAAAAGCAGTAAAGGCGGTAAAGCCAGAAAAAATAAAACCAAGCAAGACAAACAAAAAACTTACCTTATTCCTTTTACCATTTATTGTATTATGTTTTTTGTTTTCTTACTTCCCATTACATGGATGGATTTATGCGTTCTTCGATTATAAACCACCACTTCCATTAAGCAAATGTGAATTTGTTGGATTGCAATGGTTTGAAATGCTCTTTAACAATAAGACTCAAGTATCTCAGATGATCCAAGTAATGAAGAACACGTTTGCAATGAGTTTATTGGGGATTGCAACTTCTATGCTTCCATTATTTTTTGCCATTTTCTTAAATGAAATTAAGTGTAAATGGTTTAAAAACTTAGTACAGACATTGACAACATTACCAAACTTTATTAGCTGGGTCATGGTATATTCTGTAGCATTCTCATTATTTTCTAATACAGGTATGGTAAATACCGTATTACAAAATTTAGGGCTTATTACAGAACCATTAAAATTCCTTGATAGTGATTCTCATACATGGCTTGCTATGTTGCTTTGGAATACATGGAAAGGTCTTGGATGGGGAGCTATTATGTACTTAGCTTCTATTACAGGAATCGATCAATCTTTATATGAAGCAGCAAAAGTGGATGGAGCAAGTCGATTTGAATTAATGAGACATATTACATTCCCAGCTTTATTACCAACATACTTTGTATTATTAATGCTTTCTATTGCAAACTTCTTAAATAATGGTATGGATCAATACTTCGTATTCCAAAATGCATTTAATAAAGAACATATCCAAGTATTAGATTTGTATGTATACAATATCGGTATGACAGGTGCTAGTTTATCACTAGCAACAGCCATTAGTATGCTGAAGAGTCTTGTCAGTGTAACATTATTATTTATTGTAAACTTCGTATCTAAGAAAACTCGTGGAGAATCTATCATTTAAAAAGAAAGCAATAAGCTAGGTCAAGATATTCGGCTAGAGCAACAGGATCATGAATGAAGTTTATGATCGATGGAAAGGAGCAATTAGAATGAAAGTGGCGGTCAAAAAACAAAAAACAACGGCTTCCGATAAAGCATTTAATATAATAAACTATCTGATTTTTGGAATTTTTACTTTAATTTGTGTTTATCCATTTTATTATTTAGTAATTAACACATTAAGTGCCAATGATTTAAGTGCCAATGGTATGATTAACTTCTTACCAAAAGCGATCCATTTAGAAAACTATAAACAAGTATTGAAACTGAGTGGTCTTTCAACAGCAGCATTAGTATCCGTTGGAAGAACAGTTATTGGTACTGCATTAACCGTATTAGCATCTGCATTTTTAGGATTTATGTTTACACAAGAAAAAATGTGGGCAAGAAAGTTTTGGTATCGTTTCTTTGTTATTACGATGTATTTTAATGCTGGATTAATTCCGTTATTTATTACAATGAAAACATTACATCTAACAAATACATTTTGGGTATATGTAATTCCTACGATTGTACAGCCTTTTAATATTATTCTTGTAAAGACTTATATTGAATCCATTCCAAAGGCATTACAAGAGGCGGCAGAAATTGATGGTGCAGGCATTATGAAAATTTTCTATAAGATTATTCTTCCAGCATCCACACCAATTCTTGCAACTGTTGCTATTTTCTCAGCAGTTGGACAATGGAACTCTTTCCAAGATACATTAATTTATATTACAGACCAGAAGCTGTATTCTTTACAGTATTTACTTTATACTTACATTAACCAGGCAAGTTCTCTTGCAGCCATGGTAAAAAATAGTGCAGGCGGTGCATTAAATATGGCAGCTCTTGCGACACAACAGACACCAACATCCATTCGTATGACAGTTTCTGTTATCGTTGTATTACCAATTTTATTCATTTATCCATTATTCCAGAGATTTTTCGTAAAGGGTATTATGATCGGTTCTGTGAAAGGTTGATAAGAGATTGAAGGGGCTATAATAGGTAAGAGGGTAAAAGTAATAGAGGTGTAATAATCTTTGAAATGATACAATTACATAAGAAATTAAAGACTATTTACATAAAAAATTAGAGATTTTAAAAAGAAGCGTTGTAAAGATAAAAAATGATAGTAAATAGGATGGAATTTGTTCGGTATTCACAAAGAAAAAAGAGTGATAGGATATAGGAAATAAGAAATGGAGGTATTCATATGAAAGTGAAAGCAAAAAAAGTAGTGAGTGCATTGCTATGCGCAACTATGGTTGCCAGTTTATTTGCAGGCTGTGGCTCTGATGGAAACACAACAACAGGAAGCAATACAGGCTCAACCGATGGCAATTATGAAAAATTTATTACAGTAGATGTATTTGATAGTCAGGCTAACTATCAAGGGATTCAATCAGGGTGGTTTGCAAAGATTGTAAAAGATAAATTCAATATGGAATTAAATATTATTGCACCAAACGTAGCAGGTGGGGGAGATACTTTATTTCAAACTCGTTCAGCAGCAGGGGATTTAGGGGATTTAATTTTAACAGGTGCTGGCAATGGACGTCTTCAAAATCTTGTGACAGCAGGGCTTGTTATGGATATGACTGACTTGTTAAAAGATGCAAAAAATGTACATAACTATGATGGAGCCATTGAGAAAACAAATGATTTAGTAAAAGAAGATGGAATCTATGCAATTCCATCCGAAGTATCAAGCAGTTCACCAACAAGTCCATCTGAGGGATTAGAACCAAACTTTGGTGTTTATTTAAGATGGGATGCTTATAAAGCAGCTGGATACCCAGAAATGAAAACAATGGAAGATTTACTTCCTGTATTAAAGAAAATGCAAGAAGCAGTTCCAACAAGTGATAGTGGAAAACAAACATATGGATTCTCTTTATTTAAAGACTGGGATGGCAACTTAATGACAAATGCGAAAGTGCTTCCAGCGATGTATGGATATGATGAAATCGGATTCGTATTAGCAAAGGCAGATGGTTCTGATTATAAGAGTTTTATCGAAGATGATTCTCCATATATCCGTTCTTTAAAATTCTTATTTGAAGCAAATCAAATGGGACTTGTGGATCCAGAATCAACAACACAAAACTATGATCAAGTATTTGCAAAATATCAAGATGGACAGATTTTATATTCTCAGTATGCGTGGTTAGGACAAGGGGCTTATAATACAACAGCGAATAAAGAAGCTGGAAAAGGCTATATGCCAGCAGAAATTAAAGATCAGACAATCTTTTCTTATGGATGTCAAACAAATGGTAATGCAAATAACTGTATTATGATCGGTACCAAAGCAGAAGATCCTCAAAGACTTGCAGATTTTATTGACTGGTTATATTCTCCAGAAGGAATTATGGCATCTGCAGCTCAGACAGCAAGTACATGTGGACCAGAAGGATTAACATGGGAAATGAAAGATGGTGAACCAGTATTAACGGATTTTGGTAAACAAGCATTATATGGTGAAGAAGTAACAGTTCCAGCAGAATGGGGCGAAGGAACATGGAAAGATGGAGTTTCTGCATTAAACTATAAAGCAGTAAACCAGTTAGATATTAATCCAGAAACAGGATTTGCTTATGATCATACAACATGGGATTCTGTAATAGAATCAGAAAAAAGTGCAGTTGTAACAGACTGGCGTGAGCAAATGGGCGCTGATACGACTATGGATTTCTTAGAGAAAAATAAAGAAATCTTAGTAGCTCCAGGTAGTGGATATGTTGTTCCAGAAGAAGATTCTCAGATTACAACACTTCGTGGACAGATCAAAGCCGTTATTGTAGAAAATTCTTGGAAGATGGTATTCGCAAAAGATGAAGCGGAATTTAATCAATATTTAAAGACAATGCAGGATACAGCAAATGGTTTAGGGTTTGACCAAGTATTAGAATACGATATGCAATGTGCAAAAGATCAAAATGATGCAAGAGTTCAAGTTGTAAAAGACTACGAAGCAAATAAATAAGTTTCTTTGAGATAAACAATAAGATAAGAGATGAAAAAGATGGGAGATTTAGTCTTCCATCTTTTTCACTATATTATATTGTGTAATGGGTTTCGCAAATATGATCACTGAATTAAATAAGAGGCAAAGGGATAAGATTTTGTGATTAAGATAAAATGAAAATCCAAGAATTGGGGGAATGGTTTATAATGAGAAGTACTAGATATAGTCAACTGACAAAATTATTTAAAAATCAGTGGAAGAATAAGTGTATCTTACTCATAATATGTATAATTTCCATTAGCTTAACTCTTTATTTTACATATCAAATACAAGCGTTAGTGGATGTTATCGTTACCGAAAAGAATTCTGCTGAAATTATGTCTTTATTTTGTAAAATTATAGTTTTAGGAATAGCAGCTTTTGTTACATCGATTATTCAAATTAATCAATGGCATATTTTTCGATATAAAATGATGAATCAAATGCGCACAATGATGATTCAAAAATTATTGAATAAAGAAGCTATTTTTTTTGACGGAAAAACAACTGGAGATATGGTATCAGCTATTATGTCAGATGGTTCCTTGATTGCTGAATTGGCAGGGATTAATATTTTAATGTTATTTTTAAATCTTTATCAAATTATTATTATTATGTTTGTATTGCTTCATAAAAATATAATATTAGGGGCTGCAGAGTGCATTGTTGGAGTTTTGTATTTTATAAGCATCAATTTAATCAATAAACGCATGCGTGCCAGTTATACTGAGTTTTCTAAAGAAACGGCTAATTTGAATCAGACGATTGTAGAAGATATTAATGCTGTTTATGAAATAAAAAATTTGAATGAAAAAAGATATTTTATAAATAAGTTTAATGAACAGATGTGGGGAAAATATTTTCCAGCGGCCAAAAAGGTAATTAATATTGATGTACTTTCTTATTCAGTAAACCAATTTATCAATTTGATTTTTCCAATGTTAATTCTCGTAGTAGGAGCTGTGTTTACCTATTATGGCCATTTGAGTATTGGTGTTGTTATTTTGTTTTTCACATATACACAAAAGTTAGTGGAGCCATTAAACAACCTTTCAGATTTTTATAGAGGAACACAAGTTGCAGTAGGAGCAGCCGACCGTGTCTATGAATACTTATTTGAAGAGAGAGAAGAAAGAAAAAATGAAAAGCAAAAAGAACAAGTAGAAGTTTCTCTGGCAATCGATATCGATCAGTTTGCTTGGGGAGAAAGAGAGAGCATTTTAAAAAATATCCATGAGAAATATGTAGCAGCCGATCGAGTTTTTATTCAAGGGGAAAGTGGAGCTGGAAAAAGCACTTTGTTGAAATTAATTTGTGGATTTTACGATATGCCATTTGGAAATATACAGATTAATAATTGTAATGTGAGGGAAATGAGTGAAGAGCAAATTTTTGATTGGGTGAAAATTCAATTTCAAGAACCGATTATTTTGGAGGGAAGTATTCGAGAAAATATTGAGTTAGGACAAAATTTTTCAGAAGAAGAAATTATGGAAGCATTGAAAATAGCAAGTTTAGATACATTCGTAAAGGAGATGGGATTGGATTATCAAATTAGTGAATCTGGAAAAAATTTATCAGGGGGACAAAAGCAGCGGCTTGCGTTAGCTCGTATTGTTTTGCGAAAGCCTCAAATCTTAATATTGGATGAGGCAACAAGTGGTCTTGATGAAGAAAATGAGAGGACTGTGATAATAAATCTAAAAAAATATGTGGAAGAACAGGGATGTATCTTAATTGTTACATCACATAGAGAATCATTAAAAAGTATCTGTAATAAAATATTAGTCTTATAATTGGTGTTAGTAGGTATATATGGATACGAAGAGATTAACACAGCATAATACAAATGACCAAAGTGAATGATAAACATATCTAAAATAGAAAAAAGATGGAGGATAAGAGCTTTTATCTTTTTTCTATTTTATAATTATAGTTAATAATAGTGGAAGAGAAGATGTAGATATAGTTATGGAATATTCTTTAGAGTTAATAGAAAAGAGATAAGTCGTTTTTATATGGTCTTACAGAAAATGAAAAAATTATAGAGTTTAAAGTAAAGGATGAAAAATTACCAAGTGATTTTCTGAATACATGTAAAAAATGGCGTAAATATAGGATTTCATAGTTAATAAGAAAAAAGAGGGGTTAGCTGGTAAAAAAATAGAAAAAGGTTGAATTTTAAAGGATTGAAGGATATAATAAAAAACAAGAATGGCTTAGATGCTATGGTTTAATAAAAACAGAAGTTGTATTGAAATAGAAGTAGAAAACCAAGATATAGAAAATCAATTTGTTTAATAAAAACAGAAGTTGTATTGAAATGAGGTTGCACTTTCTTTTATCGCTGTTGTTTCCGAGTTTAATAAAAACAGAAGTTGTATTGAAATATATAGTATCGACTCATTTCTCCATTTGAATTCTTGTTTAATAAAAACAGAAGTTGTATTGAAATTCCATAGTATCTTGATTTGCGATATATGCTTTACGTTTAATAAAAACAGAAGTTGTATTGAAATCCCAAAAGACTATTTATTGTTCTAAATCTATATATGTTTAATAAAAACAGAAGTTGTATTGAAATTTTGCGAGACTGTGCATCATATATCCACCAATCGGTTTAATAAAAACAGAAGTTGTATTGAAATCACATAAGGCTGCTTCGTGTTTCGCTCCCTGGATCGTTTAATAAAAACAGAAGTTGTATTGAAATTTAAGTCTGTGGCATATGTGACGCTTGTTGCATATGTTTAATAAAAACAGAAGTTGTATTGAAATCAAAAAATATCCGAGGTAGAAACTGCAACAACCAACGTTTAATAAAAACAGAAGTTGTATTGAAATTCTATATCTGTTTTATTAATGTTTTCCGTCTCTAAAGTTTAATAAAAACAGAAGTTGTATTGAAATGCGTTCCTTATTAATACAATCTAATGCCTTATCAAGTTTAATAAAAACAGAAGTTGTATTGAAATCCAGTTTCGGGGATTGTAACTGCCACTTTTTTAGGAGTTTAATAAAAACAGAAGTTGTATTGAAATAAGTGCAATTCAAATATCTCTGCACCTGCTTCCAAGTTTAATAAAAACAGAAGTTGTATTGAAATCTTGTTTTCTTGCTATTTTCCGCTTTATTCATAAGGTTTAATAAAAACAGAAGTTGTATTGAAATAGAGGACAGAGCAAATAAATAAATAGAATATAGTAGGTTTAATAAAAACAGAAGTTGTATTGAAATATAGAAGAAGAAAATGAGAAGGTACAGCAACTCATTGTTTAATAAAAACAGAAGTTGTATTGAAATAAGTTTTGGTTAAGTGTCAATATAAAAAGAGATTTTAGTTTAATAAAAACAGAAGTTGTATTGAAATAGACTAAGAGAGAACCTCTTTCTGAGTCGTTACTGTTTAATAAAAACAGAAGTTGTATTGAAATAAACAAGTACAAAGAATGTGATGTTACAACGGTAGTTGTTTAATAAAAACAGAAGTTGTATTGAAATAATCTGTTAAAGAATCTGGTGGAGATACAACTTCTCGTTTAATAAAAACAGAAGTTGTATTGAAATTTGCTTCTTTATATGAGAAACAATAGAACCCATTGTTTAATAAAAACAGAAGTTGTATTGAAATCTACACTCTTTCGAATATGTTGAGTGCATAGGCTGTTTAATAAAAACAGAAGTTGTATTGAAATAGTAGACTTCATTCTGAAATGATGACCGTCAGTTTAGTTTAATAAAAACAGAAGTTGTATTGAAATTAGTTATTGTTATCTGTTACTATTACTACCCTTGTTTAATAAAAACAGAAGTTGTATTGAAATAAGAGCCTCTCCTTTGTTTCTTGAGGCAATAAAGGTTTAATAAAAACAGAAGTTGTATTGAAATGAAGGACAGAGCAAATAAATAAATAGAATATAGTGTTTAATAAAAACAGAAGTTGTATTGAAATGCATTAGCTAAAGAACCTTTGATAAAAGAACGTGCGTTTAATAAAAACAGAAGTTGTATTGAAATAAATTATTGATGCTATTACTACCATGTCTTCTTCTGTTTAATAAAAACAGAAGTTGTATTGAAATAGAAATTCAAAACAAATATGAAAAATCCTCTACCCGTTTAATAAAAACAGAAGTTGTATTGAAATGCTACAGACTTAGCTGTCAACTTCCCTGATAGAATGTTTAATAAAAACAGAAGTTGTATTGAAATTTTTGAGCCACTCCAAAAGACCTATAAATTACTAAAAGTTTAATAAAAACAGAAGTTGTATTGAAATATAAAATCATCTCCTTCGTCTAAATCTTCTAATCCGTTTAATAAAAACAGAAGTTGTATTGAAATTACACACGTTTACGGGTTACTATGTGGGTATCTTTGTTTAATAAAAACAGAAGTTGTATTGAAATAAACTGAATCCATCTCCTGTCATATCGCTTTCTAAAGGTTTAATAAAAACAGAAGTTGTATTGAAATAGCATTACTTGGTAGTGTGATCGTTGACTACATTAAGTTTAATAAAAACAGAAGTTGTATTGAAATATGTAGTCTTGTAATCGACTAAACTCAACAATTACGTTTAATAAAAACAGAAGTTGTATTGAAATATACAGGAATCATACAGGTTTAAAGTCAAGTATAGTTTAATAAAAACAGAAGTTGTATTGAAATCCTCTTTCTAATCAAAACTGAATCCATCTCCTGCGTTTAATAAAAACAGAAGTTGTATTGAAATAACAATACGCTTTTACCACTTTCTAATCAATTACCGTTTAATAAAAACAGAAGTTGTATTGAAATGAGAATATGCAAAGAAAGTGGAGGAAGCGAAGAGTGTTTAATAAAAACAGAAGTTGTATTGAAATGAGCTGAAATGGGCGGGAGTGCAATTTCAACTGCGTTTAATAAAAACAGAAGTTGTATTGAAATAGTAAAGGAGTTACAATCAGTAGTCTTGGAGAATCTAGTTTAATAAAAACAGAGGTTGTATTGAAATTACATTGGATATTCTTTTCCCCTGTTCTTGTACGTGTTTAATAAAAACAGAAGTTGTATTGAAATGCTGATAAAGAACTTAAAGTATATCTACCATAAACGTTTAATAAAAACAGAAGTTGTATTGAAATGGAGGAAATGAAAATGACAGATAAATTTATGATGAAGTTTAATAAAAACAGAAGTTGTATTGAAATTCAACATATTCTATTACTGGATGACCTGCGTCTGGTTTAATAAAAACAGAAGTTGTATTGAAATTCCCATCTTTTAACTCAATTTTACTTGTTCCATCTGTTTAATAAAAACAGAAGTTGTATTGAAATAAAAAATTCTCCAGCTCTTGTTATTGACGATGAGAGTTTAATAAAAACAGAAGTTGTATTGAAATAACTAATAAAAAAGCTACCACAAAAGACTATTTACGTTTAATAAAAACAGAAGTTGTATTGAAATTATCATGATCACTATACATACCTATCCCTTCTAAGTTTAATAAAAACAGAAGTTGTATTGAAATTTGCAGTTAATTCTGATTGTAGAGCAAGTCCAGTGTTTAATAAAAACAGAAGTTGTATTGAAATATAGGTCGCACTTCGTAGTCAATAGGTCGCTTTTTCAGTTTAATAAAAACAGAAGTTGTATTGAAATTTTCTAACGATAATTTTATCTGCAATTTTACTTATAAGTTTAATAAAAACAGAAGTTGTATTGAAATCAATTAGTTCCAACTAGTTTAAGTTGTGCCATTTTAGTTTAATAAAAACAGAAGTTGTATTGAAATATAATATTGCTCATTATAGCCTCCTCTCTACTTCTCGTTTAATAAAAACAGAAGTTGTATTGAAATGTTGTGTCTTTTATTATGTGATAAAGCATATAAACGTTTAATAAAAACAGAAGTTGTATTGAAATAAGCTGACAATATCTTGCTCTCTTCTATCCATTTGTTTAATAAAAACAGAAGTTGTATTGAAATTCAGATGAACCGCCAGAACTTTGCACAAATGATGTGTTTAATAAAAACAGAAGTTGTATTGAAATCAGATTGGAGATCATACTTCATACTCTGAATTAGCGTTTAATAAAAACAGAAGTTGTATTGAAATCGTTTTCTATCATTACAGATACAGAGGGAAAAGAAGTTTAATAAAAACAGAAGTTGTATTGAAATGTTAACTGAAGATGAAATAAAAGAGTTTAAGCAGTGTTTAATAAAAACAGAAGTTGTATTGAAATAATAATTGACTGTTGTTCATGCTTCTAATCTTATCGTTTAATAAAAACAGAAGTTGTATTGAAATCATTACACACAAGGCGATATTGAGTGCATCGATGCGTTTAATAAAAACAGAAGTTGTATTGAAATGTTTTATTTTTATCGAGTTGGTGACGAGAAACCTGTGTTTAATAAAAACAGAAGTTGTATTGAAATAGCAGTAAGAAAATACAACAAAGGGATAGTATGAGTTTAATAAAAACAGAAGTTGTATTGAAATTTCTTTGTCTCTGATGTAGACAAAAAGATTTGACGTTTAATAAAAACAGAAGTTGTATTGAAATATGTCACTTTCCATGACAACACCCTTGTAAATGTACGTTTAATAAAAACAGAAGTTGTATTGAAATTGATGGATCTAAGATCTGTTGTTTTGATCTGTTTTGGTTTAATAAAAACAGAAGTTGTATTGAAATTTTGAAAATTCCTCCTGTATTCTATTGTAAACGTTAGTTTAATAAAAACAGAAGTTGTATTGAAATTCAGCAACGAAGCTGATACACAAAAAACAAATAACGGTTTAATAAAAACAGAAGTTGTATTGAAATTCGTCTTGCATTAAGTGAATATAAAAAGGATCTGGGTTTAATAAAAACAGAAGTTGTATTGAAATTCAATTTAGACTCGCCATCATTTGAAAATGAGAAACGTTTAATAAAAACAGAAGTTGTATTGAAATTTCGGAATACCTTTTCCCTTTATAACATCCTCTTTGTTTAATAAAAACAGAAGTTGTATTGAAATTCGATTTTTTCATTAGAAAGTTGTTGGTGGCAAGGGTTTAATAAAAACAGAAGTTGTATTGAAATCTCCTCTAAATACACCCTGTAGAATTTAATACCCGTTTAATAAAAACAGAAGTTGTATTGAAGTGAAGTATCTAGTAGTGCTCCAACAACGGCATCAGGAGTTTAATGAAAACAGAAGTTGTATATAGGATGTATGTATATTTTATTCTACTGGATGATATATCTTTAGTACAAATAAAATGTCTGTAAATAAAAGAAATTAAACAGTTGAAAATAGATAAAAATGATAAAATGTGTTGCAATTTGTTGAATATATATTATAATATAGATAATATATTTAAAGTGATGGGGAGGTAAAATAAACATGAACTTAGAGCAATGCATTGATTTATCCTTAACTATTTATGCGCACACACATGAGCAAAAAGAAAAAGAATTGTTGCAAGAACATACAGAATTATGCAATAAATACTTTGATAGAATTTATAAAGAAAAAAATATTAGAAAAAGATTACATAAGATCTGGAGGATTATTATTCCTGATCTATCAAATGATGAGATTGAGTTTTTAGATGATGCTTTTAGAAGCAGTATTGTTGGACACGATATGGGAAAAGTCAATCCGGTATTTCAAATTAAAAACATGAATAATCCAAGTAAATGTTGGAAAGAATGGGGAGCCATCGCAGGGCAGGAGTCCGCACATTCTTTGTTATCCAGCCTTTTTTACTTGGACTTTTTTTATGCAAAATTAAAGGAGAAAAAGATAGGAAAAGAAAAGGAAAAATATTTTCGGTATATTCTATGGTTGAATTCCTATGTTATTTCTAGACATCATAGTGATCTAAATAATGTGGGAGAATATTTAGAGAAATTTAAAGAAAGAGGAGAAGTGGAAGGGCTTGTTGAGTATTTTAAGAAAAATAAGCCGGATTATTATAAAGGATTGTTC
This sequence comes from uncultured bacterium, assembly GCA_905214925.1. Classification (GTDB taxonomy): domain Bacteria; phylum Bacillota; class Clostridia; order Lachnospirales; family Lachnospiraceae; genus Scybalomonas. The sequence goes on along the minus strand of CAJMOB010000005.1, from coordinate 40,479 downwards.
TTTTTTGATAGAATTTCTCCAGCGCAAACATTAGGAAAATTAAAGAAGGCTAAGGATAGTTTTAATAATCAGCAAACGATTTATCTATTTTTCTATATTCGGTTATTATATTCTGTGTTAGTATGCTGTGACTATTATGCCACAAATGAATATCAAGCAGATCAAGAGATGAAATCCTTTGGCGATATTTCTAATAGAGAAGTTTATTATAAAGAATTTAATGGAACCAATGTAAATAAGAGTATTCGAAAATATGAAAAGGAACGAGGTGCACATAGAGAAATAAAAGAAGATGAGGATAACATTAATATTTTAAGAAGTGAACTGTTTTTAGATGCAGAACAAGAGATGAAGGAAAATAAAGAAGAATCTGTTTTCTTTTTGGAAGCTCCTACTGGAAGTGGAAAAAGCAATACAGCTATGAATCTCAGTTTTGAATTTTTAAAAGATGAAAAACAGAAACTATTTTATATTTATCCATTTAACGCATTAGTGGAACAAAATAAAAAAACATTGGATCAGATATTTCAGAATAGCGATATTAAGAATCAGATCGTAGTGTTGAATTCTCTATATCCTGTACATAAAGCTCAAAATGAGAAAAATTATAAAGAGATGCAAGATTATTATAATCAGATCCTGTTAGATAAACAGTTTTTAAATTATCCTTTTATTTTAACGACCCATGTGAAATTATTTCTAACTTTATTTTCAGAACGAAAAGAAGATATTTTTTCTTTTTATCAGCTGTCTGATGGTGTTCTTGTATTTGATGAAATACAAAGTTATCGCAATGAGATATGGACAGAGATTATTATCTATTTAAAAGTATTGGCTGATATTATGGGATGTAAAATTATTATGATGTCTGCTACTTTTCCAAATCTAGATATTTTAAGTGAAGAATATAGTTTGAGTGTGCCTTTAATAAAAGATAGAAATAAATTTTTTAAGCATCATTTATTTAAAGATAGGGTGGAAGTTTCTTATGAATTATTAGAGCAGGACTTTGATTTAGAGATTTTAAAAGAGCATATAGAACAACAAGCAAAGAGTCATAATAAAATTTTAATAGAATTTATAAAAAAGCAATCTGCAAAAGAGTTCTACCAGATGATGAAGGAGGAAGAAGGTGTCTTTTTAATCACAGGGGATGACAATTTGTATGATAGAGAAGAAATCATTGATAATATTCGAAATAATAAATTAGAAAAAGTAATTTTAATTGCGACACAAGTAGTGGAGGCGGGAGTTGATATCGATATGGATATTGGATACAAAGATATTTCCATTTTAGATAGTGATGAACAATTTCTTGGTCGGATTAATCGTTCAGCGGAAAAACAAGGCAGAGTATTCTTTTTTTCTTATGACAATGTAGAGTCCATTTATAAGAGGGATGTTCGAACATCACGAAGTGTGACATTACAAAATAATGAAATGAGACAAATATTAAAAAACAAAGAGTTTGATGTCTACTATAATAAAATTTTACAAATTTTAAAGGATAAGAAAAAAGGAAATAAAGATAAGGGGATTAACGATTTTTACGAAAAGAATCGGTACTTAGAACTAAAAGAAATTTCAAAACATATGAAATTAATTGAGGAAGATCAATGGAAAAAGAGTATTTGTTTTTGTAGAAGGCTGAATATAAAAGGAGAGGAGTGGGACGGCAAAGAGATTTGGGGTACTTATAAGAGTTTATTATCAGATTCAAAACTATCTTATAGTGAGCGAATGGTGAAATTAATGGATTCAAGAGTTAAGTTGCAATATTTTATATACGATATTCCAAAGCATGTAAATATAGCATATGATGATCAAATTGGAGAGTTGCTCTGTATCCAAGATGGAGAACAATATTTTGAAGATGGAAAATTAAGAGATGATATTTATGATGGAACCTATGTGGATATATTATAGGGGTGAAGATTATGGAAATAAATGGAACATTAATGAATTATTATATCCATTGTAAAAGGCAATGTTATTTGCATGGAAATAGGATTAATTTGGAAGATAACAGTGAAGAAGTAAAAATTGGGAAAGCACTTCATGAGGCAAAAGAAAATGATAAAAATACAGAAATAACAATTGAAAACATAAAAATTGATAAATTGACAAAAGAATATTTAACAGAAGTTAAAAAATCAGATGCGGATCCAGAAGCAGCAAAATGGCAATTACTCTTTTATTTGAAAGTGCTAAAAGAAAAAGGAATTGAGCGTAAAGGAAAATTGGAGTTTATTGAAAAAAATAAAAAAGATAAAAAAACAGTAATTCTAGAGTTAGATGATGAGATAGAAAAGCAGTTATATAAATATGAAGAGGAAATTAAGCAATTGCTCTTGAAAGAAAAAGTGCCACCGATTTTAAATAAGCCAAAGTGTAAAAAATGTGCTTATTATGAATACTGTTATATCTGATAAGAAAATGAAAAGAGTGTATTGGAAAATTTATTAGGGAATTATTAGAAATTTAATATGTATTTTGTAACAAGAACGATGAAATACTCTTAAATTTTAGATGGTTATTATTCGTAAAAGATGGGAAAGGAGCAGGTGTTAAGTATGGGAACTACAAAATATTTAGCCTCTATGGGGGAGCTGAGTAGAAAGGATAATTCGCTATGTTTTAGAAAAGAGGGAAAAAATACTTATATAGCAGTTGAAAATATCAAAGAACTTTATTGTTTAAATGAAATTGCTATTAATTCCAAATTATTGGATTTTTTGAGTCAAAAAAATATTATCCTTCATTTTTTCAATTACTATGGCGGATATAGTGGAACCTTTTATCCAAGAGAAAAGTATCAAAGTGGGAAATTATTAGTAAAACAAGTGAAAGCTTTTGAAGAAAAAAGACTAGATATTGCAAAAGCTATTGTAATGGGAATTGGGAAAAATATAGCAGAAGTTTTATATCACTATTATAAACATGACAAGAAAGAGGTAAAGGAAACAATTGATTGGATTAAATCTTATTTTTTTGAAAAGGTTCATGAAGCAAAAGATATACCAGAATTAATGTCTTATGAAGGAGAGGTTTGGAGTCGATTTTACAATAGTTTTCAATATTTTTTGCCAGAAGATTTTGTAATGAATAAACGTGTAAAACGTCCACCAGATAATCCAATAAACGCAATGATATCTTTTGGAAATACTTTATTATATACAAAAACAGTTTCAACCATTTATCAAACGCATTTAGATCAGAGGATTAGTTTTTTACATGAGCCAGCAGAGAGAAGGTTTTCATTAAGTTTAGATTTAAGTGAGGTGTTTAAGCCTATTCTAGTGGAAAGAACAATATTTGATTTGGTGAATAATAGGAAGATACAAGTGGAAAAGCATTTTGAAAAGAAAGTTAATTATTGTCTATTAAATGAAGAGGGAAGAAATATATTTATTGATGCTTTTGAAAAAAGAGTAGAAAGTACGTTTCAGCATAGGAAGTTAAAGCGAAAAGTAAGTTACAGAACTGCTATTAAATTAGATTGCTATAAATTAATTAAATGTATATTAGAAGATGAAGAATTTCAGCCATTTTCAATTAAGGAAGGAATCTAATGAAGAAAGTGAATTATAATTATGCCTTTGTGTTTTATGATGTCAATGAAAAACGAGTCCAAAAAGTATTTAAAATATGTAAGAAATATTTGACTCATTTTCAGTATTCTGTTTTTCGGGGAGAAATGACACCGTCAAAGTTAATTCAAATGAAGACAGAATTAAATAAGATTATTAATAAAGAGGAGGACTTTATCTGTATTATCAAATTGATAAACGATAATGTATTTGGAGAAGAGATACTTGGAAAGAGGGAAGGTAATGGAGAAGATTTGATCTTGTAATAATCTATAAAATAAAGAAAGCAAACAGGAATGGAGTCTTGTTTGCTTTCTTTGTAAAAACAACTTCTGTTATCATTAATAAAAATTTGAAATACAAAAATAATAAATATTTCAAAACAAAATTGTTACTATTAAAAAATAAAAAATGAAATTCTTTTGAAAAGAGAGTTTATGATATTTATATTGTATCATATGTCGTAGAGTGGTTCAATAATCAATATTGAATTTGAAATATACAAAAATATTAAATTGATAATTGACAAATATAGGAAAAGTATCTATAATAATGTTATACTACAAATGATAAAGACAGAAGGTAAGAAAAACTATAAGGAGGTAGCAGAATGCAGAATAAGAAAATCGCTGTAACTGTATATGAGATTACTACAAAAGTTTTCTTATTAGAAGAACTTACAGCAAAACGAGCCAGTACAAGTATTCCATATTTTGTAGATAGTATCTTGATAAAAGATACTATCTACAAAGAATTTCATGGAGAGAACAAACTAAAAGGTTACACAACAGATTTACTTTATCCAATGGAAAAAGATGGTTTATATAAAAAGCATAAAGTATATGCTTTCCGAATTCGAACATTGGATCAAAAGTTAGCAGAGTATCTATTAGAGAATCTTTCCAACCATTCGACAAAAGAGATAAAAGGGCTAGTAGCTGAGATTCGTATGATTAAAAAAGGGCTTTTTGAAAAGTTGTATACCATAACACCAGTTATTGTAAAAACACAGGAGCATTGTTATTGGAAGGAATGTCTATCACTGGAAGAATATGAAGAACAATTAAAGAAAAATCTATGGAAGAAGTATCGTAATTTCACAGGAAAAGAACCTAACGAAAATCTACCGATTTGGGATAGTCTTGTATTTAAAAATCAAGGGGTGATTCCTTTTCCATACAAAAATATTACTTTACCAGGGGATAAATTAGAGCTTTTTATTTCGAATAATCAACAAGCACAGGATGTTGCATATATGATGTTGGCAACAGGATTGGGGGATCTTAACAGTCGTGGTGCATCCTTTATGGGATATCGCTATCTTTAGAGTGGGATATATGAATTTGTGTGAAAAGATAAGAGAAAATGTTTTCATTTTCATTTATGCGAAGCGTATTTCGCATTGTTTTGAGTCATAATTATTAAAAAAGAGGGAGGTATTAAGTTTAGAGAATGTTACAAGAATGTATTGATGTATTCAAAAGTCAGTTACAAGAGCCAGATGGAGAAACGTTAATTCTTGATCAGTATGTGCCAAAAGATGGAAGTTATTATCTGATTACAAGAAAAGCAGATCATACGTTTGAACTGGATGAACCTTTAGAGATTTCTTATGACAAAAAGAAGAAAGAAATCATAGGGGCAATGGATGAGCGGTACGAGTTTATTAAATTTCTAGATTATAATAGCAAGTTGCTAGAAATGAATAAACCAATTGATCCAAAAAAACAAATTCATTCCAATAATTATTTAACTTTCTTTGTAAAGAAAGATGCTTTAAAAGATGGAAAAGTTACAAAAGAGATTATAGAAGGTTACTATAAGATATTAGAAGATCCAACATTAAAGTACAAAAAAGGAAATGCAAGAAAAATCTTTGATAAAACAGTAGAATTAATTGGAGAGTTAGATCAAGAAATTTTATTAGAAATAAAAGAGTGGATTTTAAACTTTGATTTTTCACAACTTGTATATGCGGATAAGAAAGATTATCTAAAGATTTTTTTTATATTAGAAGATAAAAGTGCTACGAAACAATTGTATGAGAAAGAAGGAAAACGGTATCTACTGCCTAATATTTTTAATAGCAATGACTTTAATGTAGAAGTAAATGGAGAGATATGGGGACTTCCAAATGATAACTTAAACATGAATGGTAAGAAGCCTTTTTTAGGACATTTGAGTCGAAATGAAAAAGTGCCATGTCTGATTTCACAAGAAGATGCTTTGCTGCGTTCTCAATTTTTTGATTATTTAATGGGACTAGCTTCTATTGGAAAGTGTAATGTCTATGTAGATTTTGAGAGAAATAAAATTGAAGGTTACCGAAGTGGAGAAAAGCCAGAATCGATTGAAAATGGATGTTTTCTACGGGTTCAAAAAGGAAAAGAAGTGGAAATTCACCGAGTAGAACAGGTTGTAAATTTCAATAGTAATATGAAGAAACCATTTAGTTATATCAATTATTTTGGGTTAAAAAAAGAGGATATATTGACTCCGGAATCAGCAAAAACTATTGGTGACATAGAGGCCAAAATTAATATGATATTTTTTAATGGAAAGTTAGTAAGCAATTATTTTACCGATGCGAAAGACATTACTTTATATGATGCTGTATTAAAACAGAGTATTTTAACAGCAAGAGATAGAATTTTTACCTACTTTCATACAAATCAAGAAGTAAAGCTAACAGGTATGATGAAACCTCTTATGTGGGAACTGATTCATAATGTTTTAACAGCGGAAGAAAATGATTTTGTAAAGAAAAAGAAGTTAAGAGAACAGCTTAATTTGCGTTGGGCATTGCTAAACTATTGGGATAGTGAGAAGGAGGAAATCAATATGTCAAAAGTAAGACAGAGTGTTCGAGAAAAGATTAATACAAGGGAGGATTGGGAGTTTACATCAAAAGAAGAATATTATTATGCAGCAGGACAAATTATTTCTTATTTGTTTTCTTTGAGTAAAGCAAAGTCAGTTCCAGCATCAGAGATCAATCCATTTTTAAATGTAAGAAGTAAAGAACAATTTTTGGAACGATTATTGCGTATTTATCAAAAATATAATTATAGTTTTGAACTTAAAAATCGTTTTCAAAGAACATTTGCAAAATTGCAACAGGTGAGAGAAGAATGGGAATTGGATAGAATTTGGCTTGTAGCAGGTTTTGCCGATGATAATTTATTTTACGAGAAATCAAAGGTAGAAAAAAACAAAGATAGTGTAGAAAAAGTGGAGGAGGAATAATATTATGATGAATAAGAGAGTGTATGGAGTTTTAGGGATTTCTTCTATTATGGCAAACTGGAATGCAGATTTTACAGGTTATCCAAAGAGTACAAGTGAAGGGAAAATTTTTGGAAGTGATAAAGCATTTAAGTATCCAATGAAGAAAATGTGGGAGCAACAGGGAGAAAAAGTATTATATATTAAATCGTTACATTTTGAAAATAAGACAGGAAGTTTAGTTCCTAGAAGTTTAAAAGAACGTTATGAATTTATTTTTGGTGTAAAAGATTTGAAAGATTGTAAAGAGCCAAAAGAAGTAATTAAGAATTTATTTCAAGCCATTGATGTAAAAAATTTCGGAGCAACTTTTGCAGAAGAAAAAAATAATATTTCAATTACAGGAGCTGTTCAGTTTGGACAGGGGATGAATTATTATGAAGAATCCGAGGCTCAAGAACAACAAATTTTATCTCCATTTCGTGATTCAAAAGTGGAAGATGCGAAAAACTCCACCCTTGGAACAAAAATTGTAAGTGATGAGGCTCATTATTTTTATCCATTTTCTGTGAATCCTCTTGCCTATAAAGAATACGTAGAATTAGGGGTAACAGAAGGGTATACAGAAGAAGATTATGAAATTTTTAAGAAAACCTCTTTAGTTGCAGCTACTTCTTATGCGACAAATGCAAAAGAAGGATGTGAAAATGAATTTGGTCTTTTTGTAGAAACAGCACCTGATTGTTATTTACCAAATCTAACAAGTATGATTCGATTTGAAAAAGAGGAAGATAAAAATAAAATTTCAGTGCTCTGTGGAAGTTTATTAAATGAAATGAAAGAACAGATAGAAAAAGTGGAAATTTATTATAATCCATCTACAACAGCGATTGAAACCGATATTGAGGGAGTGAAATATTATCATATCTTTACACAGAAAGAGGTGTAAAATATGAAGATTGTTAAATTCACATTAAAAGGAGAACACGCATTTTTTAAAAAGCCAGATGTGAATTCTTATGTTTATTTTACATATAATCAGATTCATAAGGTCGCTTTGCTAGGAATGTTTGGAGCAATTTTAGGATATAAAGGTTATGAATCCCAAAAGGGAAAACCATATCCGGAATTTTATGAGAAATTAAAGGACTTAAAGTTGGCAATTATTCCTAAAAATAAATATGGTATTTTTCCAAAGAAGATCCAAGTTTTTAATAATTCCGTAGGTTATGCTTCTTTTGAGCAGGGAGGAAATCTCATTATAAAGGAACAGTGGATTGAAGCTCCTGAATGGGACATTTATTTTGCAGTTATTGATGAAGCGAGCGAGCAATTGGCTGATTTTATTTTAAATCAAAAGTGTATTTATATTCCTTATCTTGGAAAAAATGATCACCCAGCAGATATTTTAAATCCCATTAGCCTTGAAGGGGTGCAAACAGGAGAAGAGGGCATAACCATTCACAGCCTTATGCCAAAAGATAATGTAGAATTAGAGTCAGATTTTGAAGAAGAGGAAATGGAAGAATTACTATTTCGTTATGAAGAAGAATTACCCACTGGTTTAAAAGAAAATGTAAATACGTATGAACTGAAAAAGTTAATCTATACAAATCAACCGATTAAAGAAAGTAGAGTTCCGATTTATGAGGTGGAAAGTAAAAATATAATATTGATATAAAAAGACGGCTCTTATGCTGCTATTTTAGGTAGTTTAGAGAATGTTGTAATTTAATTTGTAAGATTAGACAATAAGCCATGCAAGAGAATAGATACTCTTGTGTGGCTTATTTTTATCTTATAGGAAATTCCTCGCAAAACGAGCCAGCCTATAAGATAAAAAATTGCTACGCGCAAACGATGCGTAGCTTGCAAATAAGAAGTTTTTACTACGTAAACTGCTCGTACGCCGCAAAGTGTGCATTGTTAGAAGCAACCTAAAGTCGCGAAGAGTGTGCAAAGCACACTTTGTTATATCAACTAGAAAATTATTTTGTAAATTCCTTGTAATCCTTAAAATCCTATAAGTCACATTCCTGTCCTCCCCTCTATAAGAACTCCAAAAATGATAGTAATTCATATCGAATTTGACTGGTATTCATAATGAAAAAACAATGGTAGTATGAAAGAAACCTAAGACTTAAAAATAGGGAATGGAACAAGAAGGGAGAAAGCAAAAATGATTTATGATGAAAGAATAGAAAAAGTATTATATGGCGGAGATTATAACCCAGAGCAATGGAGTGAAGATGTCTGGGAAGAAGATATGCGACTCTTTGCTTTGGCGGGAATTGATATTGTTACATTGAACGTATTTTCTTGGGCCAGTTTACAGCCAGATGAGCATACTTATTGTTTTGAAAAATTAGATAAGATTGTGGATTTAGTAGAAGAAAATGGGTTAAAAGTGTGTATGGCTACGTCTACAGCAGCACACCCAGCTTGGATGGCAAAAAAATATCCAGATATTTTACGGACAGAATTTAACGGTATGAAACGTAAATTTGGAAGCCGTCATAACTCTTGTCAAAACAGTCCAACGTATCAAAAATATTCCGTCCGTTTGGCGAAAAAATTAGCAGAGCGTTATAAAGATAGAGAATGTATTGTTGCATGGCATGTTTCCAATGAATATGGTGGAGAGTGTTACTGTGAAAACTGTGAGAAGGCATTCCGTGTTTGGTTAAAGGATAAATATAAGACGATTGAAGAATTAAACCGCGCTTGGAATACTGCCTTTTGGGGACATACGTTTTATGAATGGGATGAAATTGTGGTTCCGAATTTATTAAGTGAACATTTTGCAGAAAATAGAACAACGTTTCAAGGAATCTCTCTTGATTATCGAAGATTTAATTCTGAAGGGATGCTTCGTTGTTTTAAAGCGGAGTATGAGGCCATTAAATCGGTGATTCCTAATGCCAAAATCACAACAAATCTTATGGGATTTTATAAGCCATTGGATTATCAGATGTGGGCAAACGAGATGGATTTTATTTCATGGGATAACTATCCAGCCAATGAAGAACCTTATGCGAGAATTGCCATGAACCATGATCTGATGCGTGGAATTAAAGGTGGTCAGCCATTTGTATTGATGGAACAGACACCAAGCGTTACCAACTGGCTTGCCTATAATGCGTTAAAAAGACCAAACGTTATGCGACTTTGGAGTTATCAAGCGATGGCACATGGCGCAGATGCGATTATGTTTTTCCAGATGAGAAGAAGTATCGGTGCTTGTGAAAAATATCATGGTGCGGTTATCGATCATGTTGGAAATGAAAATACGAGAGTCTTTCGTGAAATTGCAAAGTTAGGGGAAGAATTAAAGAGATTAGGTTCTAAAACTCTCGGTTCTACCATGGATTCAAAGGTAGCGGTTGTTGTGGATTGGGATAATTGGTGGGCGCTAGAGTATTCTGCTGGTCCAAGCTGTGATTTAAAATATTTAGATGAAGTTTTTGGCTATTATCGCGCATTGGAAGAGCAAAATTATTCCGTGGATCTCATTGGAGTGAACGATGATTTATCCAAATATGAAGTTGTCATTGCACCAATTCTCTATATGACAAAGGGAAGTTATGATGAAACCGTTCGAGAGTATGTAAAAAATGGTGGAACGTTTATTACAACGTTCTTTAGTGGAATTGTGGATGAACATGATCTTGTTATTACAGGAGGATATCCAGGGCATTTAAGAGATATTTTAGGCATCTGGGTAGAGGAAATCGATGCTCTTCCAGCAGGAACTACAAATGCATTTACATATGAAGGCAAAGAATATGAAGCGAAATTATTATGTGACATTATGCATTTAGAAGGGGCAAAAGCGTTGGCAACGTATGAAAAAGATTTCTATGCGAATACTCCTGTTTTAACCGTCAATGAATATGGAAAAGGCAAGGCATACTATGTAGGAACGAGATCCAGTGAAGACTTTTATCAAACGTTTTTAAAAGAGCGTTTAGAGGAAAAAGGCGTTCGACCAGTGTTAGAAGTGGAAGGTGTTGGTATCGAAGCTACGGAACGAATCAAAGGGGATAATCGTTATTTATTTGTTTTAAATCATAACGATGCAGAAGGAACTTTTGTTATGCCAAAGGTAAAAGTGGATCTTTTAACAGGAAGAACCTATGCTAAGGGAGAAGTTGTTACGATTGCTTCGAAAGAAGTTATGATATTAGAAGGCTGATAGGAAGCGGTAAAGTTTTAGGTAATAAATTCTAGTTTTCTAAAAAAGGCAAAAGTGTAGAAGCTCCAATGGAAGAGACGGAAAAAGGAGAGAAAAAGATGAAGTTAGAAAAAGGAAGTAAACTTTTAATGATAGGGGATTCGGTAACAGACTGTGATCGTTTGTATGATGCCATTCCAGCAGGTTGGGGGTCCTTTGGAAATGGATATGTGAATTTAGTCAATGCGTGCTTAACAGGACTTGCACCAGAGTATCGGATTGCTGTTTATAATAAAGGAATTAGTGGGAATACGGTAGTTGACTTGCAACAAAGATGGCAACAAGACGTCCTTGACTTAAAACCAGATTATGTATCCGTTATGATCGGAATTAATGATGTATGGCTCCATTTTGATGCGGTTATGCAACCGATGGAAAAAGTGGATGAAGAAATGTTTCGCAATACTTATGAAGAATTGATCCAAAAAACAAAACCAGTTGTAAAGCAGATGTATTTGATTGGTGCTTTTATGATGATTGAAACGAAGGATTATCCGATGAGAAAAATGGTAGAGCGCTATGCTCATATAACAAAGGAGTTAGCCCAAAAATATGAGCTTCCTTATATCGATGTTCAAGAGAGAATGGATGAATTTATGGAAAGTCTTCCTGCTTATACATTAAGCAGTGATCACGTTCATCCAAATGTGCAAGGTCATATGATCGTGGCAAAAGCTTTTCTTGATGAGATTGGATTTGAGTGGAGGTAATTTTTGTGGACTTATTATTTAAAAATCCAGCAAGAGAATTTACGGAAGCCTTGCCCATTGGAAACGGACGATTAGGTGCTATGATCTATGGAGAGATTATGAGAGAGCAAATCGTCTTAAATGAAAGTTCTATGTGGTCTGGAAGTGAGGAGGAGACGGATCGAGAAGATGCCAAAGAAGCATTGCCGAAAATCCGAGAGCTTTTGTCACAAGGGAAAAACTATGAAGCGGAGCAAGTATTCTCAAAGCATTTTACTTGTCTTGGAAAAGGGAGTAATTATGCCCATGGTTCCACCGTACCTTTTGGGTGTTATCAAGTGTTAGGAAGACTTCATTTGTCTTATTTTCAAGCGCTTTCTTTTGGGCGGGAGAGCTGTGACTGTGTTAAAGATTATAAGAGAAGGTTAAATATTGAAACAGGAGAGGCTACGGTATCTTTTGAGACATTTGGAATTAAGTTTCAACGCTCTTATTTTGTATCAAAAGAACAGGAGGCAATTTACATTCATTTAACTGCTTCCGAAAAAGGAAAGGTACATGTTGGTATTGGAATTGATCGAGATGAATGTTTTCAAACGGAATGTTTGAATGATCACACACTTTTATTATCTGGACAATTAGAAGATGGGTATGGAACAAAAAAAGGAGTCAAATATGCTTGTGCAGTCGGTGTAAAAACAAATGGGGGAGAAGTTTATACAAAGGGTCAACGGATTTTTATTAAAGATGCGGATGAGGCATGGATTGTTATTACCGCTCGTACGAATATGAGTGGTTTTATGGCTCGAGAAGCAATAGACCAACGAACAAAGGCAATCGAAGAGAATCAAAAGGCGCTGCTTGCTCCATGGCAAGAAGTAAAAAGACAGCATGAAGAAGATATGAAACGTTGCTACCATGGAATGAGTTTATCCTTTGGAACGAAAGAAGAGTTAAAAGAAATGCCAACAGAGGAGCGAATCAAACGATTTTTACAAGGAGAGTCAGATGAGGAATTAATCGCTTTTTATGTGATGTATGGAAGATATTTGCTTTATAGTTGTTCAAGAGAAGGCGATCTTCCTGCAAATCTACAAGGAATTTGGGCAGATGAAATTCAAACTCCTTGGAATGGAGATTGGCATTTAAATGCACAACAGATGATCTACTGGTTGGCGGAAAAAGGAAATTTATCCCCTTCTCATCTTCCTTATTTAAAATTAACAGAACAGCTGGCGAAGTCAGGCAAAAAGACGGCAAAAGCCTATTATAATGCGAGAGGGTGGCTTGCCCATACTTGTACGAATCCGTGGGGATTTACGTCTCCATGTGAAGATGCTTCTTGGGGTTCTACGACAGGAAGCCCTGCATGGCAATGTCACCATCTTTGGGAACATTATTTATATACAAAAGATAGAGAATATTTGGCATGGGCATATCCGATTATGAAAGAAGCAATGTGCTTTTATATGGATATGTTAATAAAAGAAAAAGAACATGGGTGGCTTGTGACTTCTCCTTCTTCTTCACCAGAAAATTCCTTTCTTGATGAAGAAGGGCGAGTTTGTTCTCTTTGTGAAGGGCCAGCTTATGATCGGGAATTGATCGCAAGCCTTGTGATAAGTTGTATTGAGGCACAATATGTGTTGCAAAATGATAACGATTTTATAGAAGAGCTAAAAACGATTCAGAAACAGCTAGCGCCGATTCAGGTTGGAAGCGATGGAAGAATTATGGAATGGGGAAGAGAATACAAAGAAGCCATGATCCATCATCGACATCTTTCTCACCTTTGGGGTGCTTACCCAGGGCAAATGATTACGCCAGAGCATACAAAAGAATTGGCAAAAGCTACGAAAAAATCTTTAAAAGTGAGAGGAAAAAGCACTGTTGGATGGGCGATTGCCTATCGTATGTGTCTATGGGCACGATTACGAGAACCAGAGGAAGCCTATGATTGCGTGAAAAAGATGTTTCAATATGCCACAGGAAAAAATTTATTTAACTTAGCGTATCACTGTGATGAGACGGTGGAAGAACCAGAACTTCCAGATTTAGAGCATTGCAGATATCCATTTCAGATCGATGGAAATCAAGGAAATGCCACAGGAATTTTGCTTTTATTAGAAGATGACTATGCTCATGTAAAAGAAGATGGAACGATGGAGACAGAGATTATACTGTTGCCAGCACTTCCAAAACAATTACCAAATGGAGAAGTAAAAGGACTTTGTGCAAAAGGAAATATTAAGATGGATTTTGCATGGAAGGATGGAGAACTTACTGATGTTTGTTTTTATGGAAAAATAGGAACGACTTTTAAAGTGTGGTATAATAAAAAATGTTATAATTTTACATTTTCTCATGACAAAATAAAATGGAACAAAGGAGAAGTGGAATGATACATGAAAAAATAGAAATTCAAAGAAAGGATTCTGAATATAAAGCAACGCTTTACACTTATTTTTTGGATAACTCAAACGAAATGCATCCAGAGAAAAAACGACCAGTCATTGTTATTTGTCCAGGTGGGGGATATGAAATGACGTCAGATCGAGAGGCAGAGCCCATTGCCATGCGTTTTTTAGCTATGGGATATCATGCGGTTGTTTTAAGATATAGTGTGTATCCAGCGGTGTATCCAGAGGCTTTATTGCAAGTAGGGGAAACGGTTAAATATTTAAGAGAACATGCAAACGAGTATCATATTGATAACAATAAGATTATTTTACTTGGTTTTTCTGCAGGGGGACATTTAGCAGGAAGTTTCGGAGTTTTTTGGAATCGGCCATTTTTAGCAAAAGAGCTTTCTGTGGAACAAGAAATGCTTCGTCCTAATGGAATGATTTTATGTTATCCTGTGATTACTTCTGGAGACAAGGCCCATCATAGTTCTATCAAGCATTTATTAGGGGAGCGATATGAAGAGTTAAAAGAGGAGATGGCATTAGAAAAACAAGTGTCAAAAGAGACACCAAAGACATTTTTATGGCATACAGCAACCGATGATTGTGTTCCTGTTGAAAACTCTTTATTGTTCTTTCAAGCTCTTCATGACCATGATATCCCAGTGGAGATGCACATTTATCCGATTGGAGGTCATGGACTAGGACTTGCTAATGAAGAAACCAGTATTCCAAATGGCTATGGTGTTCAAGAGGAATGTCAAAGTTGGATTTCATTAGTTGAAGATTGGTTACGACATTTTTAAAGAAAGATAAATAAAAAATAGATAGAATAAAATAGCAATTATGAGAACTTTTTTCTAGATGTAAATTCTTTCTCATAATTGCTATTTTTAAATTTCTGTGAAAGCAATGAGTTATGCAAGGACATTTTGTTCTAATAGCCTTCTTGTTATGTACTAAAATAAATTATAGTAAATGTTTTCGATATTCTGCAGGGCTTTCTCCAACATATTTTTTGAATTTCTTATGGAAATAATCCACATTTTTATATCCTACCCGTTCCGCTATTTCATATACTTTTAATTGATCTTTTTGAAGGAGTTCTTTTGAATGCTGAATCCGGACTCGATCAAGATAAGAGTTAAAGCTTTCTCCCACTTGCTTTGTGAAAATTTTTCCTAAGTAAGCGCTGTTATAGCCAAAAAGCGGAGCAATTGTTTCTAACTTTAAGTTATCCGTATAATTATGGTTAATGTAATATAAAATATTATCCATAATTCCTTCGCTAGAAGGACTGCCAAGAGCGTTCATGCAAATTTCAAACTGTTCCATTAAAATCTCTACAATTTCATATAAATAATATTTACTTTCAATTAAATCAATAATAGAAGAATTTGTAGAAAATGGCATTTCTAGCTTTTCATAAGTATGACTAATTTTATGTTTAATTTGTAAGTAAATATCGATTAGAAAGTGTTTAATCGATGATACGTCATCAATACTAAAAAATAACTTTTGTTGAAGCTCATTCATTAATTCAGTAATAGAGCTTCTGTTTTGGGTTTGAATATAATTAGAGAAAGCGGCTGCATATTGTTTGGCTAAGTCATCGCTAATGCAGTCGGTATATTCAGAAGCGTTTGGAAGGGATTCATAGCCAAGGACATATTGTTTTGGTTTACAAAAGAAACGCCTATTTAATAAGAGACAGGAGTCACGATAAGAAAGTACAATATCTTCAGGGCGATAAACCTTTCTTCCATAAGCGAGAAATAGGGAGTCTAGAGGAGACCCTTTTTGTGGGTTAACAGCATAATGAGAGAGAAGTCGTTCGAATCGTTCGGTTGCTAGTTCTCCTTTTAATAAAACAAAGTTATGTTTGTCAATGACAATAGGATCAAAGGTGTTATGATCTTCATTGGATACTCGGAGAAGTTCTGCAAAATCCCAAGCGGATTGGAAGACATCTTCTTTGTTATATCGTTCATAGATAACGACTTGATATAAATCTGTGGAAAGATAAAAATCTTTTAAATTTAAGTTGGAATAATCTTTTTGATGGCCTGTTATAATATTCCGTATAATGGTATCTCTCGCATTTTCTCGATATTGATGGAAGGTGATACTAGTCTTCTTTTCATTTTCAATAAAATTACGCACCATCGTCACAGCATTTTCTAGTTCTTCCTCATCAATTGGTTTTGTTAAGTAAAAATCCACTCCATATTTAATGGCAGTTTGGGCATAAGTAAAATCCGAATAACCGCTTAAAATAATAAAATGTCCTTCAAATCCTTTCTCACGAGCGATTTGAATGATTTCAATTCCTGTTAATTTTGGCATACGAATGTCTAAGACAACGAGATCCGGTTGTAAGTTTAAAATTTTATCAAGGGTTTCTTCCCCATTTTTGGCCAGGCTTAAAATAGAAAATCCAAGAGATTCCCAATCAATAATACATTGTAAGCCTTCTAATACAATCGATTCATCATCGGCGATCAATACTTTCATTCAATTTATCTCCTTTTAAACAATATAGCTTTTGAAATAGTTTCGATAGTAGCGTGTGTTATCGTTTTATGGAGCGTTGTAAGAGCAAATCATTTAACGCCCAATTTTATCTAATGGTAACTGGAGAGATACGGTTGTTTTCTCTCCTAAGATACTAGAAATATTTAGGTGACATTTTGGACCATAACAAAGAGAAATTCTTTGATTGATATTATAAAGTCCAATGCTCCGAGTTTTTGTATCATCTTTTGTCATAATCTTTTGTTTTAAATCGCATAACTCATCTTTTGTCATACCGATTCCATTATCTGAAATAGAAATATGAAGATACGTTTCGTCTTTATCAATTCGCAATTCGATTTGTCCTTTCTTGTCATCTGCCCCTTCTAAACCATGAGATATTGCATTTTCTACAATTGGTTGAAGAAGAAGAGGAAGAATCCGGTAATCGTCAAGATCAATATCGGGATTAATGGTTTCAAAATAATTGACGCGTTCTCCAAAGCGTAATTTTTGGATTTGAACATAAGTACGAATATGATCGATTTCCTTTGAAAGTGAAGTGGAGACCGTTCCCGTATTATCAAGAACGTAACGCAAAGATTTACCAAGAAGTTTAATAGCTGTTGCCACTTCCCGATTTCCAGAGGTAAAAGCTTTCATACGAATGGTTTCTAACGTGTTATATAGGAAATGAGGATTAATTTGACTGGCTAACATTTTAAATTCCATTTGCTGTTGTTGGTTTTCAAGTTGCTGTTTTTTTAATTGGTTTTCATAAATTAAGGCTTCTTTTGCTTTAATATCCGTGATAATTGTTTTTAAATCGTGAAAAATCTCATAAAATTCATCTTTCCCAGAGAAGGAATCGATGATGTTATAGTATCCATGGCTGGCTTGTCGCATGGCAGTTCTGAGGATAGAAACTCTTCGGCTAAAATAATTTGAAAATAGGTAAAATAATAACACTAAAATCCCAATTAAAATAAGGATAATGAGAATATAACCTCCTTGAATTTGTGAAATTTCATCAATGGCGGTTGAATTAAAGGAAGTCACATAAATTTGATCATCTGTGCGATAAGGAAGGAGTGTACTAATGGTTCCAATTACTTTGGAATGATTGATGGAAAATGTTCCTGTAGTTTCATAATAAGTAATATCATAATTGATCGGTGCAGGAAGGGAGAGACCCATATAATTTTTCTCACTGCTATAAAAAACAGGATCTTGATTGACAGCAACAATGGAGCTCAATGTATTGTTATAGATGCGATTTCTTAGATAATTATTATCAATGCGAATAGCAATCACCGCAAAGCTTTTTGATTGCACTAATATTATTTTGCGAAAAAGAGTTAAATCATAAGAAATATTTCCACCTTTATCTTTATAAGGAAGTGATGTCCAAAATCCAGAAGCACTTTTTTGTGCTTTCGAAAACCAGTCTTTAGAACGAATATTAGCATCTGCATATGTAAAATTAGAATATGTTCCAATTTCACTATTGAGCGTATAAATCTCAATGGAGCGAATGGACGTATCTTTGGCTAATATATCGTGAAATCCTTGATAGGAATCTATTTTTATCTGCATTCTTTTGTTAGAAGAGAAAGAACTATTTAACAAATTGATAAGTTGCGCATCCATAACTAAATCTTCGGATATATTATAGGCGTTTGTTGTAACATCAAATAAAATAGATTTTACCCGCAGATTATCCGAATACGTTTGTTCTTTATAATGACGACTAAGGGATTTTTGAGAGTCATAGAGTAGAACAAAACTGATAAATGTAATCGGAAGTACAAGTGCTAATATAAAAATAATAATAAGCTGATTACCGACTTTTCTACGACTTAATAGCAAATCTAGATATTCTGTAAATTTCATGTGATTATTCCTCTTTTGCAAATAGATTTTGTTTATTTTCAATAAAATTTATTTTTCTTTATATAAAAATAGTATACAAGAAAATGGAATTTTGATCAAATTTAAAATAAAAAGCCGATCTAAAAATGTAAGTATTTTATGTGAAATAATGACGGTATTCAGAATGAAAACTGTTGTTTATAATCAATACATACATAGAAGAATAAAAAGTTTAGATAGAAATTGATAGGAAAAGGAGATTGTAAGAGTATGAAGTTTGGAAATGGTTGTTGGTTACAAAAAGAAGGTATCGAATGTTTTCCACCACAGGAAGCCTACTTTGTGGATAAAAAAGAAAATGAAGTTGTGATCTGTGCACCAACACATCACATTGCTCATAGAGGGGATACTCTTGGGGGAATTAATTTAACAATTCGGATTACAGCTCCAGCAAAAGAAGTGATTCGAGTGCAAGTGAGCCATCATTTAGGAGTTAATAAAAAATCACCAGAATTTGAATTAAATTTAAATGAACGTGGTCATCTGGATGTAAGAGAGACGGAGGAAGAATTATATATTAAAAATGGAAGTCTTTCTCTTCGTATCCAAAAGAAAAACTGGAGCATGGAATATGAAAGAGATGGAAAGCTTTTGACTAAGAGCGAGGGAAGAGATCTTGCTTATATGCGTACCCAGTGGACAGGATTTGCTTATGATATGGATCCAACAGGGAAGGCGTATATGAGACAACAATTAGGGCTTTCCGTCAATGAACACGTCTATGGTCTTGGAGAGCGTTTTGGAGCCTTTGTAAAAAATGGGCAATCCATTGATATTTGGAATGAGGATGGTGGAACAAGTACTGATCAATCTTATAAAAATATTCCTTTTTATGTAACCGATAGAGGATATGGTGTTTTCGTAAATCATCCAGAAAAAGTATCTTTTGAAGTAGCAACAGAGCAGGTGTCAAAAGTAGAATTTTCAGTTGCTGGGGAAACACTTGATTACTTTTTCATCAATGGTCCGAGTATGAAAGAAGTGTTAATGCGTTATACGGATTTAACAGGAAAACCAGCGTTACCAGCCCCATGGACGTATGGACTTTGGCTTTCCACTTCCTTTACAACCAATTATGATGAAGAAACGGTTATGAGTTTTATTGATGGGATGCAAGAAAGAGGAATTGGTCTTCGTGTGTTCCACTTTGACTGTTTTTGGATGAAAGAGTTCCACTGGTCTGATTTCTTATGGGATAATCGTGTTTTCCCAGATCCAGAAGGAATGTTGGGGCGAATTAAAGAAAAAGGTCTTAATATTTGTGTTTGGATTAATCCTTATATCGGACAGGAATCAGTCCTTTTTAAAGAAGGAATGGAAAAAGGATATTTCATTAAACGAAACGATGGTTCTGTATGGCAATGGGATATGTGGCAACCAGGAATGGCACTTGTAGATTTTACAAATAAAGAGGCTTGCAAGTGGTTCCAAGAAAAATTAGAAGTGTTATTAGATATGGGTGTTGATTGTTTCAAAACGGATTTTGGTGAAAGAATCCCAGTAAATTGTGTTTATGCGGATGGTTCTGATCCTGAAAAAATGCATAATTATTATACATACTTATACAATCAAACGGTATTTGAGTTATTAGAGAGAAAACGAGGAAAAGGAGAAGCTGTTTTATTTGCTCGTTCTGCTACCGTTGGAGGTCAGAAATTCCCTGTGCATTGGGGAGGAGACTGCTGGTCAGATTATGTATCTATGGAAGAAAGTTTAAGAGGTGGGTTATCTCTTACTATGTCCGGATTTGGATATTGGAGCCATGATATTGGTGGATTTGAAAGCACTTCAACTCCTGATGTCTATAAACGTTGGGCAGCCTTTGGTTTAATGTCTTCTCATTCTAGATTACATGGTAGCACTTCTTATCGTGTCCCTTGGGCATATGATGAAGAAGCGGTTGATGTTGTTCGTTACTTTACAGAAGTAAAAGCAGGATTGATGCCTTATTTATATAGAAATTCTATAGAAACAGCGAAAACTGGTGTTCCAATGATGCGCAGTATGGTTATGGAATTTACGGATGATAGAACTTGTGCTTATCTTGATAAACAATATATGTTCGGGGATTCTTTATTAGTTGCACCGATTTTCAATGAGGAAAGCAAAGCCATTTATTACTTACCAGAAGGAACATGGACACATTATTTGACTGGAGAAGTAAAAGAAGGTGGAAAATGGTATGAAGAAGACTGTGGATATTTAAGCATTCCTGTTTTTGTAAGAGAAAATTGCTTAATTCCAGTTGGAAAAGAAACAAGTCGTCCAGATTATGATTATGCGGATCAAGTGACAATAAAAGCCTATGCTTTACAAGAAGGAAAAGAAGCAAAAACGGTTGTTTATAATAGGAATCAAATTGAGGATACGGTTGTTGCTGTGAAAAAAGAAAATGGAAAAGTGAAAATTCATGTAGAAGCAGAAAAACCATGCAGGATTGTTTTAGTAAATCAACTGGTGACAGCTGTAGAAAATGCAGAGTCTAAAATAGAAGGAAACGATACCGTGATTACTTGTGATGGTACAAAAGAGGTTACTTGTATTTGTTAGAAAATAAAATCAGGAGGCAACAGGAAAATGGGTACTCAGAACATGGAAATGAAAATTGACGAATTAGTAAAACAGTTAACATTAGATGAGAAAATTGGAATGATCCATGGAGATGGCTTGTTTCGCACAAAGGGAGTAGAACGATTGGGAATTCCTCCTCTTCATATGTCAGATGGACCGATGGGCGTTCGAAATGAATTTGAAAATGGAGAGTGGAAGGTAATCGGACTTACCGATGATTATGTTACTTATTTGCCAAGCAATAGTGCTTTAGCAGCTACATGGAATAAGGAAATTGCTTATGATTCTGGAAAAGTGCTTGGAACCGAGGCAAGAGGGCGCAATAAAGATGTGATTTTAGCCCCAGGGATCAATATTAAAAGAAGTCCATTATGTGGAAGAAATTTTGAATACATGAGTGAAGATCCTTATTTGACAGGAGAAATGGCAGTTCCTCTCATTCAAGGGATTCAAACAGCGGATATCGCCGCTTGTGTGAAACATTTTGCATTAAATAATCAGGAGACAGAACGACTTTGGGTTGAAGTAGAAGTAAGCGATCGGGCCCTAAGAGAAATTTATTTTCCAGCCTTTAAGCGAGCAGTAACCGAAGCCAATTCCTATTCTTTAATGGGGGCTTATAATTTATATAAGCAAGAACATTGCTGTGAAAGCCAAGAATTATTAAATAACATTTTAAGAAAAGAATGGAACTACGATGGTATGATTGTATCCGATTGGGGAGCTGTTCATCATACAAAAGAAGCAGCTAATAGTGCCCTTGATATTGAAATGTCTGTTACGAATAATTTTGATGAGTACTGCATGGCCAATCCATTAAAAGAAGCGATTCAAAATGGAGAAGTAGAAGAAGCAGTTGTCGATGAAAAAATTAGAGATATTCTTCGTATGATGTTTCGACTTCATATGTTAGAAGGGGAAGAAAGACAGGCAGGAACTTATAATGCTCTTTCCCATCACCAAAAAGTATTAGAAGCGGCAAGAGAATCCGTTGTCTTATTAAAAAATGAAGATTCTATCTTACCACTTGATCAAAAGAACACGAAAAAGGTATTAGTCATTGGAGATAATGCAAATCGCATTCATTCCAACGGTGGTGGAAGTGCAGAAATTAAAGCTTTATATGAAGTGTCTCCTCTTCTTGGGATCAAGAAATTATTAGGTGGCAATGCAGAAGTTACTTATGTGCAAGGATATTTTGCTGATGACTTTGAAACACAAGAAAGTGATGTAAACTGGCAAGCCGATAGCTTAGAAAATGGTGGTGGTTCCACTGGTAATGCGAAAGATGTCAATGCTTCGCTATTAGAAAAACAAAAACAGTTAAGAGAAGAAGCGGTAGAGCTTGCAAAACAATTTGAAACGGTTATTTTTATCGGTGGACAAAATCATTTACAAGATTTAGAAGGCCATGATCGTCCGGATATGAAGCTACCTTATGCACAAGATCTCTTAATTGAACAATTGCTAGAAGTTAATAAAAATACAGTTGTTGTTTTAGTTGCTGGTTCTCCTGTAGAAATGCCATGGATTCAAAAGGCAAATACTATTGTATGGGGATGGTATGCGGGAATGGAAGGAGGAACGGCTTTAGCAGAAGTGTTATTTGGAAAAGTAAACCCTTCTGGAAAACTTCCGGAAACATTCCCAATTACCCATAAAGATTGTCCGGCCCATTGTGTTGGAGAATTCCCAGGAGGAAAAACCGTTTCTTATAAAGAAGGAATTTTTGTAGGGTATCGTTATTATGATACCAACCATGTTCCTGTATTATTCCCATTCGGTCACGGCTTATCTTATACCGAGTTTACTTATGATAAGTTGAAAGTGGTAGTCGAAAATGAGAACGTGATTGTATCGTTTACCGTAACCAATACTGGTGACATGGATGGAAAAGAAGTGGCACAAGTTTATGTAGGAATGGAACATTCAGCGGTAGAACGTCCAACAAAAGAATTAAAGGCATTTGAAAAAGTGGAGTTACAAGCAAAAGAAACGAAGAACGTAACCCTTGTACTTCCAAAAGATACTCTCTCTTATTATTCTGAAGAACAGCAAAAATTTGTAGTAGAAGATGGGGAATATACGATTTTTGTCGGAAAATCTGTACAAGATACTTGTCTCATTGAAAAAGTAGAAATTAAAAAATAAATCTGAAAAGAAAAGCTCTGTGGAAAAACATTCGTTTGGAAGCAGGGCTTTTTTCACCGTTTACGGGAAGGCGACGAGTCAGAAGCTATTCTTGTATAGGTCCAGTGAGATAGTTGTTTTTTATGTGACAAGAGGTAGAAAAAAGTAATATTTTGCTGTTATTAATAAAAAATATGTAAATTTGTTGTATTTTTTGTGATTTAGGGTTGAAAAAAACTTGTAATGGTGTTATTATATAAGAACATCGAAATAAACTCTTTTATAATCTAAAGATAAGATATTTTATAAGTTGAAAAACAAGTCTAATTTAATGTATAAATTTTTGACAAAAAGGTATAAAGATTCTATAAAGATTTAAAACTAAGGAAATGTTGAAAATATATATTTTTATTTATTTAAAATCTGATAATAGAATTAAAAAAATACATTTTTCTAATTGAATAGTAGTCTAATTTTTTCCAAAAGATGAAATAAAAATAAGTAATTAAAAATAAATTTGATTTTAATGTAAAGAACGAAAGAAAAATAAAAAAAGAAAAGTGGAGAGGAGGACCATTCTATTTATCAAGGTAGATGGCTGCGATGGCACAAAAAGAAATGGCCCATTTGCATGGCTGTTTTTATTGTGATAGCGGTAATTTTATTATTTGTAAAAAGAAATATGACAGTAGAGGAAAAGGGAGGAGAGGTCAAATCCGTTCTGAAAGAACAGGGAGAGAAACAGAAGAAAGAAAATAACATAGTGGAAGAAATCACTTCCATACAAGAGGGAGTAAAACAAAAAGAAGAGCGATGGATTGGAAGAGAAAGAGGGATTGAAGTAAAAGGTGTTGCGCTGCAGAGTGGGTTACAAGAAGGGGATAGCATCGATATCCGAATCCGTTATCCAGATGGAGAAGAATATGTAGTAATAGCACAGAGAGGATGTTATGACGTAGCAATAGAAGAAAATACAATGACGATGTGGCTTTTAGAAGAAGAGATGTTGCGTCTAGCCAGCAGTATGGTGGATTGTGAGTATATGAATGGAATCCTTTATACCGTAAGGTATCGAAGGGATATGAAGCAAGATTCTTCGACCGTCAATTATATTCCAAAAGAAGCAGTCTATGAGTTAATGCAAAATGATCCAAATGTTGTAGAGAAAGCACAAATATCTTTATGGAAAAAATATCGTCAAGGGTTGGAGGAGAATATGCGATTACAAAATAAGGAAAGTGAAAAAAGGAATCTTAGTATGCAAGAACAAAACGAAGAGCAGGAAAATGAGGAGGTGGTGTATTTTGACTAGGGTGATTGGATTTTTAGGAGGAAATCATTATGATTTTATTTCTTATGTAGGTCATGTACTGAGTGAGATGAATTTTCAAGTGCTATTAGTAGATTATACCCCTTTGCAAGAACTTATGGCAACAGTGCCAGAATATGTTTTTCAAAAAGTAACGGAATATCGAGATCTTTTTTATGTAGGAGCACCAGAGATTACAGAAATAAAGCAGTATATAGAAGAGGAAACCTATGATTTTATTTTAATAGATTTTGAATACAGTTCAAAAGGAAAGGAGTTCTTTTTATGCCATAGCATTTGCTTTGTAACGGATATGCAAAGACATCATTTAGAAATTGTGGAAAATTTAAAGATTCCTTCCAAGATTGAACGATTTTTGGTGGTAAAAGAAGAAAGTCCAATCCGAAAAATGTCTTTTTATTTAAGGAGAATGATGACAGAAATGAAGCTAAAAGAATCCAATTATTTTTGTTGTCCATGGGGAGAAAGAGAGAGAAAAAATCAAATGCGATGCCAATACCAATATGACATTCCATGGGAGAGAACATCATCTTCTATGAAGCGAATTGTATGGAGTCTTGTAAGGCGTTGGCTAGAGTATCAAGAAAGAGAGGAGATAGGAATCTTACATCTTCCTACAGGGGGAATGATATGATAGTCATAGGATTTAGCCCTATGGGACCACAGTTTGGAGTTTCTAGTAGCTTGTCTGCATTATGTGCATGGAATTATTTTGAATTTAGAAAGAAAACATTATTGATTCAGACAGGATTTCATGGGAATTTAGAAGAAACGTTATTAGGTCAAAAAAAATGGAAAAAAGAAGAGTATTGGAAGATGAAGGGAATTGATGAGGTGATTCGGAATGAAATGGCTGGTATGGAACGAGAAGAAGTAATAGAACGAGCGACAATTACCATGTATTCAGGAGAGAATCAATTTGAATTATTACCTTCTACTAAGAAGAAAAATCAAAAACTGTATGAAGAAAATCTTCTAAAATACTTTCCAACTCTGTTGAATTTTTATAAAGAGATTTTTGGAGTCATTTATGTGGATCTAGAATGGGAGCAGCAAGAACTATTGGAACAGATTAAGCAATATGCGGATGTAGTCCTCTATTTTCTTCCACAAAATCGTTGGATAATAGAGCGATGGAGGAATGAGAAAGTGATGGAAGAAAAGGAACAAGTCATTTTATGTAAATATGAAAAGAAGTCTTTTTGGAACATTACGAATGTTAAGATTTTATATCCTCAGATTGGAAAGAGTTGTATTGGAGGAATTCCTTTTTCGAATCTTTATATGGATACATGGTCAAGAGGAAAGGGAATGCAGTATTTGGCCTTCCAACGAGATCAAAAAGAAAAGAGTGATTTTTGGAAGCAAGTGGAAATAGTAGGAAAACGGATCGAACGATATGATAGAAGGGAGGAGTCTAGTGATAGAGCAAAAACAAAGATATGATAGTATCGATAGTATTCCATACCTGATTGAGTTAATGAAAGAGCAGTTTTACAATATTTTAAGAAGTGATACAAGTCGATGGAAGCTGAGTAAATCAGAAATTGTAAAATGGGAGAAAAGTAAACAGAGTTTAAGACAGGCAATCAAAAATTGTAGTTATGGAGATGAACAAGCAAGGTATTTGATTCAAGAGTATATGAAAGAGTTTCTAGAAAATGAATTAGATAGAAAAGAGGAATTACTCGATCAAATTCTTCCATTTGAAAAACCACTTAGAATGAAAGAAAGAACAAAATTTTTAATTCTTCTTTATTTAACCGAGAAGGACCATGGAAAAGATGCACTTTCCTTTTTAATTCAGACTTATCGATGGAATCAACCAAAGTATGATGGAGAAGATGCGATCTATGAAGTAAATGCCCAGGATTTAGATCGAATATTCTATCTAAAATATAGAGAGCTAAATTATGTAGAAAAATTAGAGATTGTAATACAGACCATTTATGAAAATTCTTTTGGATATGGAATTGTAGATCGTATTTTAACTATGAATTTAGATGGGGTATCTGCTGGGGTATCAAAAGATATATTAAGCTTATGGATTTTTTATAAAGGAACGATGATTCATTTCTCCTGTTTAAGATTCGAAGAGGAGCAAGAGCTCATTCGGATTTGTAAAAATATTTATCGATATGGAAACTATGGTCAATTAAGTCAAACAAGAGGATATATTACAGGAAATCGTAAAGATGGATCGCGAGTTGTTGTTATGAGACCGCCATTTTCCGAGAGCTGGGTGTTTTTTGTACGAAAATTTGATATTGCAAAACAATTGGAGCTTGGGGATATTTTAGTAAGAGATCAGACCATGTGTTTAAGAACAATCTTAAAGTGGATAGTAAAAGGTTGTCAGGTGACAGGGATTACAGGAGACCAAGGATGTGGTAAGACAACATTATTAATGGCGCTTATTGGTTTGATTCCCCATAGTTATACGATTCGGACTCAAGAATTAACATTTGAATTGCAGTTGCGTGAACGTTATCCAGAGCGAAACATCGTATCTCTTAGGGAGACAGAGCAGATTCATGGACAAGAAGCTCTTGATATTTTGAAAAAAACAGATGGTGTTGTAACAATTTTAGGTGAGGTGGCAACAAATGAAGTGGCCAATTGGTTGATTCAAGTTTCTCAAACAGCATCGCTTTTTACGATGTTTACACATCACGCTAAGACGACAAAAGATCTGATCGAAGGACTTCGAAATGCCTTGTTACAAGCAGGAGGATTTCGAAATGAAGAAATTGCGTTAAAGCAAGTGATGACAAGTATCCACTTTGATATCCATATGGCAAAGACCAGAAGTGGAGAGAGATTTGTAGAACGAGTGACCGAAATTGTTCCTATAAAAGAAGGTGTGGAAATAAGAGACATTATTGTATGGGAGAATGGTAGATATTGTAAGAAACATTTGATAACAAAAGAAGCCCAAAAACAAATACTAAAATATCTTACGGTACAGGAAAGAAAGCAGTTTTTAATTGATATGGAACAGTTTTTAGAGAAGGAATCCTTATGTTAAACGATATTTTTTACTGGATTGTTGGAGTGATAGCATTTTATTTTAGTATTCAAAATTATAAAAGACAAAAGAAAGAAAAACTAGAATGTAAGTTTTTAGAAGAAATTGAGTGGTTCATACAAAGAATTAAGCAATTTTACATGGTGAATCCTATTATAGAAGAGGCAGTTTATGATGGCATGTGTGAGGCAAATGGAAGAATGGCGCAAGAGGCACAGTGTCTTTATGAAATGTTAGCTGATGGAAGAGATGAAGTTAGAAGAAGCTATATGAAAACACAAAAAAATAGTTTTTTAAAGTTATTTGCATCGTTATTATCCATTGAAATGCAGTATGGTAGTCAGCAAAAAGATGCTGTGTTTTTAGAAGGAATTGGTCTATTAAGACAAGATTTAATATTAGAGATTTGGAAAAGAAAAGAGATTCGAGTGTTGTTTTCAGGTCTTAGTTTTTTGATTTTATTTCCCGCATTTTTCTTAAAGCCAATTGAACTATGGGCTACCTCTAATATTCCAGAGCTAATGACGTCTTATCACGGAATGTATGGGAAATTAATCGTTCTTTTCTTTTTCCTATTGATGGGGAGTTCTTATTGGGGAGTTTGGCAATTGCGAACGTCTATGGAAGAAAAAGAATGGATAGAAAAAAGAACCAACCATAATCGTCTATTAGAAAAAATAGAACATATCGGGGGGATAGCATGGATCATAGAAATATGGGAAAAGAGAAATTACATTGGATACCAAAAGTATCAAGAGAATTTACAAAGAGCAAAAGAGAAAATTACACCAGAGCAGTTCTTTATAAAGAAAATTCTATGGGGCATCATTTGCTTCCTTTTGGCAATCGGTCTTTGTCTTGTATTACAGAATGCCAAGAAAATGCAAGCTCTAGAAGGAACTGAATTATTAGATCGGCAGATTTTATCTTATGTAGGGATTCCCTTTGAACAATGGCAAAAAGGCATGAGAGAAATTGGAAAAGAGTACCGTGAAAAAGAATTGGATGAAGAAGTCATTGTGCAAAGAGTTTCTTCTTTTTATCATCGTCAAAATCTAACATTAGTAAGAATGGCGATACAACAACTAGAACAGAATCAAGAACAATATCAAAAGACAAGGATTCCGATTCTATGGTGGCTTAGTTCTATTTTCTTTTTGTTTTTTGGATGGAAGCTACCCGATATTTTTTGTATGTATCGATGTTGGAAATATGAGCAGTATCGGGAATATGAATTGGATTATTATGAGACGATTCTTTTGTCCTTATCAAAGTCAGAAAGTGTCGATCCTGTAACTGTAATTGAATATATGGAAGAAGGAAGTGATATTTATGAGAATGTATGGGGAAGAAGTTTATTATCTGTTTATATTGGAGAGCAGCATATGATGGAACAGTTAAGAGAGCAAGGGAGACATATGAGATTACAGCAAATAGCAAATGACTTAGTGTTTAGCGATCAAGTGGGAATGAAAAAGGCGTTTGAAGACTATTTGATACATAGAAAAAATCAACAAGAGAGGCGAAGACAAGAAAATGAAATATTAGTAAAAAAAAGAGGACTCTTTGCAAAGTCCATTGCCTTTGTACCACTATTTTTTGAAATTAGTATGTATTTAATTGTTCCAGTTGTTTTAGAGAGTATGGTACAACTTTCTAGTTTTTTGGAACAAATTAAATAAAGAGAAAAAAGAAAGGAGGTAAAAAAGAGAGCATTTCGATGAAATAAAAAAGAGATGGGGTGAAAAGGAAAGAGAAGAGTACAGGAAATGGGAAAGGCTATTAAGGGAGGGGAAAAAGAGAAAAGGAGAAATATAGAAGAAAGAGAGAAAAAGATAAAATAAAATCAGAGAAAAATAAAAGAGTTTGTTAGATTCGATGTAAAAACGATGGGGACTCGTGGAACGTGTTTCCCATCGTTAATAAGCAATAAAAAAATAGAAGAAAAAGGAAAGGAGGAGGGCAGCATTTTTGAACATGGAGTTATGGAAGAGGATGTTGCAGTAAGAGAGGAATGGAGAACAGTTTAAAAGGGTTATTATTGGCTGGTGGGACAGTGATAACATGCATTATCATTGGTCTTGGATTTTATATTGCAAGAGAGGCAAGAGATACTGCTAGTGCAGGATCAGGACAGATCAATCGACTCAACGCAGAGTTTATGGAAAGCGATAAAATTATGTATGATGGCATTGATGTTTCTGGAAGCGAAGTGTTAAATGTTATTAATAAATTTAAAAATGATGAGCTATGTATTCAAGTGGATACAAAAAAAGGTGGACTCGCAAGTTATATCTATGCGGACACTACATTAACAGCAAAAAGCAAACATTCCATAAAAGAGGCACAAGAGCTAAAAGGGATTTATTATGTAAACCCGAATGCATTATTTCAAGGAAATGTGTTAAGAGATGACAACAATGTCATTGTAGGACTGTTATTTAAGCAAATATAGGAGGCGGCAATGGAACATGTATTGGAGCTTTGTTGGCAAGGAATGGCAGCCTTTTTATTTTGTTTTGCATTATCTTTTGCAATGGTTCAGTTAAAACAAGAGAGTATGATGCTAAAAACATTAAAAGAAACAACGACAATCGAACAAGATATGGGCATATATGGAGCGGTGAATGGATAGTATAGGGAAAATCGCTAGTATTTTTCTTGCCGTTATTTTATTGTTTTTTGCACCATTACTTTTGATGGAAGAACGAAAAGATTTAATGTTAGAAAACTATGTGTTAGCAAAAACAGATTATTTGGTGGAGCATATTAGAAGTAATGGCTATTTATCACCGGGAATGTATCAGCAATATCAGCAGGAATTAAATCGAACGGGAATGATTTATGAGATTGAGATGGAACATGAAAAGGCTGTCTATTACCCAGAAGAACAATCCGAAAAGCTAATCAAGCATTATAAAAATGTTTATGAAGATGACATTTTATTTACAGTTCTAGAACAAAATCGGACTTATCAAATGGAGCGAGGAGATTTCTTTTTTATGAAAGTTACGAGTAAAAGCAAAAGTATGGCAAGTAAACTTCGCTCTTATTTTTTTATTTCAAAATCGGAACTTCCCATGATTCAAGTGGAATTAGGAGGGAGAATTCGAGATGAAATTAGTTGACTATGGCATTTTATTTTGGGCATTGGTTATGAGTCTTCTTCTACCATTACAATTGGCTCAAAGAGAATGGATTGTTTATGGGCAATATGAACGGCAATATCATAAGAAAATGGATAATGCCATAGATGATGCTTTGTTTTATATGGTAGAACAAGATGATTTTAAAAATATAAAAATAAATCGAGAGGAATGTGTAGATGCCTTTTATCATTCTTTCTATGGAAACTTTGGGTTTATGAGAAATCCCATGGGGCAAAAGAGAATCAAACAGCATTTACCACTGATTAGCATTATAGAGTTAAATAGAATGTCCATTGCTTATCGAAAACCAGTGCAAAAAGAAGGAGAAGGGCAGTTAGAAGAATATTGGAGTCCTTATTATTCCTATCAATATGAGGAAAATGGATATCAGTATGAATTTTCCATTGGAAATTTAAGAGATTGGGTTCGCATTTATTCCCTAGAGCAAAAAGAGTGGGTAGAAGGACTGCGTTTTGATGTGGCAAATAAAAATAAGGATTTTTCTTGGATGAGAGATGATGAAAGATTTGAACAAATTAGGCGTCATACGGTGATAGAGACAATAAAAAAGAGTATGCAACAGGTGATCAACCGCTATAATTTGATTGGAATCCAATATGGGAAACAATATGAGTTTTATTTACCAGAAATAGAAACCCAACCGTGGTGTAGAACATTAGATGATATGGGGATTATTGTGTTATTTCAAGGGTATCCTGTGGATAGTTTAATGGGAGATACTTATGATCGATTCTTATATGCTGGTGCGAGAACATATAAGCAAGAAAAAGAGATTGAGATAATAGAAGAGGAATAAGAAAAAATAGAAGGAGAGAAAAATTAGTTTTAAGAAAAGGGTTCTAGGAAATAGAATCTACATAGAAAATTTATGAGGAAAGAGGAAGAGAATATGAGCTTTCAAATGAAGATTCTAAAAGTAATAAGAAATATAATTGGAATCAGTGTCTTGATTGTAACACTTATAATGCCAAATACTGTTTTTGGAAAAGAGGATTTGGCTCTTACAGGAGAACAGTTTTTAGAGTTATTGAAACCTGTTATCGCAAAGTTTGAGAAAGAAATGGGAGGGAGAGAGTACTCCATTGAAGATTATTTATTATCATTAAATCCAAAGAAAAAAGTAAGTCGAGCAGAAGCCATTTGTATGATCAATCAGATCGATTGGTATTATCGAGGAGATTTTGAAGAAGAGGATAAGTATGACAATATTGCTCGATATCACAGGCTTGGTGATTTAAGTAAATATAGCTTTGAGATGCAAAGAAACTTAATGGAAGCCTATGGGAAAGGGATTGTTGTTGGAACGAGTAAAGGACTTTACACAGGACAGAGAGAACTGGAATTAAAAAAAGGAATGACGAAAGTAGCATTCAAAAAAATGAAGGCGAGACTATTAGAACCAAAAAAGAGAAGAGAAATCAGCTTTGATGGGCAAGTCATTCGAACAACCAACTTGCCAAAAAATTATAAAAGTTTCCCGTATGTGTTAGAAGGATATCCGAATTCTTTTTATGAGATGGCATTTATTTATCAAAGGACAATGCATTCCAATAAACCTAGAAAAGGACATGATTATATACCTCCGGTTGATATGAGTAATCCCAAATATATGGATCAGTATAAATTTAATTTACTGAAGAAGGGGTATTCCGTTGTGGAAAGGAATTTGCGGTTAAAGTTAAACTATGATTATCGAACATGTAAGAAAAAATGGAGAGAAGAGTTAGCAAAGACGTATTGTCATCCGAGTGGAAAAGAAGGTTATCAATTTGGATTAGCAAGCATTAAGGAATATCAAAAAAAGGCTCAAAAAAATCATGTGATATTAAAGGCAGATGTTGTAACAACAGATCCAAGTTCATTGCATTATTCAGTAGTTGGAGGCTATTATGTGAGATGTTATGTAAAATTTAAGGTTGTCAGTGCTGACTTTATTCCAACAACAAAATCTCAACAACAAAATGAGATTGTTTTTGGAGACAGTGTGAAGATCAGTGGATTAAAAAAGAATCAATCAATCGCATTTTGTTTTGATTATTCTATTAATACATGTAGAGATGTGTTTAGTGATAAGCAGATAGTAGGGATTTGGTGGGATAGGATAGGAGATGAAATGTATCGAGTTAAACAATGGAAACCAGAAGATTCTTTTGGCGATAAGGCAAGTACTGGGTATTTTATTGATTTTAATTAGCCTTTGTGTTACTCAGCAAGAAGTGGTAGCTTATCCACTACAAAAAGAAATAGGACAACAAGTAGAAGAAGATCAGTTTAGTAAGGAAAAGGAGGAAGAAAAAAATAGAAAAGCTAGTATTGCCTTTTCAAAAACAAAATCACAATCGGATCAGGAAAAAGAGAAAATGGCAAGTATGGAAAATGGAAAAATTATATATGGTCCTGTTAAGGATACTACTGCATCCACTGTGACTACGTGGCGAACAGAAGGATTTACAGTAAAGAGCAAAAAGACGTATGGAGATCCGACAAAAGGAAGGAGAGGAGAGTTTTGGTTAAAAGATGGAGAAGTGAAATCGTGGCAGGAAGATGGCGAAACTAACACTATATTCACTTTTCCAGAAAACAAAGTCACAAAGCAATTACAAAATGCAGGAATCAATGCCGAAACATTAAAGGAATCAGGTGGCTATGTTTATCTCAACGCCATTATCCAAGTATATGAGAATGGAAAACCGACAGGAGAGTATTATCGAACACTGGAGGGAATTAAGCATGCAAGAGGATGGAATAACCCCGATGACTTTGCTGATCGGTTTGATATAGAAATCCAATATGCACCAGTAAATCAAAAGGTAACGCTAATTTTTAAAGCGCTTGTGAATGGAACTTATATCGATTTGGGAAAGGAGGACCAGGGTGCATATCCAACCCATAGTTTTTTTGCAACAAGTGGAAGGAATATTCCTATGAAAAAAAGTTCTTTGGATGGCTCAGAACAGTATTATTTATATGAAGTGTATTATAAAAATATAGGGATTAGCAAATCGGTTGTTGGAAGAGAGAAAGTATCGGTAAGTCCATTGAATGATTATAGTGCTTATTGTGCAGAGTTGCCTAGGATTCGAAAGCGTTCCATTGAAATACAAGATGGGGGATTAGAAGTCTATGCAATCTATAAGAGGTTTCAAAAAGAAGTAGAAACGGATGAGGAAATAGAAGGCAGATTTGAGGAACCTATTTCCAAAGCAATTATTCAAGCCGAAGAAAGAGGAAATGAGAATTATAATGTGAAAGAAGGAATTCCTGTCACAAAAGATCTTTATCTCAATGGATTTACCAATGAATACTTGCTAAAATATCGATTTTATAAGGTCAGTGGAACGAAGTATTATCCGGTAAAAGTGACGAGGACCTATCATTTAACGTGGGCAGAACAATTGATAGATAAAAAAACAGGGGTCATTACTTATATTCCAAAAAGTATAGAAAAAACAGTTACGAAAACTTATAGTGTGAAGAGAAAATTTCAATATTGGAAAGTAGATTACTTACATGGATATCGTGTGAAAAATATGATATTAAAAAATGATGCTTTTCCAGTAGAAGAAAATATAGAGGCTACCAATGGTTCGAATGCAAGTGAAGTTGGACTTATTTTTAATGCCTCTAATGTTTCTATAAAGGAACCAAAAGTGAAAGATAAAATGCTTCCGTTAGTAACAATTTCAGGTGGGACAAGTCGACCTGTCATTCCAGTTGAGAACTGGTCTTCTTATGCGGAAAAACAAGTGGGTACGATTCAAGTGCGAAATGATAAAGTTACTTTTAAAGGCAAGGTGTATATGGGGGATAACTGGTGTGAGGGAAAAACAGAAAAACCAAAGGCGTTGCCAACAATAACAAAGAGAATTGGTAAGAATGTGTTATATAAAGAGGGAGTGCAAATTCCAGTTGCAAAAGCGAACGGTTCTTATGAAAGTGAGGGAACTGTTTTTTATAAAGCTATCCTTCATGTAGGAGCAGGAAGTGAAGGAAATACGTTACATTATCCTGTAGAGGATGTGAATGGAATCATTGTTCATACCCCTGTCATATGTAAAGCAACTATTTCCGATGATAGGAAGTATAACCAACTAAAAAATCCAAACGAGGTTATTCCAAGTCTTATTTTAGATCGAGAGTTTCAAACGGACATAGCAACTAGTGGAGAACACCAATCCATCAAAGGATATGGACAACGAGAATATAGAGAATTTGTAGCGAAAAAGCAGGTGAAATTTCCATTTGATGTGTATCGAGGAAATGAATGGTATCCAGCAGGAACATGGATTGATAATGATAGTAATGTAGCCTACTATTTACCGACTTGGGTAAAAGAAGGCATTTATTCCATTCAATATCGATGTATTAGTTTAAATGGAATATATCATAGTGGAGAACAGTATTGCGAAGAATATGCTAATTTCCAAGTGGAAAACTATACAGCCACCGATACAAAGACAGTACAAGTCGTTGGAAGAGTCTATGGATTTTCCATTCGAGATATTAGTGATTATCCTTTATGGCAATCGGTATTTCGAAAAAAAGATTCTATGGAGCCTTCTGGAAAATTTTATTCTGTAGGTATCTATAATCGAGATGGCAATTTCAATGGACAGGATTCTATTTATACTCTACCCCTTTTTGAAAAAAGTCACCCAGACAAAAGGGGCGCAGGAATTATGAAACCAGGGTATCAGATTCGATTTACCATTGATACCATTGGCACGATGGAAACAAATAAAGATTACATCCGAATTCAACCTAAATTTTATTACATGAATCAAGATGGTAGTGAAAGAAGAGAAGTGGCTGTTTATTATTCAGAAACAGTTGATGGACAAAAATGGAATTTTATTAAAATGGGAGGCAAAAAAGACATTACAAATAAAAAATCTTATAAAATCAGTGAACCGTATTTCTCGGTAACAGAAACAGAACAAAAAAGAGTATGTGACTATTTGAATTTAACACTCGCTCAGTGGAAAAACTGGGAAAAACCAATTTATACTTATCAAAATATAATGCTCCCTGATTCTGTTCGAACTTTTATTGGAGAGATAAGAAGAGGAAATCCAAGTCGTTCAGAAAAAGACATTGGAAAAAGTGTGCAACGCTGGTATGGACAATATGGAATTCCTAGTGAAGTATATGTAGCAGAACAAGGGGTTAATATCAAACAGTATGCAAAAGAACATGGAATTTCATCCGAAAGTGATATTTGGTTGAAAGATGGATATTTAGTTCTTCAATTTCAGATAGAAACCATTCAAAATAAAGCAATTCATCTAGATTATTGCAATAAAGAAAATGAGAAACGTGGATTTTGCAATA
This sequence comes from uncultured bacterium, assembly GCA_905214925.1. Lineage (GTDB taxonomy): Bacteria > Bacillota > Clostridia > Lachnospirales > Lachnospiraceae > Scybalomonas. The sequence continues at coordinate 4,330 of CAJMOB010000005.1, read as the reverse complement.
TGTGGAAAGTAGAAGGATATTGCTATGGGAAAGAAAATGAAACAGGGGAAATAGTATTATTTGAAGATGGAGATGTACTTGTATATGATTTGAAACATTCAGCGGCAAGAGATTATAAAGTGGGGGGAACCCATTAATAATTAATATAAGAGATTTTTTAGTATGCCAATAACGGCAAAAAGTATCAAAATCAAGTGTTGTATTTGTTGATATTTTACCGATATTGGCATATACTATATATCTTTTGAAAAATAGACTTTCCAATGATATAATGATAATAAATAACATACAGATGAACAATAAGAAAAAGAAATGGTAGGAAAAAAATGAGCAAGCAATATATACTTTTTGATTTAGATGGAACAATTACAGACTCTGGACTTGGAATTACAAAGTCCGTTCAATATGCTTTACGAGCGATGGGAATCGAAGAGGAAAATTTAGAGGCACTTAAAGTTTTTATTGGACCGCCATTAAAAGAGAGTTTTATGGAATTTTATCATATGACAGAAGAAGATGCTAAGAAAGCGGTGGAAAAATATCGCGAATACTATAAAGAAAAAGGAATCTTTGAAAATGAACTTTATGATGGAATTGTAGAGCTATTAAAAGGTTTAAAACAAGAGAAAAAGACAATTCTTTTGGCAACTTCAAAGCCAGAAGTTTTTGCGAATCAAATTTTAGAATATTTTAATATTAGACAATATTTTGATTATGTAGCAGGAGCAGAACTTCATGGGCCAAGAAATGAAAAGTTAGACGTTATGAAATATGCTATGGAACTGGCAGGAATTGAAGATGTTAAGAAAGCGATTATGATAGGAGATCGTAAATTTGACATGGAATCGGCCAAAGAGCTAGGTATGGAAGGAATTGGGGTACTCTTTGGATTTGGAGACAAGGCAGAATTGCTAAGAGCAGGAGCAACGTATCTTGTAGAAACTCCTGCAGAAATTCAAAAACTAATTTAATAGAATTTGGTTATGACAAAAGTAACTATTGGGTTTTGGAGATAGGGAGAGTTTCTATTTTTTGTTGGTTAACTAGTAGTAATTATATTGAAGATTTTAGAGAGAATGGATGGCAATGAAACGAGAGATTCGAACGATTATGTGTTGTTGTGGAAATGGTGTAGGTACTTCGCTTATTATGCAGATGACCATAGAAGAAGCATTGGAGCATTTAGGAAGAACAGATATTAATGTTATATTCGGTTCTTTATCCGATGTGTCAGAAGATAAAGCAGATTTATTTGTTGTATCTCAAGAATTGTTAACAAATTTTGAGAATTTGCTCGTAATTGGACTTGAAGATCTGATGGATTCTAATAAGGCAGCAATACAATTAAAATCATTATTGGAGAGTATATAATTTTATGGCAGTGGGATATTTAAATGAACGTACAAGAAAAATGATAAATATGATTTTAAATCGGAGTAGAGAGCTTAGTATTAAAGAAATTGCAATGGAGTTATCAGTTTCTACGAGGACTGTTTACAATGAACTTGATAAAGCAAACAATTGGTTAAATATGAAAAAATTACCAAGTATTCAGGTTGTGAGAGGAAAGGTACAAACTTTTACAGAGAAAGAAAAAAATGCATTTGAGAGTGCAATGCAGATGGAACAGCCCCAAGGTGACTATATTTTTACACCAAGTGAGCGTATTAAGATTATTATTTGTCAAATTATAGTTTCTAGAACACCTGTTTATGTAGAGGATTTGATGAATATATGTTTGGTAAGTCGTAATACAATTTTTTCTGATCTTCAGGTGGTTATTGCTCAATTATATACATATCAATTAGGGATTCGTTATGAAAAGAAAAGGGGATATTGGATTGATGGAAATCCAATTCGAATACGAGCAATTTTTTTGTTATATTTTAATATGTTAGAACCTTTGTTATCAGCTGGGAAATTAAGTTTTCTATGCATGGAAGAAATTACATGTTATTTAAGGCGAATTGAAAAAATAGAGAACGAATTAGATGTTCATTATGTTCAAAATGATATGGTTGCATTGGCAGCAATGATTCCAATTATGGAAAATGGAAATGATGAGTTGTATTTTTCAGATGTTAGCATAAAAAAAGTAGAAGATTCAAAAGAATATCATTTAATAAAAAAGTATTTTCCAGAACTTTCTGATATGGAAAAGATATATTTAACATTACATTTCTTAGGTGGAAGGCTTGCATCATATTCTAAAATGGAGTCAGATACGGAGGAAAATGAATCGATTGTAGAAATTGCAAAAAATCTTGTCACAGAATTTGAACGAAGAGCGTGTGTTGTATTTGAACACAAAGAAGGTCTTATTCGAAATCTATATCAACATATTAAATCATCCATTTACCGCTATAGGTTTGGTATTCAAATTGGGAATCCAATGGCAGAGGATATCCAAAGAGAATATCCATATATTTTTGATATTATGAGAGTGACAGTGAAGTATTTGGAACAACAGATTGGTGTACAAATTTCAGATAGTGAAGTGGCTTATTTGTCACTACATTTTGGGGCATACTTAGAGCAGGCAAAGCATGATGAAAAAGAGTTGCGAATCCTTGTTGTTTGTATGAATGGAGTAGCTACAGGAAATATGATCAGTTATGAGCTCAAAAGAATTTTACCTTGGGCAAAGATTGTTGGAATTAAGGCAGCTTCGGAGATTGTTAATCCACAGAATATATGTGATATTATTATCACATCAGTGAAAATAAAGGCAGTTGTGCCAGTAATTGTTGTAAATCCAATTTTAAATGATTTTGATCGTAAAAATATTTTGAATCATCCATTAATTCGAAGTAGGTTTGGTTTTGTTGATACAGAAGCATTATTTCAATTAATCAAAAAATATGTTTTACCAGAAAGGCATTTAGAATTAAAACATGAATTAGAGCAGTTCTTTATTCAGCAGCAAGAAGAAAAGCAACCAATATTGAATCCCAATATGTGGAGACTTACGGATTTCTTAACAGAGGATAGAATTCTGTTTTTAGATAAAAATGGAAGTAATGTTGAAGATAAGACAATAGAGAAGTTTGGTTCAGAAAGAGAAAGAAATGCATGGGAAAGAGCAATTTATACGACAGCTTCCCCACTTTTGGCAAGAGGCAGTATTGATGAAAGGTATGTGGAATATATTTTAGAGCGCTTAGTGGAAGCTGGACCTTATATGTTTGTTACAAAAGATCTGATCCTAGCACATGCTCGTCCGGAAACTGGAGTAAAGCATTTGGATATCTCTATTGGAATTGCACCAGATGGGATTTTATTTGAAGGTGAAAAAAGGGCGAGAATTATTTTCTTTTTGGTGGTGGAAGATCAACAAAAACATATAGGTATTTTAAAAGACATTCGAAAGGTACTAGCAAAGCCTGAACAAATTGATGAAGTTGTTGATGCAAAAAATGCTCATACAGTGTGTGAAATTCTTCGTTCCAAATTGTCAGCGCTTTAAGAAGGGAGAAGGTATATGCAAATACTGATATTGATTCGAGAAGTGATATCTAGTCCTGCACTTCTTGTAGGTGGTGTAACATTACTGGGTCTTCTTTTACAACGCAAAACAATCGATCATGTGATTAAAGGTACAGTTACAGCAATTGTAGGATTTGTTCTTTTGTCCGCAGGAACAAATTTTTTACAAAATGGTGCATTAAAAGACTTTGGGGTATTATTCAATTATGATTTCAATATTCAAGGTGTCATTCCGAATATGGAAGCGATGGCATCGTTAGGAATTGCACAATATGCAGTGGAAGTACCTATGGTAATGTTTTGGGGGATGGTTACTAATATTATTATGGCTCGTTTTGGTCCATTTCACTATATTTTCTTGACAGGACATCATACACTTTATATGGCTAGTCTCTTGACGGTTGTGTTAAATGAGAGTGGAATGAAAAAATGGGAAGTTATTGTATGTAGTTCTCTTATATTAGGACTTTTTATGGCCATAATACCTGCTTTTGCACAAAAAGAAATAAAAAAAATAACTGGTGGAGATGCAATTGCATTAGGTCATTTTTCTACAATTGGTTATCTTGTAGCTGCAAAGGTAGCCGGCTTTTTAACACAAAAAGGGAATAAAAATATTGAAATAGATGATAAGGTAGAAAAAACTAAGTCCACAGAAGATATTCCATTTTCTTCAAAATTATCATTTATGCGTGATTCTACAGTTGGAATTTTTATTGTAATGACAAGTATATTTTTCATTGTTACAGGAATTGCAGTAACACGAATAGATTTAGCAACCTTAGATATTTCTTATAAAACAGATGGTTACCAAAATTGGGTTATCTATGCAATAATACAAGGA
>CAJMOB010000004.1:0-158207 GCA_905214925.1 uncultured bacterium | reverse complement strand
GCATGGTAACATGTGGAGCTGACTAATACTAATAGGTCGAGGGCTTGACCTAAAAGTTAAAATCAAAAGATAAAGATTTCTGTGTGTAGTTTTTAAGGTATAGAGTGAAACTCCAAACATTATGTTTGGAGTTTTTTTTATTTCATAGGAAATACCTTGTTGCATTAATTTGTGAAAAAGAAGATGATTTTGCTTCGCAAACTGCTCGCACGCGGCAAAGTGTGCATTGCTAGAAGTAACTTAAAGTCGCGAAGACTGTGCAATGTATACTTTGTTCTGTGATAGGAAATTTTTCTTAAAGCGAGTTATCCTATCACATAAAAAATTAGAGAAAATGAGGTGATAGTATGGTACATAAAATATCCAGAGGAGTGGTGGGGCTTGTCTATGTGATAGGGACACTTATTACATTTATTTTATTAACTATTGTGTTATTAAAAATAAATATAGTTCCTTTTCCAGATGCTATGCTACCAATGGAATTATATGAGCTAGCGTTCAATTGGCTAGCAATAGGGGCGTTGCCAATGTTGATTACTACCATTCTTTTTTGCAAATATTATAGAGGTCTAAATCAGACTCATAAAAAGAAAAAGATTGTTTTGGCATCTATTCCAGCCATTATTTGCTGTGTTCCTTTTTTTTATTGGATCTATGCATTGACAATAGGTTCTGTTATTTATTACTTAACAAGTTAAGTTTTTTACAGTATTTCTAAAAAGTTTTAAAAGGTAGAGGATAAGGAAAATGATGAAACAAAGAGATGAAAGTTATTACAAGACGAAAAAAGGAGTATTATATACTTTTATTGGAGCTGTGCTTTGGGGTTTCTCTGGGACATGCGGACAATATTTATTTAGTCATGAAGATATTACACCTGCCATGGTTACCGTAATTCGTATGCTATTTGCAGGGTGTTTATTATTACTTCTTTCATTTGTAAAAAATCCAAAGCAAACAAAAGAAGTATGGAGTCATAAAAAAGATATTTTACATCTAATTTTATATAGTATTTTTGGACTCACTTTTAGCCAATATTCTTATTTGGTTACTATTTCGTATTCAAATGCAGGAACAGCTACCGTATTACAATATTTAGGGCCTGTTTTAATTATGATTTATGCTTGTATTTGTGGAAGAAGATTACCATCTATCAAAGAGTTAGTTGCTATTGTATTTGCGATCTTAGGAACTTTTTTACTAGCGACTCATGGAAATCCTTCTAACATGGTGTTATCAAAAGAAGGTCTTACTTGGGGACTGTTATCTGCAGTTGGTTTATTGATTTATACAGTTGCTCCAGGAAATTTAATTTCTAAATGGGGGAGTATGCTTGTCTTAGGATATGCCATGATCTTTGGTGGAATTTTCACAGCAATCATAACACGGGTGTGGACAATTTCTATTTCTTGGAATTATCATATTATATTAGGATTAATTGGGATTAGTTTATTTGGAACAGCTATTTCTTATACCCTTTATTTACAAGGAGTCCATCTGATTGGTTCTGTAAAGTCTAGTTTAATTGCCAGTGTAGAACCAGTTGCTGCAACCATTATTTCAGCACTTTGGCTTCATACTGTGTTTGGTGCTATTGATTTAGTAGGATTTTTCTTTATTATGGTAACGGTATTTTTACTGGTGAAGAAGAAGGAAGAATAAAGTGACTGAAAATAGAAAAGAGAGATTATCAAGTAAGTTTGGTAATCTCTCTTTTTGTTTCTATTTTTTAATTTTTTGGAGCTGTCCATTAATATAAGCGATCATAACATCCGTATCTACTTTTTCAAAACAACAAGTGTCATTGCAAACATCATAAAAATCTCCTTGTTTGTATCATATTTTATAAGTTTCTTACCCTTGTGTTCTTCTTTCTTTTAGGATTTGAATGTTAAGTTCTACTTTCTTTTTATTTAATGGGTAAACGAAAATAAGACAAAGTCCTACTATTATGTAGAGAACGGCAGGGAATAAAGTTGCAAGTGTATAAATCCCATTGGCAACAGCCTCCGTTTGTACCTGTCTTGTGGAGTCAAAACCAATTAAACTAAGAGCATAACCACCAAGACCACCAGCTAACGCCTGACCGATTTTTCGTGCAAAGGAATAGACAGCGTAGATGGTTCCATTTTCTCTCTTGTTTGTTCTTACTTCCTGATCATCAATAACATCTGTGATAATCGCCCAAATGATGAGATTGAAGATACCAAATCCTAGAAAACCGATGATGTTGATCGTGATATATAAGTAAGGAGATTGTGTGTGTAAGAAGAATAAAAGTAAGCAAGAAAGACTTCCGCAAATCGCTCCAACGGCTCCTACTTCTTTTTTGCCAAATTTTTTCGTAATTGGTACGGCAAATGGTGCTAGAATCAGTGATGGAAGAATTCCAACAATACTCATAAATGAAAGCGCTTCTTTGCTTTTAAAATAATCAATAAATAGATATTGATTTACGGTCTGTGATAATAGTTGGGCAATTAAAACAAAAAGAGCAGAAAGAATAATACCGATCAAAGCACGATTTGTTAAGAGGGTGGAAATTGTTTCAGAAATATTTGTTTTTTGTTTTGTAATTGGTTCTGTTTTAACGCGTTCTGTTGTTAAACAATAGCATAATACATAGCAGAGAATACTAGCAACGGAGAATACACCAGAAATGAGAGTAAAACGGCTGCCTTGAACAATTTGGTTACCGGCTTCATCGGTTGTGTAGATTAAGATAGGAGCGCCAATTCCGATGACAAGGCTTGCTAGTGTGGCGCCAACACTACGAAAAGTAGAAAGGGAAGCACGATCGTCTGTATCTTCGCTTAAAACAGAAGCCATAGAGCCATAAGGAATATTAATAGCAGTATAGAAAACGCTTCCCCATAAAATATAGGTGACAAACATATAGAAGATTTTTACAGTCATAGAAGCACTTATTAAAGAGCTTTGATACATTAAAAAACTAGAAAGTGCCACAGGTCCACACATTCTGCGAATCCAAGGACGGAATCGACCATCTTTTGCAGGTTTCATGGAATCTACGATTCTTCCCATTCCAATGTCCGTAAAAGCATCAATGCAACGGGAAATTAAAAATAGCGTACCAACCATATTGGCGCTAACACCTAAGACTTTCGTATAGAATACCATGAGATAAGTGCTTGCAAATATAAAAGTAAAATCGTTACCAAAATCCCCAAACATATAACCAACTTTGTCTCGGATTCCGAAATGTGGGAGTGTTTGATTGTTTTTCATATAATTGTAACCCCTTTCTCATAAAAATTTTAATAAAAGATATCAAGTTAGATTTATTATAGAGAAAAAAAGAAATAAGTGTTAGAAACATCTTTACTAATTATAGAAAAATTTTTGGGTAATATTGAGTTTTATCAGAAAATAAGAAATAATATAATAGATGGAATAAAAAAGGGGGACAGGGAAATGATGTATTACGATTCAGATTTAAACTTTACGAAAAGATTATTTCAACAAATGCTTTTACCGACTCATATTGTTGGAGTTTGTGAGATAGGAAAGACAAAGGCGCTAGATTTGGGGTTACGGCATTTATTGCTGAGAAAAGAGAAGGAAATGACATCATTTGAAATCGATATCCAAGAAATGAACAAAAGGACTGTGTATCATATAGTGGATGAGTATCATTGCAATTATATTTTTATGAGAATACCAGAAGAAACAGAAGATACTTGTTTCTTTGTGGGACCATATGTGACAAAAGAAGTCCCAGAATCTTTTTTGTTAGAAGTAGCAGAGCGACAAAATCTGAAACAAGAACAAGTAATGCAGTTAAGAAAATACTATTCCAATTTATCAATTTTTCGAGAAGAAGGGATTCTCTTTTCTATTATTACTACTTTAGGAGAGTCTATCTGGGGAAATATGGATGATTTTTCGTTGGAATATCGAGAGTATAAGATCCGATATGAAGAGCCAAAAATAAAAGTAGAATCCAATTATCAAATAGATGAAACATTGCTAACAATTAATATATTAGAAGATATATATGCTTTAGAAAATGAGTTGATTCAGAATGTTTCTCAAGGGAAAATATATAAAATTGCAAATATTGACATGGATTCTTTTAAGAGAGGAATGAAACAGAGGGTAGCAGATCCGATACGAAATATAAAAAATTATATGATTATACTCAATACAATTTTGCGTAAAGCAGCAGAGTATGGAGCAGTCCATCCACTTTATCTTGATCGAATTTCTTCTTATTATGCTAAGAAAATTGAAGGAGTCCATAGTATCGATGCTGGGCTTTCTATGCAAAAGGAAATGATTCACAAATATTGCTTATTAGTAAAAAATCATTCTCTGAAAAAATATAGTCTGCCAGTGCAAAAAGTGATCACTTATATCGATTTTGATTTAACCGCTGATTTAGGATTAAAAGCGATAGCCAAACAGTTTAATATCAATGCAAGCTATTTATCAAATCTGTTTAAAAGAGAGACAGGACAAACATTGACCGATTATGTTTCTCAAAAAAGAGTTCAACACGCCATCTATTTATTAAATTCTACAAATATGCAGATACAAAATATTGCACACTATTGTGGTGTTGAAGATGTGAACTATTTTGTTAAAATATTTAAAAAGTATATCGGAAAAACACCAAGAGAATATCGGAATTGTGTTCATTGTATATAAGGAGAAAAAAGCAGTGTTGCTTTAGAAAAATTTTCTTTAAGAAAAAGCGATTGCTATTCTATTCGTTTTATGATAAATTATATATCAATGACAATATATAGGATAGAATAATAGAAAGGGTACAATATATGGTATCGAATAAAAAGATAGACAAAGAGAAGAGTTTTTTTGATAAAGTGTTTTTTCATGAGGCCATATTAAAATGTCTTACGAAAATTAAAGGTGATTTTAGTGAAATATGTTATAATTTAAAAAATTTACAAGAGCGACTGGAAGGATTTTTAAAAGAGGATATGACAGAAAAAGAGCGACTAGAAGTTTTAATCCAGTCAGCGGTTGAGCTAACATCAAAAGAAGCTCCAAAATGGGAGTTTATTGCAGGGAGAATTTTATATTGTAAATTTAAAATAGAATTAGAAGAGAGGATGAAGGCTCTTACTATTTCTAATTTTTATGAAAAACTTTGTTATTTGACGAGCAAAAATTTATATGGAAACTATATTTTAGAATCCTACTCAAAAGAAGAATTATTAGAAGCGGAAACTTTTTTAAGAGAAGATAGAAATGAGTTATTTACTTATGCAGGGCTCGATCTTTTATTAGAACGCTATGTAATAAAAAGCCACGATGGAGAAAAATTAGAAACACCACAGGAGATGTACTTAGGAATTGCCCTTCATATGGCATTAAAGGAAAAAGATAATCGAATGTTATGGGTAAGACGTTTCTATGATATGCTTAGTAAAATGGAAGTGACTATGGCTACGCCTACATTATCCAATGCAAGAAAACCTTTTTATCAGCTTTCTAGTTGCTTTATAGATGTAGTTCCTGATAGCTTAGAAGGGATTTATCGAAGCATTGATAATTTTGCAATGGTAAGTAAGTTTGGTGGTGGAATGGGACTTTATTTTGGAAAGGTTCGTTCCGCAGGAAGCACTATTCGAGGTTTTAAAGGAGCAGCAGGAGGTGTCATCCGTTGGATTCGTCTTGTCAATGATACAGCCGTTGCCGTGGATCAGTTGGGAATGAGACAAGGGGCAGTTGCGGTATATCTGGATGTATGGCATAAAGATCTTTTAGAATTTCTACAGCTAAAGACAAACAATGGAGATGAGAGAATGAAGGCGCATGATGTTTTTCCAGCAGTTTGTTATCCAGATTTATTTTGGAAAATGGCAGAGGAAAATTTAGATCAAGATTGGCATTTAATGTGTCCTCATGAAGTCATGACGACAAAAGGATATTGTTTGGAAGATTATTATGGCGAGGAATGGGAAAAACGTTATCTAGACTGTGTGAAAGATGAACGGATCCATAAGAAAACAGTGCTTTTAAAGGATATTGTTCGTTTAATCTTAAAGTCTGCAGTTGAGACGGGAACCCCATTTATCTTCAATCGAGATCTTGTGAATCGTATGAATCCAAATAGCCATAAAGGCATGATCTATTCTTCCAATCTATGCACGGAGATTGCCCAAAATATGGAACAAATGGAAACAAAGACAATTGAAGTAGGCGAAGACAATGATGAAGTTATTGTCACTACTTCTGTAAAAGCTGGGGATTTTGTCGTTTGTAACTTAGCAAGTCTTTGCCTTGGAAATTTAGAAGTGGAAAATGATGAAAAGGTGAAAGAAGTTGTAGAAACAGCGGTAAGAGCTCTTGATAATGTCATTGATTTAAACTTTTATCCGATTCCTTATGCTAAGATTACAAATAAACGTTATCGCAGTATTGGATTAGGTGTGAGTGGTTATCATCATATGCTGGCAAAACGAGGAATTACATGGGAATCTGAGGAGCATTTACAGTTTGTAGATGAGATATTTGAGAAAATTAATTATTATGCAGTTTTAGCGAGCAATGAATTGGCAAAAGAAAAAGGTGCTTACTCTGTTTTTAAAGGAAGTGAATGGGAAACAGGAGCCTATTTCGAGAAGAGAAATTATAGCAGTGAGAAATGGAACAAGTTAAGAGAGTCTGTCGCTACTTATGGAATGAGAAATGCCTATTTAATTGCCATTGCGCCAACAAGTAGTACAAGTATATTGGCAGGAACGACTGCAGGTGTGGATCCTGTTATGAAACGCTATTATTTAGAGGAGAAGAAGCACAGTATTCTTCCAAGAGTCGCTCCTGATTTGGATAGTAAAACGTATTGGCTTTATAAAGAGGCTCATCAACTAGATCAGACTTGGAGTATGAAGGCAGCAGGTGTACGTCAAAGACATATTGATCAAGCACAGAGCGTGAATTTATATATTACAAACGAGTATACGATGCGGCAAGTGTTAAATCTTTTCTTAGAGGCATGGAGAAATGGAGTAAAGACTCTTTATTATGTGAGAAGTAAATCGTTAGAAGTAGAAGAATGTGAAAGTTGTTCCTCTTAATGTATGAGAAACTTACTTATAAATAGAAAAATATAGGAGAAGAAAAATGTCAAAGTTACAGAAAAAGAAGTTATTCAATCCAGATGGTGAGATCGATGTTTCAAAACGTCGTATCATTGGAGGAAACACAACAAATCTCAATGACTTTAATAATATGAAATATCGTTGGGCGAGCAGCTGGTATCGTCAAGCGATGAACAATTTTTGGATTCCAGAAGAGATTAGTTTAGCTACCGATGTACTTGATTATCCAAAACTTTCGGAAGAAGAGAGAAATGCTTATAATAAAATTTTAAGCTTTCTTATTTTCTTGGATTCCATTCAAACAGCTAATTTACCATCGGTTGGAGAGTATATTACAGCCAATGAAGTGAATTTATGTTTAACAATTCAAGCATTTCAAGAGGCAGTGCATAGCCAGAGTTATAGCTATATGCTAGACTCCATTTGTAGTCCCATTGAAAGAAATTCTATTTTGTATCAGTGGAAAGATGATGAGCATTTATTGAGAAGAAATACATTCATTGGAAATTTATATAATGAATTTCAAGAACAAAAAGATCTCTTTACCTTGTTAAAAGTTTTAATCGGAAATTATATATTAGAAGGAATTTATTTTTATAGCGGGTTTATGTTTTTCTATAACCTCGGTAGAAATGGGAAAATGCCAGGAAGTGTGCAAGAAATCCGCTATATTAACCGCGATGAAAATACGCATTTATGGCTTTTCCGCAGTATTATTATGGAACTAAAAAAAGAGGAGCCACAGCTTTTTTCACAAGAAAATATCGAATTGATAAGAGGAATGTTCCTAGAAGGGGTCCGACAAGAAATTATGTGGGGACATTATGTAATAGGGGATAAAATTGCTGGACTCACGAAAAAAAATGTAGAAGACTATATTAAATATCTTGGAAATTTCCGTTTTTCTAGCTTGGGATTTGGAACATTATTCGAAGGGTATGAAAAAGAACCAGAAAATATGAAATGGGTGAGCCAATATGCAGATGCAAATCTTGTAAAAACAGATTTCTTTGAAGCGAGAAGTACCGCATATGCAAAAAGTACCGCTTTAGTAGATGATTTATAAAATAAATTATTTCTTGTATTTCTCGTGTAAGAGTGGCATAATAGAAAACAATCATTTGAATAAAAAATAAACTCTACTATAGAAAATGGGGGATGTGTGTGAAGCAGTTTTTAGAACGAGCAAAAGAAATAGAAGAACAGATAAAACAAGATCGACAGTATTTGCATCAGCATGCAGAACTAGGCTTTGATTTGCCAATGACAACTTCCTATGTATTAAAGCGGTTAGAAGAGATGGGAATTACTGGAAAATCAATTGCACCTTCAGGAATTATTGCAGATATCGGTGGTAAAAAAGCAGGAAAAATGATATTACTGCGGGCAGATATGGATGCACTTCCAATGAAAGAAGAGAATGATTTAAGCTATAAGACTGTGACAGATGCTGCTCATACTTGTGGACATGATATGCATACAGCTATGTTACTTGGAGCAGCAAAGCTGTTAAAAGAAAAAGAAGCAGAGCTTTGTGGTACCGTCCGACTGTTGTTTCAGCCAGGAGAAGAGACAGGAGATGGAGCAAAGGCAATGATTAATGCAGGTGTTTTAGATTGTGTTGATGTGGCATTTGGAATGCATATTATGTTAGATTGGAAAGCACCAGCCTTCGGATATGGCAGTGGTTATATGACATCATCTTGTGAAGACTTTATTGTATCAATAAAAGGAATTGGCTGTCATGGAGCAATGCCACATATGGGAATTGATCCAATCAATGTTGGATTTCACATTTATTCTGCTTACCAAGCATTAATCGCAAGAGAAGTTCCTCCATCTGAAACAGTAAGTCTTACAATTGGACATTTTGAAGCAGGAACAAAGGCCAATATTATTCCAGAAGAGGCAGTTTTAGAAGGAACATTAAGAACTTATAATAAGGAAATCAGTGTTCGATTAGTGGAAAGAATGAAGGAAATTGCAAAACAATGTGGAGAAATGTTCCATGCGAAAGTAGAATATACAACAAGATTAAATCTTCCACCAACATATTCCGATCCTGTTTTAACAGAGGAATTGGCAACTTATATCGATGAGATGGATCCAACATTGATTAAAGATAGGTCATATCGAGTGACTCCATCAGAAGATTTCGCACTGATTGCAGATAAAGTGCCAGCGTCTTATTTTCTAGCAGGTGGTAAAGTAGAAAACTGTCAAGTACAACATCATAATCCAAAAGTAGTATTTGATGAAAAAATTTTAGCTTATGGGAGTGCTGTTCATGCAACTTGTGCATATCGTTGGCTAGAAACACATAAAGAGTAAGGATTAAAATTTTTACAAAAAAATAAAAAGCGAGAGTTGGTTTCAACTCTCGCTTTTTGAAATTATATATGGAATTTATCCTTCAATGGAAATATATTTTTTGTCTTCTACTTTCTTAGGCTCTTTCTTTGGAATAGAAAGTCTTAAAATGCCATCTTTATATTTGGCCTTCACATCGTTTTCTGTGATTCCTTCGCCAATATAGAAACTACGGCTCATGCTACCTGCATAGCGTTCTCTACGGATATAATGTCCATCTTTATCTTTTTCATCTTTATCAAGACCTTTGCTTGCAGAGATTGTTAAGTATCCATTATCAAGCTTTGCTGTAATTTCGTCTTTTTTAAATCCTGGTAAATCGATGTCCACTTCATATCCATTTTCTGTTTCACGAACGTCGGTTTTCATCATGTTCTTTGCATGTTTACCATACAGTGGATTTTTGTTACCAAAGAAGTTTTTCTCAAATTCTTTACTAAATGGGAAGTCCATAAAGTCATCAAATAAGTTTTCTCCAAAAATACTAGGCATCATCATAAGTCATTTCTCCTTTCAACTATGAAAAAATTTTTATAAGAAGCACTGTCGGAGAATTATTAATCCGAGGTGTTGTTCTCTTTTGAACTTAGGTGTTTGGAATCCTTTCTTTTTTTATTCCTCTTCCTTTGTTCTATCTGTACTATAACACTTATTATTAGCAGTGTCAACAGGCGAGTGCTAATTTCATAAATAATTCACAAATAAACAGACTGTTTATTAAGTAGAATCATATTTTATAATATATTGTCTGAATATATATTTTTGTTAAAAGACAGATTTATTTGAACTTGACTATAAATAGTTCTTATGTTAAAATCCCATATCTTTTCAATAAAAGAGAAATCAATGATAAGGAGCCTAGTGATATGTAAAAATAGTGATTGGTAATGAATATTTCTGCTATTTATGAATTTAAAATATGTTATTAAAATTGATAAAGAAGTGAGAAATATTGTAATTGATTTTTCTATAAATTAGTTTTAGGAGATTCTATGATGATACCAAAAGGAATTATAATTGATTGTTGCTGTTACCTTTTGTGCCAGTGGAACGAATATTTTTGGGGCAATTAATGAAGGAATTTCTGGTGATTTTACCATTCTACTTTCGAAAGCGGTAATGGATATTTTTGCTGCAACAATTTTTGCTACAACCCTTGGTAGGGCGATGAACTTGATTGTTTTACCTCAATTTTTGATTTTATGTATTTGTTTTTATTCTGCTCAATTTATTCTGCCATTTATAACACCTGCCATGTTAAATGACTTTGTTGCAGTTGGTGGTTTACTTACTCTTGTATTAGGATTGAGTATTGCTCAAATCAAACATATTAGTGCAGTAAATTTGTTACCTGCCTTAATTTTAGTTTGGGCTTGTTCTTGGTTATTTCATTTATTTATTTAATACTAGATAGGAATCGTAGCATTTTAAAGTAGTAATCATCTAAAAATTACTAAATTGGGTGTTAGTCTGAAGTTTATTGTATTTATTTTCTAATAAGACTTTAAAAATATTAGGGTATTATCTTATGAGTGCAAAAATTATAGATTATTTAAATAAAAATGATAAAAAAATATGGTAAAATTAGAATAGTGGTAGAAATAAATGAATGAGAAGTAAGGAGAAAAACATAAGTTAAAAGTAGTAGAAGTATTAAAAAAGATGAAAAAATTTAGAGGAGGATTAATGAAATGAAGCTAATTTACAAAGGAAAATATAATGGAGATCCAACATCATTGCCAAGAAGAGAACATTTTCAAGGAGCAGTAAAATTCAAAGAGTTTGATGATCCAAAGCAATTAGGAAAGTTTATGAATCGAATTGCTGTTTTTATTATGGTAATTGGGTTGGTTAGTTTTTGGTTTCGAGCAGGAATAGGAGCATTTAGTATATTAGGAGGTCTTTGTGCTATTTTTGTAGTTCCTTTCCCTCATGAACTACTCCATGCCATTTGTTTTAAGAAAGAAGTCTATTTATACACCAATTTAAAAGATGGAATGTTATTTGTTGTAGGACCAGAGACTATGAGTAAATCTCGTTTTATTATTATGTCACTTTTGCCTAATGTTGTGTTTGGTTTCATTCCATATATTATTTTTCTTATAAATCCTGATTATTCTTTTTTAGGAACGTTAGGGTTTTTAGCAATTGGAATGGGGACAGGAGATTATTATAATGTATATAACGCTATGACACAAATGCCAAAAGGAGCAAGAACTTATTTATATCAATTTAATTCTTATTGGTATGTTCCAGAAAAATAAAAAGATAAAAAAGGGGTAAATTATACCGATTATTACCATAATTACAGCCGTTTTGTGATATTTATTTTTTGTTTTTATGATATAGACTTCATAGGAAGAGATATCATCATAGGAAAGTACCTAGCGGAGTATTATTTTTTATTTGGATGAGTCTATTTATTTGTCCAAAATCAAGTGATATAATAAAAATAATATTTGCTAATTGGTAGTTAGCAAAAAGGCGCAGAAGAAAAATTTTAATAAAGGAAGGGGTTCTATGAGTAACATATTACATAGGATTTGTGCTATTGTTGTACAGCATACAATAATGGAAGGAAACAATGATACTACTGTTCCGTATATTACAGCTTATCGACATGAGAAAAAGGATATTTCGCTTCCTGATACAGCAAATCCTTATATTTATTTGGTGGTAGAAGGCACAATGAGGCTTCATTCCACAGAAGGAATTAAAGAATATACAAAAGGGCAGTATTTTATATCTGCTATTGACAGTCCAAAGGCAGGACAGGCTTTATCTGCATCATCTAAAGCGCCATTTTTAGCATTGTCCATTGAATTTTCTGTAGATGACGTTATCTCTGTTATGCTTGATATTGATAGCGACTTACCTGAAAAACTGTTTGATGAGAATATATCTATTGCTATCTGTTCACAAGAGGATGAAAAGCTCTTTCATACTATTTTGCGACTTTTGACTATGACGGAAACAGAATTATCTTTTATGGGAAAGCATTTAAAAAGAGAAATTATCTTCAATCTTATCACTGGACGATATGGTAAACAGTTTATGCAAAGTATTATCAACATTCAGCAGGCGGGTGATATTTATTATATCAACAGTTGGATTAAGGAAAATTATAAGATGGATTTTTCAGTAGAAGACTTAGCAGGGCAAAGCAACATGAGCCTTTCCAGTTTTCATCAGAAATTCAAAAATGCTGTAGGTATGGGTCCATTGCAATGCCAAAAAAAGCTAAGACTTACTGAGGCAAGGAGACTTATGCTGGATCAATCAGCGAATGTAACAGATGCTGCAGTGGAAGTAGGATATGAGAGTGTATCTCAATTTATCCGTGATTATCGGAGAATGTTTGGACGTTCCCCGCAAAAGGATATTCAAGAAATACTCAATTGCATTCAGACGAAAACGAAGTTAGATTAGTTTAATTATTGTCTTGTTTATTTATAACTAACTCTGCAAAGTCTTCAAACGTGTCCCCGTTCCTATTTTCAGAATCTTCTATCAAATTAAAAAAACAATTTG
Source organism: uncultured bacterium (assembly GCA_905214925.1). Lineage (GTDB taxonomy): Bacteria > Bacillota > Clostridia > Lachnospirales > Lachnospiraceae > Scybalomonas. Next base: position 145,215 of record CAJMOB010000004.1, on the reverse strand, counting down.
GCACTTCGCGAAGTTTGCGATTTTTGCTTATGCAGGGAGTACAGCCTTTATCATGATTGATTGGGTGTAATGGGCAGTCTAAATTTTTACAGGTACAAAACTTACTTAAATGATTCATATAACCTCCATATTTTATGAACAATGAGAAACATGTTTTACGAGTTTCTCACATTTGCAGACAGTTGTCATAAACTTATGCCAGCATAGTTTATGACTGGCTGTCTTTCTTTATTTTTTACAACAATTGAAATGATTTTCTTATTTTTCCATACTTAGTACGGCACGAAAATGTGTTTTTGCTGCCATCATCTTTTCATAGGCTTCACGAGCCTTCTCTAAAGGAAATACCTCTATCATTGGGCGTACATCTGTTAGGATACTAAAACGGACAGCAGCTTCCATTTCATTAATATCTGTAAAGGTACCCTTGACTGTATTCGGTCCCATTAAAAAGTCCATAGCAGACCAGTTCAGCGGTTCTTCATTCACAGCGGCGATAATCAGCTCTCCGTCTATTCCAAGACCGCCCATTAGAGAAGAAATTACCTCTGCATTTGGTGCAGTTGCAAGGATTACTTTTGCACCACCTAATGCCTTTAGAGTTTCTGCAGGATTTTCTTTTTCGCTATCAATATAGTGGTGTGCTCCCAATTCTTTTGCAAGCGGTTCTTTATCTGCACCACGGGAAATAGCTACCACTTCATAGCCTGCTTTTTTCGCATACTGTATGGCAAGATGACCTAAACCACCAATTCCTGAAATTGCTACTAAATCTCCTAAACGTGCTTTGCTGTTATGTAATGCACTAAAGGTTGTTTCTCCTGCACAAAGTAGTGGAGCAGCTTCTTCCGCTGTTATTTCATTGGGGATCAAAATCAGCCCGTCTTCATAAGCCAACATATATTCTGCATAGCCACCATCTGTTGTGAGTGCTGTTGTATGGCCGTGACCACCATGCCAACCAATACCTACTCTTTGGCCGATTTTCCATTTTGTAACACCCGCTCCTAATTTGTCAATAACACCGACTACCTCGTGACCAGGAATACGGGGGTAAGAAGAAGCTGCACCTTCGATTACCTTTGAATCACCGTGACAGATACCACAGGCTTCTACTTTTAAAAGCACCTGACTTTCATTTGGTTCTGGTACTGGAATTTCTACTAGTTTCATAGGCTCACCTTTTGCAGCTACCTGAATTGCTCTCATCATAGACATATATTTTACCTCCTAAAATGGCTATATTATGACAATCATGTGATGTTAGATAATTGATGATTGTCTGCTATCATTATGACAGGTTATACAAAATTTGGCTTGCCTATTTCTTTAAAATATTTGCTCGATTCTCTTTGATTTCCATATATTGATATGAAAAAAGATGGAAAAGATAAATGATTTATGGTCTAATATTTCATAGAAGGAATTGAGCCAATATCTTTTGGAGTTTATTACAAAACGTTAAAAGGGAATATACTATTGAAAAGTTTTATGAAGATTATGAAAGAACAATTTAAAGAGGAAAGGATAAAAGAATAAAATAAAATTTCTTTAAAAACGTTGTAAAAACAACGACATTGATTTAAAAACAATGTTATACTTGCACCATGGTTGGAAAACGACCTATCAAAAAACAAGATAAGTCGTTATCATAACAGATAAAATGACGAGAAATTTACTATGTAAATGAAAATCATAGATAGGCACTCGCCACATTCGTTGAAATATAGTAGGAATAATAGAAAAGGAGAACATATCATGGAAAACAAAATGTTTTGTTATCAATGTCAGGAAACTGCAGGATGCAAAGGATGTACACAAGCAGGTGTTTGTGGAAAAACTGCACATACAGCAAATCTTCAAGACTTATTAGTTTATGTTACAAAAGGACTTTCAGAAGTATTAACTGCTCTTAGAAAAGAAGGAAAAACAGTAGCAAAAGAATGGAATCATCAAGTAACAGAAAACTTATTTATCACAATTACAAATGCAAACTTCGATGATGAAAAAATCATGTCTCGTATTCAGTCTACATTAGCAGGGAAAGAAGAGTTAATGAAACAACTTTCTAATAAAGAAGTTCTTTCTGCGCATGCTCGTTTCTATACAGAAAATGTAGAAGAATTAGAAGCAAAAGCAAAAGAAGTTGGCGTTCTTGCAACAGAAAATGAAGATGTAAGAAGTTTAAGAGAGCTTATCACATACGGATTAAAAGGTATGTCTGCTTATTTAAAACATGCCAATGCTCTTGAAAATGAAAATGAAGAAATCGATGCATTCTTACAAGAAGCATTAGTAAAAACATTAGATGATACATTAAGTGCCGACGATTTAGTAGCGCTTACATTAGAAACAGGAAAATATGGTGTAGATGCTATGGCACTTTTAGATGGTGCTAACACAGGAAAATATGGTAATCCAGAAATTACAAAAGTAAATATCGGTGTTCGCAATAATCCAGCAATCTTAGTTTCAGGACATGATTTAAGAGACTTAGAAATGTTATTAGAGCAGACAGAAGGAACAGGAGTTGATGTTTATACACACTCTGAAATGTTACCAGCTCACTATTATCCAGCATTCAAAAAATATAGCCATTTTGTAGGAAACTATGGAAATGCTTGGTGGAAACAAAAAGAAGAATTCGAAAGCTTTAATGGACCAATTCTTTTAACAACAAACTGTCTTGTACCACCAAAAGAAAGCTACAAAGACCGTGTTTATACAACAGGAGCCGTTGGATTCCCAGGATGTAAACATATCGCTGGCGGTGCTGGTGAACAAAAAGACTTCAGTGAAATTATTGAACATGCAAAGAGATGTGCAGCTCCAACAGAAATCGAAACAGGAGAAATCGTTGGTGGATTTGCTCACAATCAGGTAATTGCTTTAGCAGATAAAATCGTAGAAGCTGTAAAGGCAGGTGCTATTAAGAAATTTGTTGTTATGGCTGGTTGCGATGGTAGAGCAAAATCAAGAAACTACTACACAGAATTTGCAAAAGCACTTCCAAAAGATGCGGTTATTTTAACAGCAGGTTGTGCAAAATATAAATACAACAAATTAGACCTTGGTGACATTGGAGGAATTCCAAGAGTTCTTGATGCAGGACAGTGTAACGATTCTTACTCATTAGCTGTTATTGCATTAAAATTAAAAGAAGTATTTGGTCTTGATGATATCAATGATCTTCCAATCGTTTATAACATTGCATGGTATGAACAAAAAGCGGTTATCGTATTATTAGCACTTCTTCACTTAGGAGTGAAAAACATTCACTTAGGACCAACTCTTCCAGCATTCCTTTCTGAAAATGTGGCTAAAGTTCTTGTTGAAAACTTTGGTATTGCAGGAATTACAACAGTAGAAGATGATATGCGTTTATTCTTCGGAGATGATGCTGTCGTAAAAGAAGATAAAATCACAGGTGATATGATCATGGGTGAAATTTTAAGAATGCGTGAAGATGCAGGAGATATTTTAATGGAAAGCGGAATGCATTGTTTAGGATGTCCAGCTTCTCAGATGGAATCTTTACAGGATGCTTGTGCTGTTCATGGATTAAACGTAGATGATATTCTCGCAAAATTAAATAAGTAATTAGAATCGGAATAAGAAATACTTAGAGAAAACTTTATGAAATAACAAGAAAGCAATAGCTTTAAAACGTTTTCCCAATTGGATTAGGTAATAAAGCTATTGCTTATTAGAACTATTTATTTAAAACTTTTATAGAACGAAAAACAAAAGAAAGGGAAAGGCCCCCACCAATTCCCTTTTGTCCCCTTGATATCTCAAAAAGAAAAATTTTAAATTATTTGCAACCTCAATTATAAATAGAAAAGGATAGAAAAATGAGTCAATTTTTAGGATTTATTCACCATATGATGTATGGTAAAATACAAAGACAAGAAGCCCTTACAAAAGAACTTTGTAAACAAGCAAAAGAATTTGGGTGGACAGACTCTTTAGTAGAACAATTAGATGAAACTTGTGGAATCCCAAAGGAAGGAAATTTAGAAGAAATCATTGATTTAGGAAATATTCATGGTTGGCTTCAAGGGCAAGTAAATCTTGTAGAAACACGCTTTGCAAAGGCAGTTTGTGTACTCACAAAAGAAAATGAAGATCGTCTTGAAAAAATCAAAGAGATGTGTCGTACAGTAGGAAAAAATACTGCTTGTGAAATGCCAAGAGATAGTTCTGTCAAAGAGCTATTTGATTCTTTAGGACAATTTTTATTAGATGGAATGCCATGTGACGGTGGTGTGGACATTCATAATGCAGAAGAAGATGAAATTCTTTGGAGTGTTGATGGTTTTGTCCATGTACCTTATTGGGAAAAGGAAGGAATGTCCTCCGAAACATTTTTCAATTTAAGAGATGCATGGCTTCAAGGATTTTTTGAAGATAGAGACGTAGACTATGAGAGAATCGGAGAGTCCACTTTCCGTATAAAGGAAAAATAAAATGCAAGGAATTATAGAAATTTTAAGAGAAGAACATGATGAAATTTTAAAATTTATTGTAGAACTCCGTGGGAAATGTGTCGATTTTATGGAACATGATACGATGGATATGGAGTACTTTAGAAATGCAGTTTCTTTTATCCGTAATTTTGCGGATAAAGCTCATCATCAAAAAGAAGAGAAGATTTTATTTCAAGCGATGATGGAGCGTTTAGGAACGGTTGCTGTTAATTTAATTCAGCATGGAATGTTAGTGGAACATGACTTAGCAAGACTTCATGTGATGGAGCTTGAAAACGCATTAAATGCATATGAAAAAGAAAAAACTCCAGAAAATAAACTGGATATCATTGCAAATGCAGTTGGATATTGCTATCTCTTAAAGCGCCATGTGGATAAAGAAAATGCAGTGGTATATCCATATGCGGAAAAAAATCTTTCTGCTGATGTAATGAAGCAATTAGATGAAGAAGCTGTTCGTTATATGGAACAGTTACAAAACTCATAATCAATTGAATACCTTTGCTCTTGTGACGATAAAAGAAGTCTCCTTGTGATCGGGAGGCTTCTTTTTTATGTTGTACGAAATTACTGGCAAACTATTTGTGCGCGGCAAAGTGTACATTGCTAGAAGTAACTTAAAGTTGCCAAGAGTGTACAAAGCACACTTTGTTATACCAAAAACATGAGGAACATTTGAAATGTGGTTTTCTTGGAAATAAGAAAAAAGAGTTGACAAATATTTTCAATTGCTGTAGAATTCAATTGTCCGAATTAATACATTATGTTTTCGGATATTTGGAGGTGAGCTATGCAATTAGATGAGTCAAATTGTGGAGAGCTTAAAGTTTTCCGTGAAACTTACAAAGATTTGGAAGGAGTTTATGATAAATTTCCAAAACTTTGTGGTTTATCTGGAACGGAATACTGGGCATTATCCATGATATATGAAGGGGTTTCCACGCAATATGGTATTTGTGAACGTCTTTCTATTAGTAGGCAGACTGTGAATTCGGCATTTAAACAGTTGAAAAAAAGAGGATTGATACGGTTAGAGACTATGGATAGTAATCTTCGTGTCAAACAAGTTTATCTAACAGATAGCGGAACAGAATTTGTGGAAAAGCAACTTGGGAATATGCATAAATTAGAAGAAACAGTCTGGCATAGGATGAGTAAAGAAGAAAGAATGCAAATTACAAGACTTCTTTGCAAATATAAAACCTTACTAGCGGAAGCATTACAAAATTATAAAGATAATTTAGAATAGTTCATCGGAGGACTTACAATCGCAATTGTAATGTCGATAAGATGTCGAGTGCGCTCGGTTTATAATAACCGGGCGCACTTTTTTTGCGTGAAGGCAACCAGTCAGAAACTATGCTTGTAGAAGTTTATGACGACTGCCTGCGAACGTGAGAAACTCGCATATCGTGTTTCTCATCATTATGTTATAGGAAATTCCTTGCAAAGCGAGCCATCCTAATTTTATTTTTTTTATAGGGAGGATTATTACTTATGAAACTTATCATGCGTTTTCTTAAACCGTATCGAGCCTTATTTGCACTTACAGTATTTCTAATATTTTTAGATGTGATAGGTGCTTTGTACATTCCTACCTTGATTGCTGAGATAATGAATCAAGGTACATCAGAAGCTACGTTAAATGACTTGTATATGACAGGATTACAAATTGTAATTGCATCTGTTATTTCGGGTGTGGGTGCAATTTTAGGTGGATATACCTGTTCTTTACTGTCTTCAAAAGTATGCAAAGATATTCGTGACGCAGTCTATGAAAAGTCATTAAAATTATCTATTTATGATTTTAAACAATTTGGGACAGCTTCTATTACAACACGAACAATATCGGATATTACTAATATTCAGACCGCATTTATTAGTTTTATTCAAATGGTATTGCCTGTCCCAGCCATCTTTACCGTTGCACTGATTTTGACATTTCGATTGGATATGGTAGTGGGATTTATTCTTTTAGCAGTATTGGTTATTGTCATCTTACTTGCATTTGGTATTATGCGTATGGCTTCACCATTATTTAAGCGACTACAAAAATTACTGGATCATATGAGTACGGTGTTACTTGAGAATCTTACAGGTGTTAGGGTTATTCGAGCTTTTAACAAGCAAGATAGTGAACAGGCTCGTTTAGATACTTCATTTGAAAATTATGCAAATACGTCTATCAAGGCAAATAGAATGTTTGCAAATTTAGATGGGCTTTCATTTTTTTCAATTAACCTTTTTGTTATCATTATCTATTGGTTTAGTGGAGGAAGAATTACAGCAGGTTATTTCCAAATTGGGGATATCACAGCTTTGATTGAATATGCATTAATGGCATTGTTTTATCTCATGATGGCTCAAATGGTAATCTTAACATTGCCTAGAGCACTTGAATGTTGTAGTCGTGTTCAAGCCGTATTAGATCACTCACCAGAGATAAATGATTTAGTTTCTGTTGATACTGATGAAAAAAATGTGGATGAAGTATTAGTTTTTGATCATGTGTCCTTTCGATTCGCTGACGCAGAAGAAGATACCTTACACGATTTGAGCTTTACATGTAAGCGTGGGGAAACAACAGCTATCATTGGAGGAACGGGAAGTGGAAAATCGACAATAGCGTCTCTTATTCTTAGATTCCATGATGTTACAAAAGGTTCTTTACGCCTTAATAATAAAGACTTACGTCAAATGACACAACATCATTTAAGAGAAAATATCTCTTATATTCAACAAAAAGCATGGCTGTTCTCTGGAAGCATTGCTGATAATCTACGTTATGGTAATCCGAATGCTTCCGATGCTGAATTAGAACATGCTTTAGAAGTAGCACAAGCCAGTGATTTTGTTCATTCTCTGCCAGAAGGATTAAATTCTTACGTAGCTCAGGGGGGAACCAATTTCTCGGGGGGACAAAAACAAAGGTTATCCATTGCCAGAGCTTTAGTGAAAAAACCAGAATTATATATTTTTGATGATAGTTTTTCTGCGCTTGATTTTAAAACAGATGCGGCTTTAAGAAAAGCGTTGGAAAAGGAAACAAAAGATGTTGCGGTTTTAATCATAGCACAAAGAGTTAGCACAATTCGGAATGCGGATCAGATTATTGTATTAAATGAAGGTAAAATAGCTGGAAAAGGAACACATGATGAATTGATGAAGAATTGTGATGTTTATAAAGAAATAGTAAATTCCCAGACCAAGGAGGAGGATGAGCGATGAAAGAAAAGAAATTAAACTACGATGCTCCACAAAATATGAAAAATACGATTATACGTTTATGTGGCCTATTAAAAAAGCAGCGTTTTCGTCTTTCGATAGTTGGAGGATCGATTATTCTCTATACCATATTAGCGATTTATACACCATTTAAAAGTGCACAGGTGATTGATGCTATATGGCAGAGTATCCAATATGCAAAAGAACAAGGAATACCATATAAAATTACATGGGATGGCGTTGGGCAAAGTCTATTGTCATTATCGATACTTTATTTATTCACATGGCTATTTTATTATTTGCAGTCATTTTTAATGGCCAGTGTTGCAGATACTTTAACTTTAACGTTACGTCAACAAATCGGAGCAAAATTAAATGTACTACCATTACGTTTTTTTGATCAGAATAAATCTGGAGAAATATTAAGTAGGGTAACGAATGATTTGGATAAAATAACAGAAACACTTCAGACAGGTCTTTTAAAATTACTAGTTGCTATTGGGACTATTATCGGATCATTAGCTGTTATGTTCTATTATAATATTCTCTTAACCTTTGTCTTTTTAATATTTATGCTTATTAGTATGGTAATTACTCGAATTGTAGCAACTAAAAACTTGAAATATGCTGCACTTCGACAAGATACACTTGGTACATTAACGGGGATTGTAGAAGAATATTATACTGGAAGAAATATTATTAAAGCATATAACCACGAGAAAGAAAGCATTGAGCAAGTGTGTGCTAATACAGAATTAAATAGAAAGGCTACTCAAAAGGCAGATTTTTTAACAAATAGTGTTAATCCACTCATTCGACTTATTACTCGATTAGGACAGTCAGTGATTGCAGTTATTGCAGGAAGTGCTATGCTGAATGGGACGATGTCGATTGGTGTCGTACAGGCTTTTTTCCAATATGTCAATCAATCGGCAGAACCTCTTACACAGGCCTCATTTATGATTAACACATTGCAGTCTGCTTTAGCTTCAGCAGAACGAACTTTTCAATTATTAGATAGTGAAGAGGAAATAGCAGATACAGCTTCACCTATTACTTTAGAACGTGCAAAAGGAAAGATTGCATTTGAACATGTCAGTTTTGGTTACACATCTTCTAAACTTTTAATGAAGGATATTAGTTTTACTGTAAAGCCAGGTCAAAAAATTGCGGTTGTAGGAAGTACAGGAGCAGGGAAAACAACTTTGATCAATTTACTTATGCGATTTTATGAAGTAAATGGAGGAAAAATTTTAATTGATGGCATATCATCTATCGATTTAACAAGGAAAGGATTGCGACAAAATTTTGGTATGGTATTACAAGATACTTGGCTCTTTAGTGGTACGATAGCAGAAAATATCGCTTATGGTAAACCGAATGCAACACGGGAAGAAATTATATCTGCGGCGAAAGCAGCAAAAGTGGATTATTTTATTCGTACAATGCCACAAGGTTATGACACGATGTTAGATAATGAGGGTTCTAATTTATCTGTTGGGCAACGACAATTATTAACAATAGCAAGGGTATTTTTATGCAATCCGCCTATTTTGATTTTAGATGAGGCAACCTCTAGTGTTGATACTCGTACGGAAACAGAGATTAATAAAGCTATGGAGGAATTAATGAATGGCCGTACTAGCTTTGTAATTGCACATCGTCTATCAACAATTCGGGATGCAGATATTATTTTGTTTATGGAAAACGGAAATATTATTGAACAAGGAAATCATCAAGAACTTTTAGAAAAGAAAGGAGCTTATGCTAGCCTTTATTATAGTCAATTTGCATAAAAGATGCTAGATTGTATAAAAAAACAATAGTTAAATAATAAACATATTTACCTAAAAAAATTTGTAATCCTAAAAGAATAAAGACTATTTTTTAACAATAACCTTTAGTGATTTAGTCGAATTTTCAGGAATTAATTTTTAGAAATTACTATTCTAAAAGAAAGTTTGATGAAATTAAGAAAAGCAAGTATAAGAAAAAGGAAGGAGAGTTTTGTGTAATATTAATAAAATGAAAACGAGGAATCATCTGTCCTTTTTTAGTAAGATATGCATTAGATTTAACAATCTATTTTTTGATTTCAGTGATTAAAATAACGATGGTTGACGGTGCAACTATTTAAGCGTATGATGAAAGAAAATCACTAGTGAAAGGGTAAAATTAAAAATAAGTAATGGATTGGGCTCACTTTTTTGTGAGGTAAAGGAGGATATTATGGTTCAAATTCGGGATTACATAAAAGATTCTTATCAGTTATTCATTGGAGGACAATGGGTAGATAGTGCAGATGGAAAGACATTTAAAAGTTATTGCCCAGCAGATGGAAGAGAATTAGCCACTTGTGCGGAAGCGACTCGAGAAGATGTGGATAGAGCCGTAGAGTCTGCTTGGAAAGCATTTGAGTCTTGGAAGAATACAACAGCAGCTGAAAGAGCAGCTGTGTTAAATAAGATTGCAGATATTATCGATGAAAATAAAGAGCTTCTTGCTATGGTAGAAACACTGGACAATGGAAAGCCACTTCGTGAGACAATGGCGATTGATATTCCATTTTCAGCAGAGCATTTCCGTTATTTTGCAGGGGTTATCCTTGCGGAGGAGGGAAGTGCCACTCTATTAGATAATCAAACACTTAGTTTGATTTTAAGAGAGCCAATTGGGGTAGTAGGACAAATCGTGCCTTGGAATTTCCCATTTCTTATGGCAGCTTGGAAGTTAGCACCTGTGTTAGCGGCAGGTTGCTGTAGCGTATTAAAACCATCCAGCTCTACTTCTCTTAGTGTATTAGTATTAGCAGAGTTAATTAAAGATGTTGTACCAGCAGGTGTTATTAATATTATAACCGGTAGTGGTTCAAAAGCTGGAAATTATATTTTAGAACACAAAGGATTCCGAAAACTTGCCTTTACAGGTTCTACAGAAATCGGACAGGATATTGCAAGAGCAGCAGCAGATCGCTTAATTCCTGCTACTTTAGAACTAGGTGGTAAATCTGCGAATATCTTTTTCCCAGACTGTAAATGGGATATGGCAATGGATGGGGTACAACTTGGTATTTTATTTAACCAAGGACAGGTATGCTGTGCAGGTTCTAGAGTGTTTGTGCACGAAGACATTTATGATCGGTTTGTAGAAGAAGCGGTAGAGAGATTTAATCAAGTGAAAGTCGGACTTCCTTGGGAAGATGGTGTCCAGATGGGCTCACAGATTAATGAAGGTCAATTGAAGAAAATTTTAGGTTGGATCGAAGAAGCAAAGCAAGAAGGCGCTATCGTCGCTTGTGGTGGAGAGCGAGCAGTGGAAGGTGAGCTAGCCAATGGATTTTTTATGAAACCAACGTTGCTTGTTAATGTGACAAACGATATGAAAGTGGCAAGGGAAGAAGTCTTTGGCCCAGTTGCTTGTATTATTAAATTCCGTGATGAAGAAGAAGTAATTCAAATGGCAAATGATAGCCGTTATGGACTCGGTGGAGCGGTGTGGACACGTGATATTAATCGCGCCATTCGCGTGAGCCGTGCCATTGAAACAGGCCGTATGTGGGTAAATACTTATAATTCAATTCCTGCTGGAGCTCCATTTGGTGGATATAAGGAATCTGGTATTGGACGTGAGACGCATAAAGTAATCTTAGATCACTATACACAGATGAAAAATATTTTAATTAACCTTTCTGAAAATCCATCTGGATTTTATTAAAGATAAGAGAAAATATTAACTTCATATAAGAAAGAAAAGATGTGGCTGTTACAATTAGTTTTGTGGCGACCACATCTTTTTTCGTGATATAATGGGCTATGCTCCTGCTATAATATATAATAAAGATAATGAGTCAAGGTAAGAGTTGCTAATACAATAGGAGCATAAGCTATGCTTATATATAGAATAAAAAATAATAAAAATTAGGAGGAAAATCGGTTCTTCATAAAATCTCCATGAAGATTATATAAAATTAATGGTTAAAATGGAGGGCGTGTGTATTGCTATTGTGACGAAGGATATGAGTCATGTACAAAGCACATTCTATATGGATAAGTGAACAGAACGATAGGGAGCGATAAATGAAAAAAGTATTAGTTGTCGATGACGAAGAGAAATTAATTGAAGTAGTAGAAGCCTATTTAAAAAAGGAAGGATATATTGTTTTTTGTGCAAGAGATGGAGAAGAGGCATTACAACAATTCCATCAAACGAATCCAGATATGATTCTTTTAGATCTGATGCTTCCTAAAATATCAGGAGAAGAAGTGTGTCAGATCATTCGTAGAGAATCGAGAGTGCCGATTATTATGTTAACGGCGAAGATAGAAGAAGAACAAAAAATTTATGGATTGAATATTGGAGCGGATGATTACCTTACAAAACCATTTTCTCCAAGGGAATTGATGGCACGAGTGGCTAGTTTATTTCGTAGATGTGGAGACGATATTTCTCCATTATTTCATGTGATGAGTTGGAATCAAGGGGAGTTAGAAGTTAATTTTGATTCTCATGAGGTGAAAAAAAGAGGTGAAGTAGTGAATCTTACACCAAATGAGTGGAAGCTGTTTGTTTCTATGGCAAAGTACCCTAAAAAGACATTTACAAGAGAAGAACTAATTGAAATTTCTTTTGGAATGGAATTTGACGGATATGATCGAACCATTGATTCCCATATTAAAAACTTAAGAGCAAAAATAGAAGAAAATAGTAGTAAGCCAAAGTATATTATTACAGTTCGAGGAATGGGGTATAAATTTGGTGGTGAATGAGAAAAAAGAAACACAAAAGAGGGAGAAATTTTATAAGAAAAAATGGAGATGGGATAGAAGTGGGAGAAAAGTAAGTTTACGAATGCGTCTTATGCTTTCTTATGGTTTTATGGCTTTATTTTTAGTATTATCCTTGCTTATTATTTCGAATATTATGTTGGAACATCATTTTAAAGTGTACGTTCAACAAAGACAGGAGGAAGAAAATCAAAACCTTGTGGCAACAGTACTGGATGAGTTTGAAACAGAAGGGGAGCCAAGTTTTGAATTTTTTAAGCGACTAGGAAAAGAAGCGTTGAAACAAGGAATCGTTTTTATGATAAAAGATGAAAACGATAAAGAGATCTATTGTGAAAGCTGTTCTAATGTATCAGGATGCGAAGAAATGCACAAAAATATGCAAGAGATGATGCAAAAGAGGTATCCAAATTGGGAAGGACAGTATACAGAAAAAGTATATCCATTACAAAAAGAAAATACGTTTTATGGAAGTGTTGTACTCGGTTATTATGGACCGTTCTTTTTCCATAAAGAGGATTTACAGTTTATTAGTCTTGTAAATTTTGTGTTTGTGATAGTTGCAGTTATTTTACTGATTATCGCATTTTTGATGGGAAGTTTTTTAGCGGATCGAATTGCAAAGCCATTACAAGTTGTGATAGAACGCACGAAACAATTAGAGCAACAACAATATATAGGAAGAATTGAGCTAATATCCAATACAAAAGAGTTGGATCAATTAATTAAAAGTGTGAATACATTAGGGGATACCCTAGAACAGCAACAGAGAATAAAGAAAACTATGGCAAGAGATTATGCCCATGAATTTCGAACCCCGTTAGCAGCATTGCAGTCTAACTTAGAAGCCATGATCGATGAAATTTTTGAGCCGACAAAGGAAAGGCTAGAAAGCTGTCTTACAGAAGTGTTACGATTATCAAGGATGTCAGGTCAAATTCATCGGATTGTGGAATTAGAAAATCAACGTGTCTTTATTCAAAAAGAATCTTTTGATTTTACTCAATTATTGAGACAGACAGTATCTGTGTTGGAACAAGAATGGAGAGAAAAGAAACTGAAAGTAACTGTGAGCGGAAAGCCTTGTGAGATTTTTGCTGACCAAGATCAGATGAGTCAAGTAATTATGAATTTACTTTCCAATGCCATTAAATATACAAAAGAAAACGGAGAAATCATAGCAAAAGTGGAAGAGAAGGCACATCAGCTTATTTTTATATTACAAGATACAGGTGTTGGAATGCCAGAAGAGGAATTAGAAAATATTTTTGAGTATCTTTATCGTATCGATAGTTCAAGGACAAAAAATACAGGTGGTTCTGGAATAGGGCTTGCGGTTGTAAAGTCTATTGTTATCGCACATGGTGGAACCATCGAAGTGAAGAGTCAGTTAGGAAAAGGAAGTACATTTATTGTAAGACTTCCAAAAAAATAGAGAGTTATTCATAAAAACTCCATAAAAGAGAGTTATCATAGGCTTACCTTAATAAATGAAATAACAAAAGAAAGAAGAGGTAAGTATTATGAATAAAAAGTGGATTGCAGTGGCAGGGATGATGGTAGCTACATTTGCAGTAAGTACAAGTGTTTTTGCAGGAGCAAAAGGAAAAACTCTCTCTGATGACAGTACACAATCGTTTGTAAAAGTAGAAGAAGAACAGACAACAACACCTTTTGTATCTTCTTCCCGTTCTAACTGTGGTGGCGGTGTATATGATATGATGATGGATGAAAATGGAAATCTAGTATCCAAAAAACAATTTGAAGAAAATTTAAAACGTGCAGAAAAAGAAGGAAGTATTTCAAAGGAAGATAAAGAGTTCTATGAAAGAATGTATGAATATTGTTCTGGAGGAACGACACAAGGTCGTAGAGGCTGCTAGTTTCTTATGATATAAAAATTAATAGAAATAATAAGAGATATCCCTTATAGAATAATAGTAAAAAAGGGCTGTGACGAAAGAAATGATTTTACAAAATATTGGCATTTATAGTTTTTATTATTTGCCTATTTTGTTTAATGTTTAAAATAAGTCACAGTCCTTTTGTATGTATTAATAAGAAGATGGTGAAGAGCATATTTCTTACTATTATGTGCTCATAGACTTATAGAAAAGTAGATTTTAAAAGTTTCTCTCAGATTTTAGAAGAATTATGCGATAATTATAGAAATATGTGATATAATGACTAATAAGAGTAGTTAATGAAAAAAGAGAGAAGGGATTAAAAAATTAGAAATTATAGTAAAGTGAAAAATGAGCAATAAGAATTATCCTGTGGAATAAAACTCTTGATTTGCGTGGAAGGCATAAGGCAAGCGCACTGTTTGATTGTCGCCCGCGAATATGAGAAATTTATATTACAAATTTCTCATCGTTTTTAAATTGAAATATTCTCCTTAGTTTTATTAAGGAGAGATGGAATAAAAAAGAAAGAGCAAGGAAATGGGTATGCAGAAAATAATAAAGAAAATACCAGTCGCTATAATCATTATTTTATTTTGCATTTCATTAGCGGGAGTAACAATTGTAATTTCTAAGAAAGAGTTATTAAAAAATGTTCAGATGATGGGAGAAGAAATTTCACAACAGTTAGCAGTCATAGAAGAAGGGTACATTCAACAGTATGAGCAAATGTTGAAGACGGCTGCAAAAGGGTTAGAAGGTTTGCTTCAAGATGGAGCAAACAAGTCTGAAATCCGAGAGTGGATGGGAAGTTATGTTAATCATATGGAGAATATTTTACCAATAGAAGATCTTCAAATGTATGCTTTCATTGATGGAAAAATCATAACGAAGACCGATTGGGAAGGAGAGAGTACTCTTAATTCGACTGCTACAAAATGGTATCAAAATGCGTTGAAAGCAAATCATGAAGTTGCATATACTGATATATATAAAAATATTTGGTTAGGGGAAGAGGTCATTACACTATCAATACAAATTGGGGATACAAAAAATGTGATAGCTTTGGATCTTTATCCAAAACAAATGGAAAACTGGTTTACGATACAGGAATTATTAGAAGAAGAACATTTTTATTTAACAGATGCAAATGGTAATTTATTGCATTACGAGTTAGATGGAATGATGATGCAAAAAGAAGAAGTGCAAGTATTCGTAGATGAGGTGTTTTTGAAAATAAAACAAGGGGATCATGGCTTATATCATTCGTTTATTTCTAATATTGCTGGTGAAAAAAGATGTATCTATTATAGTGTGGCTTCCAATGGATGGTATGCGATTATTACGATGCCATACTCCTATTTGCTTATAAGTAATGAGATGATTCTAAAAGCGTATTTAGTTGTAGTATTTGTGTTTGCAGTTGTGGCAATTCTTTTATTAATAAAAGGAAAAATAGCGGAGAAAAAACAAATGTTATATAATCGAATTATGCAAGCACTAGGTGATTCTTATTATGCCTTTTACTTAATTGATTTAGAAAAAGAGACTTATTTTATGTTTAAAGAGATAGAAGAAGTCCGAGAATCCTTAGAAGAGAAAGGATGTTATAGTCAATTTGTAAGTTATGTAGAAAGCTTATTTGAAGAAGAAGTAAGGCAAGAATTTAGAGAAAAATTTTCATTAGAAAATATGAGAAAAGTGGTAAATGGCTCAGAGAAAAGTTGTAGAGAAGATTTTCGGAGGTATTTTGGAGAAAAGTTGCAATGGATTAGTGTGCAGATGTTGTATAATACAATGCCTAAAAATGAAGTCATATTAGCATTTCAAAATATTAATGATATAAAAGAAAGAGAATTATCAAAATTAAAAATTGTGCAAGATGCGATGGAATCAGTACAAGTGGCAGTAGATGCAAAAAATACATTTTATTCAAATATTTCTCATGATATGCGAACGCCGTTAAATGCGATTATTAATTTTTCGGATATGATCTTATTGGATATTAAAAATGAGAAACGAACGAAGGATTATGTCAATAAAATTAATATGGCCAGTAAACAGCTTTTGGATTTGATTAATGAGGTATTAGAGTTTTCCAAAGTAGAACAAGGATATGAAAAGATAGAAAAAGAAGAATTTTCTCTTTCTATTTGTGTGGAAGATTTAATGTCTATGTTTGAAGAACAATGTGTATTACAAAATAAGTTTTTTTGGTATACCATTGATGTTAAACATGATTATGTAAAAAGTGATTGGCGCAAAATTAGGCAAATTTTGAGTAACTTACTTTCAAATGCTATAAAATACACAAAAGAAGGTGCAAAAATTGTTGTAGAAATTCATGAGATGGCAGGAGAAAAAATTCCAAAATATGAGTTTATTGTTCAAGATACAGGAATTGGTATGAGTCCAGAATTTCTGAATAATATTTATAAACCATTTGAACGGGAAGTACATTTCTATTCGGGAGAAATAACAGGGAGTGGACTAGGAATGACGATTGTCTATAATGATGTTCAGAAATTAAATGGAGAAATTCATGTGAAAAGTAAAATTGATAAAGGAACAACTTTTACTGTTATTCTTCCAATTGAAGTAGTAGAAGAACAGAAGGAGGAAATATCGAAATTAATAGAAGAGGCCCCTCGTTCTTTTGAAGGAAAAAAAGTTCTATTAGTAGAAGATAATGCTCTGAATATGGAGATTTCCAAGGAATTTTTAAATATGCAAGAAATTGAGGTTGTCTGTGCATGGGATGGAAAAGAGGCAATTTCACTTTTTAAGGAAAGCCAAGAAAATGAATTTGATGCCATTTTAATGGATATGAAAATGCCTGTTATGAATGGAAGTGAGGCTACAAAAGTGATTCGTAAATTGGATAGAAAAGATGCGAAAACAATACCAGTTGTCGCAGTAACCGCCAATACTTTTGCTGAAGATCTGATTGAAATGAAGGAATCAGGAATGAATGAGTATATTTCAAAGCCAATTGATTATAAAACTTTGAATCATGTTCTTTCTTCAATTTGGATTAAGAAGCAGAAAAAGAAATCACTGATAAAAGAAATATAATGGAAGCATAGAGAAGGAGAAAAGTATCATGTCAGTTTATGAAAAAATGCATGAAGGTAATGTATACTATAGTGATGACGAGCATTTATTAGTACAACAAGAAAAATGTTTAGACCGATTATATGATTTTAACGCTACAAGACCAACAGAAGCGAAAAAAAGAGAAGAGCTTTTAAAAGAAATGTTTGCCCAAATAGGGGAGGGGTGTTACATTGAGCCTCCCCTTCGTTCTAATTGGGGAGGAAAACACGTTCATTTTGGTTCTCATGTTTATGCTAATTTTAACTTAACATTAGTGGATGATACTCATATTTATGTTGGAGATTATACGATGATAGGGCCAAATGTAGTATTAGCAACTGCTGGTCATCCAATTTTACCAGAGCTTCGAGAAAAGGCGTCTCAATATAATTTACCAATTCATATTGGAAAAAATGTATGGATTGGAGCGGGGGTTATCGTATTACCAGGGATTACAATCGGAGATAATTCGGTGATTGGAGCGGGAAGCATCGTTACAAAAGATATTCCAGCTAATGTAGTAGCAGTTGGAAATCCTTGTCATGTTGTAAGAGAAATCAATGAAAGAGATAAAGAATATTATTATCGAGATTGTAAAATCAATTATGAAGACTTATAAGGATAAAAGAATTTATCATGTAGTTGGGTATTTTTATCAGCAATGAGATATTGGATGACGCTATTCGTATTTACAAAAAAGACTTGATTCTTTGTAGGGGCGATGATATAATAACGACAATTTAACTTAAAAATAGAAGAAAATTGAAAATTCTGTTTTTAAAAAATGGGAAGGAGTCGTGATTGTATATGGTTGATTTTTCAGTATTATTGGATATAAAAGAAGAGGAAAAGAGAGTAAAGAAGCTCTATGACTTGATCAATGAGGATGTTCGTTTAAACCGTTCTAAAGGAGCAAGAGTCGAGTTCTTAACAACGGTTCACTATATTGAACAAGTATTAAAAGAAGGGGATAAGATTCTCGATATTGGTGCAGGTGCAGGGGAATATAGCTTATATTTTGCAAAAAAAGGATATGATGTGACTGCACTAGAGTTATCCGAAAGCAATATAAGGGCATTTGAAAAGAAAATAGAGCCACAGATGAACTTAAAACTGTCCCAAGGGAATGCAAAAAATCTGTCTGCCTATGCCGATAAAAGTTTTGATATTGTATTGTTATTTGGACCACTTTATCATTTAGAAGCCAAAGAGGATCGGAACCAGTGCTTGAAGGAAGCAAAGCGTGTTTGTAAGGACGATGGAACCATTTTTATTGCTTATATCCAAAATGATATGGTAATCTTAACAGAGCTTATGTATGATAAAAATTACTTGAAGAGTGACTTATACGATCATGATACGTTTAAAGTGAAAAACTTCCCATTTGTATTTTTCACGATTGATAAAATGCGAGATATGTTAACAAATAATGGTTTTGAAATAGTAAAAGAGGTTGCATCTGACGGAGTAAGTGAATTGCTAGAAGAGGAAATTAATCAGTTGGATGAGATAAGCTATGAACAATACATAAAATATCACTTCTATGTATGTGAGAAAAAAGAAATGTTAGGATATAGCAATCATTTATTATTTGTAACGAAAAAGAAATAACAATCGAATAATTTTTATCAAAAAAGGCTGTCGCACTAGCTAAAAATCTTTCGCTAGCCGACAGCCTTTTTTTGCACTAAGATAACAAGTCAGAAACTATGTTTGAGGAAGTTCTAGTGATTCATTCCAATAAAGACACCAAGTACATAAGGAATTAACCAAATAGCCCAAACAAAGATGCTAAATTTATGGAAAACTTTTTTTGCATTTTCGTCCTTGCGAAAAAGAATGATAGTTGCCCAGATAGCATGGAATGCCATTAATAATAAAGCAATTGTCCCTGTTATACTATGAAGATTGAATGTAAATCCAGAGCCAGAAATTTTACCCATAATAGTAGTTCCTGTTGTATCGCAGAGAAAACCAAGCCAAAAGATAATGGTATGCCATTTTAGTAATGTTCCTCTTTTCTTTTCTCCGAATACACCTACGGTATAAAAAGTAAGTGCTAATGTCATAAAAATAATAGCTAAAATAAGTGATGTTGACATATGAACCTCCAAGTTTAATTTTTTAATTGTTTTTTATGTTATAGGAAATTCCTCGCAAAGCGAGTTATCCTATAACATAAAAAAAGCACTACGTGCGAAGGATGCGCAGTTCGCAAAGACGATAATTTTGCTTCGCAAATTGCTCGCACACTTTGTTCTAAAACACAAAGAATTGTAAATGAAATTAGTTTAATAAATCTTTTTTGTATTTGTAATAATGGTATTCAAAGAGAAGTCCTGCACTTAATAGGGCAAATCCTAAACCAGTATAAAAAATCGCAATGAATATATTTGGCACGAGATGAAATAGCCGTATTGTAATACCTAATGTCATCATAAAGGCCATAATACAAAATGACTTGATATCAAAAAATTTCAAAAAAAATTGTAGCTCTTCTGAGTATCTTGTTATTCTCTTTGTATGTTTTATCGTTAGTTTATAGAAAATAAGAAACCAGAAGATGAGAAAAATAATAACAGAAAAGGAAATATTTTGTACGGTTATATAGTGAGTATAGGCTTCTAATCCGATACGCACTATATTAAATCCTGCGATAAACCAGACGATGCCTGCTATGATCAATAAATTTTCTTTTTTTACTTTCATTGCTTTTAAGCCTCCTTCCATTAAAATGAACAATGTTCAAGTTGAACTTTACACTTTTTTTTCAGCGATGTCAAGTATTTTTCACGATAGATTTTTTTATTGTTTGTTTTGGCATGTAGGAATTTTTAAAGAATGAGAAGGGGATAGGACAATCTTAATAGAATATAGCAAAGAAAGAGAGAAAAAATTTCACAGGTAAAAGCATTGTATGCTATAATGGCAACGAAAATTAGCAAAAGGATAGGAAGTTAAAAAAAGAAGATTATAAGAAAAAATAGAAAGAAGGACTTTTATATGCAATATTATTTGGCTCCATTAGAGGGTATTACAGGCTATATTTATCGAAATGCCCATGAGAAAGTATTTCACAATGTGGATAAATATTTTTCTCCCTTTTTATCTCCAACGGTTCATAATCGATTAACATCACGGGAAAAAAATGATGTGATTCCAGAGCATAATAAGGGGATTTTTTTAGTTCCGCAAATCTTAACAAACCAAACAGAACAGTTTTTAAATACAGTAAAATTATTAGAGGAATATGGATATCAAGAGGTGAATTTAAATCTAGGATGTCCATCAGGAACGGTAGTTACAAAGAAAAAAGGGGCTGGATTTTTATCCGATCCAGAAATGCTTGCTCGTTTTTTAGATGAGATTTATGCCAATCATTCTATAAAAATTTCTATTAAAACAAGGCTTGGAATCGAAAATCCAAAAGAATTTGAGAAACTATTGGAAATTTTTAATGAATATCCACTAGAAGAATTGATTATCCACCCACGGGTGCAAAAAGATTATTATAATAATAAACCCAATTGGGAATCTTACGAATATGCACAAAGTCATACAACACATTCTCTTTGTTATAATGGGGATATCTTTACAAAAGAATGTTATGAAGTGTGGAAAACAAAATTTTCCAAAGAAGAAAAAGTGATGCTTGGCAGAGGGATTATTGCCAACCCTGCATTAATTGATGAAATAAATGGTACAGGAACATTGACAAAGGAGAGGTGGAAACAATTCCATGACGAAGTTTATGAAGGATATCAAGAAATCATGTCTGGTGAGAAAAATACGTTATTTAAAATGAAAGAACTTTGGTTTTATATGGGACATTTATTTGAAGATAGCGATAAGTTTTTAAAGAAGATTAAGAAGGCAAATCGTTTAAAAGATTATGAAATAGCAGTAGCGCAATTGCTAAGAGAAAGAGAGCTAAAGCGATAAGAAAACGAAATCGTTTCTCTTGACTATGACCTTACGTCACTGTTTATAATAAAAGAAAACGAAAAACGTGGAGGTAAAAAAATGAAAGGGATCGTATTAGCGGGGGGATCAGGAACACGCCTTTATCCTCTTACAAAAGTAACATCAAAACAGTTATTGCCAGTTTATGATAAGCCGATGATTTACTATCCATTATCGGTTCTTATGAATGCTGGAATTCGAGAAATCCTTTTGATTTCAACACCAGAAGATATTAACCGATTTCAGGCATTATTAGGAGATGGACATCCATTTGGAATTGATATTCAATATGCGGTTCAACCATCACCAGATGGACTCGCACAGGCATTTATTATCGGAGAAGATTTTATTGGCGATGATAACGTAGCCATGATTTTAGGAGATAATATTTTTCATGGTCATGGACTGACAAAGCGTTTACAAAGAGCTGCCAATAAAAGAACAGGGGCTACGGTATTTGGATATTATGTAGATGATCCAGAGCGATTTGGAATTGTTGAGTTTGATTCTGATGGAAAGGCAGTATCGATTGAGGAAAAGCCAGAACATCCAAAGAGTAACTACTGTGTTACTGGTCTCTATTTTTATGATAATAAAGTTGTAGAATATGCAAAAAGTTTAAAACCTTCTGCCAGAGGAGAATTAGAAATTACAGATTTAAACCGCATTTATTTAGAAAATGGAGAGCTGGAAGTAGAACTGCTCGGTCAAGGATTTACATGGCTTGATACAGGAACTCACGACTCTTTAGTAGATGCTACAAACTTTGTGCGCACAATGGAAACTCATCAACATAGAAAAATCGCTTGTTTAGAAGAAATTGCGTTTAAACAACATTGGATTACGATGGATCAATTGAGAGAAACATATGAGATGCATAAGAAAAATCAATATGGTGCTTATTTAAAAGACGTTATGGACGGAAAGTATATTGATATTCGTTAAAAATGAGCAAATAAAATTGAGCGGATACAAGTTTAAGTTTGGTTTGGAAGAAAAACCAACAGGAAAGGGAGATTAGAATATGAAGATTTTAGTTACTGGAGGCGCTGGATTTATTGGAGGTAACTTCGTTCATTATATGGTAAATAAATATCCAGATGATGAGATTGTAAACTTAGATTTATTAACTTACGCAGGCAATTTAGAGACATTAAAGCCAGTAGAAGAAAAGAAAAATTATCGATTTATAAAAGGAGATATTGCCGATCGTTCGTTTATTATGGAACTTTTTGAGAAAGAAAAGTTTGATATCGTCATTAATTTTGCAGCGGAAAGTCATGTGGATCGCTCCATTTCTGATCCGAGTATTTTTGTAAAGACAAATGTAATGGGAACGGTAGTTCTTCTTGATGCTTGTAGAACCTATGGAGTGAAACGATTCCATCAAGTATCTACCGATGAAGTATATGGAGATCTGCCACTGGATCGTCCAGATTTATTTTTTACAGAAGAAACACCGCTTCATACATCAAGCCCTTATTCTTCTAGTAAAGCCAGTGCAGATTTATTTGTTATGGCATATTACCGTACTTATGGAATGCCAGTTACAATTTCTCGTTGTTCCAATAATTATGGACCATATCAATTTCCAGAGAAATTAATTCCTCTTATGATTAGCAGAGCATTGGCAGAAGAACCACTTCCTGTCTATGGAAAAGGGGAGAATGTAAGAGATTGGCTTCATGTTCTTGATCACTGTATTGCCATTGATTTAATTATAAGAAATGGAAAAGAAGGCGAAGTTTATAATATAGGTGGTCATAATGAACGAACGAATTTAGAAGTGGTAAAGACGATTATAAAAGCATTAAATAAATCAGAAGATCTCATACAGTATGTAACAGATCGTCCAGGACACGATCAGAGATATGCCATTGATCCAACAAAGATGGAAAAAGAGTTAGGTTGGAAGCCAATTTACACATTTGATACTGGTATTCAAGAAACAATTGAATGGTATTTAACGAATAAAGACTGGTGGCAAAATATTTTAAGTGGAGAATATAAAAACTATTTTGATAAAATGTATGGCAACCGTCTTTAAGCATAGAAAAAATGAAAAAGAAGGGAAAAAAGATGAGATTCTTAGTAACAGGCGTTAACGGCCAGTTAGGATATGATATTGTAAAAGAATTGGAAAAGAGAGGGCACGAAGCCGTTGGGACAGATCGCTCCACCATGGATATTACAAATCAAGCACAAGTGGAAGAAGTAGTGAAGAAAGAAAAGATCGATGGAATCTTTCATTGTGCTGCGTATACAGCCGTTGATAAAGCCGAAGATGAGATAGAACAATGCAGGGCGGTTAACGCTACTGCCACTGCTTTTCTTGCAAAATTGTGTCAAGAACTTGGAATTAAAATGCTTTATTTAAGTACGGATTATGTATTTGATGGAGAAGGCACGAAGCCTTGGGATACAAAAGATAAAGTAATTGAACCATTAAATGTATATGGACAGACAAAATACGAAGGAGAAGAGGCCGTTAAAAAGTATTTAGAACAATATTTTATCGTTCGTATTTCTTGGGTATTTGGAAAAAATGGCAATAATTTTATTAAAACTATGTTGCGACTTGGAAAAGAAAGAGGAGCCGTTAGTGTTGTTCAAGATCAAGTGGGTTCTCCAACTTATACTGCTGATTTAGCTGTTCTTTTAGTGGATATGATGGAAACGGAAAAATACGGTATTTATCATGCTACCAATGAAGGCTTTTGCAGTTGGTATGAGTTTGCCTGTGAGATTTTTAAACAAGCAGGTATGGATGTTGTTGTAACGCCTGTCGATAGCACACAATTTAAAACAAAGGCAAAAAGACCTCGTAATAGTCGTATGAATAAAGAAAAGCTCATAGAAAATGGATTTCATAGATTGCCATCATGGCAAGATGCGGTATCCCGCTATTTAAAAGAAATTATAGAAGAAACAAGATGAAACGTTTGTAGAAAGAGGTAGAAAAAATGGGTAAAATAAAAGTGACATCATGTGAAATCGATGGGTTATATATTATTGAACCAAAGGTTTTTGAAGATGAAAGAGGTTATTTTATGGAAACCTATAATCAAAAAGATATGGAAGAAGCAGGGCTTACTATGGAGTTTGTGCAGGATAATCAATCTATGTCTACAAAAGGTGTGTTAAGAGGACTTCATTTTCAAAAACAGTTTCCACAAGGGAAATTAGTGCGTGTTGTAAGAGGCGAAGTATTTGATGTAGCTGTGGATTTAAGAAAAGATTCAAAAACATATGGAAAATGGTTTGGTGTTGTGTTATCCGCAGAAAATAAAAAACAATTTTATATTCCAGAAGGATTTGCCCATGGATTTTTAGTGCGTTCTGAGGAAGCAGAATTTTGCTATAAATGTACCGATTTTTATCATCCGAATGATGAAGGGGGAATTGCTTGGAATGATAAAGAAATCGGAATTGATTGGGGAATAGAAGAGGGATTTCCACTCATTATTAGTGAAAAAGATAAGCAATGGAAACCTCTTTCAGAAACAGAAATTCCATTCTAAGATTTTTATTTTCAAGTTTTAAAAGCCCTAGTTTCGATTTTTTCTTGTTTATTCTTTGAAATAA
This sequence comes from uncultured bacterium, assembly GCA_905214925.1. Lineage (GTDB taxonomy): Bacteria > Bacillota > Clostridia > Lachnospirales > Lachnospiraceae > Scybalomonas. The sequence continues at coordinate 120,168 of CAJMOB010000004.1, read as the reverse complement.
TTGTTTTGAATTCTGTAAGAAATGGGACAGGAAATGTAAGGAAAAATTTGTTGTCAGAAGAATAAGGCTATGGCATAATAGAGAAAAAATAAACAAGCCAAAAATTAACAAGATAAAAATTGAGAAAGAAAAGAGGTAATAATGATGAGATTAAAAAGATTCGGTATTTTAATGTTAGCAAGTTTAATGATGGTTGGAAGTGTATCACCAGCCATGGTAAAAGCGGAAAATTTAAAAAGTCCAGCTGTCTATGTGAGCTCAGCAAGGCAGTCAAAAGTAACTGGTGATGATTTTTATGAGTTATTACTAAACACAATAGACTCAAAAGAAGTTGTGTCTTATATTAAGGAACATATTAAAACAGCTAGTGAATCACAAATTGATGAATATATGAGAGGGCTTTTTAGCTTTGAAGATGATGTAAGAGATATTGATTTTACTCCTTTAAAGGCAGTAAAAAATTATTTACCAACAGATGTGAAAAATGCATTGCCATTTTTAATGAAAGAACATCAAAAACCATCTATCAAAAATGGAAAAGTAACATTAAGCATTTCTGCATTATTAGGAAGAGCAAAAGCTTATGAAGCTTACTTAAAGAAAAATCCAAGTGGAACAGGTTCTGATGCGATTCGTTCTTTCTATGAAGATGCAGTGACACAGGCAATTACAGGTGGTTACCAGAAAGAACTGGGAGTAAAAAACCGTTATGCAAATGCTAAGAGTCAAGTATCCAAAAAAGCCATGAGCCAATATGAAAACTTTGTAAAAGAAAATAAAACAGGAACAACAAGAAAAGTAGTATCTGATTATGTGAATTTATTAAAGAAAACAGATAAAAAGATTACAAAAAAAGTTGAGACATTTTATAATTCTTTATATAAAAAATTACAGAAATAAAAAATAGGAAAAATAAGGAGCCATGTAAGAGTATTTATTGTTACATGACTCCTTATTTATGTAAAGATAACGAGCACCATACGAGAGCATTCATGCTCACATATGGTGACTGTCTGGGAACGTGAGAAGTTTGCAAAGTGTGTTTCTCATCGTTATGTGGAAGGCATAAGTATTATTGTTGTTCCAATATATTACCATCAATAATAACATATTTTACATTCGAATCAATGGAAAATGGAGAGCCATCTGTAATTACAATATCGGCATCCTTTCCGACTTCTAAAGAACCAAGGCGATCGGCAACTCCAATATGTTTAGCTGGATTAATGGTAATCGCTTGCAATGCATCAAATTCGTCCATGCCTGCCTTTACTGCAAGACCAGCGCAAATAGGAAGATATTCTTGTGGAATCACAGGAGCGTCAGTAATAATGGATACTTGGCAACCTGCTTTTGCAAGAAGTCCTGGAGTTGTAAAGCTCTTGTTTTGAAGTTCGAACTTAGACGCATGAGTAAGAGTTGGGCCAACAGCCACTGGATATGGCTCGTTTGCTAATTCCTCTGCAATTAAATGACCTTCTGTTACATGCTCTAGTGTGAGATCGAGATCAAATTCTTTGGCAATGCGAATGGCAGTAAAAATATCATTTGCCTGATGTGCATGAGCTTTTAGAGGAATTTTTTTCTCTAATACAGGAATTAAAGCTTCTGATTTTTGGTCATAAGCAGGAAGCTTTGTAGCATTATCGCCAGCTCTTTCAAGAGACTGTTTATAGAAACGAGCTTTCATAAGTGCTTCACGAATGCTAGAAGCAGTTGTCATACGACTGCAATTTCCTTTTTCACGATAACAGCGTTTTGGATTTTCACCAAAGGCACATTTCATAGCGACTGGAAATTTAACAACCATAGAATCCACACGTTTCCCATAGGTTTTTAAAGCGACGAACATACCACCAATTGGATTAGAGCTACCAGGACCTGTTGCAACACAAGTAACACCAGCTTTTCTAGCTTTATCAAAGGTTGGATCCATTGGATTAATTCCATCTATAGCTCGAAGTTGAGGAGTAATCGGATCGTTATATTCATTATAATCTTGACCTTCAAATCCGATTCCATATCCATCAAGCCCTGTGTGACAGTGGGCCTCTACAAATCCAGGATAGACAAGGAGCCCTTTGGCATCAATTACTGTCGTTCCTTCTGGAACAGAAATGGATTCTTTCATTTCTATAATTTTCCCATTCTCAATTAAAATATCACTGACAAAGGCTTCTCTTTTCACTGCCGTATGTAGTAAACCATTTTTAATGCATAACATCATATCAGTCCTTTCTAAATGCATTCTTTTACTGTAGATTTTACTACAATGCAGTGTGAAATTCAATAACAATCTTTTTTTATCCCAAGAGCGGTGAGAGGAAGTTCATTATAATAATAGTGACATCCCATCATTGTAATATATTCTAACGTATCCCGATATTTTGGTTGTAAAAACCAATCCGATAATAGGTAGAGAAATTCTACTTGATAGCCGATTGGATGAAAGAGTTTTTCATATTCTAGTTTTTTAAAATGACAGTTTGGTAGCTTTTCATCTGCAGATCCCCTGCCACTTTGGAATTTTTTTTCGATAATATAGGCTGTCTTTGTTTCGTAATTAATGAACGCTTCATCAGGAAGCCATTTTTTTGAATTATATTGTTCAAAATCAATGCCGTTTGGCGTAAGGAAATGAGAGTAGATAAGGTGCTTTGGAACAGAAATGCCAATTGGTTGTTGAAAAGTATCTGGTCGAAAAACTTCATGTTTTACAACAACATACCCTTTTGATGTAAATGCTTCATCAAGAGAAGTGGCTTGTTCAAAAGCGAGGCCGTTATAAGTACTTTGTGCGCCACCACCATGATCGTTAATAATCGTTCCCATAAGAACTCCTTTCTAATAGTTGTATCTTAGTTATTTTAAATATTGAAAATATGTTTTATTTTTAGTAAAAAATAAGGGCAAAAGCTAATGTAATAAGGAAAAAGATAAGATTGATTGCAGTAAAAGTAAAAAAGTATTTACTTGGCTTTGCCTCTTTCATCGTATTGTATTGACGCCAAGAAATAAGGCTAGCTAGTGATGCAATTAATGTGCCCAATCCTCCTACATTAACACCAATTAATATTTTTCCATAAGCAGTTGTAAAGCTAGATAATAGGATACTAGCAGGCACATTGGAAATGATTTGAGATAAGAGGGCGGATACAAGGATTTCTCTTCCTTCTAAAATTCTCTGTAAAAACTCTCGAATGATTGCTAATTCCCCTATGTTACCAATAAAAATAAAAAAGCATAAAAAAGTGGCCAAAAGCCCGTAATCCACAGTGGCAAACAACTTTTTTTGAAAGAAGAAAATAATGACTGTTACAAAAATCAATAAGATTTGCCAAGGTAGAATATGGCCCACCGTCAATAGACAGCATAAAAATAAAATGCTATGGAGCAATAGTGTTTTTTTATCAAGGGTGGGTGCTTTTGTGTCAGGTGCCTTGATTGCCTGCTTTGGTAAGAGTACATAACAAGAAATGAGTATAAGGAAAGCAGACAAGGTGGTGACAGGTAGTGTATATGTAAAAAAGGTCGGAAGTGACATATTGGATAGGGAGTATAAATAAAGGTTTTGCGGATTTCCAATGGGGGTAAGTGTACTTCCAAGGTTTGCTGATACCGTCTGTAACACAATGATAGTGATCATAATGTTATCGCTAAAAGAAGTATCCATCTTTTGAAATGCGTGTTTTAGTACGAGGATGGAAAGTGGAACAAAGGCGATTAAAGCCACATCGTTTGTAATAAACATGGCACTAATAAAAGTAATTCCAATTAGGACAAGGGCTAGTTGGCGAATGGAATGGGCTTTGTGTAATAATGTGTTACTAATGGCATTAAAAAGTCCTGTTGTGCGAAAGCCTGATACGACAATCATAAGGCAAAACAGGAGCGTTAAGACGCGAAAATCGATATAATCTACATAACCAATGTTTGGCGGAACAAGTAGCATTGAGCAAAGAGCTAATATTCCTGCAATGACTAAGACAAGATTATTTTTTAAAAGAGCGCCTAATTTTTGTTTCGTAATCATATAGTAGAAATCCTTTCTTTTTCAATATAACGGAACTATTATAGCACAGGAAGAGAAAAATAGGTTGCAAATTTTAGAATGAGGGAGGGAGAGGAAGCGAAAAACGGTTAACAAATGGAGATGCAAATGTTGGGATAGTATAGGAAGAGTGATGGAAAGAAAGTTAAGAAAAAAGCAGGGAATAAGAAATAAAGGAAGAAATAGACAAGAAGAAGGAAATGTATTAAAATGAAGGGGAAAAGGAGGGACAACAATGCTTGATCATCGCGTGACTACGTTTTTGACGGTATGTAAACACATGAATTTTACAAAGGCGTCAGAAGAATTAAATTTAACACAACCAGCAGTCTCTCAACATATACACTATTTAGAAGAAATGTATGGTGTGAAGTTTTTTATATTTAAAGGAAAGAAAATGTTTTTAACAGAAGCAGGGAATGCTTTTTTAAATTCCGCAAAGACAATGCGACATAATGATATTTGTTTAAAAGAAAAATTAGAAGTTATGAAGCAACAAAGACCTCTTTTAAATTTTGGAGCAACTCTTACTATTGGAGAATTTTTAATGCCTAATTGTTTAACCGCTTATTTAAAAGCTCATCCTAATTTAATGGTAAAGATGCAGGTGGCAAATACAAAAGAGTTGTTGAAAAAAATTGATGTTGGAGAAATTGATTTCGCTTTTATTGAAGGCTATTTTTCCAAAGAGGAATATGAGTCTATTTTATATTCAAGAGAAGAATATATTGCTATTTGTGGAGCTGATTATCCATTTAAAAAAGAGCCTATTTGGTTAGAAGATCTGTTTTCTGAAAGAATTATTATAAGAGAAAAAGGCTCGGGAACGAGAGAAATTTTTGAGAAGTCCATATCCGAACAAAATGTAAGTGTTCAAGATTTTCGGTATGTTGCAGAAATTGGAAATATTGAGACTATTAAGCAGTTGACTTCCAATAATTTAGGAATTACATTTTTATATCGTGCTGCCGTTGCCAAAGAATTAGAAGAAGGCGTATTGCGAGAATTGGTTTTAAAAGATTTTAAAAGTATGCATGATTTTAATTTTATTTGGAGAAGGGGAAGCAGTTTTGCAGGAGAATACCGAGCTATTTTTGAAGAAATGGAAAAGCTTCAGAGAAAAGAGAGATAAGGTACAAGAAAAAGAAAGATAAGAAAAGAAGAAAAGGAGAAACCAAATGAAATTTATTTATTACAACAAATGTAGCACTTGTCAAAAGGCAAAAAAATGGTTAGAAGGAAAAGTAGTTTCTTTTGAAGAAAGAGCGATAAAAGAAGAAAATCCAACAAAGGAAGAGTTAAAAGAATGGCATACACGCAGTGGATTGCCTCTTAAGAGATTTTTTAACACAAGTGGAAATGTGTATAAAAGTTTGGGATTAAAGGACAAATTAAAAGATATGACAGAAGAGGAACAGTATGAGTTATTAGCCACAGATGGAATGTTAGTAAAGCGTCCATTGCTCGTTGCAGATGATTTTGTTCTTGTTGGATTTAAAGAACAAGAATGGGAAGAGAAAATAAAGTAGGAAATATCATATAGAACAAAAATAAGAAAGGAGTAAAGGATGGAACAACAGTTAAAAGAAATTTTTGATTACTATAAACAGCAAGAAAGTCCAATAGAACAAGCAAGCCTTGTGGAACTATTGCGAGAGATCCAAGAAGTAGTTGGTTGTATTCCAATGGATATTCAGGAGAAAATTGCAACGGAATTTGGTGTGAAACAGGCAATGATAGGGACGATTATTAAGTTATATCCAAGTTTAAAAGCGTCTAATTATAAACATCGCATTATTGCTTGTACAGGAGCTCGTTGTGGAGCAAAAGATGGAATGAAGATTTTAAATGCTATCCGAAAAGAATTGGGAATTCAAACAGAAGGATTATCAAAGGATGGAAATTTTTATTTAACGACGCAAAATTGTTTAAAGAGCTGTAAAACAGCGCCAAACTTTTATATTGATGGAACTTTGTATTCCAATGTACAAGAAGGCGATGTAGCTAAAATTTTAAGAAGTTTATCATAGGAAATTTATTATAACGAACCATGGGGCTTTTGTGAAATGTTATATTTCGTGAAAGCCCCATGGTTTGTTGTCTTATATGTAAAGTATAAATTTTTGGAAAAAAAGAAGAAGCGGCTGGGAAAGCCGCTTCTTCTTTTACAAAAAAATGAGGGGGAGAGGATTTCAATATATGAAAAGCTCTTACAGGTATTACTATACACAAAAAATGTGAACAAACTGTGTCCAAATAATAAAAAAAATATAAAACATTCATAATATCCGTGTTTATACATTCGATATGGGAGGAGATCCAGTTGTTTGTACTGTCTAGAAAAAGTAGTTTAGGAAGGACTATACTCATGATATAATGAAAATAAAAGAATCCTATTGATAAAAAATAGAAAGAAAAAAGAAGTAGAAAAGGAAATGGAATGAGAAAGGTAGAGGAAATGGATAGCAAAAAAATGATATTAGAACAAAAGAGCATAAATGCCATTCTCTATGGAGATTGTGAAAGACCAAAAGAACTATTAGGTTACCATACATGGGAAGGGAATCATTATATTTGTAGCTGGAATCCTAAGGCTAAGAAGATGTGGGCAGTGATAAGAAATGGGGAGAAAAAAGAGCGATACTCTATGGAACGAATAGAAGAAAGGGGACTTTTTCTTTTGCAGTTACCAAAGGGAAATTACATTTCTTATTATTTAGAAATGCAAAAAGAAACGGAAGTGATTGCTTATGAAGATCCTTATCGTTTTTTGAATCCAATTTCTTTAGAAGATAGAATTTCTTTTGAAAATGGAACGAATTGTTTTATGTATCAGATTCTTGGAGCTCATAAAAAAGAGATAGAAGGAGTAGAAGGAATTTTCTTTTCGTTTTATGCGCCAAATGCAAGAAGAGTCAGTGTTCTTGGGGATTGGAATGACTTTGATTCCCGTATGCATCCTATGGAGCGAATGGATGAAGGGGGAATTTTTGAGTTATTTATTCCAGAGGCAAAAGTTGGAATGGCATATGAATATGAAATCAAAACAAAACGAGGAGAGATATTTCGTAAATCGGATCCTTATAGCTTTGAACAGCACAAAAAAAATCCACATTTATCATTAATTGTAGAGGAAAGCGAAAGAGAAATAGAGAACGGAAAAGAGCAACAGGGCAAGGAAATAAAAGAACCTATTGTCATTTATCAAGTTTATCCAGTGGCATATAAAAAGAGAGGAAAAAAAGGAAATCTATTGCTATCCTATCGGCAATTAGCAAAGGAATTAGCAAAGGATGCGCTTTTGATGGGATATACTCATATTCAATTAAAAGGAATTTTAGAATATGAAACAGAACAGTCACTAGGAACGGATGTGACACACTATTTTGCACCATCTAGAAGACATGGGACGAGAGAAGATTTTCAATATATGATCGACTATCTGCATAAAAAAGGGCTTAAAGTGATTTTAGAGTGGTGCATTGCTTCTTTTGGCATGGCAGACTATGGATTAAAGGCAATGGATGGAGAAGCTGTCTATGAATATGAGAACCCACTGTTGGCAGTACAAGCACAAGAAAAAGGTCTTTTATTCCACTATGGAAAAGGAGAAGTCCGTTCGTTCTTGTTATCCAGCGCTTTTTATTGGATAAAGCAATTTCAAGTGGATGGATTTTTTATACCATCTGTAGCATCGATGCTCTATCAAGACTATGGAAAGATTGGGAAGGAATGGTTGCCAAATCCTTGGGGTGGTACAGAAAATTTAGAGGCGATTTCTTTTCTACAATTGTGCAATTCTTTATTGAAACAATATGCGCCACAAGTGTTTTTATATACAGAGGATAATTCGCATTGGATTGGGGTAACGGAAAAGGCTAGTCAAGGCGGTTTAGGGTTCGATGGACAGCTAAGCTCTGAGTGGCTCGAACAATATTTAACTTATAGTAAGAAATATCCAGGCTGTAATCCTTATGATTTTTGGAAGATGGAGCGTTTCGTCAGTTATGATCGCTATCGTAAGAACATATTGAGTGTAGCAAGAGGAGAAAATACCCTTTGGAATGGGACGTTAATACAAGAGATGGCAGGAGAATATTTTAATCGCTTTGCCAGTCTTCGTATGCTCTATGGCTATTTCTTTGCGTATCCATCTGTTGGGAAAATCCTTTCTATGGGAGAAGATTTTGTCCATTGGCATCCTTGTGATATAGAAAAAGGAATGGATTGGCAACTGTTAGAAGAGGATATCCATAGAAGTTTTCGGGTGTATATAAAGGATTTAATCACTTTTTATAAAGAAAAAGAAGTGCTTAGAAATTGGTGTGGCAATGAAGAAAACTTTGCATGGTTTCATAAAGATCCAACATATGGAATTTTTTCATTTCTTCGAAAATCCTCGACAGGAAAGGGAAATTTATTGTTTCTCTTTCACCACCGACAGGAAATGAGTCGAGGATACTTGCTTACCGTGCCAAAAGATAGCGAATATCGGTTAGTATTTCATAGTGATTCCGTATGTTATGGAGGGGTTGGAACAAGTGAAAATGAAAAAGAAATGATAAAAATGGCCAAGAAAGAAAAGATAAATTCTTACTATCAAAAAGAAGAAGTATGTTATTTTATATTAGATTTACCACCATTTTCTATGATCGTATTTGAATACGATGAATAGAAGAAAGATAGAGGATATCTTAGAGGAAATGGACGGATAAAAGGGAGAGAGCAAAGACAGAATAATAGTTCTTCTTGCCAATCGCCAAAAATTGATCTACAATAAAAGAAATCATTAGAACGAGAGTTCTGCCATCATTTTGATAATAGAGGTGGTAACTCTTATGACGTATTTCTTATTATCCTATAGTATTTACTGATAAAATAGATCGATAGGAAATGATGACTCTTATGATTAACAGGAGGAATAGAGACGATGAAAGAGGATTGTATTTTTTGTAAGATTGCCAATGGAATTATTCCATCTGCAACGATTTATGAGAATAGTGATTTTAAAGTAATTCTTGATGTATCTCCAGCATCAAAAGGTCATACATTGATTTTACCAAAAGAGCATTTTGATAACATTTTTGATATGGATGCGGACACAGCGGGAAAACTTTTTTCATTAGCAGCAGCGGTTGCAAGAGCGTTAAAACAGGCAACTGGTTGTGATGGAATGAATATTGTACAAAACAATGGTGAAATTGCAGGACAAACAGTATTCCATTTTCATATGCATTTAATTCCAAGATACGAAGGGGATAGCGTACAAGTATCTTGGGAACCAGGAACTGCTACAAAAGAAGAGTTAAATGAATTTGCATCAGCAGTAAAAAAAGCATTATAATATGTAGATAGAAAATCCGCCATTTAGAGCAAGGAAGGAGAAGAGAAAATAGACTTCAATCACTCAAATGGCGGATTTTTGGATCTGATAAAAAATTTAGTAAGAGTAAGAAAGGATATAGTATGGCAAAACAATTTTGGAAAGCGGGAAATATGCTCTACCCAGTACCAGCAGTTATGGTAAGCTGTAATCGAGAAGGAGAAAAACCAAATATTATTACCGTTGCATGGGCGGGAACGGTTTGTACAAATCCTGCTATGCTTTCAATTTCTGTTCGTCCAGAGCGATATTCCTATAATATTATTAAGGAAACAAAAGAATTTGTTGTGAATCTTACGACAAAAGAATTGACGTATGCCACCGATTATTGTGGCGTTCGCTCTGGAAGAGATGTGGATAAATTTAAGGAAATGAAATTGACACCACAGCCTTCTCAAAAAATAAAGGCGGTTGGTATTGCAGAAAGTCCAGTAAATATCGAATGTAAGGTAGTCGAAATCAAAGAATTAGGAAGCCATCATTTGTTTCTAGCAGAAGTCGTAGGTGTGACGGTAGAAGATTCTTATATGGATGAAAAAGGAAAATTCCATTTAAATGATATTGGACTTGTTGCTTATTCTCATGGAGAATATTTTGAATTAGGTGAAAAACTTGGCAAATTTGGATATTCTGTACAGAAGAAAAAATCTGAAAAAGAATCCCAAAAGAAGCAATTAAAAAAACAGGTAGTGGAAAAGGAAGGAAAAGAAAAGCCAAGAAAAAGAAATCAGGGAGAAAAGGAGAAAGGAAAGTATCAAAAAAAGAAACGTAGAAGAGAGAAAAAGAAAGGCTTATAATAAAAGTCAATCAACTAGGTAGAGAAAAATCGAAAAGTAAGATAAGGTAAAAAAGAATTCCCCAAATGATAAATGATAATAGAAATGCTTGTATTCCTGCTTGACTTATGCCTTCCACGCAAATAAAAAGGAGGCGGGAAGCATATCATAATAAAAAAGAAAAAGGGGAAGCGTACATGGGGGTGCGTACTATGAAAATTAGTTCTTTAACAATTGAAAACTTTAAATCCATTCATAAATTAGAGATGAAAGAAATCGATCAGGCGTTGATTTTGGTAGGGAGAAACAATACAGGAAAAACAGTAGTTTTAGATGCTATTATGGCATTAGAAGGAAGCTATAAAATAAAACAAGAAGATTATAATGAGCCCTATCGTTCCATTCATATTTATGGAACGATTACATTGAGTACGGAAGATCTAGAAGAATTTCAAGAAAAAGGAATGGTGAGCCGTTATCATAAAAAAGAGCTTTGGTATGAAGATTTTAAGAAAAAGTTGCCATCTTTTCAGCCATTTGAAACCGCTGAAGATGAGGAAGAAGTATTCATTGGAGGGAATGTAACGTTCTTTTATACAAGAACCTATGATGGAAAAGAAGAGTTTGGAGATGGTGTTCGAAAAAATAATCCTAATTTAAGAGTTGTTTTTCCAAAAGTCTATTTTATCGATCAACAGAGAAATATTCAATCCATTCAAGAAGATATTTTAGAATTCCAAGGAAATGAAGCGCTAGTGGATTTAAGAGATGAAATCTGTATGTTTGATAAAACAAAACATTGCAATCATTGTTTTGCTTGTATTGGTAAAATTGAAGAAAAGATGCCACAGGATCTCACGATTCATGAAACGACTCGTCTGTTAGAGTATAAATTATATCAATTGAATTTAAATCAATTTGCCGATAAATTAAATGCTAATTTCCAAAAAAATGGCGGAGCGAATCAAGAGATTCAATATAATATTAAGTTGGATATCGATGAAATGTTAAAGGTAGAGACGTTAGTTCACCATAAAGAAAGAGATGTCTACGGCTCAATTTCTACATTAGGAGCTGGTTTAAAGAGCATTTATATTCTTTCTTTATTGAAAACTTATATAGAAGAAAAAGATCATACCGTTCCTTGTATTATTATGATAGAAGATCCTGAGATGTTTCTTCATCCACAATTGCAAAAAACTGCCAGTGAAATTTTATATCAATTATCGAAAAAAAATCAGGTGATTTTCTCCACCCATTCACCAAATATGATTTTTAATTTTGCTGGGAAGCAGATTAAACAAGTGTTATTAGATGAACATTATGAAACCGTTGTCAATGAAGACACGGATGTGGATGAAATTTTAAACGACTTAGGTTATTCCGCAAACGATTTAATGAATGTAAATTTCGTATTTATTGTAGAAGGAAAGCAAGATAGTTCAAGGCTACCGATGTTACTTGAGAAATATTATTCTGAAATGTATGATGAAGATGGAAAACTACAAAGAATTTCTATTATTCCAGTCAATAGTTGTACGAATATTAAAACCTATGCCAACTTAAAGTATATTAATAAGTTATATTTAAAAGATCAGTTTCTTATGATTCGAGATAGCGATGGCAAAGATCCAAAGATGCTAAAACGTCAACTTTGCAATTACTATAAAGAAAGAGAGTCTCAAGATCAAAATAACTTACCACGAGTTCAACCAAAAAATGTATTAATTTTAAAATATTATTCTTTTGAAAATTATTTTTTAGATCCAAAAACAATGGTAAAAATAGGGCTCTTAAAAAATGAAGAAGAATTTTATAAGATTCTCTATACAAAATATAAAGACTATTTATATCGTTTAGGAAGTACAAAGCGAATGTTAAAAGCTACGGGGATCCGAATCCGAAATCGACAAGACTTAAAAGAACATATGGAAGAAATTAAGATTTATGTTCGTGGACACAATCTGTTTGATATTTTTTACGGACGGTATAAAGGCGGAAGAAAAGATGATGTATTAAAGCGGTATATTGATGAAGCTCCTAGAGAAGTGTTTGCAGATATTTTGGATGCAATTGACGATTTTGTCTATTTTGAGAATAGAAAAAGGGAAAAAGAGGAAGAATAAAAAAAGCCCTTTACTTTTACATAAAACCTTGGTAAAATGTGAATGTTCTAAATGTTACAAAAATGTTACAATTGTTTCAGGACTTTTACCAAGAAGGTGAAAAAAGTCCTTGATAGGAGGACAAAATGAAATCGAATCTTGTAAAAAAATATGGCGTATGGCTTCTATGTGGAGTCATTGCAATTGTTTTTGCCACAATAATAGGCATTACAATCTATAGGAGTAATTTACGAGAGATAAAATTAGACGGAATTGTTATTGGATATACAAAAGATGAACAATTGGCAACAGAGCTTTTAGAAGAAGTAAAAGCAAATGTCAATGAGGAAAATGGAAATACGATTCAATGGGATGTAAATCTTTCTATGGAAAAGGGAAAAGGAAAGAGAGCAAGCTCCAAAGCAGAATTAAAAAAGGCAATGGAGGAAACATTAGAATCGTTAAAAGGAGAGCAAGCACAGTTATCGTATGCGTTAAAGATTGACGATTATGAAGTGATTTTAAAGAGTAAAAAAGAAGTAAAAGAAGTCCTTCAAAAGACCCAAGAAAAATATAGTAAAACTTCTGATGTGCAAATCGCTCTTGTTACCGATGGGAAAAAAGGAACTCTTGTGCCAGAAGTGAATATGGTGACAAAGAGTGATAAAAATCAACATATGGTAGCATCTGCAAAAATAGTAACAAAGGAAGCAGATCAAAAAGAGGACGCAAAGCAAAATACCAAAAAAAGTCAAAATGAGGTTGTGAAAGTCGCTTTTGCAGAGGAAATCGAAGTAGAGCCTGTTTATGTAAAAAGTGAGGAATTGACACAAGTAAAAGAGGCTGTTTTGGATATTACCAAAGAAAAAGATCAAGATGAAACATATAAAGTAAAAAAAGGAGATACCATCTCTGGGATTGCCAATGAAAATGGAATGACAGTGAAAGAGTTTATGAAGCTAAACACACAAATTAAGGATAGTGATTCCATTATGCCAGGAGATGAAGTTATTATCTCTGTGCCAACTCCAGAACTTTCTGTTATCGTCCAAAAAGAAGAGCTGACAAAGAAAAAGTATTATGCCGATACTGTTTATGTAAAAGATTCTTCTATGTATGAAGGGGAATCAAAAGTTGTTCAGAAAGGAAAAGCTGGAGTTAAGCAAGTGACCAGCCTTGTAAGCTATAAAAATGGACAAGCCTATCGGTCTAAAGTAACGGATACCGAAGTGATTAAAAAAGCAGTACCAAAAAAGGTAGTGCAAGGAACAAAGGTGCGTCCAACCTATATAAAGCCAATTAATGGTGGAACTTTAACTTCAAGAGTAGGAGCGAGATGGGGAAGAATGCATGAAGGTGTCGATTGGGCTTGTTCGATTGGAACAACCGTTATGGCATCAAGAGAAGGAACAGTAATTCAAGCGGGATGGATCAATGGTTATGGTAATTGTGTAACCATATCCCATGGAGATGGAGTCATTACCCGTTATGGACATATGAATAGTGTAAGTGTTTCCGTTGGACAAGCGGTATCCCAAGGTGAGACAATTGGATACAGTGGAAATACGGGAAGAAGTACAGGTCCACATCTTCACTTTGAATTACGGATCAATGGAGTTGTAAAAGATCCGCTCGATTATTTATAAGAATGAAAAAATTTGAATAAAAAGGGGCTGTTGGAAGAGAAACTAAGAGTTTCTGTTTTCAACATCCCCTTTTCTATCATAAGTCTTTTGCGAATAGAATTCTCTTTGTTAAGATGTTTTTTGTAAGGATATTTTTTAACGATTTATCCGTAAAAAAATTAAAGAATATGTAAAAAAAACGTAATGTTTCGTAGGAAGTTTGAAAGTTTTTCTTCTTATTATATGGAAAATTTTTGATTGATTCATTCATAAATGAAATATTAAATTTGGATATTTTTTACATAAAGAAATAATTTACAAATGAGTAAAGTATGATATAATGTATCGTGATAATGCGGTTTTCGCATAAACAAGAGAAACTCGTGAACGTGTTTCTCATTATTTTAAGAGTATACAAGAGGAACAAAAACATAAGATTAGCATAATTTTAAGTATAGAGATAGCAGAGGTGCAAAATGGAACAATATGTAATCAAAGGTGGAACACCGTTAGTAGGAGAAGTAACAATCGGAGGTGCGAAAAATGCAGCTCTTGGAATATTAGCAGCAGCCGTTATGACAGATGGGGTATGTGCAATTGAAAATATGCCAGATGTCAATGATACCAATGTATTACTTCAAGCCATTGAAGGGATTGGGGGAACTGTTGTAAGAACAGGAGCTCATGAAGTAGAAATTAGCGGAAAGGGTATTCATACCCAAGGGGATATGATTATTGATTATGAATACATCCGTAAAATTAGAGCCTCTTATTATTTACTTGGAGCACTTCTTGGAAAATATCATAAGGCACAAGTAGCACTTCCAGGGGGATGTGATATTGGAAGTCGTCCGATTGATCAGCATATTAAAGGATTTAAGGCACTTGGTGCGGAAGTTGAGATCTCTCATGGAATGATTAGTGCAAAGGCGGACAAATTAGTTGGTGCTCATATTTATTTTGACGTAGTGAGTGTTGGTGCTACCATTAATGTTATGATGGCAGCTGCTCTTGCAGAAGGAAGCACAGTACTTGAAAATGCTGCAAAAGAGCCACATATTGTTGATGTAGCCAACTTCTTAAATAGTATGGGAGCTAATATTAAAGGTGCAGGTACTGACGTCATTCGTATTAAAGGAGTTTCTTCTCTTAACAGCACAGAATATTCTATTATTCCTGATCAGATCGAAGCGGGAACTTTTATGACAGCTGCTGTTATTACAAAAGGAGATATCCTTATTAAAAATGTAATTCCAAAACATTTAGAAGCGATTTCAGCCAAATTAATTGAAATTGGAGCAAATGTTGAAGAATATGATGACGCTGTTCGTGTTAGTACGGATAAGAGACTCAGTCATACAAATATTAAAACACTTCCATATCCAGGATTTCCAACGGATATGCAGCCTCAGATGGCAATTACATTGGCGCTTTCCGAAGGAACAAGTGTGATTACAGAAAGTATTTTTGAGAACCGTTTTCGCTATGTAGATGAATTATCTAGAATGGGAGCAAAGATAAAAGTAGAAGGAAATACTGCTATTATTGAAGGTGTTGACAAGTTTACAGGAGCCGTTGTACAGGCACCAGATCTTCGTGCAGGAGCAGGGCTTGTTATGGCAGGGCTTTCCGCAGATGGATTTACTATTGTAGAAGACATTAAATACATTCAAAGAGGATATGAGAATTTTGAAGGTAAATTAAGAGCACTTGGTGGCAAGATCGAGAAGGTGTCTACAGACAGAGAAATTCAAAAGTTTAAATTGAAAGTAGGTTGATGGATGAAAAATAAAATCAATGACAAAACATACCATGTAGTGGAATATATGGAAATGGGAGTGGCCATTTTAGTTGCGATTTCCATTGGATTTGCCTTTCTTTACTTAATAAAAGAGCTATGGGATAGCTTGTTGCTTCCTTCTAAAATTGAAGGAATGACACACTTTATAGAAGATGCGTTAACCGTAGCAGTTGGAATTGAGTTTGTCAAATTACTTTGTAAGCATAAGGCAAGTACCGTTGTTGAAGTGTTGATTTTTGCAGTAGCTCGTCATATGATCGGGCAACATACTTCTATGGTAGAAAATTTAATTTGCATAGTGAGTATTGCGATTTTATTCTGTGTAAGACGTTATTGGTTCCGTGATTATGATGAGGTTGAAAAAACTGTATTTTTTCCAAAGGCAAAAGTAAAGAATGTAAATCGTTCTTGTGCAGTTCATATTCCATATGGAGATGATGATGCAACATTACTTGATGTCTTTATGGAAAATTATGAAGAAGATGTGAGAACCATTACAAAAGGAACTTGTGTGTTCTTTAATGGAGTAGCAATTCGAGTGTCTAAGTTTAGAAGGCAAGAGATTTTAGAGTTTGAGATTGTTCGTTCGGTAACTTCGGATGCAGCACATCAAAGATTACATTAGAAAATAAAGTGTTAAAAAAGCTGTCATAAAACAATGTTTTTTGACAGCTTTAAAAAAATAGGTTGACGAATAAATTTATTTGTAGTATAGTATTAGCGTTATTATATCAATGAAAAGATACTTCTCTTATTCAGAATGATGGAGGCATAAGGGCCTATGAAGTCATGGCAACCCCGTTTTGTCGGAAGGTGCCTACCTGAGCGATAATGAATCGAGCAATAAGAGGATTTGAGTGATAGAAAGTATTCAAGTCCGATTATTTCGGACTTTTTTTATATTATAGGAATATGTTTCCTATTAATATAAAAAAGCACTATGTGCAAACAATGCACAGCCCACAGAGAAGAAAATATTTGTTTCGCAAACTGCTTGCGTGGCAAAGTGTGTTACTCACACTTTGTATCGTATATTTTTAAATAACTCTTAAAGAGAGGTATCAGTACAAAGAAAAGGAGAAAAAAATGGAAAAATTACTATTTACATCTGAATCTGTAACAGAAGGACATCCTGATAAGATCTGTGATGCGATTTCTGATGCTATTCTTGATGAATTAATGAGACAAGATCCAATGAGCCGTGTTGCATGTGAAACAGCTTGTACAACAGGATTAGTTATGGTTATGGGTGAAATCACAACAAATGCTTATGTGGATATTCAAAAAGTTGTTCGTGATACAGTAAGAGAAATTGGATACGATCGTGCAAAATATGGATTTGATGCCGATACTTGTGGTGTTATGGTAGCTCTTGATGAACAGTCAAGCGATATCGCTATGGGTGTTGATAAAGCATTAGAAGCAAGAGAAAATAAAATGTCTGACGAAGAATTAGAAGCAATTGGAGCTGGTGACCAAGGTATGATGTTCGGTTTTGCTACAAACGAAACAGAAGAATATATGCCATATCCAATTTCTTTAGCTCATAAATTAACAAGACAGCTTACAAAAGTAAGAAAAGATGGTACGCTCTCTTATTTAAGACCAGATGGAAAAAGCCAAGTAACAGTAGAATATGATGAAAATGGAAAACCTGCAAGAATTGATGCTGTTGTATTATCAACACAACATGATGAAAAAGTATCACAAGAGCAGATTCATGAAGATATTAAAAAATATGTATTCGATGCAGTGCTTCCAGCAAATATGATTGATGATAATACAAAGTTCTTTATCAATCCAACTGGACGTTTTGTAATCGGTGGACCTCATGGGGATAGTGGTTTAACAGGACGTAAAATTATCGTAGACACATATGGCGGATATGCTCGTCACGGCGGTGGAGCTTTCTCAGGAAAAGACTGTACAAAAGTAGACCGTTCTGCTGCATACGCTGCAAGATATGTAGCCAAAAATATTGTAGCATCAGGACTTGCTGATAAATGTGAAATCCAGTTATCTTATGCAATCGGTGTTGCTCAGCCAACATCTATCATGGTTGACACATTTGGAACAGGAAAAGTATCTGATAACAAATTAGTGGAAATCGTTCGTGAAAACTTTGATCTTCGTCCAGCTGGTATCATCAAAATGTTAGATTTAAGAAGACCAATCTATAAACAAACAGCAGCTTATGGACATTTTGGAAGAACAGATTTAAATCTTCCATGGGAAGAATTAAACAAAGTAGAAGATTTAAAAAAATATTTAGCATAACCATAAGAGGAGAGAAGACTACTATAGAGGAGAGCTTTATAGTAGTCTTTTTTGCATAATTATTAAATATTCATAAATTTCACAAATATTTTTCGCAGCTACTGGAAAACTATGATATGATAAAAATAGTAAGGAAGGCGGTGAACGGGATGAAAATCGTAAATAAAGTGAAATTACTCTTTTTACCTGCTATTATTTTACCATTATTTCTTATGATGATTTCAACTGTAATAATAAGTAATTTCTATGTAAGTACAACCGTAAATGGAAATATCAATGGATTGGCTTATGTTGCAAATCCTACCAAAGCGGTGGATCAGTTGACTGATGAAGTATTTCAGAAATTAGAAAATATAGTAAAGACAGAGCCAGATAAGTTACGAGATGAAGCGTATGTAAACTCGGTAAATAAAGAGTTAAAAGGTCGATTTTCTTATTTAATTATTCGAGAAGAAAAAGATATTGTCTATCGAGGAACAAAGGAAGATCATACAGAAGTAGAACAATATCTTCCGAAATATGGAAGCGATTATATGCATAACAATGGGGGCATTTTTATTAGTAAGCCAGAAAATTTTATGATTAAACAAGGGGATTATAAAACATCTGATGGAAAACGAGGAAGTTTTTTTATTATGACTTGTTTAGAAAAAATCGCTCCAAACTTTAAAAATATTATTATTCAAGTTTTACTTGCAATTATAGGGATTCTCATTTTTTCAAGTTCTTTAATTTCTGCTTTTATGTATACAGAGTTTATTCGACCAATCCGCTTGTTAAAAGAAGGAACGGATCGAATTAAAGAAGGAAATTTAGATGTGGATGTTGAAGTGATCAATCAAGATGAGATCGGAGAACTTTGTGATTCTTTTAATGAGATGAGACGGAAGTTAAAAGAGTCAATCGAATATCGCTTGCATTATGAAGAAGAAAATCGAGAATTAATTAGCAATATTAGTCATGATTTGAAAACACCAATTACTGCTATTAAAGGATATGTGGAGGGAATTATGGATGGCGTTGCGGATTCTCCGGAAAAGATGGAACGCTATATTAAGACGATTTATAATAAAGCGAATGATATGAATGTCTTAATCAATGAACTATCGGTATATTCCAAAATTGACTGCAATGTCATTCCTTATAACTTTACGAAAATTGATATCGATGCGTATTTTGCTGATTGTGTAGAAGAACTAAGCGTTGATATGGAGGAAAAAGGAATTGTATTGACTTATATTAATTATTGTAAGCCACATACTCTTGTAGTTGCAGATGCGGAACAGATTAAACGAGTCATTAATAATATTGTCATCAATGCTATGAAATATAATGATAAAGAAAAAGGGTGTGTCAATATTAGGCTAAAAGAAGAGGAAGAAGTTGTTCAAGTAGAAATTGAAGATAATGGAGCAGGCATTTCTGAAAATGATTTACCATATATTTTTAATCGCCTTTATCGAGCGGATGCTTCTAGAAACTCTTCAAAAGGTGGAAGTGGATTAGGACTTTCTATTGCAAAAAAAGTAATTGATGAACATGGTGGCAAAATATGGGCAACAAGTCGTCCTGGTTCTGGAACAACCATTTATTTCACAGTAAGAAAGTATAAGGAGGATTTTAATCATGAATAAAATATTAATTATTGAGGACGAAGAAAGCATTGCAGAACTTGAAAAAGATTATTTAGAACTGAGCTCTTTTGAAGTTGCCATTGAAAATAATGGGCAAACTGGGTTAGAGAGAGCACTTTCTGAAGAATTTAATATGATTATTTTAGATCTCATGCTTCCAGGGCTTGATGGATTTGAGATTTGTAAAAGAATCCGAGAAGTAAAAAACATTCCAATTCTCATGGTTTCTGCAAAGAAAGAAGATATTGATAAAATACGCGGATTAGGATTGGGTGCCGATGATTATATTACAAAACCATTTAGCCCAAGTGAACTAGTTGCTAGAGTAAAAGCTCATATTGCTCGTTATGAGAGATTAATTGGAAGTGCCGCTGTTGAAAATGATATTATTGAAATCCGTGGATTAAAAATTGATAAAACTGCACGTAGAGTTTATATAAACGACGAAGAAAAAGCATTTACAACAAAAGAATTTGATCTTTTGACATTTTTAGCTAGTAATCCAAACCATGTATTTACAAAAGAAGAGTTATTTAAAGAAATATGGGATATGGATTCCATTGGGGATATTGCAACCGTAACGGTTCATATTAAAAAGATTCGTGAAAAAATTGAATTTAATACAGCAAAACCACAGTATATCGAAACGATTTGGGGCGTTGGATACCGATTTAAAATTTAGAGGAGAAAAAATATGTTAACACAAAAGGTAAAAATTTTATATGAAGATAGTGATATTATTGTTTGTGTGAAGCCACAGGGAATGCCATCACAAAGTGATAAGACAAGGGATATGGATATGGTAAATTATCTAAAAAATTATCTCTATGAGAAAGAAGAGATGACAGAAGAACCATATGTTGCTATTGTACATCGTTTAGATCGCCCTGTTGGAGGGGTTATGGTATTTGCTAGAAATCAAAAGGCAGCGGCTAACTTAAGTGATCAAGTACAAGATGGTTTGATGGAAAAAGATTATCAAGCAATTTTAACAGGAGAGTTAAAAGAAGAAGAAGGAGTCCTGATCGATTATCTTGTAAAGGACGGCAAGACAAATACTTCAAAGGTTGTACCAAAAGGGACAAAAGGAGCAAAAAAAGCAGAACTTCGTTATGAAGTATTGGATGTATTGGAGACTGAGGAAGGTTTATTGACTTATGTATTAATTGAGTTAGTAACAGGAAGACATCATCAGATCCGAGTACAAATGGCAAGTCGTGGAGCTGGGATTTGGGGAGATACCAAATATAATAAGAGATTTCAAAAGACAAAAAGAGTTTATCGGCAAATTGGATTATTTTCTTCAAGAATTGCATTTACTCATCCAACCACAAAAGAAAGAATGGTATTTAAGGAAGAACCTTTTGGCGAGGCTTTCGAATGTATTGATGCATTAGATTTTTAACTATACAATTGTTTCGTGATTTCTCATAGAAGCTGGTGATAGAATAAGGTCAGAATATATATTATAGGTTTGTATTATTTATTAGGAAAGGGAGGGAATACATTTATATGAATACGATGTCACCAAAGGATATGACATTGAGAGAGGTTTTTTCAGGTTTTACAGAAGAACAAAAGAAAAATATTGCTTTTGTGGAAATGAATATAAAAAACTTCCAGTACTATAATGCTAGATTCGGAGTAGAACATGGAAATAGAATCTTACATCAGATTTATTCGATTCTTAAAAAATTTCTAAAAGGAAAAGGGTATGTTGAAAGAAGTTTTGGAGACACCTTTTATTTTTTTATTGAATGTCCAGAAAGGGAGGGCATAAGTGCAGATGCACTTGTTTGCAATGAATTTTTGGTAGAGTTAACGGATGAGCTTTTTTATAATAAAATAGAGAGTATTCATGAAACAATTTTTACTTCCTTTGGAATTATATTAGGAAAGGATATAAAAGGAAGTTATGATGAAATATTGATAAAAGCAGGGCTTATGAGGAAGATATGTCCAGAACTTAAGAAGAGAAGTTATAGCTTTGAAGTATTTACAGAAGAAAAATATGAGAAATATCTCTATCGTCAACAGTTAATGGAACAATTGACAAAGGCAAGAATGAATGATGAGTTTATCGTTTATGCACAGCCAAAGGTAGATTTACATACAGAAAAAATTATTGGAGGTGAAATTCTTCTTCGATGGTTTGGAAGAGAAGATGTATCCTTAGCAGAATGTTTTTCCGTTTTAAATGAGTATGGTGAAATTTATACAGTAGACTTAACAAATTTTAAAAAAGTGTGCCGTTATTTAAAAGAGGGATTAGAAAATGGGGAGATACGAGTTCCTATGAGTTTTAATATCCCTAATATTACAATCAAAGATGTGGATTTTAAAGAAGATTACTTAACTATATTAGAAGAATTTGCTATTCCAAAAGAATATGTGGAGTTTGAATTTTTAGAAGATCTACAATTTCATGTAGGGAGCCATGTGGAAGAGACTATGAAAGAATTTAAAGAAGCAGGGATTCGTTGTTCTATTGATGATTTTGGGGCAGGTAATATGTCTTTTTCTGTATTGTTTGAAAGAAATGTAGATACTGTTAAACTAGATCGCATTTTCTTTAAAGAGCCGATTACAGAACAAAGAAAAGATGCCATTCGTGGTCTTATCGATGTAGTTGATACTCTTGGAATATCTGTATTAGCAGAAGGAGTAGAAGACCAAGAATATATTGACTTTTTAAAGACAACAAAGTGTAAGTGGGTACAGGGCTATTATTATTATAAACCGATGCCGTTACAACAATTCCAAGAATTAATTGAACTTCAAGAAAGAGAAGAAGAAATAAGCCAAAAATAAAATTAGAATAATACAAGAGAAAAAGAAAAGGGCTATTGCAAAATCAGTTGTTTACTATTTTGCAACGGCCCTTTTTATTTACGCGAAGACAACGCCAAGTGTGTTTCTCGTAGTTGTTATTATAGGTCGCAGTTATTTACCGTTCTTGGGAAAGGAATTACGTCACGGATATTGCCCATTCCTGTTAAGTACATAACACAACGTTCAAATCCAAGACCGAATCCTGCATGTCTTGTAGAACCATATTTTCTTAAATCAAGATAGAAGTCATAATCTTCTGGTTTTAATCCTAATTCATTCATGCGTTCCATTAATTTGTCATAGTTATCTTCACGCTGGCTTCCGCCGATGATTTCACCGATACCAGGAACTAATAAATCCATAGCAGCAACGGTTTTATTATCGTCGTTTAATTTCATATAAAATGCTTTAATATCTTTTGGATAGTCGGTTACGAAGACAGGTTTTTTGTAAATTTCTTCTGTTAAATAACGTTCATGTTCTGTCTGTAAATCAGTACCCCAAGATACTTTGTATTCAAATTTATCATTGTTTTTCTCTAGAATCTCAACAGCTTCTGTATAAGAAACACGAGCGAAGTCAGAAGTTGCTACATGGTGTAGACGATCGAGAAGACCTTTATCAATAAACTGGTTAAAGAAGTTCATTTCTTCAGGTGCGTGCTCTAATACATAGTTAATGACATACTTTAACATATTTTCTGCAAGGATCATATCATCTTCTAAATCTGCAAATGCGATTTCAGGTTCGATCATCCAGAATTCAGCCGCATGTCTTGTTGTATTGGAATTTTCAGCGCGGAATGTTGGTCCGAAAGTATAAATATTTCGGAATGCTTGTGCGAATGTTTCTCCATTTAACTGACCACTTACTGTTAAGTTCGTTGGTTTATTGAAGAAATCCTGTTTGAAATCAACAGTGCCATCTTCGTTTTTTGGAACGTTGTTGAGATCAAGTGTTGTTACTTGGAACATTTCTCCAGCACCTTCTGCATCGCTACCGGTAATTAATGGTGTATGCACATAAACAAAATCTCTTTCTTGGAAGAATTTGTGGATGGCATAAGCGATTAAAGAACGAACACGGAATACCGCTTGATAAGTATTAGTTCTTGGACGAAGATGGGAAATTGTTCTTAAATATTCCATAGAGTGACGTTTCTTTTGAAGAGGATAGTCACTGCTAGAAGCACCTTCAATTGTGATTTCTTCTGCTTGAATTTCAAATGGTTGTTTTGCATTTGGAGTTGCAACAAGCTGTCCTTTTACAATAAGTGCAGAACCAACATTTAATTTTGCAATTTCAGCAAAGTTAGAAAGTTTTTCTGCACTGTATACAACCTGTAAAGTTTCAAAAAAAGTACCATCGCTAATAACGATGAAACCAAATGTCTTTGAGTCACGGTTGCTACGAACCCAACCGCAAGCTGTAATAGTTTTACCAATATAGTCTTCACGTTTTCTATAAAGGTCTCTAATTGTTACGATATCCATAGTACCTCCAATTGCGCAAGCTGCGCTTTTATTTTTTAAATCATATCATAAGAGTTCTGATTTATATCAAAGCAACGAGACCAGTATTTTATACTTTTCTCGTTGATAAAAAGGGAAAAAGGAAAACGAGTTTCCCGATAAAAACAGAACAATAGCTAAAAATATGCTTACTAAGTATCATAGTAGAAAAGCAAAGAAAATACAAGGGCTTTCTTTGAAGAAGTATAAGAAAATGGGAGAAAATAACATAGAAAAAAGCAAAGAGGATAGAAAAAGAGAAAATGACTGTAAAATGTATTTGTGATATGATAGAAATAAAAGAAGCAGACAAGAACGATAAAGAAAGGAAAAATAACTGTTATTGCAAAAATAGGGAAAAAACAGGCGAAAATTATTGTTATGCTCCAATAAATCAATGAGGAATTTGGGAAATTCCTCATTGACAGAATGTTATTTTTCTCATACAATAATTGTATTGAAAAATGGCGTTGATAAGGGATAGTATTTGTTCTTCCTACAGATACAGAGAGAAAATCCGTTTGCGTAGGCAAAATGGCTGAGAGATTTTTATGAAAGCGAACAAAGAACCTGCCTTTGAGCTGTCTGTGAAAACAGGACGTAATTCCTGCGTTAAAGGAAGAATGAGAGAATAGCTCATTTCTTTGAATATCTTGTTAAGAGAATGAATAGTCTAAGATAGAGAGCTGTTAAGCAGGGTGGTACCGCCGATATTTCGGTCCCTTTTATGTTGAGAGGGAAGAAGTATCGGCGTTTTTTATTTGTGTGGAAGGCAACCAGTTAAAAACTATGCTCGCATAAGTTTATGACGACTGCCCGCGAATATTTATAGTGTTGACGCCGCCCACGGGAGTGAGAAGTTAGCAAAGCGTGTTTCTCATCATTCCGTCATTTAGCACTTCCCACTCAACAATTCTATAAAACGATATTTGTAATAAAAGAAGGAGATTAGAAAATGGCAAAGGAAAAGAAATTAGTAGAAGCAATTACTTCTATGGAAGAAGATTTCGCACAGTGGTATACAGATGTTGTAAAAAAAGCGGAATTAGTGGATTACTCTAGTGTAAAAGGTTGTATGGTAATTAAACCAGCAGGATATGCGATTTGGGAGAACATTCAAAAAGAATTGGATAGACGTTTTAAAGAAACTGGTGTAGAAAATGTTTATATGCCAATGTTTATTCCAGAGAGTCTTTTAGAAAAAGAAAAGGATCATGTAGAAGGTTTTGCTCCAGAAGTAGCTTGGGTAACACATGGCGGTTTAAATGAATTACAGGAAAGAATGTGTGTAAGACCAACTTCTGAAACATTATTCTGTGATTTTTATGCAAGAGACATTCAGTCTTATCGCGATCTTCCAAAAGTTTATAACCAGTGGTGTTCCGTTGTTCGTTGGGAAAAGGAAACAAGACCATTCCTTCGTTCTCGTGAATTTTTATGGCAAGAAGGTCATACAGCTCATGCAACAGCAGAAGAAGCAAAAGAAAGAACAATTCAGATGTTAAACATCTATGCAGATTTCTGTGAAGAAGTGCTTGCTATGCCAGTTGTAAAAGGACAAAAAACAGAAAAAGAAAAATTTGCAGGTGCAGAAGCAACTTATACAATTGAAGCGTTAATGCATGATGGAAAAGCATTACAGTCTGGTACAAGCCATAACTTTGGCGATGGATTTGCCAAAGCATTTGGAATTCAATTCACAGATAAAGATAACAAATTAAAACACGTGTTCCAGACATCTTGGGGAATGACAACTCGTTTAATCGGTGCGATTATTATGGTACATGGAGATAACTCAGGTCTTGTTCTTCCACCAAGAATTGCTCCAACTCAGGTTATGATTATTCCAATTATGCAGAAAAAAGAAGGCGTTCTTGAAAAAGCAGAAGAATTAAGAGGAATTTTAGCTTCTAACTATCGTGTGAAAGTAGACGATTCGGATAAGAGCCCAGGTTGGAAATTTAGCGAACAAGAAATGCGTGGAATTCCAATTCGTATTGAAATTGGACCAAAAGATATCGAAGCAAATCAGGCAGTTATTGTTCGCCGTGATACAAGAGAGAAGATTCAAGTATCTCTTGATGAATTAAATGAAAAGGTTGGAGAAGTATTAGAACAGATCCAACACGATATGTTCGAACGCGCAAAAGCTCATAGAGATGCTCATACAGTTACAGCGAAAAACTGGGATGAGTTTAAAGAAGCGATTGCAGAACAAAGAGGTTTTGTAAAAGCTATGTGGTGTGGTTGCAAAGAATGTGAAGAAGCCATTAAAGAAGAGACAACAGCTACGACTCGTTGTATGCCATTTGAGCAAGAAAACTTAGGAGAAACTTGCGTTCACTGTGGAAAACCTGCAAAAGCCATGGTGTACTTTGGAAAAGCATATTAAGAGAGAAAAAGTGTTGGACAAAGTTTTATAATATGTTAGAATAATAGAGAATGGACAAGTGCTATGTCATGGATAACATTAGAGTGACATATATCTTGTCCTTTCTTTCGCTTAATGATAGGAACGTGAAAAGTTCCAAAAGAGTGTTTTTTATTATTTTAGTTATTTTATAAGGAGGGAAAAATTGTGAAATTAATTTTACACTATTTAAAGCGATACAAATGGCTTGTGTTTTTGAATATCCTATCGGTCTTTGGATTTGCTTTAGTAGAACTTGGGATTCCGACCTTTGTATCCGATATGATTGATAACGGAGTGCAGAATCAAGACGAAGCCTATTTATTTCAAATGGGAATTCGAATTGCGATTATCTCAATTATTGGTGTGTGTGGAACAATTTTACTAGGATATTGTTCCGCAAAAATTTCTACATCCGTAACACGTGATATTAGACAGGATGTATTTAATAAGGTACAATCGTTTTCTCATAGTGAGATGAATGAACTAGGAGTTGCATCGCTGATTACGAGAACAAATAACGATGCTTTTCAGATTATGATGTTTT
This sequence comes from uncultured bacterium, assembly GCA_905214925.1. Classification (GTDB taxonomy): domain Bacteria; phylum Bacillota; class Clostridia; order Lachnospirales; family Lachnospiraceae; genus Scybalomonas. Next base: position 93,216 of record CAJMOB010000004.1, on the reverse strand, counting down.
TAAATGTTATTTTGAAAACAGCGTTATTGACACCTGTTATGATTGCTGTTAGTTTTACTTTGACGATTACGACATCGTTAAAACTTTCACTTATTATTATTTCAACAATTCCAATTATTATTATCGGAGTTGTAGTGGTAGGAAAAATTTCTTCTCCAATTAGTGAAAGGCAGCAAAGTTCTTTAGATTCCATTAACCGAATTTTTCGTGAGAACTTAACAGGGATTCGAGTGATTCGTTCTTTCAATAATAATGAATATGAGACGGAACGATTTGATGGTGAAAACGTAAATTTTATGAATCAGTCCAAGAGACTTTTTAAATTAATGTCATCAACAGAACCAGTCTTTTTCTTATTAATGAATTTATCCGCATTACTGATTTATTTTACGGCTAGTCATTTAATCGATGCAGGAGCACTTCCAATTGGAAAACTTGTAGCGTTTATGGAATATTTATTCCATGCGATGTTTTCCGTTCTTTTATTCTGTATGGTATTTATGATGTATCCAAGAGCTAATGTCTCTGCAAAACGTATTATGAAGGTTTTAGAGATGGAGAGCAGTATTCATCATGGAGAAAGTAAAAAAGAAGAAGAGAAAAAACGTTCCATTGTTTTTGAACATGTGGACTTTGCTTATCCAGATGGAGAAGAAGCGGTATTAAAGGATATTTCCTTTGAAGCAAAGGAAGGAGAGACGGTTGCTTTTATTGGAAGTACAGGTTCTGGTAAAAGTACATTGATTCAATTAATTCCAAGATTTTATGATGTGAGCAGTGGACGAATTTTAGTAAACGGCGTCGATGTTCGGGATATGAACTTTAATGAACTTCGGAATAAGATCGGATTTGTAGCACAAAAGGCCAATTTATTCAGTGGAACGATTGAGGAGAATATTCGTTTTGGAAAACCAGATGCTACCATTGAAGAAGTGATTCATGCAGCAAAAGTAGCACAGGCATATGACTTTATTATGGAAAAACCATTGCAATTTAAGGAAAGAATTGTAGAAGGGGCTACCAATGTATCTGGTGGACAAAGACAGCGTCTCTCCATTGCAAGAGCCGTCGTTCGAAAGCCAGAAATTTATATTTATGATGATTCTTTTTCCGCCTTGGACTTTAAGACGGATGCAAAACTCCGTGCAGAATTAAAAAAAGAAGTGACAAATGAAATCGTATTGATTGTAGCACAGCGTGTTTCTACGATTATGGATGCGGATAAGATTATTGTATTAAATGAAGGGAAAATTGTTGGTGCAGGCACTCATAAAGAATTATTGAAAAACTGTGAAATTTATTATGAAATTGCTGCATCACAGCTTAGTGAGGAGGAAATGCAGTATGAATGATAAAATCAATTGGTCAAAATGTATCAAACAGTTTCTGCACTATGCTTCTCCTTATTCTAAAAAATTGTTAATTGCGATTATCGCATTAGTGCTTTCCACTGGAATTTATGCTATGAACCCAAGCATTGAAGGTTCTATTACAACACAGTTAATGAAGGATGCCAGTGAAATTGCAAAAGGAGTTGCAGGTGCCCATATCCATTTTGATATTGTAATTCGAATTATTGGAATTTTAGCTATTTGTTATACAACAAGAGCAGCGCTTCTTTTAACTTCTTCGTTTCTATTGACGAATGCCATTCAAAGTACCATGCATGATTTAAGAAATGCATTACAACAAAAAATTCAAAGATTGCCTGTGCGCTATTTTGATAATCGTGCTTTTGGCGATGTATTGAGTACAGTAACAAATGATGTAGATACGTTAAGTAATGCATTACAACAGACGTTTACGAAAGCGGTAACAGGGTGCCTTACTTTTATATTAGCGCTTGGAATGATGTTCCGTATTAACTGGAAAATGGCCTGTGTTGCGTTGGTTATTATTCCACTAACTGCGTTAATTACAAAGATATTTGTAGGACGTTCTCAGCGGTTATTCCAGATTCAACAAAAGACAGTGGGAGAGTTGAATGGACGAGTTACTGAGTTATATGGTGGATTTAATGAAATTTTATTATATAATAAACAAGAGGATGCTAAAAAACAATTTGAGGAAGTCAATATGAGAATGGCAAATTCTGCTTTTAAGGCACAGTTTGTTTCAGCCCTTATTTCTCCTTGTATTTCTTTAATTACATACTTGACTATTGGTTCTGTGGCAGTTCTTGGCTGTATTTTTGTCATTCAAGGAACGATTTCTGTTGGTAATTTACAGGCATTTATCCGTTATATTTGGCAGATCAACGATCCCCTTTCTCAAGTATCCCAGTTATCGGCACAGATTCAGTCTGCTTTTGCAGCTATGGGAAGAATTTTCTCTCTTTTAAATGAAGAAGAGGAAGAGCAAAAGGGAACGGTAGAAGTAAATGAAAAAGAGATGAAAGGAAATGTTTCTTTTGAGCACGTTCAGTTTGGATATAGCGATGAGCTTTTAATGAAAGATGTTAATTTCCATGTAAAGAGTGGACAGATGGTAGCCATTGTTGGTCCAACAGGGGCTGGTAAAACCACATTAATGAACTTATTACTTCGTTTTTATGATGTAAAAGGTGGCTCTATTAAAATCGATGGTGTGGATATCCGTGATATGGATCGAAGCAAACTTCATTCTCTATTCTCTTTAGTACTTCAAGATACTTGGCTTTTCCATGGAAGTATTTATGACAATATTCGTTATGGGCGATTAGAGGCGAGAAAAGATGAAGTTATCGATGCGGCGAAGATGGCAAATGTCCATCACTTTATTCGAACATTAAGCCAAGGATATGATTCGATTATCAATGAAGAGGCAAATAATATTTCCCAAGGAGAAAAACAGCTTTTAACAATTGCTCGTGCGATTTTAAAAGATCCTCAGATATTAATTCTTGATGAAGCAACATCTTCTGTGGATACGCGACTGGAGAGAATGCTTCAAGATGCCATGCAAAAAGTAATGAAAGGCAGAACTTCTTTCGTAATTGCCCATAGACTATCTACCATTAAAAATGCAGATTTAATTTTAGTCGTTCAAGATGGAAATATTATTGAACAAGGAAATCATGAACAGTTATTAGAGAAAAAAGGTTTTTATGAAAAACTGTATCATTCTCAATTTGCAAACCAGAATTTTGATTGATCCCTTAACTTTATTCGTATAAGTTATTGTAAATTAATAATAGTGATTCATCAAACCATTTATTGGGAGGTAAGTAGTTATGGATATAGGTACAATTAATTTTCTATGGACTTGTTTTAATATATTCCTTTGGATTTTAATTATATTTGTTATTATTGATTTTATTAGAAAAAGAAAAAAATGATAAAAAAGGAGATGACCATCGGGCTAGAAAGAGATTTCTGCCTATGGTCATCTTTTTAGAAGGGAGAATGGTGTTGGAAAAGCAACGAGAAAAAAAGTATTACACAACAGGAACATTTGCCAAAATGGCATCGGTAACGGTGCGAACCATTCGTTATTATGATAAACAAAATATATTAAAACCAAGTCATATGAGTGAGTCAGGATATCGTCTGTATACCGATGAAGATTTTGTAAAATTGCAAAGAATCTTAGTTCTAAAGTATTTAGGATTTTCCTTAGAGGAAATTCGAACGATGCCATTACAAAGTGGGGTATCGGATATGGCAGAATCTTTTCAAATGCAGTTAAAGTTAATTCGACAAAAAAAGGAACATTTAGAGCAAATTGAGCAAGCACTTTGCGAAGCACAGCAGTTATTACATGAAAAGAATCGTGTGGATTGGGAAGAGATCCTTCACTTGATTCATATAACGAATTTAGAAAAAAGTCTGTTAGAACAGTACCAAACTGCTACCAATTTAGAAATTCGAATTGAGTTGCATCGAAAGTATTCCACCAATAAAAAAGGATGGTTTCCGTGGCTTTATGAACAATTGCCACTAAATAAAGTGGATAACATACTAGAAATTGGGTGTGGTAGTGGAGAGCTTTGGTTTTATGGGTTACAGGAACAGTTAAAAAATAAACATATTGTTCTTTCGGATCTTTCAAAAGGAATGATAGCGGAAGCAAGAGAAAATTTAAAAAACAACTCTGCTTTTGATTATGTGGTGATGAATGGACAACAGCTATTGTTTCCTGATGAACATTTTAACCTTGTTATTGCCAATCATGTAATGTTTTATATGAAAAATATCAAACAGGCAATAAAAGAAGTTGCTAGAGTGTTGCAAGAAAATGGAATTTTCATTTGCAGCACTTATGGAAAAAATCATATGAGAGAGATTACAGAAATGGTACAAGAATTTGATAAAAAGATTCGTTTATCAGAAGTGAATCTCTATGAACAGTTTGGTATTGAAAATGGAAGAACTTATTTAGAAGAACAGTTTCAAGAAGTGGAGTTTTGTAGGTACGAAGACTCTTTAGTTGTTGACGAGGCGGAACCAATTGTAAATTATGTGTTATCCTGTCATGGGAACCAGAGAGAGTTATTAGATGGGCGTACCGAGCAGTTTAAACAATTTATTGAAGAAAAAATAAAACGAACGGGTTTTATTACGATTACAAAAGAAGCTGGTATCTTTCGATGTAGAAAAACTTTTGGAAACAAAAAATAGTAACGGTGGAAAGGAAAGTAATATGGTAGAACAATTTTTAACACATTTTTACAATACAATTTCTTTTAGAGAAATAGAGGAATTTAAAGAAAACGATTTTTTATCGCTTTTCTTAGAAAATGCTAGTCTATTAGAGGAAAATGACGGGAAGTTTGAGAAGCAAACCCCCATTCAATATGTAAGACAGTTTGAAAATCTTTTGAAAAATAATAAAGAATTTTTTATCAATGGATTTATAGAAAAACAGATAGAATATGAAAAAATTGAAACGGAAAATGGATATTTAGTAGCAAGTCGTTATGAAAAAAAATATACAAATAATGAGGGAAAAGTTGTGGAATATGGCACTAATCAGATGATTTTAGTGGAGCAAAATGGAAAACTAAAAATTGCTAGTATTTTATGGTAAGTAGAAATCGTGTCTATATGGTACAAAAATGGACATGAAATGTCTTTATGGAAAAATTCATAAAATTACCAAACAATATCGATATTGATTGTAAATATTAAGGGGAATGGTATAAAATTACAAATTCTGCTTGCAAAGTTCCCTTTGCCGTGTTAAAGTAAAGAAGTCTATGAAAGGAAATAGACACTCTGGAGAGTCTTCATAAAAGAAGCGCCGAAGGTGTACGGCAAAGGGATGTCAGACTTACATTCTTTTGTTAATCTCTCAGGCAAAAGGACAGGGCATATCAAAAAAATGCAAATGTTCTACTCTTTAGAGGGCTGATGAATATCAGCTCTTTTTGCGTGGTAGGTATAAGTCAAGTTAACATGAGAAACTCGTAACGTATGTTGTTCATGGTTTGACGCCGCCCACGAACGTGAGAAACTCACACTGTGTGTTTGCTCATCGTTTGTTCGCAATAATTAGAATGTAAAGAGGAGAAAATATATCGATGAAAAGGAATTCCAATTAATTCTTCTGAGCGATTTAAGCATTGCGGATCAAAATAATCAAATTTAGAGAGGAAGAATAAGTATGGAAACAGTATTAAGTCTAGTAACAAAAATCAATGATCTATTATGGAACTCAGTGCTCCTTGTGCTATTATGTGGTACAGGAATCTATTTTACTATTCGGTTGAAATTTATCCAAGTGCGTAAGTTAGGCGAAGGCATGAAATTAGTCTTTGGTAATATTCATTTAAAAGATTATAAAAAGAAAGAAGGGGAGATGTCCCCATTCCAAGCGCTGGCAACTGCCATTGCAGCACAAGTTGGAACTGGTAACTTAACAGGGGCAGCAACTGCTTTAATTGGTGGTGGTCCAGGGGCTATTTTTTGGATGTGGTTAAGTGCATTCTTTGGAATGGCCACGATCTATTCCGAGGCAACTCTGGCACAAAAATTTAAAACTACTGTAGAAGGTGAAGTGACAGGAGGACCTGTGTATTATATCCAAGCTGCATTTAAAGGAACTTTTGGAAAGATCTTATCAGGAGCATTTGCCATTTTTATTATATTGGCACTAGGTTTTATGGGAAATATGGTGCAGTCCAATTCCATCGGCTCTGCATTTCAAGAAGTGTTTGCCAATCGAAATATTGAAATTCCATCGATTGTGATTGGAATTTGTGTTGCAGTAGTGGCGGGTATTATTTTTATCGGTGGAACGGAGCGATTAGCATCTGTTGTAGAAAAATTTGTTCCTTGTATGGCTGCTATTTATATTTGTGGAAGTTTAATTGTAATTTTTATGCATGCATCAGCTATACCAACTGCTTTTAAAATGATTTTTGTATGTGCCTTTCAACCAAAAGCTATGCTTGGAGCAGGAGCAGGGATTACCGTGCGTTCCGCAATTCGATATGGTGTAGCAAGAGGGCTTTTTTCCAATGAAGCAGGTATGGGTTCTACTCCACACGCACATGCAAGAGCTTGTGCAGAAAACCCTCATAAACAAGGGTTAGTTGCTATGGTCAGTGTATTTATCGATACTTTTGTCGTACTAAACTTAACAGTGTTTTCCATTTTAACAACGGGAGCGCTAGAATCTGGAAAAGATGGAACAGCGTTGGCACAAGTAGCTTTTATGAGCAGCTTTAAAAATTTTGGTGACATTTTTGTAGCCATTTGTCTTTTATTTTTTGCATTTTCAACGATTCTCGGTTGGCATTTCTTTGGAAAAATTAATGTAGAATATTTATTTGGGAAAAAGGCAAGCCGTATTTATTCTATCATTGTATTGCTCTTTATCATTGTTGGTTCTACGTTAAAGGTTAATTTTGTTTGGACATTATCCGATTTTTTTAATGGACTTATGGTAATACCAAACGTTTTAGCACTTTTAGTTTTAAGTGGGGTTGTCACAAAAATTTATAAGACTTATAATAGAAAAAAAGAATAAGATGAAATAATAATTATGGTACACTATGAATTGACATAGTACAGAAGGAGAAAGTATGGAGTTGTTTACATATGAACAGATTCAAAGATTGAATGAAATGGAAATTAAAATTTATCAATATGTGCTAGCCAAAAAAGAAACGATTATTTACTTAACTATTAGGCAGTTAGCAAATCAAGTTCATGTGTCAACAACGTCCATTTTGAGATTTTGTCATAAATTGGATTGTGAAGGTTATAAAGAGTTTCAGGAGAAGTTTAAAAGGTATATTCAAAAAGAAGTAGAAGTAAAACCGAAAAATGACTTAGCTGAGATTTTACACTATTTTCAAGGGGTAAATACTGATGCATTTGAGCGAGAAATTCAAAAGGCAGTGGACTTATTAAAGCCTGCTCAAAAGGTGATTTTTATTGGTGTTGGAACTTCTGGAAACCTTGGAAAATATGGGGCGAGATATTTTTCTAACTTTGGAAAAATTTCCTTTAGTATTGAAGATATTTATTATCCAGTGTTCCATGATGTTTTAGAGGAAACGGTAATTGTAGCCTTATCTGTTTCAGGAGAATCAGAAGGGGTAATAGAGCTTTTACATCGCTTTCAAAAGCATAAGTGTAAAGTGCTTAGCATTACGAATCAGAAAAATTCTACCATTGTTAAAATGGCCGATTGGAATATTTCCTATCATTTGAAAAAAAAGATGATAGAGGATTATTATGATATTACCTCTCAAGTGCCAGTTATTTTTATTATTGAAGTATTGGCTAGAAGATTAATGGAGGAAGAGGAAAATTCCCAAAGAAAATGAGGAATAAAAAAGATGTAACGTCCTGTTACTTGTTGTGTAACATACTTTGTTTTATGTTGAATATAACAAGCGACAGGAGGTTTTTTTATGGAAGAAAAGACAACATTATTATTGTATCATATTTTAGATCCCATTTCCTTTTTTCAAGAAGTAGATGAATGTAAAGGGGCTATTTATGTAAAGAGCTATAAGGGATTACAAGACTTAAGAAAAAATTATTTCATGCAATGTCAGTTATTATGGCAGTTGCCAATTGGAATAATAGAAAAAATTCAATTGACTTTTGAAAACGAGGAAGATGTAGAACGATTATTAAGTTTTATAGTTGATAATTCTTACTAACAAGGAGGCAATAAGCGAAGTAAAAAGAGGCTTGTTTTTTTTAAAAACCATTGCTATACTAAACGGAGGAAAATACATAAGAATTTGGAAGATGGATTTGGGAGAGACTGGAACATACAGCACCGAAGGGGAAACAGGGAACACACAAAAACTCTCAGGTAAAAGGACCGAATCTTGACAAAACTCTGGAAAGCATAGCACCCAAGAAGCAATCGGCAAGGCCGAGAATCTTTCAGGTACCAATACAGAGGTGTGATTATAGGGATACTCTATAATCACACCTCTTTTTGTTTGTTTTTCCAGTGTATTTTATAAAATTTTAAAGTAGAAAGGTAGGATATGATGAATATTTTAGAAGCAATTGGAGTATTCGCATTTGCCATTTCTGGTGCAGTAGTAGCTATGGAGGAAAAATTTGATTTATTTGGAATCTATGTAATGGCAGCAATTACAGCTATGGGAGGAGGAATTTTAAGAGATGCCATTTTAAATCAAGGATTGCCAATCTTTTTTACAAGTCAATGGACATGGGGCGTCATTTTTATCGGTGGTAGTCTAGCTATTTTTCTTCGAAAAAACATATTAAATAAAATAGTTTTTGTAATTATTGATGCTATCGGTCTTGCGGCATTTGCCATTTCTGCAGCTTCTACAATGATGGAGCAAGGACAAAATAAAATGGTAATTTTATTTGCTGCTTGTGTAACTGGTGTAGGAGGAGGAATGATTCGCGATATTATGGTAAATCGAAAGCCAGCTATTTTCTGCTATGATATTTATGCAGTGGCAGCAGTGGTAGGGGGACTTGTTTTTATTTACTTATGTAATATTTGGGGAACAGGGGTAGCAGTCATTGTTTCTTGGATATTTACCTTTGTAATTCGTATGTTATGTTATTTGAAGAATATTAACTTGCCAAAAATACGAGTAAAAATGTCTGTCGAATTATGACGAAATAGTATAAAAATAATAGAAAAAAATCCAAAAAATAAAAATAAAAGAAGTAATGATAAAAAAATTCCCACTTTTTTTGGTATTATAAGTTAATATATGATATAGTTTAAGTATAAAAATGTATCCTACTTTTGCAGGTGTGAGTAGGAATATACATTTTTAAAACAGATAACTTTGTAGATAAAACAAATATCATATAGAATGATAAATCATACAAAGATAATACTACATAATAAATGAGAGGTATTTACCATGGGAGATTTCAATCAACACATTAAAGCAAACACACAAGATATCTTAATTTGGAGAGTTTTAAATCAACTTCATGAAAATTTAACAGAAAGAAATAAGATCGTTGATAAGACGATTGTAGTTCCAAGATGGAATCTTACGATAGCGGTAAGGAATGTACAAGAGGTGGATAATGAAGGCAATAGTACCATTTATATTTACTATCGAATTGAGCATGAAATGTTTCAAGAGCCAATTTCTACTTTTTCAGTTGGATGGGGAGAAAATATGGAGTTAGCGGTAAACCGTGCTGTCTTTTCTTTTTTAGCTACAACAATGGAGACTATATTTGATGTATTCGATCCAAGTTATCCAAGAGTGGAAACTTTAGATGTAGAAATTGACGGAGAAACTTATGGATTCGATGTGTACATTAGTGATGTATTAGAGCATACGGGAGATGGGATTACTGGAAAAATATATGAAGAGAGCATGTGGGATGCAGTAAAAAGTGAGTTGAAATTGCATTTAGGGAAAAAGCGGTTTTACTGGATCTGGTGTGAAGGTGGAAAAGTGATTGGCGATGTTCAGTATGGTAATGTAACCATCAATAATATAGGGTGTAAAAATTTAAGTAAAAAAATAAAAAGCTATATGAGAAAAGTAGAAGAAGATATTCCACTTGATAAGTATTTTAAGTTACAAAGATATCAACAATACATATGTGTATTACAAAATAAAAAAAGATATGAACCATATCCCTATACAAAAAAAGAAATAGAAAATAAGGTGGATTATGTATTTGAATTAATAAAAGAAAATATGGAACAACCTTATCATACACTATATGACAGATTGTTAGAAGAATTTAAAGATAAAAATCTTTCTATAGAGTTTATAAAGCTTCTTCCAGAAATATGCGCAGAGCTAAAGAACTACGATATTACGTTTCCAGAAAAAGTTGGAATTAAAAGAGAAAGTGAAGAAAAGGTTAATTGGGTTTACAAAACAAGAATTACTTCTTATGATTGGATGAGACAAGCTATCTATGATCTCGATGTAAAGCAGGGACGTGGAGAAGAAGTGATAAAAAAATTAATGAAAGAAAGTCAGTTACAAAGAGAAGTGAATAAGAGAAGGGGAGAAGTGGATATTTATGATTTTGGTCCTAACATCTATATGTCGCCATCGGTAATAGAAATGGATGACGATTATAAGATACGTTAGATAAAAAGAGCACTTAATGTTCCTGATGACTTAGAACTTATTTTATTATCACAGTAAAATTAGATATTTTGATAAAAAGACACTTCAATAAAGAAGTGTCTTTTTAGTAGTATCAGTAAGAATGTTTTAATTAAAGGGAGTGAGAGAATGTTATTTTTTCAATGAAAAAGGGGATAATGCTCCATTTTCTTGTTTTTTTAATAAAAAGTAGGCTACAATAGAAGCACATAATTCTCCAATTGGAAAAGAAATCCAAACACCGTTTACTCCGATTGATGGAATTCGACTCAGGATAAGACTGAGAGGAATGGTAAGAATGAATTGGCGGAGCAAAGAAATGGTAAGAGATTCCTTTCCCTTTCCAATGGCTTCAAAAGTCCCAGAGAAGATAATGCCAATAGTAGAAACTAAAAATCCAAGGCTTATAATTCGAAGAGCGGTGCTTCCAGCCGATAATAAGGAAGGATCCGATTGAAATAGCATGAAAATTTCACGAGGAATTATCATGGATAGAAGTGTTCCTAATAGCATAATAATACCAGCTGATAAAAGGCTATAACGAATGGTACTTTTCATTCGGTTATAGTCTTTTGCACCATAGTTATATCCAATGATAGGACGCATTCCTTGTACGATCCCGTTGGCAGGCATATAAATAAAGGTCTGTAGCTTAAAATAAATTCCTAAAACATTAATATAAAGATCGGAAAATTGTTTTAATATGCTGTTTAAGATACTGACTAAAATCGATGGCAAAATCATCATAAGAGAGGAAGGGATGCCAACGGAATAGATGGATTTTATAATTGTAAGATCTATTTTTAAATACTTTGGATGAATGATAACCGCAAAGTTTTTCTTTCGATATACGATAATATAAAGAATAGCCGTACAAATTTGGGCAATAATAGTAGCGATGGCAGCTCCTTTTACACCGAGGGCAGGAACTTGAAACCATCCAAAGATAAAAATAGGATCTAATATAATATTAATAATGCATCCGGTAGCAAGCAAAAACATAGTTGTTTTCATAGCTCCTACGGCTTGAAAAATTTTCTCCATGGTGACTTGGATTAAAGTACCAAAAGAAAAACAAAGCACAATATAAGTATAATTACAAGCGTTTGCTAATATTTCACTGCTATTGGTAAAAAGACTTAAAAAGGGCTTTGTAACGATAAGGCCAAACAGTAAAAAGACGATACAATGAATACACGTGCAAGCGATGCCAAGAGTCGCTGCTTTATTTGCTTTCTCTTGTTGTCCTGAACCAAGATAGATGGAAATTGTAGAGGTAATACCGACTCCAATACCAACGGCTACAGAGATTACAAGATTTTGTAAAGGGAATGCGATAGAGACAGCGGTAAGTGCTGTTTGTCCAAGTTGAGCTACATAAATGCTATCAATAATATTATAAAGAGATTGAATGAGCATTGAGAACATCATAGGGATCGACATGGACATAAGTAAAGGAAAAACAGGTTTTGTTTTCATAAAATGATTGGACATAGAAAAAGACTCCTTTCTGAGCGTGTGTACTATTTGTACATGACGCTTCTTTTATATAAAACAATTTCTTATAACATAAAAAAGTCATGTGATCTGTTTACATGAATGGGGAAACAGAAAAATCACATGACAAAAACTAAAATACTTCTTTTTTCTTAATAAAATTGCTTTAAAAAAATTGTTTCAAAAGGATAGTAACATGGATTTTTTTTGATGTCAATCTTTAAGAAATAGATGCTTTGATTCCCGTATAATTTGATACTCAAACTAAACAATATGACAAATTGTAAATATTTCTTTATAATAGGAAGAAATAGAGAAGAGAATTAGCAAAATTAATAAACAAATATTTAAAGATTTCCTTGTGAAACTTTACATTTTTAGTAAGAGAATATTGGAAGAAAAATACTTTTTGTCCAGTTAAGTTATAAAAAATATATAAACAATATGTGTAAAAAGTATAAAATAAGGAAAAAATATACAATGGAATTCTGCGCACACACGGAATAGTTGTATTAGCAACTATTGTTGACAAAACTATTGAACAGTGCTAAAACAATGTGATAGGAATTGACCTAATATTTTTTCTTTTCATGAGAAAAGAGAGAGGGAAAAGGTATGATTCAAATACAAGAAAGAAAGAAGGGAGACATACGGATACATTTGTAGCGGACTTAATGGAACAGATAGAATGCCGAAAAGTTTCAATTGCTGGCTTTCAAATATCGGAGGCAGTTGTTGTAACATGGATTATTATGGCGGCCGTTGTGCTATTATCTATCATTCTAGTAAGAAATTTAAAAGTGGAAAATCCGGGCAAGAAGCAATTGGCATTGGAATCAGCCATTGGTGCTTTGCATAATATCTTTGCTGATACTCTTGGTGAAGAAGGAAAGCAATATGTGCAGTATCTGATGACAGTTATTATTTACATTGGATTTTCAAATATTATTGGATTATTTGGCTTTAAGCCACCAACGAAGGATCTGAATGTCACAGCAGCGATGGCGATTATGAGTATCGTCCTCATAGAATATTCAGGAATTCATCAAAAGGGATTGAAAGGATGGTTAAAGAGCTTTGCCTCACCATCATTGATTATTCTCCCGATTAATATTATGGAGATTTTTATTAAACCAGTCTCCCTTTGTATGCGTCTATTCGGTAACGTTTTAGGGGCATTTGTTATTATGGAAATGTTAAAAGCAGTTATTCCTGCAATTATACCAATTCCATTTAGTTTTTATTTTGATATTTTTGATGGATTGCTTCAGGCATACATCTTTACGCTTTTAACAGCGTTGTTCATTAAAGAACAGATTGAATAGTTTATTAACATGAATTTGAATAGAACAAAAAATTTAGGAAAAGAAAAAGGAGAGAATTAATTATGGCAACATTAGTAGCAATCGGAGCAGGTATCGCAGCATTAGCAGGTATTGGAGCAGGTATCGGTATTGGTATCGCAACAGGAAAAGCAGTAGAAGCTATTGCTAGACAACCAGAAGCAGAAGGTAAAATCAATAAATCTTTATTAGTAGGTGCAGCGTTAGCCGAAGCGACAGCTGTATATGGTTTCGTTATCGCATTATTAGTAATCTTCGTATTATAATCAGTAAATAGGTAAAATAAAAAAAGGCAGGTGTAAAAGATGTTAGAGATTAACTCAGGTCTTATTTGGACAATTGTCAACCTGATCGTCTTTTACTTATTACTGAGACATTTTCTGTTTCAGCCAATTCAAAATATTATGAAACAGCGTGAAGAAATGATTCAAGGAAAAATTAATCATGCAAATGCTGTAGAAAAAGAGGCAGAACAACATAAACAGAAATATGAACAGGCTCTTGCAGATGCTCGTAATGAATCTATGGAGATTATTGCAAAAGCAAAACAAGATGCAAGAGAAGAAGCAGATGCAATTCTTTCAGAGGCGAATCAGGAAGTTATTCGAATGAGAAAAGACGCAGAAGCGTCTATTGAACAGGAACGCAAGCGTGAAACGAAAAAAATGCAGGATCAGGTTGCTGGGCTCGCTCTTACGGCTGTGCAAAAAGTTCTTAGTGAACAGCTAAATGAAAAGGAAAATGAAAACCTTTATAACCGATTCCTGAAAGAAACAGGTGAGCAAAGTGACACAAACAGAGCTTAATTATGCGGTAGTTCTCTATGAACTTCCTATTGAAGAAGATAAAATCAAAACAGCAGAGGAATGTTTTAAAAACGTTCCAATGCTGAAAGAGATTTTAGCAAATCCAACAGTTGAAAATGAGAAGAAGTGGAATATTATTGAGCGAGTGTTTCCACAGGAAATGCATTCATTTCTAAAAAAGGTTAGCGACTCAAATCGTATGAAAGGGATAGAAAATATTTTCAAAGCTTATTATGACTATAAGAGACAGCAAGAAGGTATTATTCGTGCTGAACTTTTCTACGTAACTGTACCAAGTGAGGAGCAGAAACAAGGATTTGTAACATTTGTTAAAAAAGAATATGGATGCCGTGGAGTAGAACTTCAGTTAAAAGAAGATAAAAATCTTCTTGGAGGATTTTTACTAAAAATCGGCAATATCGAATACGATTACAGTCTGATGGGACGTATTCATACTCTTCGTCAGCAGTTAATCAGGAGGTGAAAATCGTGAGTGCAATCAGTTCAGAAGAAATTATTTCTATTCTCCGTGAAGAAATAGAGAATTATGACCAAGTGTGTGAAGGTCGTGAAGTTGGTGAAGTTATCTGGGTTGGTGACGGAATCGCAACTATTTATGGAATTGATCATGCCATGTACGGAGAGATCGTAACATTTGAAAACGGTCTAAAAGGTATGGTTCAAGATATTAAGAGAAATGAAATTGGATGTATTATCTTTGGTAAAGATACCGAAATCAAAGAAGGTACGAAAGTTGTAAGAACAGGTAAAAAAGCAGGTGTACCAGTTGGTGATGCTTTTGTTGGAAGAATTATTGATGCCTTAGGAAACCCAATCGATGGAAAGGGAGAAATCAAAGCAGATGATTTCCGTCCAATTGAACAGGAAGCTCCTGGTATTGTAGAACGTAAATCAGTAAGTGTTCCAATGGAAACAGGTATCTTAGCAATTGACTCTATGTTCCCAATTGGACGTGGACAGCGTGAGTTAATTATCGGTGACCGTCAAACAGGTAAGACTTCTATTGCAATTGAAACTATTTTAAATCAAAAAGGAAAAGATGTTATTTGTATCTATGTAGCAATTGGACAAAAAGCATCTACAGTTGCAAAATTAGTATCAACATTAAAAAAACATGATGCAATGGATTATTCCATTATCGTAAGTTCAACAGCAAGTGATTGTGCAGCGTTACAATACATTGTTCCATATTCAGGAACAGCTCTTGCTGAATATTTTATGTATCAAGGAAAAGACGTATTAATCGTATACGATGATTTATCAAAACATGCGGTTGCTTATCGTGCATTATCCTTATTATTAGAGCGTTCACCAGGACGTGAAGCATATCCAGGTGATGTATTCTATTTACATTCAAGATTATTAGAACGTTCTAGCCGTTTAAGTGAAGAAGCAGGTGGTGGTTCTATCACAGCGCTTCCAATTATCGAAACACAGGCAGGTGACGTATCTGCATACATTCCTACAAACGTAATTTCTATTACGGATGGTCAGATTTTCCTTGAGACAGACCTTTTCTTCTCAGGTATGCGTCCAGCGGTTAACGTTGGTCTTTCTGTATCTCGTGTAGGTGGTGCAGCTCAGACAAAAGCCATGAAGAAAGCGGCAGGAAGTATCCGTATCGACTTAGCGCAGTTCCGTGAAATGGAAGTGTTTACACAGTTTAGCTCTGATCTCGATGCGACTACAAAAGAACAACTTCAATATGGACATAGCTTAATGGAATTATTAAAACAGCCACTTGGCCGTCCATTAAGTCTTCATGAACAAGTCATTACCCTTTGTGCAGCTACACATAAAATCTTCATTGATGTCAACGATGTAAAAGAATGTCAAATGGGATTGTTAGCATATATGGATAAAGAACATCCAGAAGTTGGAAAAGAAATTGAGGAAACAAAGAATCTCACAGATGAGATGATTAATAAAATCATAGCAGCTGCAAAAGAGTATAAAGAAAAGATAAGATAAGCAGGTGTAACTATGGCAAATATGAAAGAAATCCAGGATCGTAGAAGAAGTATCCAGGATACCATGAAAATTACAAATGCAATGTATATGATTTCTTCTTCTAAAATGAAGAAGGCACAAAAAGTATTGAAAGATACAGAACCTTATTTCTATGCAATGCAAGATGCCATTTCACGTGTTTTGCGCCATGCACCTGAGGTAGAACATATATTTTTCGAACCAGAAGTTGCAAAGGCAGAAAAAGATAAAAAAGTTGGATATATTGTAATCACAGGCGATAAAGGAATGGCAGGTTCCTATAACCACAATGTAATCAAACTTGCAGAAGAAGTATTAGAAAGAGAAGCAGATGTAACATTGTTTGTTTTAGGAGAGCTTGGACGTCATTATTTTGCTAAGAAAAAAGTTCATGTAGATACAAGTGTTCGTCATACAGTGCAACACCCAACCATTCACCGTGCACGTTCTATCACACAAAAAATGTTAGAGCTTTATACATCAGGTGAGTTGGATGAAGTGCATATTATTTATACTGTTATGGAATCTGCTGTTTCAATGGAAGCAAAAAGTTGGCAGCTTCTCCCCCTAAAGAAAGCAGGATTTCATAAAGGATATATCGAACTTTCTAATAAAGAGTTAGCAAAAGAGCTTTTGGACGTACACCAAGAGGTTATTTCCATGTCTCCATCACCAGAAGCTGTAATAGAGGCTGTTGTACCACAATATTTAGCTGGTACTATTTATGGATGCCTTGTAGAATCTTACTGTAGTGAACATAACTCTCGTATGATGGCAATGGAGGCTTCTACAAAGAGTGCAAAGGATATGTTAAATACCCTTTCTATTATGTATAACCGAGCAAGACAGGCAGCGATTACACAGGAGATTACGGAAGTAATTGGTGGTGCAAAAGCACAAAAACGGAAACAAGGCTCTTAACAATAAGAAACGCAAGATTGCGTTTCTTATGAAGTGAAATAAGAGAAAAAGAAATCAAGAGAGGAAGTTTCGTTATGAATAAAGGGAAAATCGTACAGGTTATGGGACCTGTCGTTGACGTAGAATTTACAAATCAAGAACTTCCATGTATTAAAGATGCTCTAGAAGTTCAAAATGGCGATAAGAAATGTGTAATGGAAGTTGCACAACATCTTGGTAATAACGTAGTAAGATGTATTATGTTAGCTGCCAGTGAAGGACTTCATAGAGATATGGAAGTTACTGCAACAGGAGCTGGAATTAAAGTTCCAGTTGGTGAAAAGACATTAGGACGTCTTTTCAATGTTCTTGGTGATACGATTGATGGTGGAGAACAGTTAGATGGGGAAGAACATTGGGTAATCCATCGTGATCCACCTAGCTTTGAAGATCAGAGCCCTGTTGTAGAAGTATTAGAAACAGGAATTAAAGTTATCGACCTTTTAGCACCATATGCAAAAGGTGGTAAAATCGGTTTATTCGGTGGTGCTGGTGTAGGTAAAACCGTATTAATTCAGGAGTTAATTCGAAATATTGCCACAGAACATGGTGGATATTCTATCTTCACAGGAGTTGGAGAACGTTCTCGTGAAGGAAATGACCTTTGGACAGAAATGAAAGAATCAGGAGTTTTAAATAAAACTGCCTTAGTCTTTGGTCAGATGAATGAACCACCTGGATCTCGTATGCGTGTTGCGCAAACAGGTCTTACAATGGCTGAATATTTCCGTGATGTAGAACATCAAAACGTGTTATTATTTATTGATAACATTTTCCGTTACGTTCAGGCTGGTTCTGAAGTATCCGCTCTTCTTGGGCGTATGCCATCAGCCGTAGGTTATCAGCCAACACTTGCAACAGAAGTTGGTGAACTTCAAGAACGTATCGCTTCTACAAGAAATGGTTCTGTTACATCTGTACAGGCTGTTTATGTGCCTGCCGATGACTTAACAGACCCAGCTCCAGCGACTACATTTGCCCATCTTGATGCTACAACTGTATTATCAAGAAAGATCGTAGAACAAGGTATTTATCCAGCGGTTGATCCATTGGAATCTTCTTCTCGTATTCTTGAAATCGATGTTGTTGGAGAAGAACATTATGAAACAGCCAGAAGAGTGCAAGAAACTCTTCAAAAATATAAAGAATTACAAGATATCATTGCAATCCTCGGTATGGAAGAACTTTCAGAAGAGGATCAGCTCATTGTATATCGTGCGAGAAAGATTCAAAGATTCTTATCTCAGCCTTTCCACGTTGCAGAAAACTTTACAGGTGTTCCAGGTAAATATGTACCATTAAAAGAAACAATCCGTGGTTTCAAAGCAATTGTGGATGGAGAAATGGATCAGTATCCAGAAGCCGCTTTCTTTAATGTTGGAACATTAGAAGATGTGGTTGAAAAAGCAAAAACACTACAAGCTTAATAAAAATATATTGAGAGCATAGACAAAAGAAGTTCCTTTGTCTATGCTTTCGCGTAGATTAGAAAGGGAAGTGTCGGTATGAATGGATTTGGTTTGAAAATTGTAGCAGCCGATAAAGTTTTCTATGAAGGTAGAGGTAAATTCCTTGTACTTCCTCAGACAGATGGTGAGATTGCAATTATGGCAGGACATGAAGATGCTATGATCGCAATTGTACCAGGAGAACTTCGTTATCAAGCCGAAGACAGTGATGAATGGCATCTTGCAGCTGTTAGCGGTGGTTTTGCACAGGTGATCAATAACCGTGTGACAGTTCTTGTATTAACAGCAGAACGTCCAGAAGATATTGATGCAAAACGTGCACAGGAAGCAAAGGAAATTGCCGAAGAACAACTTCGTCAGAAAATGAGTCAACATCAGTATTATAGAACACAGGCTTCTTTATCAAGAGCCATGACACGTTTGAAGGTAAAGGATCATTCTGTGAATCTATAAGAAAAATGGAATAGTTATAGTAGATTAGTAATAGATAAAATAAATAGAAGAAGTTAACAGCCAAAGTTTATGCTAAAAATAAACGAGAGGATGTTGACTTCTTTTTTTATGTTATAAGAAATTGCAATTCCTACAATATAAAAAATCACATTTTATTCAAAAAGTTGCGCTCTGTTGCGCAAAATTAAATAATATTACAGGAAAATGTTATAAAAATAGCGCAATAATATTTGCTGTTTTGTCAAATTGACTAAAAAATAATGGAATGATATAATAAAAACATAGAACAACCGATTGCGCAATATCATCAAGGAGGTGTCCAAATGGAAAAGAAACCGATGAAAGGACAAAAGAAAATAGGAATTGATGAAATCGCAAGAGAATTGGGGTGTTCAAAGACGACAGTTTCTAGAGCGATTTCTGGAAAGGGGCGTATTAGTGATGGAACGAGGAAAAGAGTCCTAGAATATTGTGAACAATGTGGATATCGACCAAATAGTTTAGCAAAAGGGCTCGCTGACTCAAAAACATATAATATCGGAGTTGTTCTTCCTGACGATCAAGATTTAAATGAAATTCCATTTTTCCAAAATTGTCTGTTGGGAATTTGTGAAATGGCTACTGGGATGGGATACGACGCGGTTGTTACAACTGCAAGCGCAAAGGATATTTCCACGATTAAAAATATGATTGAAAAGCATAAAGTGGATGGAGTTATTCTAACAAGAACATTGGTAGAAGATCCATCGGTTGATTATTTACTAGAACAAGGAGTTCCTTTTATTGTAGCTGGAAGCCATAAAAATCCAAATGTTCTACAAGTAGATAACCATCATGTGGAAGCGTGTCGAGAATTGACTTCTTTGTTGTTGACAAATCGGGCAAGTCGAATTGCTTTTATCGGTGGAAATTTAGATCATATGGTAAGCCAAAAGAGATTCGCAGGTTTTCGAGCGGGTATGGAACTTCATCAACGTTCTATAAAAGATGAACTTGTTTTTCTGAATTGTAATACAAAAGTTTTAGTAGGACAGGCAGTAGAAACGATATTAAAACAGCAAGCGGATTGTATTTTATGTATGGATGACAAAATTTGCAATCAAGTATTGATGAAATTAAATGAAGAACATCTTTCTATTCCAAAGGATATTAAAGTAGCTTCCTTTTATGACAACTTGTTTTTACAATGTCATAATCCCGCAATTACTGCGTTACAATTCGATGAAAAGGAGCTTGGTAGAGTTGCTTGTAAAATGATTTTAGATTCGATTGCAGGAAAGACGATCAAACAAAAAGTATATTTAGGATACGATATTGTATTAAGACCATCAACGAAACAGAATAACTTTTTATCATTATAAGGAGGAAAAATAATGAGAAAGAAAGTATTAAGTGTATTCATGTGTGCAGCTATGGCAATGACTATGTTAGCAGGTTGTGGAGGAAATGGTTCCAGTGCAGGAAATAGCGATACAGGAGCAGTGGGGGAAGATGGACTCACAACAGAGGAGATTACATTAAAAGTATGGGAATCTTCAGGAGAAACAGAAGAATTTATTAAACAAGCAGGAGAAGCGTTTACAAAACTTCATCCCAATATCACAATTGAATATGAAAATGTGGAAATTGGGGATGCGAATACACAGATTGCACTTGATGGCCCTGGTGGAGTTGGTGCAGATGTCTTTGGAACACCAAGTAATACGATTGGTGGCCTTGTAGCAGGAGGACATATATTACCTCTTGATAATGAAGATGATGTAAAAGGAAAAGTAGCAGCTTCTTGTGAATCAGCGGTTACTTATGATGGAAAAATCTATGGATATCCAGTATCCGATGAAACATATGCGCTTTTTTATAATAAAGATTTAGTAAAAGATGTTCCAAAAACATGGGAAGAAATGGAACAATTTTGTAAAGAATTTAATTCAAAAGGAAAATATGGAGTTATCTGGAATGTAGCAGATGCTTACTATTCTCCAATTTTTACTGGAAAAAATGGAAATAAATTGTTTGGACCAGAAGGAACAGATGCTAATAATACATATATGGCTACAGAAGATGCGATAGCAGGAATGGAATATTTCCAATCTTTTAGAAATTATTTAGATGTGCCAGCAGCTGATTTATCTGACAATGCAGTTTGTTTAGCAGCGTTTACAGAGGGAAATGCAGCTATGTACATTACAGGACCTTGGAACGTGGCTTCTTGTGAATCAGCAGGAATGAACTTTGGAGTAACAACACTTCCATCACTTCCAGGCGATGATACACCAGCGGCTTCTTTTTCAGGAGCTCGTACTATGCAAATTTCTGCTTACACAGAACATCCAGCAGAAGCACAGGCATTTGCAAAATTCTTAATTTCAGATGAAATGCAACAACTTCGTTTTAAATTAACAGGAGCAATTCCATCTGTTGATATTGATGTTGATAGCGAATATATCAAAGGATTCCAAGAACAGTTACAATATGCATATCCAACACCTTCTATTAAAGAAGTGGATAATTTCTGGGATCCAATGAAGAGTGCTTGTTCTAATATTTGGGATGGTGCAGATGTTGCAACAGAAATGAAAAACTGTGATCAAGCGATCTTAGCAAATTAAGAAATCCAATGAATAAGAAAGGGGCGGTTACAAAAAAATAAAAATTATATTTTTTGTAACCGCCCTCTTCTGTTATAGAAAATAGTATGACGGATGTGTAACACACATTCTAGTCTTAACTTTCTTAACTATAAGAAGGAAACAAAAGGAAAAGATTTAGAGAGGTGAGAATATGTCAACAAC
This sequence comes from uncultured bacterium, assembly GCA_905214925.1. Taxonomy (GTDB): domain Bacteria; phylum Bacillota; class Clostridia; order Lachnospirales; family Lachnospiraceae; genus Scybalomonas. The sequence continues at coordinate 71,358 of CAJMOB010000004.1, read as the reverse complement.
ATTAAATCGGGATGGAAGTTCTAAAAATCGGGTATTGTTTACTTCTATTTTATTTATGGGGCTCAGCCATATTTTATATTTTAAGCAATATGTAAAAGGAATTTTATATGCCATTACAGAAGTGGTAGGACTTTGTCTGATTCCATTTTTTGCAAATGGTATTTATAACCTAATTACTCTTGGAGAGCCACAACCAAATGTTCCAGTGAAACTTCGTGACAATTCCATTTTTATGTTAATTGATGGAATTATGATTTTAACTGTTATTGCAGTTTTTCTTATTGTATATGTAATGTCAGTTCGGAGTTCCTTAACAGAATACAGAGATTTTTGCAGAAATGGATTAAAAAATAAAGCACAAAACTCTGTAAAAAGTATTGCGGGAAATGCATTTCCTGCCATTGGAATGGCTCCAGCAGTTTTATTAATTTTATTCTTTGTTGTTGTCCCACTTGTGTTCTCTGCTTGTGTTGCATTTACAAACTATTCCGCACCCGATCATGTGACACCAAACAATACGGTTGACTGGGTTGGATTCGATAACTTTGTTACCATGTTTGGAGGAGAAGCCACATGGACAAGCGCTTTTGGTCGTGTCGCTATTTGGACTTTGGTTTGGGGCGTTCTTGCAACATTCACTTGTTATATTGGCGGTCTTATTATGGCAGTTGTTTTAAATGAAAGTAAAATTAAAATTAAGCCAGTTTTCCGTTCTATTTTTATTCTCCCATACGCAGTTCCAGCAGTTGTAAGTATGCTTGTTTGGAAAAATTTATTAAATGGTTCTTTTGGAATTGTAAACCGTACTTTGATGGCAGCAGATATTATTTCAGGCCCAATTCCTTGGTTAAGTGATGTATGGATTTGTAGAGCTGTCTGTGTTTTAGTCAATTTATGGGCTGGTTTTTCTTACTTTATGTTATTAATTATGGGAAATATGACAGCCATTTCACAAGATATTTATGAAGCAGCAAAAATCGATGGTGCTAGCCGCTTCTATACCTTCCGTAAAATTACAATTCCTTTAATTTTATATCAGACAACACCACTGATTATTATGTCATTTACTCATAATATTAACAATTTTGGAGCTATCTATTTCTTAACAGGTGGTGCACCAAAAGTTGCAGATAGTACACTGACATCTGCTGGTGGAACCGATATTTTAGTAACGTGGATTTATCAGTTAACGATGACATTGATGAAATACAATTATGCTTCTGTTTTAGCCGTTGTTATCTTCGTTGTATTAACACCATTTGCTATCTTTACATTCCGAAATACAAAATCATATAAGGAGGGAGAATTATAATGAAAAGTACAGCAGGACAAAAAATATTACATATTTTTGTATGGATTTTCTTAATTGGAACAAGTTTCTTCGTATTATACCCTCTTGTATATGTGGCAAGTGCGGCATTTTCTCCACAACAAAATATAGCAGCCCTTAATATTATTCCATTTGGTGATGGGCTTACTTTGAAGAACTTTATTTACTTGTTTGAGAATACGGATTTTCCAATCTGGTTTAAAAATACATTAATTATTTCCGTAGCCACAACCGTTAGTACGGTATTTGTATGTGCTTTGAGCGCGTATATTTTTTCAAGATTTCGTTTTACTTTTAAGAAAACGATGATGATGTCACTTTTAGTATTGCAAATCTTCCCATCTTTTGTTGGAATGATTGCAATCTATGTCATTCTTTTAAGAATTAATGGGTTAAATACGTTATGGGGGCTTGTACTTGTATATTTAGCAGGAAATATTCCATACAATACATGGCTTGTAAAAAGTTATTTGGATACGATTCCAAGAAGTTTAGATGAGGCAGCAAGAATCGATGGAGCTAGTCATTTTCTAATCTTTAGAAGCATTGTGCTTCCAGTAGCGAAACCGATTATTGTATTTTTATCAATTACAAGTTTTACAGCACCTTGGATGGATTTCATTTTCCCAAAACTGGTACTTCGTTCTTCTAAAGTACAGACAGTGGCACTTGGATTATTTGGTTTTGTAACCGATAAGAAAAATATGTTTGCAACATTTGCATCTGGTTCTCTTTTAATTGCAGTTCCATTTATCATTTTCTTTGTTATAACACAAAAAATGTTAATTACATCTTTAGGCGGAGGAGCAGTAAAAGAATAAATTTAATAAGATATAGGATAAGGAGTTTATAAGTTATGAAGCATTATGGACAACAAGCGAATCTTTATTGTTTAAATCGTGGATGGAAATTTATAGAAAAAGACTTCTCAGTGCTTCCACCAACAAAAAATCATGATGATGTCTATGGATTTGCAAAAGGTGGGGCGTGTAAAGGCCCTGCAGATACAAGTTTTGATGACTCCGATTGGGAAGTGGTAGAACTTCCTCATGATTGGGTGACAAAAAAGCAATTTGTAGAGACAGGCTCTCCAAATCAGGGGTATAAAGAACGAGGAATTGGCTGGTATCGTCTCCGTTTTGGATTAGAAGAAGAGGATAGAAAGAAACAAATTTTATTAGAATTTGAAGGGATGTCTGCCAATGCGGAAATCTATGTCAATGGAATGATTTTAAAAAGAAGTTATTCTGGTTATAACAGTTTTTGTGTGGATATGACGGATATGGCTAATTTTGGAGTTGTTCCAAATACCATTGCCATTCGAATCGATGCTTCTGCTTGGGAAGGTTGGTGGTACGAAGGGGCTGGTATTTACCGAAATGTTTGGCTTGTAAAAAAATCAGCTGCACATATTGGATATCAAGGTGTTTATATAAAACCAACGAAAATAAACGAGGAACAATGGCAGTTACAGTTAGAAACAGAAATTGAAAATAGTTTTGAGTTCTCAAAAGAAGTTATTGTTTCTCATACGATTGTCTCTCCAAAAGGAGAAGTCGTTGGTACCGTAAAAGGAGAAGCAACCGTTATCAATGGATTTGAACGAAAAAAAGTTATGGCAGAATATCAAATAGAAAATCCAGATATTTGGGATATTGAATCTCCAAGCCTTTATGAAGTTAAAACAGAACTTTACTATGAAGGGGAAAGAAAAGATTATCAAAAAAATTCCACAGGGTTTCGAACGATAGAACTTTTAGCGGATAGCGGATTTTGGTTAAATGGAAGGAACATTAAATTAAAAGGTTTTTGTAATCACCAAGATCATGCAGGAGTTGGAGTTGCTGTTTCTTATAACTTACAACAATTCCGAATTAAAAAGCTAAAGGAATTAGGAGCCAATGCGTATCGCTGTGCGCACAATCCGGATCCTGCAATTTTGGATATCTGTGATAGAGAAGGATTGCTTGTGATGGAAGAAAATCGCACTTTTAGTTCGGCAAAAGATGTGTTAGAAGAGGTAAAAGGTATCGTAAAAAATGCTAGAAATCATCCTTGTGTTATTCTCTATTCTGTCTTTAATGAAGAGCCATTACAAGGAACAAGAAAAGGGCATCAGATGGCTGGAAGATTAAAAGAAGCAGTAAAAGAAATGGACGATCAACGTCCAGTGCTTGGAGCTTTTAATGGTGGATATATGGAAGAAGAGGGAGCAGCAACCATTTTAGATGCAGTAGGAATTAATTATAATCCAAAGCGTTATGATGATTTCCATAAAAAATATCCAAATATCCCACTAATGGGTTCTGAAACAGCCAGTGCCTTTATGGTGAGAGGAGAATATAAAACGGATTACTCAAAAAATATCATAGATGATTATGATAGTGAATGTGCCCTTTGGGGAACAAAAGTCAAAGATACATGGCGCTATGTCAATGAACGCCCTTATGTAGCAGGAAGTTTTGTTTGGACAGGGTTTGATTACCGAGGAGAACCAACGCCATTTGAATGGCCAAGTGTTGGAACTTTCTTTGGAACTTATGATAGTTGTGGATTTGAAAAAGATGCTTGCTATTTATATAAAGCTTTTTGGGGAAAAGAAAAGATGGTGCACTTAGTGTCTCCATGGGCAGAAGAAAAGATGGTAGGAAGCGATATTAAAGTTATGGTGACAACAAACTGTGAATATGTAAAACTTTATGTCAATGGTGAGCTTGTAAAAGAAGGAAAACCAGATGAATATGAGCAGATTACGTTTGAAATCCCATGTGAAAAAGGAGTATTGAAAGCCGAAGGTTTTATGCATGGAGAAGTAGTGGCCATTGATGAGCAAAAAACAGCTTCCAAAGAAAAGAAAATTGTAATAGAGCCTGTAGAAAATTCCATTCAAACAGGAGGACATGATATTGCAATTTTAAATGTAAAAGTGGTGGATGAACAAGGAGTTGTCGTTCCAAATGCAGAAAATAAAATTCAATTAGAAGTGGAAAACGGTATTGTAGTTGGAACGGGAAATGGAGATCCAAATTCTCATGAACCAGATGTTGCACCTTATCGCAAAGCATTCCATGGACGCTGTCAATTTCTTGTAAAGCCAGAACAAAATACGCAACAGGCTATGAAAATTCGAGCGTTTTCAGAAGGCTTAGAAGAAGAGGAAGTAACCATTACATTAGAAAAAGTAGAAGAAATCCCATACATTGTTCCAATTAAAGAGAAAATTGTGGAAGGTTGGAGACTGTATTATGAATTATTCGATGAAATGCCGGATGCCAAGATGAAAACCGATCGCAATGATATGAATAGTTTTGAACCAGTAAACTTTACAGGACAGCCACAGCCAGAATTATCAGGCAAATTAGAACAATATGCAATGTATCGAACTCAATATGATTTTGGACAGGCAAAAGAAGAACGAAATCTTTATTTTACAGATGTAAAGGGATATGTTTGGATTTATTTCGATGGAGAAGAAGTATTTTGTCGTACAGACTCCTTTGGGGGTTCCATTATTTTACCACTTGAAGAAACTTTTGTTGGAAAACATGAAGTAACGGTTGTTGTTTATAATGGAAATAAAGGGTATCCGGAAGCGGGTATTTGTAATCAAGTATTATTAACTACAAAATAACGATGAGAAATGAAGTGAAGATAAGTGCGCATAAAAATACTTATCTTCACTTTTATCGTCTTATTAAAAAAAATGAGCCCAATCAAGTGGTATGGGGAGTTACAACTTGCACTTGATAGGAGGCGTTTCTATCAATAAAAAAAGAAAAGGAGAAGAGTAAAATGAAGAAATGTAGATGGAAAAAATGGGTGAGTGTTAGTGTAGCGATTGGACTAATGATAAGCAGTTTTGGAAGTTTATCAAAAGGAGAACTTGTAAAAGCAGAATCAATAACTACGACGCAGACAGAGCAAGGAAAGAGTAATAATTGGGAAAATATTGCTATCGCGAATGGAGATTTTGAAAAGGGATCAGAAGGTTTTGCTATTATAGGAGATACGATAACCATAACAGAAAAAACAGCAGGACAAGATATTTATATGACTAATAATACAACGGGATATTTAAATTTTTGGTCAGAAAATGGTGGCGATATTTCTATTACAATGACAATAGAAGGAGTAAAGGAAGGACATTATAAAGCGGCTATTCAATCGGAAGGAGAAAGTAAGGGAAACCTTTATTTGAAAATAAGCTCAAGTGATCAAATGGCACAAAAAGAGTTATTGATCAATGGATTTAATGCATGGAATAACAATGAGACAAAAGAAATCCCAGTGGAAGATGGAGAAGATATTACTCTAGAAATATTTGGAACAATGAAAAGCAAGGATTACTTTGATTTGGATAATTTAGAGTTATTTTATCAAGGAGATGATGGGGTTGAACCTGTAAAAGCGGACATTTTTGTAGAACGTGTAACAGGAATGAGAGATGGATTTATTAAAGGGGTCGATCTTTCTAGTATCCTTTCTTTAGAAGAAAGTGGTGTTAAATTTTATACAAGTACAGGCGAAGAAAAAGATGTATTTCAACAGTTTGCAGATGGAGGAGCAAACTATGTCCGAGTTCGTGTGTGGAATGATCCGTATGACTCTAACGGAAATGGATATGGTGGTGGCAATAATGATGTAAATAAAGCTGCTCAAATTGGAAAACGCGCAAAAGATGCCGGAATGAAATTGTTAGTTGATTTTCATTTATCCGATTTTTGGACAGATCCAGGAAAACAACAAGCACCAAAGGCATGGAAAAATATGACGATATCAGAGAAAGAATGGGCAGTCTATGACTATGTCAAACAATCTTTAAAAACTATTTCAGATGCTGGAGCCGATATTGGTATGGTGCAAATTGGAAATGAAACGAACAATGGGGTTTGTGGAGAGACAACTGCCTCATGGGAGAATATGTGTAAAATTTTCAGCGCAGGAAGTAAGGCGGTTCGAAAATTTGATGAAGAGATAAATGGAACAAAAGAAAATAAAGTAAAAGTAGTGCTTCATTTTACAAACCCTGAAAAAACAGGAAACTATGATAATTTTGCCAAAATGTTAGATACGTATCATGTGGATTATGATGTGTTTGCTAGTTCTTATTATCCATTTTGGCATGGAACGTTAGAGAACTTAACTTCTGTTTTAAATACAATTGCCACTACCTATGGAAAAGAAGTTATGGTAAGTGAAACTTCTTATGTATACACTGCGGAAGAAGGAGATGGACATGACAATTATGCTCCAAAAAATGGAGAAAAAGATGGATTAACTTTAAATTACCCTGTTTCTGTACAAGGACAGGCAGAAGCAGTTCGTGATGTGATGCAAGCCGTTGCTAATATTGGAGAAAAGGGGTTAGGAGTTTTTTATTGGGAGCCTGCTTGGTTACCAGTTGGTACACCAGGGCAGTTAGAGCAAAATAAAGTGCTTTGGGAAAAATATGGTTCTGGTTGGGCAAGTAGCTATGCGAAAGAATATGATCCTGATGATGCTGGAAAGTGGTATGGAGGTTGTGCGGTAGAAAATGAAGCCATGTTTGATTTTAATGGAATAGCATTGCCATCTCTTTCTATCTTTAATTATGTGGATACGGGAGCTTATACAGAGTTAAAAGTTGAAGAGGCAGAAAATATTTCAATGGAAGTGGAGTATGGACATTCTTTTACTCTTCCAGAGACAGTAAAAGCACGATATAACGATCGGACAGAGGGAACGGTACAGCTGCCAGTTAGTTGGTCAAAAGAAGAAGTAGAGAAAGTAAATACAAAAAAAGTTGGGACATATGAAGTAACAGGAAAGGTTTCTGACAGTATAAAAGTAACGGCGACGATTACAGTAAAAGCACAAAACTTAATAAAACAAGGAGGATTTGAAGAGGGAGACTCTAATTGGGAAATTACAAATTATATGACAAATGAAAGCAGTCAAAATGAGTTAGAAGTGAAGGAAAACTGTGATCAAAAATCAGGAGCATATGGATTACATTTTTGGAATTCAGAAGGGGTTGATTTTGAAGTTTCTCAAACCATTACAGGATTAGAAGCAGGAACTTATACTTATAAGATGGCTTTACAAGGAGGGGATGGAGGAGAAGATGAAGAAATCTATATTTATGCCGATAATGGAAAAGAGCGGAAAATAAAGAATACGAGTTTAAATGGTTGGAAAAATTGGCAAGAACCAGAAATCAACAATATTGAGGTGAAAAAAGGAGATTCTCTCACAATTGGAATTATTGTAAAAGCGGGTGCAGGCGCATGGGGAACATTAGATGATTTTGTGTTGATGAAAGAAGAAACAATACAAAGTCCAATAGAAGATGAGACAATAGAAAATGACTTTAGTACAGGAAATGATTTCAATTTTAGTGAAACAGAAGAGGAAGAAAAAAGACTCTATAAAATTGAATATCAATTGAATGGTGGAAAAAATCATAAAGATAATCCTATTGAGTACCAAAGCCAGGAAGAAGTAATATTAAAGAGTCCGACAAAAAAAGGATATTCTTTTATTGGCTGGTATTGTAATGAAGAGTTAATAGAAAAAATTGTAGAAGGAACAGAAAAAGATATTATATTAGAAGCACGTTGGGAAAAGGTAAAAGCACCATCGATGCCAAAAATACAGAAATTAGTGAGAAAAGGGAAAAAGATGTCCATACTTATATCTGAAGATAAGGAGAATGTAGGATATGAAATGATCTATTCTACAAATAAGAAATTTAAAGCGCCTAAAAAAGTAGTCATATTTCAAGGAAAGAAAAAAACGGTGACAGTATTCAGTAGCAAAAAGAAATATTATGTAAAAGTGCGCGCCTACACATTAGATTCTATGAATAGTAAAGTTTATAGTAAATATAGTAAAGTAAAAGTGATCTAGAAATACCCAATCTATAATTTGAAAATTCCATATAATATGGTAGTATAAATACAAAGAAGAATAACGAGTTGGGAGGATCAATATGCCTACGATTAAGGATATTGCAAAATATGCAGGAGTATCGCATGGGACAGTTTCCAATGTTTTGAATAGAAAAGGAAATGTGAGTGCCGAAAAAATCAAATTAGTGGAACAGGCGGCAAAGGAATTAGGATATCAGCTAAATTCACAAGCAAGACAGTTAAGAAGTGGAAGCTCCAAGCATATCTGTATTATTGTGCCTAGAATGGATAGGAAGATGTACAATGAATTGTATGCAGGAATGGAACAGGAACTAAAAAAAGCAGAATATACGATAGAATTACTATGCAGCAATGGATTACAGTATATCGAAGAAAGAGTGTTAAATAAGGCATTATCATCAAATCCTAAGGCAATTATTATGGTAAGTTCTCTGATAGAAAATAAAGAAAGTATTCCAGAAGAAACCCAGATTATTATGGTAGATCGCTATATAAAAGGCTTTTCCCCAAATGCTATTTTTGTGTCTTTCAATTATGAAAAGGCAGGAAAAGAGATTGCCGAAAAATGTGTGAGAGATGGAAATAAAAGTATTGCTATTTTATGTGAAGACATTCGTTATACGAATAATAAGAAATTTGTGGAAAATGCGGCTAGAGTTTTTAAAAAGGAAGGATGCTATGTAGAAGTATTTTCGGCTCCTGATCCTATGAAATTCAATCGTGTTTTTGATGTCTTAGATTCTCCCGATCCTTTTGATGCCATTGTTGTTATGTCAAGAGAAGATGTAGAGAGTATAAAAATGGCGCATCGGTACAATCCAACAATAAAACTTCCAAATATTTATGCTATCGTCAATAAAGAGATTGGTTTTCAAAATGTCAATATGTATGAAATGAATTATAAATTAATGGGAAGACATATTGCAGAAATTGTTATGGAAAAAGAGGGTCTAGAGGAAAGAAATGAAATAATAGAAGATGGATGTTTTCCTATAAGAAAAACATATGATTTTCAAAAAGAAAAGACATTGCAGTTTTTATCGGTGAAAAATCCTACCAGTAGAGCCATTAAAAAACTACTGCCTCTTTTTAAAGAGCAGTCAGGAATTGATGTGAAAGTGACAGAAGTCCCTTATGATGAATTGTATAAAATGGTTTCTAAAATGGGAGTTAGCCAAGAAACAGTTTTTGATCTTGTAAGAATTGATATGGCATGGATGGCAAGAGAAAGTGAGAGAATTTTTAGAAAATTAGATAACAATCACAGTATCATAAAAAATGTGATGGATAGAATCTTATCTTGTATTCCAGAAGAGTATTATTCTGTAAAAGGAGAAAAATATGCGGTACCATTAGACGCTTGTGTGCAGATGCTCTTTTGTAGAAAAGATCTATTTGAGAATGAGTTAATCAAAAGAGAGTATTACGAAAAAAATAAAAAGAGATTAGAAATTCCAAAGAGCTTTGATGAGTATAATAAAGTGGCAAGATTTTTTACACAAAAATATAATAAACAATCGCCAACTGCCTATGGGACAACACTTACTTATGGACGTTCCTTTGTAGCAGCTTGTGAAGTATTGTTGCGGTATTCCGAAAAAAAATCTAGTATTTTTGATGAACATGGAAAAGTGAATGTAATGACAAAAGAGATGCAAGAAGCATTTCAAAGCTGTTTAGAATCTAGAAACTATACAACTGATGAAATTCACCAATGGTGGGGGGAATCCTCTGGTATGTTTTCCGATGGGCTTACCGCTATGAACATTGCTTTTTCCAATTATGCCTCTCATATGCTACATAATATGAATTCAAAAGTTGCAGGGAAAATTATATTTGCGGATGTTCCAGGAGAGAATCCTTTATTAGGAGGAGGAAGCCTTGGAGTAACAAAAAGTTCAAAAAAGGTAGAAGAATGTTATCAATTTATGGACTGGCTCTATTCCGATGAAATTGCAGAAATGATCACTTATTTAGGGGGATTTGTTGGAAATAAAAATATAGTTAATAATGCAGCAGTATTAGAGCTGTATCCATGGATCGCTGGAATTGAAGAGATGTTTAAGAAAGGAAGGCGAGGCAACGAGCAAAACCAAAAGAGAGGTTTTGACGAATTTGCATTTGAGGATATTTTAGGGAACGCTTTAATAACCGCTATGTCAGAAAAGGAAACGATAGAAGAGGCGTTATATCATGCACAAGAAGTCTGTGATAATAGTTTCAATAAACAAATAGAATATCACTAGTAAACGAGGAAAAGAAGGGTTATAACAGTTTGAATGAATATACTAATATCTATAAAAATGATTAAAATATTTATAGATTATGGTATAATCTTATTGAGGTGATACATTATGAAATACTACTCAATAGGAGAATTTGCAAATAAAATAGGCAAAACAGTTCAAACACTAAGGAATTGGGATAAAAACGGAGCATTGAAACCAGCACATGTAACAGCAGGTGGTACAAGATATTATTCCCAAGAACAACTGAATCATTTTTTAGGTTTAAAACCAAAAACTAAGCGAAATAAAAAAATTATTGGGTATTGTAGAGTTCGTTCACAAAAGCAAAAAGATGACCTTGAGCGACAGATTGAAAATGTAAAAACATATATGTACGCGAAAGGTTATCAATTTGAGATTATTTCAGATATTGGAAGTGGAATTAACTATAATAAAAAAGGTTTTAATAAGTTAATAGATATGATTACGAATTCAGAAGTGGATAAAATAGTCATTCTTTACAAGGATAGATTAATTAGATTCGGATACGAATTAATAGAGACCCTTTGCGAAAAATATGGAACTACAATTGAAATCATTGACAATACTGAGAAAACAGAAGAACAAGAGTTAGTAGAAGATTTCATTCAAATAGTTACAGTATTTAGTTGCAGACTTCAAGGGAAAAGAGCGAATAAGGTTAAGAGAATGATTCAGGAGTTGATGGAGGATGATACTTGCGAAGAAAGTTCGATTATATCCAAGTGAGTTACAAGAACAAAAATTATGGAAATCAGTAGGTACTGCAAGGTTTGTCTATAATTGGACTCTTGCAAGACAAGAAGAAAATTATAAAAATGGTGGGAAGTTTCTATCAGATGGGGTTCTTAGAAAAGAATTAACCGTTCTAAAGAAATCAGAGTTAAGTTGGCTAAGTGAAGTATCTAACAATGTAGCAAAGCAAGCGGTAAAAGACGCTTGCAACGCATACAAAAGATTCTTTACAGGGTTAGCAGATAAGCCGAGATTTAAAAGTAAAAGAAAAAGTAAAAAATCCTTCTATCATGACAATATAAAATTGAAAGTGAAAGAAGGTAAATTCGTTCATATTGAAAAAGTCGGTTGGGTAAAGACGAATGAACAAATACCGATTGGAGTTAAATATAGCAATCCAAGAATAAGTTATGACAATAAATATTGGCATCTATCGGTAGGTATAGAGCAAGAAGAAAAGAAAGAAAAATTAACCGATGTATCATTAGGAATCGATTTAGGTTTAAAGGATTTCGCAATCTGTTCTGATGGTACGTTTATAAAAATATTAATAAGACTTATGTAGTTAGAAAGATTGAAAAAAGATTAAAAAGACTACAAAGACAAGTAAGTAGAAAATACGAGAAAAATAAAAAAGGAAAGGAGTATGTCAAAACTAAAAATATTGTAAAACTTGAAAAGCAGATACAGCAAGTACATAGAAGCTTGGCTAATATAAGAAATAATTATCTTCACCAAACGACAACAAGTATAGTGAAAACCAAACCATACAGAGTTGTAATCGAAGATTTGAACGTAAAAGGTATGATGAAAACCAAACATTTATCGGATGCTATCCGAAAACAAGGTTTCTATGAATTTAAAAGGCAACTTGAGTATAAATGTAAATTTAGAGGGATTGAATTAGTTGTAGCAGATAGATTTTATCCATCATCAAAGACTTGTAGCCAATGTGGAGAGATTAAGAAGGATTTAAAACTTAAAGATAGAGTTTATAAATGTAGTTGTGGACTTACTATTGATAGAGATTTAAATGCAAGTATTAATTTAGCAAATTATAAATTAGCATAAATATCACTAAGAAGATGGTGCTAATATGTAGGATGCGTTGTATCCGAATTTACGCCCTCGGAGAGTTATAATAAACGAAAGTAGATTACTGTTTATAGTTTTCAAAATCGGACTCATAGAACAGGGAATGAAACAAGATTTATATATATTTATAGATTTTTGGCAACGGATAAGAATGGAGGATGCGTATGATTAAAAATGTTATTTTTGATGTAGGAAAAGTATTAGTGGAATATGATCCAGATTCTTATATGGAACGGTTAGGATTTGATTTAAAAACGAGACAAGCCGTGAATCAGGCGATGTTTCAAAATCCTCTATGGGAAGAATCCGATCGAGGAAAATTATCGACAGAAGAGTTATTAGAAAAATTTATTTTCAATGATAAAGAGTACAAAGAGGAGATAACAAAAGCGTATCAGACGGTTGGTAATACGATAGAATTATTTCCGTATAGTGTTGCTTGGATTAAGGAGTTAAAACAAAGAGGATATCGTGTCTATATTTTATCCAATTATGCTGAAGTTACATATGAACAGACAAAAGAAAAGATGGAATTTCTACCTTATGTGGATGGTGCTGTGTTTTCTTTCCAATGTAAGTGGATAAAGCCAGAGAGAGAAATTTATGAAGAACTGTGCAGGAAGTATTCAATAGAGCCAAGAGAAAGTGTATTTTTGGATGATCGGTTAGAAAATATTAAAAAAGCACAAGAGCTAGGCTTTTTTGGAATTCAATTTCAGAGCTACAAACAAGCGATAAAAGAGTTAGAACGAATATTGAATGAGGAATAGACTAGTTTTATAAATTTTAGTCAAGATAGAATTATTTGCGTTTTGGAAAACGGATAAAGAAGAAAGAATAAATAGGGAAGAAGAGGCTGTCATACAGATGTTGTATGACAGCCTCTTTTAGTAGGGGAAAATAGATTAAGCAAAAGTAAATGAAACGTACCATTTATAATAATGAAATTATATAGTAATTGTGTATAAAAATAAAGCCTAAAAATCATATAAAATATACAAAAAACTTGTTTTACAAACATTTTACGATCATTTTAATTGACACGTTCCAAAAAACGGGATAAACTTAAGAAAAAGAAAGCAAGAAAAAACGAGCAACAGAAAGGAAGAATTTCATGTACACAAGAAATGAATCAATGATAAAAGAATTGGATAAGAAAAAAGTTCTAGTGGCAGCTCACCGAGGAACTTGTGGGGGTAATGTCATTCAAAATACATGTCTTGCTTATCAAAATGCGTTATTACATGGTGCTGATATGATTGAAGTAGACGTTTCTATGACCATTGATGGAGTCTTCTTTGCTTTTCATAATGGGGAAGAAAAAGTAGAACTGGGCGTACAAAGAGATATTCGAGATATGACTGCTAGAGAAGTAGAATCTATGAAAACATTAAATGTCATGCAAAACTATGTAGGGCAAAGAGTAGAACGATTGGATTATGTACTAGAGAAGTTTCGAGATAAATGTTTTATTAATATCGATCGTTCTTGGTTTTATTGGGAAAAAATTATCGCCTATTTAAAATCAAAAAATATGGATCATCAAATTTTATTAAAGTCAGGCGTGCATGAGAGATTGTTAAAAGAATTAGAAGACAGTAAAACGGGGCTTATGTATATGCCGATTGTAAAAACAATGGAAGAATGGGAATTGGTAAAACAATATGACATTAATGTAGCAGCAGCAGAGTTAATTTTTGACGATGTGGCAAGTCCATTGGCACAAAAAGAGTTTATAGAAGAATTAAAGGAACAAGGAATTGTGCCTTGGGTCAATGCGATTACATTAAATGATGAAACAATTTTATCAGGTGGATTGGACGATAATAATGCAATTGCCAACGGGTTTGATGAAAACTGGGGGAAATTAATAGACTTAGGATTTGAAATCATTCAAACAGACTGGCCAGCTTTATTAAGAAATTATATTAACAAAAAATAAGAATGAATGTAAGAGGAGAAGAAGTTATGAGAGTAAAAAAGGTATTATCCGTATGTTTAGCAGCAGTTATGGCAGTTTCTTTTGTGGCCTGTGGAAGTAAGGGAGGAAGCAAAGACGATTCTCTTGTTATTTATACCAATTCTGGTTCTAATGGCAGAGATGCTTGGCTAAAAGAACAAGCAAAAGAAGCGGGATTTTCTGTGGAAGTTGTTCAGATTCAAGGTGGGGATTTAGGAAACAGAATTGTATCTGAGAAAAATAATGTGCAAGCGGATCTTGTATTTGGGCTCAATAATGTGGAATATGAGAAATTAAAAGCAGAGGATACATTGGAGAAGTGGGAACCAGAATGGGCAAAAGAAGTGGATTTGTCTTTAGGGGATAAAGATGGATATTATTATCCAATTGTGATTCAACCTCTTGTGAACATTATGAGTGCTGATTTACAAAATCCACCAAAAGATTATACAGATTTAGTGAACGAAGAATGGAAGGATAAATATACTATCCTTAACTTCGGTGGTGGAACTGGAAAGACAATTTTGGCAAGTTTACTCGTTCGCTATCAAGATCCAAACGGTGAATTAGAAATTTCTGAGGAAGGATGGAATTTTGTAAAGAACTGGATTCAAAATGGTCATATGGAATCAGAAGGAGAAGATTATGTAGGAGCAGTTATTGATGGAAGCCGTCCTATCTGTGAAATGTGGGGAAGTGGTGTACTTCAAAATGAGGCAGAAAGAGATTATAAATTCCAAGTGATGTCACCAGAAGTGGGAGTTCCTTATGTGACAGAACAAGTTGCAATTTTAAAAGGAAGCGATAAGACAGAAAAAGCCATTGAGTTTGCCAATTGGTTTGGTTCTTCCAAAGTACAAGAAGCTTGGATGAATGAGTTTGGAACCATTCCATGTCAAGAAGAAGCTCTTAATAATGCCCCTGAAAATGTAAAAGTATTTTTAGAAGGTGTTCATCAGCAGGATATTGATTGGGCTTTTGTTGCTGAACATCTTGATCAATGGGTAGAAAAAGTGGAACTAGAATTTATTCAATAAGCAAAAGAGGTAATCAAATGATTGAATTTAAAAATATTGAGATAAAATATGGCGATTATACAGCAATTGAAAATCTCAATTTAAAAATAGAAGATGGAGAATTTTTTACTTTCTTAGGGCCATCTGGTTGTGGAAAAACGACAACCCTTCGGTCACTGGTTGGATTTTTAAATCCAACCAGTGGGGAAATTCTTGTGGATGGTAAAAATATTTTAGAAGTTCCTGTGGAAAAAAGAGGAATTGGTATGGTGTTTCAAAGCTATGCCCTATTTCCAACGATGACCGTCTATGAAAACTTGGCATTTGGTTTAAAAGTGAAAAAAATGCCACAAAAAGAAATTGATAAAAGAGTAAGAGAAGTAGCTAAAGTGATTGAGATTAAAGATGAGCAGTTAACAAGAAATGTATCTGACTTATCAGGGGGACAACAACAAAGAGTTGCCTTAGCAAGAGCGATTGTATTAGAACCAAAAATTCTTTGTTTAGATGAGCCATTATCCAACTTAGATGCAAAACTTAGAATTGGTTTACGCAGTGAGTTAAAGAAATTACAAAAGAATCTTGGAATCACTACATTATATGTGACACATGATCAAGAAGAAGCATTGATGTTATCGGATAAAATTGCCGTTTTTAATAATGGATATGTGGAACAAGTAGGGACACCACAAGAAATTTATAATCATTCAAAATCCGAATTTGTTTGCGACTTTATTGGGGATATTAATAAACTTGGAAAAGAAATTCTTTTCGAAGTGAATCGACAATCAAAGCAGAAATTTGATCTAGGAAAAACGGCTTATATAAGGCTAGAGCTCATTCATTTCACTCCAAATGAAGACTATGTAAAGTTACAAGGAAAAGTGTTAGATTATGATTATAATGGATTACTTACAAAATATCGGATTCAAATAGGAAATGAAATCATAAGAGTGATCCGATTAAATAACGGAAGTTCCTTATACGAAACAGGGGAAATGATCGATCTTTACTTGAAACCAGACGATATTATGCAATTTTAGTAGGAGGTGCAATTAGGATGGCTACAAAGAAAAAGGTAAATCTGCCTAATTTGATTTTAAAAATTATAATTGCATGGGCTTTAATTGCATTCATTGTCTATCCAGCTTTTCATTTATTAGTGAATGTATTTTTCCACGATGGACAATTTTCAACAGAAGTTTTTCATAAAGTATTTTCTTCCAAAAGAGCCATTCAGAGTTTAAAGAATAGTTTTCTATTAGCCTTTACTCTTGTGGTTACTGTAAATGTTGTTGGGACTTTAAGCGTTCTTTTTACAGAATATTGGGAGATTAAAGGTGCTAAAATATTGCGTCTTGCCTATATGAGTTCTTTAATCTATGGAGGAGTTGTATTAGTTGCTGGATATAAATATGTCTATGGAGAAAAAGGGTTATTGACAAAATTATTATTACAACTATTCCCAGACATGAATCCGAAATGGTTTGTCGGATATGGGGCAGTTGTATTCGTTATGACATTTTCTTGTACCCAAAATCATATGATGTTTTTAAAGAATGCGATTCATGGGTTGGATTATCATACCATTGAAGCAGCAAAGAATATGGGAGCAACTGGAAGTCGAATTTTCTTTCAGATCGTATTACCAGTATTGAAACCAACTTTTTTTGCTATTACAATTTTAACATTTTTAACAGGTCTTAGTGCCATGTCAGCGCCTTTAATTGTTGGTGGAGAGAAGTTTCAAACCATTAATCCAATGATTATTACATTTTCCAAATCCACGTATTCAAGGGAAGTTGCGGCATTTTTGGCAGTTATTTTAGGAATAGCAACGATTATATTATTATCTATTTTTAGCAAAATAGAAAAGGGGGGCAATTATATTTCCGTTTCCAAAACAAAAGCAAAGTTGACGAAACAAAAAATCGTAAATCCAGTTTTAAATATAATTGCTCATGTGATAGCCTATCTTATGTTTGCTATTTACACAGTACCAATTGTTTTAATTGTTATGTATTCATTCTGTGATTCTTTAACCATTAAAACAGGGGACATTCGTTTCGATTCGTTTACGTTAGAAAATTATAAGAAGTTATTCACATCAATCGATGCGTTGAAACCATATTTAGTAAGTATTGGTTATTCTTTACTAGCGGCTAGTTTCGCAGCAATTATCTCTATTATTTGCGTGAGATTTGTACAAAAGTCCAAAAATAAATTTAATATCTTGTATGAATATGGTGTTTTGATTCCATGGCTGTTACCAAGTACGTTAATTGCTCTAGGACTTACAATTGCTTATGGAGATAAAAATCCATTGATCTTTAACTATGTATTAGTTGGTACGACCGTTATTTTATTGATTGGATATGTTGTAATTAAATTACCATTTTCTTATCGTATGATAAAAGCAGCATTTTTCTCTATCGATGATGATTTAGAAGAGGCAGCAAAATGTATGGGAGCTAGTACCTTTTATACCATGAGAAAAGTTATTATTCCTGTCATTTTCCCAGCCGTTATGTCTGTTGTCATTTTAAATTTTAATGGGTTACTGTCTGATTATGATATGTCAGCATTCCTATATCATCCATTGTTACAACCTCTTGGTATTGTCATTAAGTCAGCATCTGATGAATCAGCAGCCATTGATGCAAAGGCTATGAGCTTTGTTTATACGGTTGTTTTAATGATTTTATCATCCATTGCCCTTTACTTTGGACAAGGAAATGGTATGAGAGCCATTCAAAGATGGAAGCAAAGAAGACTGGAAAAAATGGTGAATAAAAAATAGAAGAATATATGGCATTCGTGTACGCAAAAGAAAAAGAATAAAAGGAAATAGATAGGGCTGAGTTTATAAAAGAAATTTTATAGGCAGCCCTATCTGTCTAAAGAAAAGATAAAAATGGTAGAAGGGAGTGCAAATATGGAAGAAGCATTCGTACAATATATTGTATTGCAGTTAGGGTATGTTGGTAGAATTTTGTTGGCAGGAATTTGTGGATATGTGATTGGATTAGAAAGACAAACAAAGAGAAAGATGGCAGGACCAAAGACCCATGTGATTGTGGCAATTACGGCTGCACTTATGATTGTTCTTTCAAAATATGGGTTTGATGATGTATTAGGAGAATATATAAAGTTAGATCCCTCTCGTGTGGCGGCTGGAATTGTAACAGCCATAGGATTTTTAGGTTCTGGAATGATTTTATCAAAAAATAATAATATCATTGGGTTAACAACATCAGCAGGAATTTGGGCAACGGTTGGTGTCGGAATGGCAATGGGAGCAGGACTCTACTTGATAGGAATATTAACGACAGTTATGGTTATATTTTCTGAGTTATTTCTTGGAAGAAAAAATAATGTCACAGATAATGTAGAAGTAGAAAGGGACATCGAGATTGAATACATAGAGCAAGTGGAATCAGAGATTAATGTATCCGCTATTTTACAATCGGGTTTCCATGAAAATGGGTTTCAAGTGGAGAAGGTACAGATAAAAAGACAGGATAATGGGATTACGAAAATTATTATATCTGTTTGTTCCGATGAGAAAACAAATCCATTCTTTTTGACAGAACTTATGGATCGTTATAAAGAGATTATAAAAGTGTCTTTATAAAATTAAGTAGAAGAAAAAATAGGATAAGATTTTATTAAAAAAATCTTGACAAACTAAAATTAGATGTTATAATATGAATTACATTAAGTTAGTTTAAACTAACTTTATATTTCCTTATAAACTACTATTACACTACTATTATACTACGAAAAAAGCTCCGTTTCATGTTTCATGAGATGGAGCTTTTTTTATGTTATAGGAAATTCCTCGCAAGGCAAGACATCCTATAACATAAAAAAGCACTACGTGTAAGCGATGCGCAGCTCGCAAAGAAGATAATTTTGCTTCGCAAACTGCTCGCGCGCCGCAAAGTGTGCATTGCTAGAAGTAACTTAAAGTCGCGAAGAGTGTGCAATGCATACTTTGTCCTGTTCTAGTAATAATAGACTGTTTTATTAAATTAATAATAAAGTTCCAATGAGTAAAAAGGAAACACCAAGTTTTGTTCGATTGGAAATTGTTTCTTTTAATACAAAGTAGGAGAAAATAACCGTTACCAATATGCTCAGTTTATCAATTGGTACGACAACACTTGCATTACCATCTTGCAAAGCACGGTAATAGCAAATCCAAGAAGCTCCTGTTGCAATTCCTGATAACAATAAATACAGCCAATTTTTCCTTGAAATCTGTTTTAATTCTTTTTGTTTTCCTTGAATGAAAACAAGTCCCCAAGCGCAAATAAGAACAAAAATGGTTCGTATAGCAGTTCCTAACTGGGAGTTTACATTTTCAATTCCAATTTTTCCGAATATGGCAGTTAAGCTAGCAAAAAAGGCAGATCCAAATCCATAAAAAAGCCAACGATAATCCGTAGTATTATGAGATTTTAACTCTGCTAGGGAGCGGAGTCCTGTCATAAGCCATGTACCAAAAGCGATGAATAAAATTCCACCAAGGCTTTTAAGTGAAATTGGTTCTTTTAAAAAGAAAAAGGCTAAGAGAATGGTCAGGATGGTACTTGTTTTATCAATGGCAGATACTTTATTTACCTCTCCAAGTTGCATGGCGCGAAAATAAAAAAGCCATGAGATTCCAGTGCTCACTCCTGATAGAATGAGGAAACAAAGCGTGTAAAACGTGATGGAAGTAATTTCCGTTTGATGTCCACTGATAAAAACGAGAAGCCAAGAAAAGAATAAAACAACAGTTGTTCGAATGGCAGTTGCCAAATGAGAGTTTACGGATTCAATTCCGATTTTTGATAAGATTGCCGTTAATCCTGCAAAAATAGAGGAAGCAATTGCAAATAAGATCCACATAATAGGTCCTTTCTTTCATAAATTTTTGTATTTGTTGTGCATGATAAATAATAAAAATAATCAGGAGATAGTTTATCAATACCTTATTTTGGAAAATAAAAAAAGACTTGACAAAATAAGAATAGCTCCTATATAATTTAACACATGTTGCTGTTAGTGTAAACTAACCAAATGATAAAATAAAGAAAAATAAATTGGAAAATAGAAAAATAATTGGGATAAAGAGGAAAAAATATATAAGAAATCAGTAAACAGATTTTATATTTTTTTTCTTAAATGATTAGCTTAGACTAACTTTTTGAAAATATTCCATATAAGTTGAGGGATTTTCCAAGAAGATAAAAGAAAGGATTTCGCTATGGAAAGAACAGAAGTAAGCACAGTTAAGAAAAATGGAAAAAAGAGTCGTGTGCTTACCTATAGCATTTTGATTGTGGCTTTACTCATATTGTCAATTGTGTCTATTAGCATAGGGGCAGAAGAGTTTCATCTAATGGATTTGTTAAGAGGAAATGGAAAAGAGTATTTCCTTGTCAATATTAGTCGCTTGCCAAGAACATTTAGCATTATTATTACTGGAGCTCTTCTAAGTTTAGCAGGCTTGATTATGCAAACCATTACAAACAATCGATTTGTCTCTCCATCGACAGCAGGTACGATGGAATGGTGCCGTATGGGTGTAGCAATTTCCATTTTATTTGCAGGAAGCCAAGCAACAATGATGAAAGTTATTTTAGCTTTTGGAGTTGCTTTTGTAGGAACGATTTTATTTATGGTTTTATTAAATGGCTTGCAAGTAAAAAATGCGTTTATCGTTCCATTAATTGGTATGATGATGGGAAATGTGGTAAGTTCCATTACGACTTTTTTTGCGTATCAATACGATATTGTTCAAAATATTTCCTCTTGGTTGCAAGGGAATTTTTCACTTGTTATTAAAGGAAGGTACGAGATGTTATATCTTGGGATTCCATGTTTGATTCTTGTTTACTTTTACGCTAGTAAATTTACAATTGCAGGAATGGGAGAGTCCTTTTCCACAAGTCTTGGATTAAACCATAAGAGAGTTGTCATGATTGGATTAGTTGTTGTGGCATTTACAACCTCTCTTGTTGTCGTAACCGTTGGAAGTATTCCTTTTATTGGGTTAATCGTGCCTAACTTAGTATCTCTTTATCATGGAGATAACTTAAAAGGAACCTTATTTGAAACCGCTTTATTAGGTGCTATTTTTGTTATGGCTTGTGATATTTTTGGAAGAATCATTATTGCGCCATATGAGATGAATATTAGTGTTGTGGTCAGCGTAATTGGAAGCTTTTTATTTACCATATTATTATTTTGGAAAAATAGAAAGGGAGGTGCGTAATGGAGATGACAAAGAAACGTATTTCTTCAAAAAAAATGATTGGGATTTTAGCACTTCTCACAGCTGTTGCCATACTTATTTTTCTTGGTTGGGGTCTGAATCAAGATAATATGGGATTTTTTCTACCAAGAAGATTAAAGAAAATAGGAGCTATGTTGCTTACGAGTTATTGTATTGGTTATTCTTCTGTGACGTTTCAGACAGTGACCAATAATAAAATTTTAACGCCAAGTGTTATGGGATTGGATTCCCTATACTTATTTATCCAGACCGTCATTGTATTTTTCTTTGGATCAAAACAATTAACAATGATGACAGGAATGAGCAGCTATTTTCTTTCCATTGGGGCGATGCTTGTTTTTTCTTTTCTGCTCTTTGCTCTTTTATTTTGGAAAGAAGGGAAAAGTGTTTACTTTTTAGTTCTTGCTGGAATGATTGTTGGTGGGTTGTTTAATGGATTAGCAACGTTTATGCAAGTACTATTAGACCCAAATGAGTTTTTGATTTTGCAAGGAAAGATGTTTGCAGGCTTTGATAAGATTAATGAAGATTTATTTGGAATCAGTATTCTCATCGTATTAGGAAGTATGATTTTAACTTGGCGTGATTGTAGAACGCTAGATGCGATGGCATTAGGACAAGATCATGCCATTAGTTTAGGAATTCCTTATCGAAGAATGTTATTTAAAAATTTGATGAATACAGCAGTTCTTGTGGCGGTATCCACAGCATTAACAGGTCCTATTACGTTTTTAGGAATTTTAGTTGCAAGTTTGTCACGAGAAATGCTTATGACATATCACCATAGTACAAGAATTTTAGGAGCTTTTTTCTTAGGAGCTTTTGCATTGATTTTTGGACAGATGGTAGTAGAACGAGTATTTGAATTTAATACGACGATTAGCGTTATTGTAAACTTTGTCGGTGGAATTTACTTTATTTACTTAATGGTTAAGGAGGCGAAACGATGATTGCAACAAAAGGAATTCAAAAAAGTTATGGAGAAAAAAAGGTTGTTGATAATGTCACAATACAACTGCCAAAAGAAAAGATTATTGCTTTTGTTGGGAGTAACGGAGCAGGAAAAAGTACAGTGCTTTCTATTATCAGTCGAACGCTTTCAAAAGATTTAGGAGAAGTTTATATTGATGAAGTTGAGTTAAAAAATTGGAAGACACAAGTGCTTGCTAAAAAACTTTCCATATTAAAACAGACCAATCATTTAAATATTCGTCTGACAGTCAAAGAACTTGTGGAATTTGGAAGATTTCCTTATTCAAAAGGAAAATTGACAAAGGAAGACGAGAAAAAAGTAGAAGAAGCCATTGACTATATGGAATTAAAAGAGTTGGAAGACCGCTATTTAGATGAATTAAGTGGTGGACAAAGACAGATGGCATTTATTGCGATGGTCATCGCACAGGATACAGAATATATCTTTTTGGATGAACCGTTAAACAACTTAGATATGCGACATTCCGTACAGATTATGAAAGTATTAAAGCGTTTGATTAAAGAAAAAGGAAAGACCATTATGGTCGTTATCCATGATATTAATTTTGTTTCTTGTTATGCGGATCATATTGTAGCTATGAAAAATGGACAAGTGATCTGTCAAGGGGATACAGAAGAAGTGATTGATGAAAACGTATTAAAAGAAATCTATGGCATGGATATCTCAGTAAAAACAATTGATGGAAAGAAGATCTGTTTCTACTATCAATAAAGTATTGATAGAATAACGCTGATAAAAGGACAGATTTTTTATAAAGAAACAACGATAAAAATCAACATAAAGGAAGGAAAATGATATGAGAAAAATTTTACCAGCTGTGTTATGTACAGCATTAGCAGTTTCAATGTTAGCAGGTTGCGGAAACACAAAATCAGGAGCAGAAGCAACAACAAAAACAGAAGTGACAACAAGTGCTGAGGGTACAGATGCTACTGCTAGCGCAAGTAAAACAGAAAAAGGGGAAGAAAGCCAAAGCGTGGAAGATAGCTATACCGTAAATGGAGATGAGATGACAATTGTACATTCAAAAGGAACTTCTGTAGTACCGATGAATCCAAAGAAAGCGGTGGTTTTTGACTTAGGAATTTTAGATATTATTGATGCATTAGATGTTGATACAGAAGTAGCAGTGCCTACAGAAAACTTAACTTCTTATTTAGACCAATATGCAACAGCTACCAATGCAGGTGGAATTAAACAACCAGATATCGAGGGAATTTATGAGTTTAAACCAGATGTCATCTTTATTAGCGGACGTCAAAGCGATTACTATGAGGAACTCAATAAAATTGCTCCAACTGTTTATATTGATCAAGAAGCTACCAATTATATGGGAGATTTCGAAAGAAATGTAAATATGATTGCTGAGTTATTTGGAAAACAAGATGAGGCAACAGAAAAGTTAAAAGAAATCGAAGCATTAGTGAAAGAAGGACAGGAAAAAGCAGAAAAAAGTGGTAAAAATGCGCTTGTAATTTTAACAAATGATGGTAGCCTTAGCGCTTATGGAAAAGGTTCCCGTTTTGGAATCGTACATGATGTTCTTGGTGTAAAAGCAGCCGATGATACAATTGAAGTATCTACACACGGTCAAGAAGCAAGTTTTGAATACATTTCAAAAGTAAATCCAGATATCTTATTTGTTATCGATCGTACCGCTGTTGTTGGTGGAGAAGTAAAAGCATCTGATACATTAGATAACGATTTAGTAAAAGGTACAAATGCTGGAAAAAATAATGAAATTATTTACTTAGAACCAGATACATGGTACCTTGGTGGAGCTGGTCTTACTTCTGTAAAAGAGATGATTCAAGAAGTTGTTAATGCATTATAAGATAAAATGAAATAACAAGTAATTTAACATAGATTTTACATTTGTTAAATGAAAATATAAAAGTGGAAAAGAGATAGTGTTTTTACAAATACTATCTCTTTTTTTTCGCGAAATTCTCATCGTTGTGTGTTAATAGGAAATAATTCGTAGCTTTCTTATCATTAATAATTCTTAACGGATATGGGAAGAATTTTACATAGATTTAACATAGATCCGATCTTACATTTAACATAGGATCTTTATAGTTAATAATGTAAAAAATAATATGTAAAAGAAAAATTCCCTATAAATATAATATAGGCAACAGGAGAGAACGCATATGAGAAAATTAAAGAGACTGATGGCAATGTGCCTAGTTGGAATCATGGCATTTAGTTTCGTAGGTTGCTCTAGCAATGGAACAACTGGAGTATCAGGATTTATTACAGGTTCTGGTTCCTCCGCTCTTCTTCCATTAGCAAAGGATGCAGCAGAGAAGTTTAAAGAAACGAATCCAGATGTTTCTGTTACATTAAACGCTGGAGGTTCTGGAACAGGACTAAAACAAGTAGCAGATGGTTCTGTGGATATTGGAAACTCGGATGTTCCAGCAGAAGATAAGTTAGAAGAAAAATATTATAGTCAGCTTGTAGCACATAAAGTTTGTACCGTAACAATTGCTACCGTTGTAAACCCTGAATTAGCAAAAGAAGTAAATGGGTTAACAAAACAGCAGTTAATTGATATTTTTACAGGAAAAATAAAAAACTGGAAAGAAGTTGGCGGACCAGATTTAGAAATTCTTTTAATAGCGCGTCCACAAACATCAGGAACAAGAGCAGTATTTCGTGAGTACGCATTAGATGGAAATGAAGAAATGAGTGGTGCTGCATTAGAAACCGATGATTCTGGTACATTATTACAAACAGTTGCTGATAATAAGGGAGCAATTGGTTATGTGGCGTTGCCTTATATCGTTCATAACAATAAAGTTTCTGCCCTTGCAATTGATGGTGTAGAGCCTACATTAGAAAATACGTATAATGGAAGCTATCCAGTATGGGGATATGAGTATATGTATACAAAAGGCGAACCAAAGGGAGTCATCAAAGCATATCTTGACTATATTGTATCCGATGAGTACGGAGTTCGAATTGAAGAACAAGGGTATGGTGTAACAGCAAAAATGACAGTAGAAAGATAAAAAGGAAGATAGGGAAACGATATGGATAGAAAAAATTTATTTTTCAAAGAACATTTCTTTCGAGGATTAATTACAGTATGTGGAGGATTTGTCATTGTATTGACGTTAGCCATCGGTGGTTTCCTTCTCTATAAAGGAGTTGGGACATTTACAGTCTATGGTCATAGTCCGTTGGAATTTTTCTTCTCCTCTGATTGGGCACCAGTAGATAGTACAGCAGGTGGAGGACAAGTTGGTGCAGCTATTTATATTTTCGGTTCGATTGTAACATGTGCTTTAGGACTCGCAATCGCAGCACCATTTAGTTTTGCAGCAGCTATTTTTATGACCGAGATCGCACCTAAGCTTGGAACAAAAATTCTTCAACCAACAGTGGAATTGTTTGTAGGAATTCCATCTGTTGTATATGGTTGGGTTGGTATGACAGTATTAGTACCTGCCATTCGTGATTTATTCAACTTGACCCATGGATATTCTGTTTTAGCTGCGGGAATTGTATTAGCAGTAATGATATTCCCAACAATTACAACAGTAACAGCTGATGCATTACGAAGCGTACCAAAAGATTATAGAAAAGCAGCTTATGGTCTTGGAGCAACAAGATGGCAAGTAACATATCAAGTTGTATTACCAGCTGCAAAAACAGGAATTTTAACAGGTATTGTATTAGGTCTTGCAAGAGCCTTTGGTGAGGCATTAGCAGTTGCTATGGTAATTGGTAAAACAAGAGCTTTCCCAAAAAATATTTTATCTCCAACAAATAACTTAACAGCTTCTATTGCTTCTGATATGGGTGGAGCTATGGAAGGTGGAGAATATAATATGGCTCTTTGGACAATGGCACTTTTACTCTTCTTAATTTCTTTAGGATTTATTTTTGCGATTCATTATATTTCAGCTCGCTCTGAAAAGAAAGAACTTGCAAGTCGTAAAGGAAGCGAATCAAAAAAAGCTATGAGCGCTTCAAAAGAAGAAAATACAGGAAATGTAGAGAAAAAAGTAATCGCATCTTCTCAGAAAAGCTGAGGATAGCGGAAAGGAATGAAACTATGAATATTACAAAAAGAGCCAAAATAGTTGATAAAGTGATGACAGGTATTTTTTATGTAATTGCAGGCTTTTTTCTTCTTTTGTTAATTGCCTTTGCAGGATATGTCATCGGAAATGGGTTTAAAGATTTTACACCAAAACTTCTTTCTTTTAGTAAAGATGGAATTGGGAATCAGTTATTTAATACCATTTATCTTGTAGTGTTAGCGTTATTAATTAGCGTACCTTTAGGAATTGCCACAGGTGTTTATATGGCAGAATATGCAAAAAAAGGACGTTTTACAAAGTTTTTAAGAATTTGTATTGAAACATTATCTTCCCTTCCTTCCATCGTAGTTGGTTTATTCGGGTATTTAATATTTATCGTATTAGTTGGTGCAAGATGGAACTTAATGTCAGGAGCGTTAGCCGTATCTATTTTAAATCTTCCATTAATTGCTACAACAACAGAAGATGCCCTTCGTTCTTTACCAAAAGGATATCGTCAAGGAAGTTTTGGTATGGGTGCAACTCATTGGCAAACAATTTGCAAAGTTTTATTACCAGCTTGTTTACCAAGAATTATGACAGGAATTATTTTAGCAGCAGGGCGTGTATTTGGTGAGGCAGCAGCGCTCCTTTATACAGCAGGAATGAGCACGGATATTAACTGGAGCCGTACATGGCATATTACTTCTCCAGTATCCGCATTAAATCCATTCCGTCCAGGAGAGACGTTAGCACTTCATATTTGGGCAAGCCGTACAGAGGCGATTGAAGCCAATGCAGAACAGATTGCTAATTTCTCTGCAGCCGTTCTTTTACTTTTAGTATTTGCCTTTAGTATTGGAGCGAGATTATTAAGCCGTAAGGTGGAAAAAAATATGACAGGAAAATAAAGGATGGATAAGCCTTGTCGATTGGTTACTATTGAGTGTATAATAAAAATAATAAATGGAGATTGAATCAAAATGGCAAATAAGAAATTTGATGTAAAAGGTCTAGAACTTTATTATGGTCAGTTTAAAGCCTTAAAAAACATAAATATGAGTATTGATAAAAATGAAATTACCGCTTTTATTGGACCATCTGGATGCGGAAAATCCACATTCTTAAAAACATTAAATCGAATGAATGACTTAGAAGAAGGCGTAAAAATCAACGGACAGATTCTATTAGATGGACAAGATATCTTTAAAGATATGGATGCCATTACGCTTCGTCAAAAAGTCGGAATGGTGTTTCAGCAACCAAATCCATTCCCAAAAAGCATTTATGATAATGTAGCCTATGGACCAAGATTACAAGGGATCCGCTCAAAAGTAGAGTTAGATGAAATTGTAGAGCGTTCTCTCCGTGCGGCAGCCATTTGGGATGAAGTAAAAGATCGTTTAAAGAAAAGTGCATTGGGAATGTCTGGGGGACAGCAGCAAAGACTTTGTATTGCAAGAGCATTAGCCGTATCACCAGAAGTATTATTAATGGACGAACCAACATCAGCGCTAGATCCAATTTCTACAAATAAAATCGAAGAATTGGCTATGGAGTTAAAGAAAGATTATACGATTATTATGGTAACACATAATATGCAACAAGCGGCCAGAATTTCAGACAAAACTGCCTTCTTCCTTTTAGGAGAAATGGTAGAATATGGGGAAACGGAAAGCCTCTTCTCCATGCCAAAGGATAAGAGAACAGAAGATTATATTACAGGAAGGTTTGGTTGATATGAGAACGAGATTTGATGAACAGATGGAAGAGCTTCATGTAGAACTCATTAAGATGGGAAGTCTTTGTGAAGAGGCAATTGCTCTTTCCGTACAAGTGCTTTTAGAATGTTCAAAAGAACAAAACGAAGAAGACGAAGAGCTTATTCAAGAAACAATTGCTGATTTAAGAGGGAAAGTTTCCAATTTAGAAGAAGAAATTGATTCCAAAGAATATGAGATCGAAACTCTTTGTATGAGGCTGTTATTACAACAGCAACCAGTGGCAAGAGATTTAAGAAATATTTCTTCCGCATTAAAAATGATTTCTGATATGGAACGTATTGGAGATCAGGCAGCGGATATTGCTGATTTAACAAGCAAGGGGCTTGGACATTATTCACAAAGTATGATTCATATCGATGATATGGCAAAGGCTACAGTTAAGATGGTAACAGGCAGTGTTGATGCCTTTGTAAAGAATGATCTTTCTTTAGCAAAGAAAGTGATAAAGAGTGATGATGAAGTCGATGCTCTTTTTGAAAAAGTAAAAACAGAATTAATGGATTTGATTTACGATAAGCAAATTGATGCAAAAGAGTCTTTAAATCTTTTAATGGCGGCAAAATATTTTGAACGCATTGGAGATCACGCAGTTAATATAGCTGAATGGGTGGAATATTCCATTACAGGAGAGCGTAAGAAGTAAGTGAGGAATTAAAGATGATATATTTTGTAGATGATGATGATAGTATTCGCGAGTTAATTATTTATACATTAAATAGTCAAGGCATTGAGGCAGAGGGATTTGCAAAGCCTTCTGAGTTTTGGAAAGCGATGGAGGAAAAAATTCCTGCTTTGGTTTTACTTGATATTATGTTGCCTGAAGAGGATGGAATTTCTATTTTGAAGAAACTCCGCTCCAAGTCACTTTGGAAAAAGATCCCTGTCATTATGTTAACAGCAAAAGGCAGTGAATTTGATACGGTGTTAGGGCTTGATAGTGGAGCCGATGATTATGTTCCAAAGCCATTTCGTATGATGGAACTGTTATCAAGAATTCGGGCGCATTTAAGAAGAAATGATGAAGTCGTAGAAGAGAATAAAGTGTTAAAACTTGGAATATTATCCGTCGATTCGCAAAAGCATATCGTAAAAGTTGGAGAAGAAGAAATTGTTTTAACATTAAAAGAATTTGATCTTCTCCATTTTTTATTAGAGAACAAAGGTATTGTATTAACGAGGGCACAAATACTCGATCGAATTTGGGGGTATGAATTCGATGGAGAAAGTCGCACCGTAGATGTGCATATTCGAACACTGAGACAAAAATTAAAGGATGCAGGGAAATATATTGAAACGGTTCGAGGTGTTGGATATAAATTGGAGGAAAGGATAGATGACAAGTAAAATTTTTCGTTCCATTATTTTAGTTGCAGGTTCCATTCTCGCCGCTAGTTTTTTGTTGATTTTTGGGATTATGTACAGTTATTTAACGGATGAATTAAGAGCGGAATTAAAAAGTGAAGCTGGTTATGTAGCACAAGCAGTGGAGAGCGGTGGAATTACTTATTTAGAACAATTACCAGAAGAGGACAATCGAATAACTCTCATTGAAAAAGATGGAACAGTGCTCTATGATTCCAAAGTAGAAATTTCAACGATGGAAAATCATGTGGAGCGTCCAGAAGTACAATTGGCAATAGAAAATGGCTATGGAGAAGATACGAGATATTCTGATACACTTTCTGATAAAACAATGTATTATGCTGTGCGTTTATCCGATGGGAAAATTCTTCGTGTGGCACAAGTACAAGATACTGTATTAACGTTATTATTAGGATTAATTCATCCAGTTCTTTATATTTTAGCATTGATGTTTTTATTAGCTGCATTTTTAGCAAGAAAAGTGGCTAAAAAGATTACAGAGCCGATGAATAATTTAGATTTAGATCATCCAGAAAATAATGAGGCATATGATGAAATTGCTCCATTGTTAACAAAGATACATCGCCAAAAGAGGATGATTAAAGAGCAGTTAGAAGATGCTAAAAATAAACAAGAAGAATTTGAGATGATTACCGAAAATATGGAAGAAGGATTTTTAGTTATCGATTCTAAGATGGAAATTTTATCTTGTAATTCGAGTACAAAGAGATTATTTGAAATCGAATCGTTAGGAAAACATCAAAGTGTTCTCACTTTAAATCGAACAGAAAAATTTCAAAAGATTATTGAACAGGTGTTAGAAGGTCGACATCAAGAAAGTGAAATTGAATTGGATGAGAGCCAATATCAATTAATTGCAAATCCTGTGTTTCAAGGAAAAAAACGCGAAGTGGCAGGTGCCGTCTTAGTCTTTATGGATATTACAGAGAGAATCCAAGGAGAGCGATTGCGAAGAGAGTTCACTGCTAATGTTTCTCATGAGTTAAAAACACCTCTCACTTCTATTTCTGGATTTGCAGAAATCATGCAAAATGGTATCGTAAAGCCAGAAGATGTACCGAAGTTTGCAGGAAATATTTTTAGAGAATCGCAAAGGCTTATTTCCCTTGTCAATGATATTATTAAATTATCCCAATTGGATGAAGGAATGATGCCTTATGAAAAAGAAGAAGTCAGTGTAAAGGCATTAGCAAATGAAGTGGCATTAAGATTGCAATCAATGGCGCATAAAAAAGATGTTCTCATTGAAGTATCGGGAGAAAATGAGCGATTAACAACCGTTCGACCTGTGTTAGAAGAGATTTTATATAATTTATGTGACAATGCCATTAAGTACAATAAAGAAAAAGGAAGTGTAAAGATTTCCATTGAGAAAAAGACAGAAGGATTGGCTCTTTCTGTTACCGATACAGGAATCGGCATTCCAGTTTCTAGTCAAAGCCGAATTTTTGAACGGTTTTATCGTGTAGATAAAAGCCATTCAAAAGAGATTGGTGGTACAGGGCTTGGGCTTTCTATCGTAAAGCATGGAGCAGCTTATTTAGGCGCTATCTTGAAGTTAGACAGTATTATTGGAGTTGGAACAACAGTAACGTTACTGTTTCCAGAGAAAAATTAAAAATGGGTAAGAGAAAAAGGCTATTGTAGATAAAAAACACAATAGTCTTTTTTGTGGTAAAAATATAAAAAAAATAATGTAAAGAATGAATAAAAAAAGAGGTATTTTTTAAAAACAATCAGTGGAGTGAAGCAGAACCTATGATTACAGGATTGCAGAAAAAAGATTCTTTCTCTTTTGAAGAATCTCAATACGAAGAAGAAAACGTACTAGAAGTAACATTTACCGTATCAAATCTTTCTTGAATTTTCTCTCAATTATCATTACTAATAAAAAATAAGCTTAAAAAGGATTCTTGAATATACTCAGGAGTCCTTTTTCAGTTGTTATACTTCACCTGTTAATAAAACGATAGCAATTACAGTTAAAAATTCAATCATCATAATATAAAAGAAAGGCGTATAAAATCGTATTTTGATAAAAATAAATTATTTTAATAAAATTTAAAATATAAATTGACATATGGAAATGTATTGGATAAAATGAAAGAAAAATTCAATAAAATTATGATCTATTTGTAGGGATTGTCATAGAATCTCTTTTCCGTTTGGAAAAAGGGTACAATGCTACAAATGGGAAAAGTTGGAGGTATGTTATGGGCAAAAAACAGTTACTCGATCTTAGAAATGTAAAAATTGAAGATTCTTTTTGGAATAAGTATACAAAGCTTGTGACAAAACAGATTATTCCCTATCAATGGGAAGCATTAAATGATCGAATTGAGGGGGCAGAACCGAGCTATTCCATTGAAAACTTCAAAGTAGCAGCAGGATTAAAAGAAGGAACCTTTCATGGATTTGTGTGTCAAGATACGGATTTAGCCAAGTGGTTAGAGGCAGTAGCCTATTCGTTATCTTATGAAGAAAATGAACAATTAGAAAAAGAAGCGGATGAGGCAATTGAATTAATTGCAAAAGCGCAACAAGAAGATGGATATCTGAATACTTATTTTACAATTTTAGCTCCAGAGCATCGATTTAAAAATTTACGGGAAGGACATGAACTTTATACAGCGGGGCATATGATGGAAGCTGCAGTAGCGTATTATAAAGTAACAGGGAAGAAGAGATTCGTACAGATTATGGAACGATTTGCAGACTATATTTGTGAAGTTTTTCAACAAGAAGAGTACAAAAATGCGGTTCCAGGACATCAAGAAATTGAAATTGGTCTTATTAAATTAAGTGAGGTGACAGGAAAAAGAAGTTATATGGATATGGCAAAAGCTTTTCTCGATCGCAGAGGAACAGAACCAAATTATTTAGTAGAAGAGCATTTAAGAGAGGGATGGATCGATATTTTCCATGATCGCAATACTTTCTTACCAGAATACTCTCAGTGTCATAAGCCAGTTCAAGAGCAGGATACAGCGGAAGGACATAGTGTGCGTGCTATGTATATGTACTGTGCTATGGCGGATATTGCAGAGGAATATAACGATACGGATTTATTAGAGGCTTGTAAACGTCTATGGAAAAATGTAGTGGAAAAGAGAATGTATATTACAGGAGGGATTGGAAGCAGTGGACCTTATGAAAGATTTACTGTGGATTATGATCTGCCAAATGCCACCAATTATTCCGAAAGTTGTGCTTCCATAGGTCTTGCTCTGTTTGGAAGAAGAATGGCACAGATTACAGGGGAGGCTCATTATATGGATATCGTAGAAAAAGCACTTTATAATACAGTGCTTGCTGGTATTGCTATGGATGGAAAGAGTTTCTTCTATGTCAATCCTTTGGAAGTTTGGCCAGAAAACTGTATCGATCATAGTAGTATGGATCATGTCAAACCTGTTCGACAAAAATGGTTTGGCTGTGCTTGTTGTCCACCAAACATCGCTCGTACGTTAGCAAGTCTTGGAGAGTACTTGTATTTTAAAGGGGAAAAAGAACTTTATATTAATCTTTTTGTGTCAAGTAAAGTCACAGTGTTTGAAGGTTTTACGATAAAGCAAGTGACAAGGTATCCATTTGAAAATGAAGTGATTGTAAAAATAAGGGCAGAAGAAGTTTATGAAGGAATGATAGGAATACGAGTTCCTGACTATGCAAAGGGTATGAAGATTTTCATGGAAGGAAAAGAAGTGAACTTCCAAGTGGAGAAAGGATATGCAAGATTAGAAGGGCAATGGAAAGAAGAGGAGATTCGGATTGTCTTTGATATTCCTGCCCGTTTTATGAGAGCCAATCCGCTTGTAAGAGCGGATGTTGGGAAAGTGGCAGTACAAAAAGGACCTCTTGTATACTGTCTAGAACAGATAGATAATGGAGAAAATTTATCCGCTCTTTTTGTCGATACAAAAGAAGAGTTAAAAGAAGAGTATCGAGAAGATGTATTAAATGGTACGTTAATGCTCCATGCCAAAGGAAAGAGGATGATAGAAGACTGGGAAGAGGAAACCTTATATAGCGATCGAACCTATCAATGGGAAGAAGTGGATTTGACATTTATTCCTTATTGTTACTGGGGAAATCGAGGATATGGAGAAATGATGGTTTGGATAAAAGAACTGGGATTTTAAAAGAAAGGATAGATATGAGAAAAGACGATTTTGCACCAACACCTCCTATGGGGTGGAATAGCTATGATTATTATGATACCACAGTGACGGAAGAAGAAATAAAGAAGAATGCGGATTATATGGCAACTTATTTAAAGCCATATGGATACGAATATATTGTAGTAGACATTCAATGGTATGCTTATGGGACTGGAACAAAGCGAGAGGAGTATCAATATCTTCCTTTTAGTAAAGTAGAAGTAGATGAGTATGGTCGTCTTTTACCATGTGTGGAGAAGTTTCCATCGGCAATTGATGGAAAGGGATTTCGTCCATTAGCTGATTATATTCATGAAAAAGGTCTTAAATTTGGTATTCACATTATGAGGGGAATTCCAAGAATCAGTGCACACACTCATAGTAAAATATTAGGTAGTACAAAAACAGCGGATCAGATTGCCGACCCTTATAGCATCTGTCCATGGAATCCTGATATGTATGGGGTGAAGGAAGGTGTAGAAGGAGCTCAGGAATATTATGATTCGTTAATGGAGCTTTATGCAAGCTGGGGTGTAGATTTTATTAAATGTGATGATATTGCCCATACGAAGTTATACGAAGACGCCTATGCAGGAAAAAATGAAATTGAAATGATACATAAAGCGATTATGAAGGCAGGAAGACCGATGGTACTCAGCTTATCTCCAGGACCAGCCATTATTGAAAAGGCATGGCATTATGAGACCTATGCCAATATGTGGAGAATTACCGATGATTTTTGGGATCAGTGGGAACTGTTAAAAGTTATGTTTGAACGATGTGAAATTTGGCAGATGCATAAAAGAAGGGGATGCTATCCAGATTGTGATATGCTTCCTGTTGGAAGGGTTGGAAAAGGATTTTTACAAGAGCGGAATACCAATTTTACAAAAGAAGAACAAAAGACAATGATGACTCTTTGGTGTATCTTTGGCTCTCCAATTATGCTTGGAGCGGAACTTACGAAGCTGGATGACTGGACAAAAAGTCTGTTGACCAATGAAGAAGTATTGAGTTTACTAAGTAATGACTTTGAAAGGAAACAGTGGAAACGAGAGGAAGGAGAAGCTATTTGGATTACCCATCATAAAAAGACAGGAAAACGTTATGTTGCCATATTTAACTTATCGAACAACGAAACGATTTATGATTGGAAGAAGATAGAAAAGGAATTTGGCACAATTGTTAGGGACGTATGGGTGAATCAGAAGGTAAACATAGAACAGAAAGAAGAGGGAATGAAAATTTCACCTCATGATGTGAAATTATATGAACTATTAGGATAAAAGAATTGGCGTAGCTAGTAGAAATGTAGCTACGCTATTTTTTTATAAAAAAATTAAAATATGTGAAAATAATAGTTTAGATAAATCTAAAATATAAATATCGATAAAAGAAGGGAAATAGATCGAAAGAATAGAATTATATTTATGAATTAGAAGATAATACAAAATAAATATACATTATTACTAAAAAATATGATAATAAATAGAAAATAAGAAGCAAAATAGGGAATCGTTAATATGCACAAAATATTTAAATAAATATATAATAGTTTAACAAAAAATAAAATATTACTTGAAAAGATAAATCATATGTGTCATAATGAAAGTACAAGAAAGACAGAAAAGATACAGAAGTATTCTTTTGTTTTGTAATCGGTAATAGAAGGGAAGAAAGAGATGGAAATTCATAGAACAGATTATAATAAACCTTTTATTGTACAAAGAGCCGATCCTTATATGTATCGTCACGAAGATGGGACTTATTATTTCACTGCATCGGTACCCACTTATGACAAAATTATTTTAAGAAAGGCGGATACAATAAAGGGAATTCAGACGGCCAAAGAAAAGACGATTTGGGTAAAACATGAAAGTGGCCCTCAAAGTATTCATATTTGGGCACCAGAAATTCATTTCCTAGAAGGAAAATGGTACATTTACTATGCGGCAGGAGATCAGGCAGATATTTGGAAGATTAGGCCTTATGTATTGGAGTGTACCGGTGATAATCCCATGGAAGATCCTTGGAGAGAGCTTGGCATAATGCAACGAGCAGATGGGGATGAATTTTCTTTTGAAGAATTTTCTTTAGATGCAACTGTTTTTGAGAATAAAGGAATTTATTATTATGTATGGGCAGAGAAAACAGGAGTTGGAAAGAAAATATCGAATCTTTATATTGCAAAAATGGAAAAGCCTTGGAAGTTAGCTACCGTTCAAGTGTTGCTCACAACTCCTGATTATGATTGGGAACGAGTTGATTTTTGGGTAAATGAAGGGCCTGCTGTAATAAAACATAATGGACGGATTTATCTTACCTATTCTGCTAGCGCCACAGGGGCTGAGTATTGTATGGGAATGTTATCGGTCGATGAAAATGAAGATTTATTAGACCCAAGGGTTTGGAAAAAAAATCGATATCCTATTATGAGAACAGATGAGGAAAAGGGGATTTATGGCCCAGGACATAATTCTTTTGTAAAGGCAGAAGATGGCGTTACCGATTTATGTATTTATCATGCAAGGCAATATGAAAAAATCGTTGGCGATCCATTGTATGATCCAAATCGGCATACGATGGTGGCAAAAGTAGAATGGAAGGAAAATGGAGAACTAACATTTAAGACTGTGTCAGTTAACGAAAGAGAGGAATAAATTTTACTTCTTATCGTTAAAAACGAAGAGAGATTATAACACATATGTTATAATAGATTTTTAACTGAATAACCATTAATGATACTCAAGGAGGAGAAGAGTATGAGAATCAGAAACAAATTTATGGCATTGATGTTAACAGGAGTCTTGGCTTGTTCTACCGCGTTAACAGGATGTGGAGGAAGCGGAAATTCTAGTAAGACAAAAGATGGAAAAGCAAATTTAAAAGTTTTTGTTTATATGCAAGATCATGAAAAAGCTGTCTATCAAAAAATGATCGATGAATTTAAAGAAGCAAATAAAGACACGATTGGGAACATTGAATTTCAGGTTACGACACAGGATGAATACGCCACAACGTTAACAGGAATGATGACATCAGGAGATATGCCCGATGTATTTTATGTAGGACCTGATGCAGTTGCTGATTATGTAAAAAATGGGTATGTAGCAAATTTAACACCACTATTAGAAGAAAATAATATTTCAACCGATGATATGTATCAAAATGTATTGGATAGTTATCGTTATGATGGAAGTCAAACGGGCAGTGGGGATTTATACGCACTTCCAAAAGACGGTTCTACATTTGCCTATGCTTATAATAAAGACTTATTTGATGAAGCTGGTTTAGAGTATCCCGATCCAGAAAATCCATATACATATGAAGAATTCGTAGAAGTTTGTCAGAAGTTAACAAAAGATACCGATGGTGATGGGGAAATCGATCAATGGGGTTGTGGAGCTGCTGATACGTTTATGTTATACCAATATATTTGGTCTAATGGGGCAAGCTTCTTAAGCGATGATTATAAAACCGTTACAATTGACACACCAGAGTTTAAAGAGGCGCTTCAAAAATATGTTGACCTCACTTTAAAATATAAAGTAACACCTACGGTAGAACAAGATGCTTCTTTAGGTGTATATCAAAGATGGTTAGCTGGCCAAGAAGCGTTCTATGCTTGCGGTACTTGGGATGTTGGTGCATTTATGGATAAAGAGACATTCCCTTATGAATGGGATTTATGTGGATTCCCAACATTATCAACAGGAGTTTCTTGTACATGGAATGGAACGGTTGGTTTCTGTATTTCTGATAAGAGTGAAAATAAAGCAGAAGCCTTAAAATTAATTTCATTCTTAAGTACAGACTTAGAAGGTCAAAAAGAATTATCAGGAGTATCTGGTGGAGAATCCATTCAGCTTCCAAATATCCAAAGTTATGCAGAAAATGAATTTATTGAAGCAGTAAAAGATGGAACAGTAAAATATCCTTCTAATGTAGATGTATTCTTTAACTATATGAATGGAACCGATAAATTTAGCGGAAGAATGATGGAAACAACTTATACACCAAATACAGAATGGCTTGATATCTTCTGGGAAGGTCTTGCAAATGTGAAAAAAGGTGAAGAATCCGTTGATGATTATGTAGCGAAATTACAGCCTAAGATGCAAGAAGCATTAGATACTGCTTGGGCAGATGCCGAATAGGAGAAAACTCTGCATAGGATAATATCCTATGTCATATAGAATGGCTGATGAACTTGATACATCAGCCGTTCTTACATATGGAGGTGTGAAATGGCTTTGAAACAATCAAAAAAGAAATTAAGCGCAGCAGCATTAAAAGAAGAACGCTATGGACGACTGTTTGTGGCGCCACCTTTTATTGGATTTTGTCTCTTTATGGCATTTCCAATCGTATATGCCTTTATTGCCAGTATGACAACATGGACGGGTACCAATAATATGTTGGAACACTTTGTAGGATTTCGAAACTATGCAAATTTATTGCAAGATGAGAAGTTTTGGAAAGCGCTTTTGAATACGATTATTTATATGATAGGAATCCCAACAGGAATGATATTAGCCCTTGTTTGTGCGGTTGGTATGAACCGTAAAATAAGAGGGATAAAAGTATTAAGAACCATGTACTATGTGCCAGTCGTATCCTCTTTAGTGGCAGTATCCATTCTTTGGGCATGGGTATTTAACTATGATTATGGCTTATTGAATACCATTATTAAAGCGTTAACAGGACAACATGGTCCAAACTGGTTAGGAGATGAATTTTGGGTAAAAGTATCCATGATTATTTTTATGGTATGGAAAGGACTTGGTAGTTCGATTATCCTTTATTTATCTGGATTACAAAGTATTCCAAGAGATTATTACGAAGCAGCAAGAATTGATGGCGCCAATGGTTGGCAACTATTTCGAAAGATTACAGTTCCGCTTGTGTCACCCGTTACTTTTTACTTATTAGTTATGGGAATTATCGGTGGATTCCAAGTATTTGTAGAAGTACAGGTTATGGTGCCAGATGGTGGCATTAATTATAGTGCAGCTACGGTAGTCTATTATTTATATGACAAAGCATTTAAACATCAGCAGATGGGATATGGTTCTGCAATTGCATTTTTATTATGTATTTTTATTTTCATTGTAACAGCCATTAACT
This sequence comes from uncultured bacterium, assembly GCA_905214925.1. Taxonomy (GTDB): domain Bacteria; phylum Bacillota; class Clostridia; order Lachnospirales; family Lachnospiraceae; genus Scybalomonas. The sequence goes on along the minus strand of CAJMOB010000004.1, from coordinate 32,276 downwards.
TTAAATGCCAAGAAAAATGGGTTAAGACAATTGAGTAAGGAGGGGAGAGCATGGCAAAACAATATGAAATGACAGAACAAAAATCAACAAAGGTGAAAGTCATCGATGGCATTGTATTTTTGCTATTGGCACTTGGTGCAATTTGTATGCTTTTTCCTCTTATTTATATGGTATTGAGTTCCTTTATGACGAAGAATCAGATTTTATCTGCGAATTTTTCTGTCATTCCCGATCCTTGGAAATTTGGAAAATATACAGAAGTGTTACAAAAGGGAGAATTTTTAAGAGGTATTCGAAATACGTTAACGGTGGCATTTCCAGTGTTATTAGTTGGAGGATTTACTTCTTCCTTAGCGGCATTTTCTTTTAGCAAATTACAATTTCGTGGGAAAAATGGAGCGTTTATGGCGTTGTTATCTACGATGATGATTCCATTTGCCGTTGTTATGATTCCTCAGTATGTTATGTTTACAAAACTTGGATGGACAAACGGATTATTACCATTAATTATTCCAGGATTGTTTGGAAATGTCAGCATTATTTTCTTTTTAAGACAAAACTTAACAAGTATTCCAAATGCGTTGGCAGAAGCAGCAAAAATTGATGGTTGCGGATATTTTAGAATGTATTATAGTATTTTCCTTCCCCTTATGAAAGGACCATTGATGACACAGATTATTTTATGGTTTATGGGAATTTGGAATGACTATTTAGCGCCAACCATCTTTATACAAAATGAAAAATGGTTTACATTACAAGTTGTTATTCGCTCTTTTAACTCCTATTATGCAGTTCAAAGCGATTATCCATTAATTATGGCAGCTTCTGTTATTTCTATTATTCCAACACTTCTTTTGTTCTTTTTCTTCCAGAGATTTATTATCGAGTCTATGGTTGTATCAGGGGTAAAAGGTTAATGAAACGAGTGGGTGAGAGGATAGTAGGAAAAGCAAGGGACGTGAATGAATCGTAGATGAATGATAAGTGGAATTGAAGTGGAGGGGATTACAAGTGAAATTAAATGATTGCGATGTGAGAAGGAATCCAATGTTCGGATCCCATGATCCTTCTATGATGTGGGATCCGATTACAAAAATGCATTATTCTTATAGTACCGATGTTTTTATGCCACAGAATGGTTTAAGTGAAAAAAGAGGGATTCCCCTTCGGGTATCCAAAGATCTTGTTCAATTTCAATATGAAGGAACTGTTTTATCCAAAGAAGCCATAGAAGAAGCAAGAGATAATAAAGAATATCCAAAAACATTTAATTTTTGGGCACCTTATGTAGAATATGCAAATGGGGAATACCGAATGTATTATTCTGCGACCAAAATGTTTGGAAGTGATGAGTCAAAGATTTGGCTTGCAATTGCAGATAACCCAAAAGGACCATTTGAAAACCGAGGTGTTGTAATGGATTCTTGGAACTTAAGTGGAAACACGCCAAATGCTATCGATGCCCATATCATTTGGGATAAAGGCGTACCATGGCTTGTCTATGGCTCTTTTTTTGGAGGAATTTATATAAAAGAATTAGATGCAAAGACAGGGATGCCAAAGAGTGGAAATCCGAAAGAACTTGGAAAATGTATTGCCAGAAAGCCCAATAACGAAAAGCTAGATGGCCCAGAAGGAGCTTCTGTCTGCTATGTAAAAGAGAGAGGATATTTTTATTTATTTTTATCCTATGGCTGGCTTGGTGATACTTATGATATCAGAGTTGGGCGAAGTCAAGTGGTGACAGGGCCTTATGTAGATGAACAAGGGAAGGACTTAGTAGAGGAAAGCTTTGGAAGAAAATTAGCGGGAAGTTATCAGTTTGAAATGGAGAAAAAATGGGAAGATAAAATTGCAGGGGCGAGTTTATGGAGATGGGGAGGTTTTCGAGGCCCTGGCCATGGGGTTCCTTATTTTGACCCAGTGACGAAAAATTATTTTTTTGTTCATCATATTCGAGATGGTGCCAAAATTTATCAAACCTATGATGAGAAAGAAGAAAGAAATAGTTATCAAGTCCATTTTATGATGATCCGAAGAATGTTCTTTCAGGATGGCTGGCCATTGCTCAGTCCTGAGCCTTATAAAGGAGAAGTGAATGAGAGCGTTTCTGTAGAGAAAGCAGAAGGGGAGTGGGAGATTTTATCATTTGAACAAAAGAAAAATGAACAGGTGCATTCCAAAAGAGTTTTTTTAAAAAAGGATGATGAAATATTAAAAAAAGGAATTTTGCATCGGTGTTATGATTTTGAACGAAATCGAGAGAACCTTTGTGTGACAGGATTTTACGAAACAGGTATTGCATACTGGGGGAAACTTGTGATAGACTAAATTCATAGTCAAATTTAAGAAAAGGTATGGGGATAGAAGTATGTTGCACATTAGGAATCTAGCAGAAGGACTAAAGATTTTTAAAGCTCTTGGTTCAGAAGTTAGGGTAAATATTATTAAACTTCTCTTAGAGAATCGAGAAATGAATATGAATGAAATCGCATCTAGCCTTGGAATTACGAATGGAGCATTAACAAATCATATTAAAAAGTTAGAGGATAGCGGTATTGTAAAAATTATACCAGAATATACAGGACATGGAAATCAAAAGGTTTGTCGTGTAGATGTGGATAAAATTTTGTTTGAATTAGCGGTTGATAATCAAGAAGAAAAAGAAGAGATCTACACAACGGAAGTTCCTATTGGGCATTATTCGGATTATCGAGTATTTCCAACTTGTGGAATCGCCACAAGAGATGCGATGATTGGAGAAGTGGATGATCCACGCTATTTTGCTAGTCCAGAACGAGTAAATGCACAGATTATTTGGTTTACAAAAGGATATGTGGAATATATTATTCCGAATCTTCTGCCAGTCTCACAAAAAATCGATCAGATTACCATTTCTTTGGAAATCAGCAGTGAAGCACCAGGAATCAACAACGATTGGCCTTCTGATATTACATTCCACTTAAATGACGAAGAAATTGGTACATGGACGAGTCCAGGAGATTATGGAGATGTACGAGGTATTTTTACACCAGATTGGTGGTTCCCAAACTGGAATCAATATGGTCTTTTAAAAATGTTAGTTATCAATAAAGAAGGAACATTTATTGATGGATTAAAGATTTCTGATGTAGATATCACACATTTTTCCTTAAATTACAAAAGTTCGATTCGATTTAAAATTCAAGTTCGTGAAGATGCAAAAAACATAGGTGGTGTTACGATTTTTGGTAAAAACTTCGGTAACTATAATCAAAATATTGCCGTTAGAATCAAATATAGTCCTATGAAACCATGAAGAGTTTCTAAATACAAAAAATAGCTCGCACTTATAAAATGAGTATGAGCTATTTTTTTATGTTATAGGAAAGACCTTGTTGCATTCATTTATGAAAGTACCAATTTCCTATGAAATAAAAAGCACATTTTGTACGTTATGATAAGACAATGAGTGAAGTAGAATAGGGAGGCGTTTTTCGATGAATAACAGAAAAGAAACATTAAGAGTTTGTAAAAAATGCTTACTAAGAGAGGGGGATGAAGAAGAGTATTGGATTAATTTAGAACAGTATATTGCCAATTTAGAGGAAGAGGTTCGGGTATCCCAAGCAGAATATGAGCGTCGCTTGCGTATTTGTGGACAATGTGAAAAAATAATGAATGGAATGTGTCGAGCCTGTGGATGTTTTGTGGAGCTTCGATGTGCATTGAAAGTAAGGCATTGTGCGGATGTAAAGAAAAAATGGTAACAAAAATTTCCATGTTTAAAATAAAATTTGTAATATATTTTTCGTAAAAAATTGAATTTACATCTTGACAAAAATAGTAGGATATGACAAGATCCGATGGAAAAGGACTTATTAAAATAATTTTTTGTTATATGTAGTGTGAAAGAAACACAATGTTCTTATTGAGTTAAGACATACTATATTTTTAGAAGGAGAAAAATAATATGAGAAAAAAACTAATGAGTATCGCTCTTTGTCTTACTATGGCTGTTGGGGCATTAGCAGGGTGTGGAAATGCAGCGAAAGATACGAGTAAAGATGGAAAAACAACACTTACGATGTGGATGCCTCCTCTTGATAGTGACACAAAAGGAAATTTTGGAAAGCTATTAGAAAATTTTGAAGAAGAAAATAATTGTGAGGTTGATATTGAATTAATTCCTTGGGATACTTACACAGAAAAATGGAGTGTTGCATTAAGTGGAGGCGAGAGCCCAGATATTGGATATTTTTATGCAGAAATGTATGCAAATTACATAGCCTCTGGTGCAATTGAAGAATTAAGCAGTTATTTAACAAAAGATGATTATAAAGAATATCTCTATCTTGATAAAGGTGAGATGATGGGTGGACTTTATGGAATGCCAATTATGACAGGAGTTCCATTTGTATTATTCTATAATAAAGATATTTTAGAAGATCTCGGAGAAAAAGCTCCTGAAACATGGGAAGATTTTGCAAGAATTGCAAAAGAAGCCACAAAAGATACGGATGGTGATGGAAAAATCGATCAATATGGATATGCTGTTGGTTTAAACAGTGGAGATATGAGTAATCTCTATATGTTAAATGCTTATATTTATAGTTTATTATGGCAAGCAGGTGGCGATATTTATAATGATGATTATAAGAGTGTTCGCTTTGATGATGAAAGTGGTGTAAAGGCAATTGAATTCTTCAAATCTTTAAAAGATTATATGCCAGAAAATGTATTATCTCTTGCTGGAACAGATGCATTTTCCACTATTTTTGGACAGGGAAAAGCTGCCTTTGGTGTAGCACGTTCCACTCAAAATCAACAAGCTAAATTTTCTGAGAGTTACCCAGATTTAAATTGGGGATATGTTACTTCTTTAAAAGGAGAACAATATGGAACATTTGGAGCTTCTGATTGTCTCTCTATTATGTCTAGCAGTAAACATAAAGAATTAGCGATGAAGTTAATCAAATATATTTGTGGATCTGAATTTATGACAGAATATCATAAAATCGCACCAGGAGCACCTCTTACAGCGTCAGAAGCTTATGCAGGAGAACCAGAAATGGAACGCATTGTAACTGAAGATAAAGACAAATGGAGAGGTGTACAAGTAGGACCTTCTGGAAGTGAAATTTTAGAAAACTATGCTTCTGAAATTCAAGCAGTTATGGAAGGGAAAAAAGAAGTAAAACAGGCGTTAAAAGATGCCGCAGACTATGCAAATGGTGTCTTAGATGAATATTGGGAAGAGTATGACTCATGAAAATAGAAAACAAACAAAAAATGCAAAAATTGCAGAAGGCACAAAAGATAGGGAGAACTGTTAGACCATATGCTTATATTTTTCCTATATTAGCTATTTTATTTGTTTTTGTTGGAGTTTCCCTTTTTATTGGAATTCGTTATAGTTTTACAAAATATAATTTAATTGGAGTTCCAGAATGGGGAGGGCTTTACAATTATAAAAAAATGCTAGGTGATACAAAACTTCATCAAGCGGTGAAAACAACAGTGATTTTAATTATTTTCGTTGTGCCAGCGCAGATCGTGTTATCTACTTGTTTTGCAACGCTTATTGCCAAGAGAAGAAATACAATACTTGGAAAATTAGCAAAAGCAGCTATTTTTATTCCAGTATTATCATCAAGTGCTGTCGTAGGAACCGTTTGGAAAGCTATTTTAAATGGAAATAATGCGCTTGTTCAAAAGTTTTTCCATCTGTTTGGAATAGAGCCAAATATGTTGTTAGGTAGTAGTACAACAGCACTGATTACCGTTGCTTGTATTGTGGTTTGGAAAAGCATGGGATATTATATGATTTTAATGTTATCCTCCGTTTTATCCATTTCGGATCATTATTATGAGGCAGCAAAAATGGATGGTGCCAATGGATTTTATCTGTTTACGAAAATTACACTTCCAATGTTAAAGCCAGCCATTATCTTAAATTTCTTTCTTGCCGTTGCCAGTGGAATGCAAATTTTTGATTTAGTTTATACAATGACAGGTGGTGGGCCTTCTATGTCTACAACTACCCTCGTTATGTATTTATATGATTTAACATTTAAGAGTGGAAAAGCAGGATATGCTATGGCAATATCCAATGTATTTTTCCTTGTTGTCGTTGGAATTATGTTATTACAGCGAGGATTGATGAAAAAAGAAACATCGGAATTATAGGAGGGCACAATGAAGAAAGTATGGAATGGAATCGAAGTAATTCTACTATTACTCATTATTTTAATTTGTATCCTGCCGTTTGCTTATATGTTTTTCATGTCATTTAAAAGCACATTAAATGCGTATGATTTTCATTTTTCTCTCAGTGAAATAACACTCGAACATTATAAGACGATTTTTAGCAAACCAGAAATCTTTCGCTATTTTATGAACAGTTTGTTTGTATCGGTAGCAGGAGTAATTTTAACTTTAATTACGAGCTGTCTAGCAGGATATGCGTTTGCAAGATTACGATTTAAAGGGAGTCAATTCCTTTTTGTATTAGTTACCCTTACAATGTTTGTGCCAGGAGAGGCGATTTTAATCCAAATGTATACGGTTGTAAGAGGAATGGATATGATTAATACCTTTTGGGCTTTAATTTTACCACTTCCATCAGCACTTGGAGTATTTATTGTAAGACAAGCCATATTGGCAGTTCCAATGGAAGTCATTGAATCGGCTAGAATGGATGGAGCAAGAGAACTTGCTATTTTAGTGAAAATGATTTTACCGCTGATTAAATCTGCATTATTAACCGTTGGAATTTTCGCTTTTATTGGTGCTTGGAATAGTTTTACATGGCCTTTAATTGTCACAACAAAGGAAGAGATGCGAACACTGCCAGTGGCCTTAACCACATTAAAGACACAATATGATACCGATGTTGGTCTTTCTATGGCGTGTGCGGTCATTACGTTTTTACCACCGTTTCTTGTCTATTTGTTCATGCAATCTCGATTTGAAGAAGGAATTGCACAAAGTGGATTAAAAGGCTGATAAAATAGGATACGATTTAAGTAAAAAATAATATAAGAGATAGAAAACGAGCTATCGTAAGAAGGAAGAGACTTCTTGTGATAGCTCGTTTTTTGCTATACGAAAAAAATTTTTATCGACATATTGTTACTTTATTATTTTTTATTCCATTTTAGATATTTTATACATATTATAAGCAGTCCGACAATCCAACAAGAAATTCTTAAAACAATTGGAAGAAAATTGGACGATTAGAAAAGGTTGAACTTTGGTTTGAATCAGAGGAAGATATGAAAAATGTAATATATGGAATAAAATGGATATAATCATTTGAAATTTTATGTATAATAAGTGCAAGGATATTTTGTTATCCTTGCATTTTTTATCGTTTATTAAGGGAATAAGATAGGGGTTATAGGAAGAAAGGAAATGCTGAAATCAGCAATAGGAATGTTATGAAAAAAAGGAAAAAAGCACAATATAGATATTATGAAATATCAGAAAAAGAAGTCGTCTTAGCTTTAACTGGAAAAGAGTGGATTCGGGAGTATGGAAATGACATTGATTGTTTACATTTTCATAACTATTTAGAAGTGGGGATTTGCTATGGTGGAGAAGGAGAGATCATACTAGGGCAAGAAACCTATTCTTTTGAAGAGGGGAGTCTTGTTGTGATTCCGCCCTATTTTTTACATACAACAAATTCAAAAAAGGGAACAAAGGCGTATTGGGAATGGTTTTATTTTGATGTAGAAGCTGTGATTCAAGAAATGGATGGAAAACAGAGTGGAGAAATATCCAATATCAAGAGAAGAATTTTTTTAAAGGCACATTATATTGAAAAAAAGAAAAATCAAAGGTTAAAAATATTATTAGAGCAAATTCGATTGGAGTGTTTGGAGAAAAAATATTTTTATCAAGAAAGTGTGAAAGGTTTGTTAAAATCATTTCTTATTGAAATACTCAGGATGAATGAGGGAGAAAAAGAAAGTCTTGGGCAGACAAGTTTAATTACACCTGCCATTTCTTATGTGAATGATCACTATCATGAATTATTATATATATCAGATCTAGCAAAAGCCTGCAATATGAGTGAAAGTCATTTTCGAAAGGTGTTTGAAATGAATATGAATATGAAGCCGTTAGATTTCATTCATTTAGTGAGAATACAAAATGCTTGTAATTTGATGAAGTGGACAGAAAAATCCATGAAAGAAATCTCTTATCAAATTGGATTTGAGAATATATCCACATTTAATCGAAATTTTAAAAAATTATTAGGGATTTCTCCATACCAATGGAAGAAATCTGCCCAAAATTATGAAGGAAAATTGAAAAATTATAGGATAAGTGCATATAGAGGATGGTGAAAAAGAATCGAAAATGCACATTTTTTCAGTGTATCTGATCACAAAATATGGGAAAGTGTTGATATAATTTACATATATCCGATAAAAACCATTTCATATATGTGCACATTAAACAATGGTTTTGTGATGGTTAGCAAAAATTATCAGGGAGGAAAATAAGATGAAAAAGAAAATAATAGCATTTTTATTGACAATAACAATGGTTATTTCTCTTGTGGCTTGTGGTCAAAGCTCTGATGGTAGCGGGGAAAAGAGCTCAAGTGGCGGTTCTTCTGATGGAGGAGATAAAATATTAACCGTATGGGCGTGGGATAAGGCTTTTAATATTTATGCCATGCAAGAGGCAGAAAAAATTTATCAAAAGGAAAACCCAGACTTTAAATTAAATATTGTAGAGGTATCATGGGATGATATGCAAACTCAGTTAGGAACGATCTTATCATCTGGAGATTATAGCCAGTTGCCTGATATTTTATTAATGCAGGATTTTGCATATCAAAAATACATCATGACATATGGAGATTTATTTCAAGATTTAACAAATTCAGGAATTGATTTTAGTCAATTTTCAGAAGGAAAAGTTGCAAACTCTGTGGCAGATGGTAAAAATTATGGAGTGCCATTTGACAATGGAACAGAAATTGCGGCGTATAGAACTGATATTTTAGAACAGGCAGGATATACAATAGAAGATTTAACAGATATTACTTGGGATCGTTTTATTGAAATTGGAAAAGATGTATTGGATAAAACAGGATATTCTCTATTTTCTTCTCAAGCTGCCTCTGCTGATATTCTGATGCAGATGGTACAATCCGCCGGTGGAAGCATTTGGAAAGAAGATGGAACACCATATTTTGTGGATAATGAAATTTTAAAAGAAAGTATCAAAGTGTATAAAGAGTTAGTGGATACAGGTGTTATGGCACGTACAAACAGTTGGGATGAGTATATCGGTACGTTTACCAGTGGAAAGACACTCGGTGCTATGAACGGATGCTGGATTATGGCAAGTGTTGAAACAGCAAAAGATCAGTCTGGACTTTGGAATGTGACGAATATGCCAGCTTTACCAGGAATTTCAACAGCGACAAATTATGCAAGTCAAGGTGGAGCCACATGGGGCATTACAAGCAATTGTAAAAATACAGAGCTTGCAATTGATTTCTTAAATAAGACATTTGCAGGAAGTAAAGAATTGTACGATACGATTCTTCCAAGCTCTGGTGCCATTGCAACATGGACTCCAGCAGGAGAAAGTGCGGTCTATGCAGAGCCACAAGAATTTTATGGTGGAGAGCCAGTCTTCCAATTGATCACAGAATTTGCAACAAAGACACCGGTGTTTAATACTGGTATTTATTACACAGAAGCCAATGATGCGATTGCTGTTGCTGCTACAAATGTTTGTGCAGGTGCTGATATTGACTCAGAATTAAAAACAGCGGAAGAAACTGTTTCATTTAATATGGGAAATTAATGATAGAAATAGGGGTTATCGCATATATGCTATGACCCCTTTTCCTTTCAAAAACGATGAGAAAGGAGTTTTTGGATGAATTTGAGAAAAAAACAAAATATAATGGGATGGCTATTTTTAGCTCCGGGGGTAATTTTGATCCTCTGTCTTAGTTTTTACCCTGCCATTCAGGCATTGATGTTATCTTTTAAAACTGGTACAGGTATCAATATGCAGTGGTGTGGACTGCACAACTATATGCGTATTTTTCAGGATAAAGTATTCAGACAATCCATTAAAAACTGTTTCCTTTATTTAATTATTCAAGTGCCAATTATGTTAATTTTAGGCATGATATTAGCTTCTGTACTAAATAAACCGAATTTGAAATTCAAAGGGCTATTTAGAACGGCAATCTTTTTGCCTTGTGCAACTTCTCTTGTAGCCTATGCTATCATCTTCCGTTCCCTATTTGCCACAGATGGTTTTATCAACGCTGTTTTAATGAAACTGGGAATTTTAGAGCATGGATATAATTTCTTATCCCATCCAACCAGTGCTAGAATTGTCATTATCATTGCACTGATTTGGAGATGGACGGGGTATAATATGGTCTTTTATTTAGCAGGATTGCAAAATATTGAATATTCCATATATGAGGCAGCTAGAATTGATGGTGCGAATTTATTCCAAACATTTTTTAGAATTACAGTGCCTCTTTTAAAACCGACTATTTTATTGACTGTTATTATGTCTACTAATGGAACGTTGCAACTCTTTGATGAATCCGTTAACTTGACAATGGGTGGACCTGCCAATGCTAGTATTTCCATGTCACATTATATTTATAATAAAGCATTTCAGGGAGTTCCAAACTTTGGATATACATCAGCCATGTCTTTTATCATTTTAATTATGGTGGCTGTTTTAGCATTATTGCAAATGAAAGTGGGGGATAAACGTGATTAAGAAAAGAGAGAATTTTTTTACTTATACATTTTTAATTTTAGTTTCCGTTCTATCTATTTTTCCACTGGTGTGGATGATCATTGCTACAACAAATGAAAGTGTGGATATTGTTGGGGGCAAGATGACATTTGGAACAAAATTTTTAGAGAACTATGCCAATCTAACAGCCACACAAGATGTATGGAGATTTTTTGGAAACTCCTTTAAGTATGCGATTTTAACAACAGTTCTTTCCTTATTGGTTTGTTCTCTTGCTGGATACGCATTTGAAATCTTTCACGATAAATGGAAAGATCTATTATTTAAAATTATTTTAATGACAATGATGTTGCCATTTGTTTCTTTGATGGTTCCATTATTCCAAATGTTTTCAAAAGCAAATCTTTTAAACTCAACATTGGGATTTTTATTGCCATCGATCTCTACTCCGTTTTTAATTATGATGTTTCGCCAGTGTGCAAAATCGTTTCCGCTTGAAATTATTGAAGCAGCCAGAATTGACGGATTAAATGAATGGCAAATCTTTATAAAAATGTTCATGCCGACGATGAAGTCCACCTATGCAGCTGCTACCACCATTACCTTTATGAATGCTTGGAACAATTATTTGTGGCCAAAAGTCATTATGACCAAGGGCAATTCACAGACAATGCCAATGATGCTGTCCAGTCTGACATCTGGCTATGTTACAGATTATGGAATGTTAATGTTAGCAGTACTGATTACGACTATTCCAACAGCGATTGTATTTTTTGTATTACAAAAGAGTTTTGCGGAAGGAATTACAGGAGCGGTGAAATAGTGTTGCAAAAGGAATTTTGTTTTATAAAAAAAGAATAGATAAGGAGTAGGTGAAATGAAACAGTATGGAAAGCAATCAGGGGTATACTGCTTAAATCGAGGATGGAAATTTATTGAAAAGGATTTTTCTGTGCTTCCTGAAGGAAGAAATCATGATGATGTTTATGGTTTTGCAAAGGGGGGAGCTATGAGAGGCCCAGCAGAGAATAGCTTTGATGACTCTGATTGGGAAGTGGTAGAATTACCTCATGATTGGGTGACAAAAAAAGATTTTATAAAGTCTGGATCCCCAAATCAAGGATATAAGGAAAGAGGAACTGGTTGGTATCGCCTAAGATTTGGATTGGGTGAAGAAGATAAGAAAAAACAAATTGTATTAGAGTTTGAAGGAATGTCAGCCGATGCACAAATTTATGTAAATGGAATGATTTTAAAGAGAATGTATTCTGGATATAACAGCTTTTGTGTGGATATAACGGACGTGGCGAACTTTGGAGTTGTACCAAATACCATTGCCATTCGGATCAATGCTTCTGCTTGGGAAGGTTGGTGGTATGAGGGGGCTGGTATTTATCGAAATGTATGGCTTGTGAAAAAATCGGCGGTTCATATTGGATATCAAGGTATTTTTATAAAACCAGAGAGGAAAAAGGATAACGATTGGCTACTTACGATTCAAACAGAGGTGGAAAACAGTTTTGAATATGAAAAAAATGTGCAAATCGTTCACAAGATCTATACAAAAGATGGAATAGAGATCGGTTCTTGTCGTGATATTCTCCAAAGCAAAGCCTATGAAAAGGCGAGTCTTTCTAATCAGATTGCAGTGAGCAATCCAAAACTTTGGGATATCGAACATCCTTATTTATATGAAGTAGTATCAGAAGTATCCTATGATGGTCAAGTACAAGATTATCAAAAACATCAAACAGGATTTCGAACTATTGCCTTAGAGCCAGATACAGGATTTTGGTTAAATGGAAGAAATATTAAGTTAAAAGGCTTTTGTAATCATCAAGACCATGCAGGCGTTGGTGTGGCAGTTTCTTATAATCTACAAGAGTTTCGTGTGAAAAAGTTAAAAGAGTTAGGAGCCAATGCTTACCGATGTGCACATAATCCCGATCCAGCGATTTTAGAAATCTGTGATAGAGAAGGTATGTTAGTCATGGAAGAAAATCGCACGTTTAATTCCGCAAAAGATGTTCTTGAAGAAGTAAAAGGAATTGTAAAAAATGCGAGAAATCATCCTTGTGTTGTGCTGTATTCTGTTTTTAATGAAGAACCATTACAAGGAACAAGAAAAGGACATCGTATGGCAGGGAATTTAAGAGCGGTGATAAAAGAGATGGATGACACAAGACCAGTGCTCGGTGCCTTTAATGGTGGATATATGGAAGAAGAAGGAGCAACTACCATTCTTGATGCCGTTGGAATCAACTATAATCCAAAGCGATATGATGATTTTCATAATAAATATCCAAAGATTCCACTTTTGGGTTCTGAAACTGCCAGTGCTTTTATGGTGCGTGGAGAATATGAAACAAAATTAGAAGAGAATATTATTGATGACTACGATAGCCAATGTGCCCTTTGGGGAACAAAGGTAAGAGATACTTGGCGATATGTCAATGAGCGACCATATGTAGCCGGAAGTTTTGTATGGACAGGGTTTGACTATCGGGGAGAACCAACGCCATTTGAATGGCCGAGTGTATCCACTTTTTTTGGAACGTATGATAGCTGTGGATTTGAAAAAGATGCTTGCTATTTATATAAGGCATTTTGGAAAACAGAGCCGATGATCCACTTAGTATCCCCTTGGGTAAATCCAGAGTGCATAGGAAAAAAAGTAAAGGTCATGGTTACAACAAATTGTGAAGAAATAAACGTGTATTCCAATGAACAATTGGTGTTTTCTGGAATGCCAGATAAGTATGACCAAATCGCGTTTGAACTCTTATGTGAAGAGGGAACGTTAAGAGCAGAAGGATTACAAAAGGGAGTTGTTGTAGCAAGAGATGTACAAAAAACAGCAGGAAAAAAAGAGAGAATAATGATAGAACCTGTGCAAAGAACCCTAAAGAGTGGTGGACATGAAATAGCAATTTTAAATGTAAAAGTTGTGGATAATAGCGGAATTGTTGTTCCAACAGCCAGCGATCTATTACAAGCAGAGGTGGAAAATGGAACCGTTGTTGGAGTTGGAAATGGAGATCCCAATTCCCATGAACCAGATGTAGCACCATATAGAAAGGCATTTCATGGTCTGGCTCAATTTTTAGTTAAGCCAAATCATAAAGAAGAAAAGCCGATTAAAGTTCGTATTCATGCAGATGGATTACAGGAAGATCAAGTGGAAATTTCAATTGAAACAGTGGCAGAAATTCCATATATAAAACCGATTGAAGAAAAGATAGTGGAAGGTTGGGGACTATATTATCAATTATTTGATGAGATGCCAGATGCCACGATGAAAACGAAGCGAAATGATATGAACAGTTTTGAACCTGTCATATTTACAAACCAACCACAACCAGAACTATCTGGAAAGCTAGGAAAATATGCGATGTATCGAACCCACTATGATTTTGGAAAGAGGGATACAGAACGAAATCTGTATTTCACAGACGTAAAAGGGCATATTTGGATTTATCTTGATGGACAACAAGTGCTAGAACGAACCGATAGCTTTGGTGGGGAAATAATTTTCCCATTGGAAGATGATATAGAAGGGGTTCATGAACTCACGGTTATTGTATACAATGGAAATCCAGAGTATCCAGAAGCCGGAATTTGTAATACCGTTTTAGTTACAAAAAGAGAAGAGAACGAATAGACGAAGAGAAGTCCTTATGTTATATTGGATATAGAATATAAGGAAAGGAATGTTACTTCATGTGTAAGGATAAAACTTCTTATTAAGAGTGTAAGTAACAATGGAATGGATAAAATGACAGAAGAAAAAAAGTATGAATTACTGATGCTAGGAACTGGAAACGCAATGGTAACAAATTGCTATAATACGTGTTTTGCCATTAGATATAATACAAATTATTTTTTAGTGGATGCAGGTGGTGGCAATGGTATTTTACGTCAGATGGAGCAGGCGAATATGGACATTAGAAATTTGCATGATATGTTTGTGACCCATGGGCATACGGATCATGTATTAGGTGCCATTTGGGTCATTCGTAAAATCGCCTCTATGATGGAAAACAATACTTATGATGGAATCTTTACTATTTATTGTCATGATGTTGTAAAAAAGATGTTAGAAACTTTTTGTGAGATGATGCTCACAACAAAGTTATTGCGTTATATCGGACAACGTATTTTGATCACAGAAGTGAGGGATGGAGAGCAAATAGAGATTCAGAAAATGGATATGAAACTCTTTTTCTTTGATATTTTATCCACAAAAGCAAAACAATTTGGATTTCGAGGGGAACTTGGCAATGGAAAGGTAATCACTTGTCTTGGGGATGAGCCATTTAATATTGCGTGTTATGCCGTTGTGATGGGGAGTGATTGGCTTTTATCAGAGGCATTCTGCCTATATGAAGATAAGGAACGATTTAAACCATATGAAAAGCACCATAGCACAGCCTTAGACGCTGGAAGACTTGCCAGTGAATTGATGGTGAAAAATCTTGTCTTATACCATACAGAGGATAAGACATTGAATACGAGAAAAGAACGCTATACAAAAGAGGCAAAAGAAAATTTCCATGGAAATGTTTATGTGCCAGACGATTTGGAAACCATTGTTTTAGATTAGTCTTGAATGACCACACCGTTATTATACTAGGAGGAGAAACACTGATGACGTGTTTCTCCTCCTTTTTTTGCCCAAGCATGTGTGGAATCTAATGGGTTAAAGTTCAATAACTACTTGAAATCATTTCATGTAAATGCGGTGGATAGATGGAGAGGAGGATTGCGTTCTTGCCTGGGGAGGTCTTAGCGATAAGTTGTGGAAATGAACTTTGAAGCAACAACCCATACAGCGATGTATGGATGAACGTTAAGAAGTCAGCAGAGGTTATAGTACCGGAGGTAGTCGATGACCTTTTGGAAGGACCGCACAATAATACCAAAGGATAATAGGAAAACAAGAGCATTAGGGATACCAATTGTAGTAGATCGAGTGATACAACATGCAGTATTACAAGTACTAACCCCAATCTTTGAGAAGAAATTTTTAGAAAATAGTATGGATTTAGACCAAATCGAAATGCACATCAAGCAATTCTAAAATGTAAAGAATACATGGATAAAGATTATAAATGGGCGGTAGATATAGATTTAGAACGTACTTTGATACTGTCAACCAAGATAAGTTAATTGGGCTGATTTATAAAGAATTAGGGATATACGAGTAATCGGACGGATAAGTAAGTATCTAAATGAGGAGTGATGGAAAAGGGAATAGTAAGTGCTACTGTAGAAGTAGTGCCTCAAGGTGGAACTTATTTCCCCTATTAAATAATATCATGTTACATGAACTAGATATGGAATTAGAAAGAAGAGGGATTAAGTTCCGCCGTTATGCAGATGATTGCAATGTGTACGTGAAATCAAAGAAATCAGCAGAACGAGTTATGAAAAGTATCACGAAGTTTATAGAAAAGGACTTGAAGCTTAAAGTTAACAAAGAGAAAAGTAAAACTGAAGCAATTATTGAACTAAAAGAAAAAAAGAAATATGAATTTGCATTACTATCAATGAATCTGAGAAGGCTAGTATTTGAGTTAAAAGAGAGAAATTGCATAGAGGTATGTTTTTTTGATATAGCATAAGAAGAAAATGAATGGAAAGAGACTATTACATTTAATGAATATAAAGTTAAAACTTTAGAGAGTGCTTATAAATTTTTAGCTTTTATAAAAGAAAATAATGAAGAGTTATTATGAACTAATATGATTAGAAAAATAAAATACTTATATTTCTACTGCAGAAAATAGTAAGTGATCTGGATAGTAGATTACCAATACGATACAAGGGGGAGTGTCAGTGGAATTACAAGGGAAGAAAGTGTGTTTGGGGCCTCTTATCGTTACACTCTGTTTGGTGGAATTAGTTTTGGAAGTATATAATATGATAATGTATATGTCTATAATAGAGAAGTCTACTACTTTCTTTTGGATATCTGATTGTAGAGTATCCGAACAAAATCCTGCATAAAAAAGAATATCGAGAAGAGGAGAAAAAGGAGAATACTTAAATGTTATGTTTTGATATTTCGGATAAAATTAAATTAATTTTAGAATTTCCTGATGATAATATACAACGTTTTTCTTATGGTAGGTTTGTCTATTCGTCTTAAAAGCTAATTATTTTCTTTGAATTTCCTGTATCCGCTCAACAAATCTTTGTACATCTTCTGATGGATCAAGTGCATACAACAAGCCATAAGGACTGCTGTAATCCCAGTTCACTGGAATGGAGACAAGGGCTGGATGTACCTCTTTCCAACATTCCAATGTAAGCAGCACATTATTTGTTTCTGCACAGCGGTTAAAGACAGAGATATCATAAAAATGTGGGGTGTCTTCAATCTGGATAGCTGGATGGTTGCGGTTGAGATCATTTCGTATAAAGTCATTTACGCCAGAATCGCCTTTGGCTACCATCATAAGCGTTTCGCCATATAAATCCGATATTTCAAGATGATCTTTTTTGGCAAGGCGGTGTTCTCTGGATACGGCGCACATTTTTTTGTAGCGCCCAAGAGAAAGCATATTGCATTTGTTGAGCCACATTTTAGAATCACAGACACCAACTAGAAAGTCAAATTTTTCTCCGAGTTGTGCAATTTCAGAAAGGATTCCCTCGTGGTTATCTTCAAAAGGAACGAGATGGAGCTTATAATTTGGAAAATCCTGACTAGCCTGATACCATAAATCCATAAAAGGCTTAGCAGGATTTAGCATGGAAGTGCCAACACAGAAGGTACAATCTGTATTCTCCATAACCTTTCTTGCATTTTCAATGGAGCGTTTCGAATATTCAAATAAAAATTTTGCATCTTTATAAATGATTTCTCCTGCTTGTGTTGGACGAACCCCGTGGGAATTTCGTTCTAAAAGTTTCAGATTAAGATGTTTTTCTAGGGCATTGATCTGTTTCATCACAGCCGTAGGAGAAATAAATAGACTTTCTGCTGCTTTTGTAAAACTGCCACAATCCACTACAGAAACAAAGGCAGTGAGTTGAGGATTAAACATAATACACCATCCTTTCTAGTATAAACTTTAAGTTAATACCAAAATAACATTTGGGAGATTCCATGTCAATAAAAATGGGATTATAATGAGGCTAGAACATAAGAAAGGAGTGGTGTAAATGGCAGAACTAATTGCTTATTTTTCTAGACGACATGAGAATTATGTAAATGGTGTTATCCGTGATTTAAAAATAGGGAATACAGAAATAGCTGCTAGTATTATCCAACAGTTAACAGGAGCTGATAGGTTTCAAATAGAGCCGTTACAAGAGTATTCCAAGGATTACAATGAATGTATTGCACAGGCTCAGGCAGATCAGCGTCGGAATGCTAGACCTAAGTTAAAGCAATATCCAGAAAGTCTAAAGGAATACGATGTGATTTATTTGGGGTACCCCAACTATTGGAGCACGATGCCGATGGCAGTATTTACCTTTCTAGAACATTTTGATTTTACAGGAAAAACGATTCGACCTTTTTGCACCCATGAAGGAAGTGGATTAGGAACGAGTGAAGAAGACATTCGGCGTATTTGTTCAGGAGCAAAGGTTGAGAAAGGGCTGGCAATCCGTGGTAGCAGTGTCAGCAATTCTGAGACATTGATTCGAAAATGGCTTACAAATAGTGGAGTAAATTTATAGAAAATAGATGGATAGTGTTCTGACTGGCTGTCAGATACAGGAATGATAAATAGATTGTAAATAGAAAGGAGCGAGAATCCTATGATTTTAGAAGAAACATACACCCTTTCAAATGGAGTGAAAATTCCTAAGTTAGGACTGGGAACATGGTTTATTTCAGACGATCAGGTAGCAACAGCCGTTTGTGAAGCAGTGAAACTAGGGTATCGACATATTGACACAGCACAGGCTTATGAAAATGAGCGAGGAGTCGGTGAAGGAATCCGAAGTTGTGGTGTTCCTAGAGAGGAGCTATTTGTTACTACAAAGTTGGCAGCTGAGATAAAAACATATGAGGAGGCTGTCGAGGCAATCGATGGTTCTTTGCAAAAGCTAGGGCTTGATTATATTGATCTGATGTTGCTCCACAGTCCACAGCCATGGGCAGATTTTCGAGGTGGTGATTATGCAAAAGGAAATCAGGAAGCATGGCGGGCGTTAGAAGATGCTTATAAAGCTGGGAAGTTAAGAGCAATCGGTATCTCTAATTTTAAGGAAGAAGATGTTGAAAATATTCTTTCTTCTTGTACCGTTGCACCGATGGTGAATCAGCTTCTTGTTCATATCGGAAATACGCCTGTGGATTTAATGGAATATTGCCGTCAAAAAGATATTTTAGTGGAAGCGTATTCTCCTGTGGCTCACGGAGAAATTTTGAAAAATGCAGAAATTTCAAAAATGGCTGAAAAATATCATGTGACAGTTCCACAGCTTTGTATTCGTTATGATTTACAACTTGATACAGTTCCACTTCCAAAAACTGCTAATCCAGTCCATATGAGGGAAAATGCCAAGGTTGATTTTATGATTTCTGACGAAGATATGAAAACATTGAAACAGATGAAGCCTTTAAAGGATTATGGAGAGTTTAGTGGATTCCCAGTGTTTAGCGGAAAGTGAGTCGTAGGAGGGCATTAAAATGAAACCAGAAGAAGTAAGTATTTTCCCTGTTGGAGAAAAGAATGTAGCATTTGGAAAATATTTTATAGGACAGAGCTATTTGAATATGCTTACCACAGAAGGCGTGCCAATTGGAAATATGACATTTGAACCAGGATGCCGAAACAATTGGCATATCCACCATGCGAAATCAGGTGGTGGTCAGATTTTACTCTGTACTGCAGGACGTGGTTATTATCAGGAATATGGAAAGGAAGCACAAGAACTTCATCCAGGCGATGTGGTTGTGATTCCACCGGAAGTAAAACACTGGCATGGAGCAGCCCATGATAGTTGGTTTGCTCATCTTGCCATAGAAGTTCCGGGTGAGGAAACGTCCAATGAATGGTGTGAACCTGTTTCTGATGAAGAGTATGAAAAGATAAAGGAATGAAAGCGTAAGGAAACGCTTATATAAATAGGAAAAGCCCGCAAAGCGGGCTTTTCATTTTCATTAAAACAGGTCAGAAACTATGATTTTAAAGTTTATGACAATTGATGGAAAATTTCTTATCGTTTAGAAATGGTTAAAAAATATCCATTTCCAACGGCTGTTTGATTGATTATATTTTCAGAGATGAGACGTTCTAGAGCCGGTGATAGTTCTTGTTCGGAACATTCTAAAATATAGGTTAGTTCAAACAATGTGATACTTTCATATTTTAAAATTAGTTCTTTTACTCTTGCTTCAAGTGATTGTTGTGGATTCCTAGGAGTTTCTTTTATTTTACCATCGCTCAATTGGTGAATCGCCTGTTGAAATGTTTCATAAGACTGGAATCCACGAAGTAAAATACCTTTGCCCGTTTCATCTTTTACAAGATAAGAAGGAAAGGCATAGATTTGGAATTGTTGACAGAGTGCAAGATCTTTTTCAAATTCTTTTTCGGCTCGTCCGTTTTCCATATCGATCAGCCATTGCTGTTCGTCAAGACCGACAGAAGAAGCAAGTTCCTTTAGTACATCAAGTCGATTGACTTGTTTTGCTTCTGTAGCAGCAGCTTCTCGAATTCGGCGTAAAAAGCGATGGGCAATTTCTTCTCCTTGAAATTGTGCTGCTTTATAGGCGATATTTGATGGATAAGTGGAAGTATGATCTTTTGTAAAAAGGGAAAATCCCTTTGTTTCCACTGGCATTTTATGGCGCTCTGATGCCTTAATCCAATGAGAGGCGATTTGCTCATTGACTTTTGAAAGGTCATTCTCCCCACCGATACCGTTGAATTCATCTTGAAAATCGTTCATATCTTTTACGAGTCCACCCATAATAAACCCAATTTTTACATCATTGGAATAACGGGTTTCTAGTTTGCGAAGAATGGGTTCACTACCCCAGCACCAAGTGCAGACAGGGTCTGTAAATTCAATAATTTCTATCATATAGGATTCCTTCTTTCTAAAATATTGTTATAAGTTCTATTGCACGTTATGTTCGTGTTGATTATTCTAAATAGTAGTTTGTTTTGTTTATAATAACAAAATATCACTAATTAGTAATAAATTCCAATAAAAATATCTTAACAAAATAAAAATAGAGAATAAAATATTTTTTGTATTAGAAGTAAGAGAAATCAAAAGAATGTTTATAGTTGAAAAAACTTTCATTTATTGTGCAAGATAAACAAGAATATTCTTTTTCTTTTGGTAAAAAAATGGGGTTTTTTCTGGATGTATTAAAAGTATTTTCAGAAATATAAAAATACTTGAAAATACCAATCAATTAAGATATAGTAGGTTCAGAAAACTATTAAAGAAAGCAAGTATAATCAATTAGAGTCGGGTAAAGATGGATGTTCGTTAATCCGTTATAGAAGAAGAGGAGAGATAACTATGTTTCAATTTTTTAAGAAGAAAAAAGGTGTTGAAGTAAATGCTGTTGTGAAAGGAATAGTAAAAAATTTAAACGAGGTGCAAGATCCCGTATTTTCTCAAGGATTAGCAGGACGAGGAATTGCCATTGTGCCAGAAGAAAGCACTTTCAAGGCGCCTTGTGATGGAACATTAACAGCTGTTTTTCCAACAGGACATGCTTTTGGAATAACAGATAAAGATGGTATTGAATATTTGATTCATATTGGAATTGATACGGTAAATTTAGGTGGAGAAGGATTTGATTGTCTAGTCAAACAGGGAGAAAGTGTGAAGAAAGGGGATGTGCTTGTCAAAGTAGATTTATCCATATTAAAAGAAAAAGGTCTATATACCGATACAATGGTTTTAGTATCTACTCCAGAGGAACAATGTATTTTACAGTTCCAAAAGAAACAAGGAGATGTTGTTACTCCAGAAGATGTAATTTTTTCTTGTGAAAAGAAATAAAAAACAAAACTATGTAATTTGAATTTTTTAGATACGGATTGCTAAAAAATCATTAGAAATTTATTAGAGAATAATCAGAAAGTGAAAAGATGATTGGAGAGAAGAAAATGTCTAAGGAAAAATAAAGGTAAAAAGTTAAGAGTGCAAGAAATAAATAGAGAGGATGAGAGTGAATGTTTAAACAATTACAAAAAATTGGGAAAGCTTTTATGTTGCCAATTGCTATTTTGCCAGCAGCTGGTTTATTGCTTGGAATTGGTGGTTCTTTTTCTAATACTACGACAATTGCTACATATCCATTTTTAGATAATGTTATTTTGCAGACTATTTTTAAAGTAATGAATGGTGCAGGAAGTGCTATTTTCAATAATTTAGCATTGTTGCTCTGTATTGGGCTTTGTGTAGGATTGGCGAAGAAAGATAAAGGAACAGCTGCCCTTGCAGGAGTCGTTGGTTATCTTGTTATGACAATGACAATTTCCACATTAATTGGAATTTTTAGTGAAGAAGGAACTACGATTGATACAGGCGTTGTAGGCGCTATCGTGGTTGGGTGTATTGCAGTATGGTTACATAACCGATATCAAAATATTCAGTTACCACAAATTCTAGGATTTTTTGGTGGTTCTCGTTTTGTACCAATTGTTACATCGTTTACTGCTGTTTTTATTGGTGTAGGATTTTATTTAATTTGGCCTCCAGTACAACAGTTATTAGTTAGTACAGGAGATATAATTTCCACAGCAGGTCCAATTGGAACATTTTTTTATGGATTTTTAATGCGCTTATGTGGAGCTGTAGGTTTACATCATATGATTTATCCAATGTTTTGGTATACAGCATTAGGTGGAACTGAAATTGTAAATGGAGCTACAGTTGTTGGAGCTCAGAATATCTTTTTTGCTCAATTAGCCGATTCAAGCCATGTTGGATTGTTCACAGAAGGAACTCGTTTCTTTGCAGGACGTTTTTCTACGATGATGTTTGGATTACCAGCAGCGGCACTTGCTATGTATCATTGTGTTCCAAAAATCCGTCGTAGTAAATACAAAGGATTATTTTTAGGTGTGGCATTGACAAGCTTTGTTACTGGTATTACAGAGCCATTAGAGTTTATGTTTTTATTTGTTGCACCATGGCTTTATGTGATACATTCTATTTTAGATGGCCTTGCATTTATGTTAGCAGATATTTTAAATATCTCTATTGGTAATACATTCTCAGGTGGATTAATTGACTTCTTATTATTTGGTATTTTACCAGGAAATGATAAGACACATTGGTTGTTACAGATTCCACTCGGGATTGCTTGGGCATTTGTGTACTATTTCTTATTTCGTTTTTTGATTACCAAATTCAACGTTTTAACGCCAGGACGTGGAGAAGAAGAGGAAGAAAAAGAACCAGAAGTGACAACAAAGTCCTCTCTAAAAGAAGAATCGATCATTATTATTAAAGCATTAGGTGGAAAAGAGAACATTGAAGATGTAGATGCTTGTATTACCCGTTTGCGTGTGAATGTTACCGACGTATCCAAAGTGGATAAAGAAGCATTGAAGAAAGTTGGAGCTATTGACGTTTTAGAAGTGAGTGGTGGCGTGCAAGCAATTTACGGTGCGAAAGCTATTTTATATAAGAATAATATCAATGATATTTTAGGAATGGATAGTTAAGTTACGATGTCCAATAAAAGGAGATAGAACGGATTTTAATGTCAAGTGAATAGAGAGAACTGTCATAGAAAAAGATTTTATATAAAAGGAAGATACAGTAATTTTTTATAAAAATAGTTTCTATTTTATATGTATTATCTTTGTTATGGCAGTTCTCTCTTTTTTTGTTGATACAAAGGTAGTGTACGGAATGAAGTAAAGTCCTAGTCGGTTGGTTCTTTATTGATTGAAATAAAAGGTTCGTCCACTTTTTTCTAAGTCTTCTTCTGCTTCGTTTGGAATATACTTTCGAAATACTTGGATATAGACACCAGAAGTAATATAGCTATAAAATCCCATACCACAGATTATAAAAAATCCCATAAGCAAACGATAACGAAATGCAAATAGAATAACGGTTGCTGTTAAAAAGATCAAAAGCAACGTATATGGAAAGTGAACAAAAGCCATGAAAAAGGCATTTTTAAAGTTGTCAAAAATCCGATTTTCAAACTTTGCTTGTACAGGGAAAATATAAAAGCAAATGAGTAAAAATGGAAGAAAAAATAAAGAGCAACCAAATAACATTATTTTGCTGAAATCATTATTTAGCGCAAGGCAAAAGCGAATATCCAAGAAGAAAACAATGAAAAAGGTTGCTAAAATAATCCAGATAATAGTCGCCTGTCTAAAATTGGACTTAAAAGAACCATGAAAATTCGGAATGATATTGCCTTCATCGGTTCGGATTCGTTTCATCATTGCATAGTAAAGAGCCGTTGTAGAAGCGCCAATGGTAATGATGGGAAGACTATAGACGAGCCAAAGAATATGAAGCAATAAAATATCAGCTAATAAATTAAAGAGTTTCATAATGAGTGAATTGCTGTCAAAAAGATTCATAGAAAAAATCCTCCTTATCGAAAGTTCTGTGAGAATAAGTAAAAAGACTTTTGTTTATTATAAAATATTTTAACATACTCTAAAAAAATAAGAAAGGGAGAAGAGAAAAATTGTGAATAATTTTTAACAGAATTGCCGAGAATTCTCCTATCTCTATAGGTGGTAAGTAGTTCACAGGATTAATGAGTAAGGGAATAAAAGAAAATGATAGGAAGAGGAAAGAATAAAAATAAGTAAAAAATATCTTGTTATAAAGTTAATTATTTAGTAAAATATTTATATAAAAGCGAAAGAGGAGTGATAAGATGGCGACAATAAAAGAGATTGCACAAAAAGTAGGAGTGTCTCCAGCAGCAGTTTCTAGGGTTTTAAATTATGATAAGAATTTATCGGTAAATGAAGAGACTAGGAAAGCCATTTTTAGGGTAGCAGAAGAGGTCGGCTATAAAAAGAAAGTTGTATATCCTAAAATTGATAATGTAGCACTATTATTTTGGGCTGCCAATGAAGAAGAGTTAGAAGACATGTATTATAAGTCTATTTTGGAGGAAATGGTAGCTCAGGCAAAGTGGCGAAATGTTCATTTACAAGTGATAAATAAAAGAGATGGAATTGATGCAGTTCCTAGTGATACAAAAGCATTTATTGGGATAGGATGGTTTTCTAAAAAGGAAATCCAACATCTGCATACCATTACAGAACAAGGCATTTTTGTAGATGTGTCTCCAGATGAAAGCACTTATGATTCTGTACGACCAAATCTTGATTCTATGGTGACACAGATTGTGGATATGTTTATGGAGAAAGGGTATCAAAATATGGCGTTTGTAGGTACTCCTGATTATGATATTAATACAGGCGAATGTGTAATGGATATTCGTGAATGGTCATTTCGTCAAAGTGCCAGTTATTATCAAGTACTAAGAGAAGAGAATATATATATCGGGAAAAGGTTAACGGTAGAAGAAGGGTATCGCATAGGAAAGGAAATCATTAAAAAAGGAAAGGATAAGTTACCACAGGCTATTTGTGCAGCAACGGATACACTTTCTGTTGGTTTATTACAAGCGTTTCAGGAGGAAGGAATTGTTGTGCCAAAACATATTGCAGTTTTTAGTATTAATGATATTAAACTCGCTCAATATGTATCTCCGCCACTTACGACGTTTCATATAGATATTCCGATTATGTGTGAAAGTACCCTTGATTTATTACAGGAACGAATGATAAAGAAGCGTGATATTACAAAGACTGTTTATATCAATGGTAGACCAGTATTTCGTAAGAGCTTTTTCTTATGATTATACTAAAAAAATTTTGAATGTTTATATTTTGAAGCGACCTTCAATTGTTAGATTAAAATCTAGTGATTGGAGGTCATTTTTTTATCTTATAGAATTTCTCACAAAGCGATGCATCCTATAAAATAAAAAAGTGCTATACGCAAACGATGCGCAGCTTGGGTGAAAGGCATAAGTCAAGGGTAAGTGCTTGTATTTTCATTTGGCGAAGCTTACGAATATGAGAAACTCATAAAATGTATTTCACATGGCTTTTAGTAAAAATGACTAAAAAAATGCATAAATACTTGTATAAAATATGAAAAAAGATGAATGAACATTGACAAGGAGTAAGAAGGGTGTTACGATTCTAGTAAATAATTTATTATAATTAAGATAAAAAAATTATTAAAATTAGTATTGGATAACAAAATAATAGTAAGAAGAAAAAAGTGCAAAATTGGATTATGTGTTGGGAGGTAGGAAATGCAGTTTATAAAAGGAATGGACGTTTCTATGCTGAAAGAATTAGAAGAGCATGGAGCCGTTTATTATTGGTATGGAGAGCAAAAAGATATTTTTGAAATACTAAAAGAGAGTGGAGTCAATCTGATTCGACTTCGTTTATGGTGTGATCCATACAGTGAATCGAAGGAAGCCTATGGTGGAGGAACAAATGATTTAGAAACGACAATCCAACTTGCAAAGCGAGTAGTAAATCAAGGATTAGAGTTTATGTTGGATATTCATTATAGTGATTTTTGGGCGGATCCAGCAAAACAAATAAAGCCAAAGGCTTGGAAAGAATTAAGAGGATTGGAACTGCAATCAGCAGTTTACAATTATACAGCAGAAACATTACAAAGATTGAAAAAGGAGGGGGTTGAACCGAGTATTGTACAAGTAGGGAATGAAGTGACAAATGGACTACTTTGGCCAGAAGGGCGTATAGAAAATACAGAAGAAATGGCGAGGTTATTATCGGCAGGAATTCGAGCTGTTAAAGAGAATAACGATCAAATAAAAGTAATTCTGCATTTGGATTTTGGCACAGATAATGAGATGTATCGAAAATGGTTTTCTGATATTGAACCCTATCATTTAGAATATGATGTGATTGGTATGTCTTACTATCCTTATTGGAATGGAGGGCTTGATTCCTTATTGTATAACATGAATGATATCAGTCAAACGTTTCAAAAAGATGTTATGGTAGTAGAAACAGCAATTGGTTATACGACAGATTCTCTTGGATGTAGTGGCATTGTATTTTCTAAAGAACAGGCAAATCAGACAAAGTATCCTGCCACGATGGAGGGACAAGAAACTTTTTTGAAAGATCTTTGTGAAACGGTAAGAAATGTAAAGGATCATAGAGGAAAAGGGATTATTTACTGGGAGCCAGCATGGTTGCCTATTCCAGAATGTACTTGGGCAAAGCCGATAGGATGTGAGTACATGGAGGATAAGGCGGAAATCGGAAATTCATGGGCGAATCAAGCTTTATTTGATGGGGAAGGTAATGCCAATTTAGCGTTACTTCATCTAAACCAAATGTAAATCAATGGAATAGAAAAGGAGAAAAAAATGGGGAAAAAAGTTTTATCATTTATTTTAATTTCAGCGATGGCAGCGACAATGTTTACTGGATGTGGTGGAAATGGAAAAACTGGGGATAATAAAAAATTAGTAATTTGGACGAATATGGAAGTTGAAACGGATATGATTCAGAAATATGCGGATAAATGGGGGGATGAAAAAGGATATGAAGTTGAAGTGATTCATGAATCTCCATCGGTTCAGCAATTTGCTCAGGCGACCAATAGTACATCAGGGCCAGATGCAGTTGTTGGTATTCCAAATGATCAATTGGCGGACTATGTAAATGCAGGACTGGCAGCGGAAGTACCAGAAGATTTATATGACGATGATGATTTCTCTGATGCGGGAGTTCAAGCTTGTTATGTGGATGGTAAAAGATATGCTGCTCCGCTTGCAGTAGAAACAATATCATTATTTTATAATACAGAAAAAGTGTCAAAAGTACCAGATACATGGGAGGAATTAGTTGAAACTGCAGGAGAAAATGGTGGTGTTCAATTTGATGCAACAAGTATTTACTATGATCTTGGATTTGTTCGTGCATGTGGAGGATATATTTTTAACTATGAAGATGGTGCTTATGATGTGAGTGATATCGGTTTAGCAAACGATGGTGCAGTGCAAGCCTATGAGTTTATCAATGATCTATGCAATCAATATCATTTAATTTCTGCTGATGTGACTGCTGATATTGCAAGAAGTAATTTTCAAAATGGAGAAACTGCTTTTTATATTGGAGGACCATGGGATATGGATGGATTTCGCTCTGCTGGAACGCCATTTGCTGTTACAACAATGCCAACATTTCATGGAGAAGAGTTTGTAACACCGGTTGGTACACAAGTAAGTTTTGTAAGTAAAAAATCGAAAAACCAAGAGATGGCATGGGATTTCATTATGTATTTAATCGATAATGGCGCAGTTGATTTGTATGAAGTGGGAGATCGAATTCCTGCAAAACTTTCTGAACAGGAAAATGAAAAAATCCAAGAAAATGCAGTATCAAAAGAATTTATTGAACAGATCAATAACGGAGAACCAATGCCTACTGTTTCTGAAATGGGATCACTATGGGATATTCATACAAACAATATCAAGTCAATGTGGATTGGAGAATTAAGTCCTAAGGAAGCAGCGGAAAATATAAAATTACAATTGGAAGAAGCTAGTGAATTGATGGATGCTGGAAAGCGGTGATAAAATGAAGAAGAAAAACAATGCAAAAGCATATCCTTATTTACTTCCTGCATTAATCTCAATTTTTATCGTAACTTTCCTTCCGATTGTATATACCATTATCATTTCTTTTACAAATTATAATATGTATCATTTAGAAAACTTTTCGTTTGTTGGATTTTCTAATTACATAGAAGTGTTTTCTGGGAGCATTAAAAAGGTATTTTTTCCTGTACTTGGATGGACCATTTGTTTTGCGGTGTTAAGTACAATTGGGGCTTATACGATAGGACTTATGTTAGCAATTCTTTTAAATAACCCTCATATGAAGGAGTCGAAAATATATCGTGCTTTATTAATTGTACCATGGGCATTACCAGCCACAATTGCTATTTTGGCTTGGCAAGGACTTTTAAATGAACAGTATGGAGGGATTAATAATCTGCTTTCTACACTTGGAATTGCATGGAACGTTCCGTGGATGACGAATCCATTTTGGGCAAGGGTTGGAATTATTATGGTAAATTTATGGTTGGGATTCCCGTATATGTTAAATGTATGCTTAGGTGGATTACAGGCTATATCGCCAGAGTTTTATGAGGCGGCTAAAATTGATGGGGCATCAAAATTTCAGAGTTTTAAGAACATTACACTGCCATTAGTAACAAAGTTATCCATTCC
Organism: uncultured bacterium; assembly: GCA_905214925.1. Taxonomy (GTDB): domain Bacteria; phylum Bacillota; class Clostridia; order Lachnospirales; family Lachnospiraceae; genus Scybalomonas. The sequence goes on along the minus strand of CAJMOB010000004.1, from coordinate 3,250 downwards.
ATTGGTGATTTCAACATTTGCAGCTAATTTTAATAATTTTGGAAATATTTACATGATTACAGGAGGTGGTCCAGCACGAGTGGATAACCAGTTTGCTGGATATACGGATATTTTAGCCAGTACCACATATAAGATGACAACATGGTCAAATCGATATGATTTGTCAGCAACATTTAGTGTTTTGGTTTTTATTATAGTAGGGACATTAACACTGATTAATATGCGTATGTCAGGTTCTTTTAAGGAGGGGGATTAATATGAAACATAATAAAAAGGAGAGATTATCTGCCTCTGAATCTCGCATACTTTGGATAAGCAGAATTATTATTTGGATCACGATTGTTGTTATTATGTTTCCAGCGTTATGGATTGTCATGTCGTCGTTTTCTGCTGGTGATAGTTTTTTTCTATCTTCGTTATTTCCAAAAAAACTGAGCTTGGAACATTATGTAGAATTATTTAAAGAAACAGATTTTGTATTATGGGTATGGAATTCTTTAAAGATGTGCTTGTTAGTGGCAGTTATTCAGCTTATTTTAACTTCATTGGCAGCATATGCTTTTTCGAGGCTTCGTTTTACAGGAAGAAAATATGGACTAATGACATTGTTGATATTACAAGTTTTTCCAAATAGTATGGCGGTATCAGGTTACTACATTTTAGTATATAAATTTGGGTTAGCGGATAGTAGCCTTGCTCTAATTTTAGTATTAGCAGGAGGAAGTGCCTTTAATATCTGGTTACTAAAATCTTATATGGATGGAATTCCTGTAGAATTAGACGAAGCGGCAATGGTGGATGGAGCAGGAAATTTTACAGTATTTTATAAAATTATTTTGCCATTAGCTTTACCACAATTAGTTGTTATTTTCTTATTTTCCTTTATTGCTACTTATAGTGAATATGTTATTTCATCTGTATTTTTACAAAATCCGAATAAAATGACATTGGCATTGGGGTTACAGTCCTTTATTACCAATCAGTTTGCAGCCCATTGGACATTATTCTCTGCAGCAGCTGTGTTATCTTCCATCCCCATTATGGTGGTATTTATGGCGTTGCAGAAATATATTCAAAATGGACTTTCTGTTGGTGGAGTAAAAGGATAAAAATAATAAAGATAAGTAGATAGTGACAAGAAGAGCTATAAAATTAAGAAATAAAAGAGAAGGAGACAATTATCATGAAAAAGTTACTTGTGTTTGTTTTAACTATGGCATTTGGTGTCCAATTGTTCACAGGAAATGTGTATGCAGCATCAGAAGTCACATCTACCGATGATTTTATTAGAGGAGTCGATGTATCTACACTTGCTATGTTAGAAGAGTTAGGGGCTCATTACTATGCAAATGGTGTTGAAAAAGACGCTTTGAAAATTCTTAATGATAATGGTGCAAACTATGTTCGGTTAAAGTTGTGGGTGAATCCTTACGATGAACAAGGAAATCCTTATGGTGGAGGGAATAACGATTTTAATACAACATTAGCTTTAGCAAAAAGAGCAAAGCAATTGGGGATGAAAGTTTTAATTGATTTTCATTTAAGTGATTTTTGGGCAGATCCAGCAAATCAAATTAAGCCAAAGGCATGGAGTAATTTATCGTATTCTGAGTTAAAAACAACATTATATAATTATATGAAAGATACTTTAAATGATTTTGCAAGCGAAGGTATTATTCCAGATATGGTGCAAGTAGGGAATGAGATATCAACAGGAATATTGCACGATGATGGAAAAGTAGGAGATGGAAATGATGACTTTTCTAATTTGGCAGAGCTTTTAAAATATGCAATTGCAGGAGTTCGAGATTCTTCTGCTTCCAGTACAAAAATTGTTTTACATCTTGATCAAGGTGGTCAAAATTCCTTATACACATGGTGGTTTGGTAATCTTTTAGAATGTGAACCTAACTTAGATTTTGATGTTATTGGATTATCCTATTATCCAATGTGGCATGGGACAATGGAAGGATTACAGTATAATCTTAATTATTTAAGTGACACATATGATAAAGAGGTTTGTATTGTAGAAACTGCCTACGCTTGGACGACAGAGGACGGAGATGGAGAAGGAAATGTGTTCATTAGTGGAGATGAGAATATTGCAGGGTATCCAGCTACTGTAGAAGGACAGTTTGATTTCATCAATGATTTAGAGTCCATTATACTCAATGTTCCAAATGGGAAAGGATTGGGATTCTTTTATTGGGAACCAGAATGGGTTCCTGTAGAAGGCGGAACTTATTCTACTGATGCAGGTGTTGCATATAAAAATGATACGGTAAAACCAAGTAATACATGGGATAACATGACGTTATTTGATTTTAATGGAAATGCTCTTAGTTCAATTAAAGTTCTAAATGCTCCTACTAAAAACTTACTAACCAATGAAAGTTTTGAAGCAGATAGTGTAACCAATACACCGACTGATTGGAATGTGTGGCTACAAGATGATTCTTATTTAGGAACGGTAAAGACAGAATATGGAAATGCGTTTGATGGAGATTATAAATTGACATTTTGGAATGATTCTGATTATAGTTGCTCTATATATAAAACATTGACTGGAATACCAAATGGAAAATATCAATTTAGTGTATGGGCAATGACTAATGGGGAACAAAGCACCCTACAACTCTATGCAAAAAATTATGGTGGAGAAGAGGTAAATAAAACAATTACTACAAGTGATTTGAATTGGAATCTTTTTACTATTGAAGAAATTGAAGTTACGAATAATACATGTGAAATTGGAATCTATACCGTAGCAGGTGCAGGAGATTGGTGTAATCTTGATTTTGCAATGTTCCGGAAAATTGATTAAGATTAGTAGAAAATATTTTTTATTTTTACTAAAAAGAAGTAGTTGACAAATAAAAAGAACAGGTATATAGTAATTTACAGTTGAATATGTAAAAGCAATGAAAGAAAGAGTAGCTATTAACATCAGCCAGAGAGAAAGGACATAAGCTGGAAGTTCTTTTCTGAGAGAAAATAGTGAAGACCATTCTGGAGCTGTAATAGGATTGAACTATTATCGTATTCCTGCGTTAAAGGATAAGGCTTGTTGGAGCTTGAGTGAAAAATCAAGGTGGAACCGTGCGAAGTGAAGAATAACATTTCGGCTATCGATTAGATAAAAGTAGAAGAGATGACGCACCCTTGGACAAATGATTCTGTTTGTCTTAGGGTGCGTTTTTTTGTTAGAGCAAGGCTCTGTTTTCCATTGTGGAGTTTTTCGTGTTCCGAA